>NZ_JAWDJT010000001.1:0-563280 GCF_032464715.1 Hymenobacter endophyticus | reverse complement strand
TGGCCCCGCCCGCCGCTCGTGCCTTCCCGGCCCGGCAGTAACGGCGCGATGCGCGCCCACTGCGCGTCGGTCAACATGTACTCCATTCCCAAACATACTAGCCACTGTTAACACTTCCTAGTTGTCAGTTGCCGGTTGTCAGTTGTTCGGAAAGCCCTGATAACTGACAACCGGCAACGAATACCAAACAACTCATAACTGGCAACTGATAAAGCATGACGGAGGAACGACAACGGCAGCAGGCTGCCCGGGAAGGAAACGCCACGTGGCACCGCTTCGGGCCCTACGTGTCGGATCGGCAGTGGGGCACGGTGCGCGAGGACTACTCCGCCAACTCCCAACCCTGGACTTACACCACCCACGACATGGCCCGCAGCTACGCCTACCGGTGGGGTGAAGAGGGCATTGGTGGAGTCTGTGATGAGCGGCAACTCCTGTGCCTGGCGCCGGCCTTCTGGAACGGGCACGATGCTATTCTGAAGGAACGGTTTTTTGGTCTGAGCGGCCCCGAAGGCAACCACGGCGAGGATGTGAAGGAGTTGTACTACTACCTCGACAACACGCCCACGCACAGCTATATGCGGATGCTCTACAAGTATCCGCAGCACGCTTTCCCGTACGACTGGCTGGTGCAGGAAAACGCCCGCCGCGACCGGCAAAAACCGGAATTTGAATTACTGGATACCTGCGTTTTCCGGGAAAACCGCTACTTCGATATCTTTCTGGAATACGCCAAAGCCGGCCCCGAGGACTTGCTGCTGCAGATAACCGTGCACAACCGGGGCGCTCAGGAAGCCCCGCTGCACGTGCTGCCCCAGCTGTGGTTTCGCAACACCTGGGCTTGGGGCTATTCTGAGGAAAAGCCTCAACTGACAGCGGCAACTGAGGGCGCCATTCGGGTTGCGCACGCCAACCTGCCCGACTTGTACCTGTACTGTGAGCAGCTTGAGGCTCAGGCGGCAGAGTTGCTGTTCTGCGACAACGAAACCAACGCCCGGCGGCTGTACGGGGCTCCCGGAGCTTCTGCTTTTAGCAAGGACGGCATCAACGATTACCTACTGCACGGTGAAGCCGCCGCCGTAAACCCAGCGAGGGAAGGCACTAAAGCGGCTGCGCATTACCAGCTGCTGGTGCCGGCCGGGGAAAGCCGCACGGTGCGCGTGCGGCTGGCGGCCCCCGGCCTCGCGGAGCCGTTTGCCGATTTTGCCGGCATCATCAGCCAGCGCAAGGCCGAAGCCGATGCTTTTTACCAGGAGCTGCAAACCGGCCTCGACAACCCCGATGCCCGCAACGTGCAGCGCCAGGCCCTAGCCGGCATGCTCTGGAACAAGCAGTTCTACTACTACGATGTGGCCGAGTGGCTGCGCGGCGACCCGGCCCTGCCGCCCCCGCCCGCGAGCCGCCTGCACGAGCGAAACCACACCTGGCCTCACCTGAACAACGCCGACGTTATATCAATGCCGGACAAGTGGGAGTACCCCTGGTACGCGGCCTGGGACTTGGCTTTCCACTGCATTCCGCTGGCTATGGTGGATGTGGATTTTGCCAAAAACCAGCTGCGCCTGCTGTGCCATGACTGGTACATGCACCCCAACGGGCAACTGCCAGCCTACGAGTGGAAGCTGGAAGATGTGAACCCGCCCGTGCATGCCTGGGCCACCTGGCGGGTGTACAAGATGGAGCGCAAGCAGCGGGGCCAGGGCGACACCGCGTTTCTGGAAAGCGTGTTTCACCGGCTGCTGCTGAACTTTACCTGGTGGGTGAACCGCAAGGACGAGCACAACCGCAACGTGTTCGAAGGGGGCTTTCTGGGGCTGGATAACATTGGCGTGTTCGATAGAAGTGCCCCGCTGCCCACCGGTGGCCACATGGAGCAGGCCGACGGCACCGCCTGGATGGCCATGTTTGCCCTGAACATGATGCGCATTGCCTTGGAGTTGTCGCGCACCAACCCTGTGTACCAGGATTTAGCCAGCAAGTTCTTCGAGCACTTCCTCTACATTGCCTCGGCCATGAGCAACATGGGCGACCAGCAGATAGACATGTGGGATGATGAGGACGGATTTTATTACGATGTGCTCAGTACGCCCGACCACGGCCGTTTCCCGCTGCGGGTCCGCTCCATGGTAGGCTTGATTCCGCTGTTTGCCGTGGAAGTGCTGGATACCGATACCTTGCAGCACGTGCCGCGCTTCATTAGCCGCCTCAATTGGTTTCTGGACAACCGCCCCGAGCTGGCGGCCCTGGTCAGCCGCTGGCACGAGCCGGGGAAAGGGCAGAGTCACTTGCTAAGCCTGTTGCGCGGCCACCGGATGAAACTGCTGCTACGCCGGATGCTGGATGAGGCCGAGTTTTTGTCGGACTACGGGGTGCGGGCCTTATCCAAGTACCATTTGGAGCACCCCTTCGTGTTTCAGCGGGATGAAGGCGACAAAGCTGTGGTAAACTACGAGCCCGCCGAATCCACTACCTCGCTTTTTGGGGGCAACAGCAACTGGCGCGGCCCCATCTGGATGCCCATGAATTTCCTGCTGGTTGAGTCCCTGCAACGGTTTCACCACTACTACGGCCCCGACTTTAAGGTAGAATACCCCACCGGCACCGGGCACTACTGCACGCTGCTGGAAATTTCCCAGGCCCTCACCGAGCGCCTTACCGCCCTGTTCCTGCGCAATGCGCAGGGGCAGCGGCCCTGCTTCGGACAGGACAAGCAGCTGCAGAACGACCCCCACTTCCGCGACCATCTGCTGTTTCACGAGTATTTCCACGGCGACACGGGCAGCGGCCTGGGTGCCAGCCACCAAACCGGCTGGACGGGCCTGGTTGCCAAGCTGCTGCAGCCCCGCCACCCCGATGAATGAGCCAGTAGTTGTCAGTTGCTGGTTGTCAGTTGTCAGCTTATTCATTCAGCTAACACGTAAGGGGCAATATCCAACTGACAACTGATAACCAGCAACTAACAACTAAACATATGGCCTGGCTTGATTTCACGACCACCATTTCCGACGGTATGGCCTACTGGCCCGATAATGCGCCGGTACACATCAGGAAAACACTGAGCATAGCGGGCGGCGACGCGGCCAACGTGACAGAAATGAGCCTGAGCGTGCACACCGCCACCCACGTAGACGCGCCTCTGCATTTTCTCAAAGATGGGCCAGACGTTACGCAGCTTGACTTGTCTACCCTGATGGGCCCGGCGCTGCTGGTGGAAATCCAGGATGCGCAGTTTGTTACCAAGGCTGAAATTGAGCATCTGCCGTTGCCGCGCGGTAGCCGGGTGCTGTTCAAAACCCAAAACTCCCGGCAGGACTGGGCCCGCCAACCTTTTAATCCTGATTTTGTGCGGGTGCGCGCCGACGCCGCCGAGTGGCTCCGCGACCAGGGCGTGGTGTGCGTGGGCGTCGATTACCTGTCCGTAGGCCCTGCCGATACCCACCATATCCTGCTGGAAGCCGGCATCAGCGTAATTGAGGGCCTGGCTCTGCAGCACGCCGAGCCCGGCGAGTACGAGTTGATTTGCCTGCCTCTCAAAATTGCCGGCGCCGATGGCGCGCCCGCCCGGGTTATTGCCCGCAGAGTTAGGTGATGAGAAAGTAAAACCAGCACGTCATGCAGAACCGGAAGCGTAGTATGACGTGCCGATTCTCCGTCCCTATATCACTCTGCTTCCCTTCATCCTTTTCTCCCCTCAACACTACCAATAGCATGAGCAAGACACAGATTGGCGTTATCGGTCTGGGCAAAATGGGTGCTGGCCTGGCCCGGCAGGCGGCCGAAAAAGGCTACCCCGTCATCGGCATGGACCTGCACCCGCGCCCCGACCTGGAAACGGAAAACCTGCACGTAGTGGGCAGTATCGAGGAGCTGGTACAGAAGCTGCAGCGCCCACGTAAGGTGTTTCTCTACATTCCGGCCGGGGTAGCCGTTGATGGCCTGATTGAGCAGCTGCAGCCCCATCTGGAGCAAGGCGACATTATTGTGGATGGCGGTAACTCCTACTGGGGCGACTCCATCCGGCGCGCAGCCCGCCTTAAGGAGCAGGGCCTGTACTTTATTGACTGCGGTACCAGCGGTGGCCCTGGTGGGGCCCGCAGCGGCGCCTGCTACATGGTAGGCGGCGAGGAAGCAGCTGTGAGTCAGCTAAAGGAGTTTTTTGTGGAAACGGCCGTACCCAACGGCTTTCTGCACACCGGCCCCGCCGGCACCGGGCACTACGTGAAGCTGGTGCACAACGGCATTGAGTTTGGCATGCTGCAGGCCATTGGCGAAGGGATGGGCATGCTCACCCACTTCCGCGAAAAGCTGGACATCAGTGCCATTCTGGGCCTCTGGAACAATGGCTCGGTGGTGCGCAGTTGGCTGGTGGAGCTTATGAAGAAGATGTACGACGAGGAAGGCGGCTTCAACGTGCCCAGCTACATTGAGGACACCGGCGAGGTAAACTGGCTGGTGGCCGATGCCCTGCACATGGAGGTGCCCATTCCGGTTATCACCCAGTCGGTGATGCAACTGTTCACCTCCCGCGACAAAGAGCCCACCTGGGCCAAATCCATTGCCATGATGCGCCACGGTTTTGGCGGCCACCCCTACGGCGAGGACAAAGGCATTCAGCGGGAGCGGCAGTATGGCCGCGTGGGCGAGTACGAAATGCCCGAGGAAACCGGGGAGCGGGCCGATAAGGAACCCAGCGGTTCGCACTAGAGCCCTCTGGGAGCGTGATGCTTACGCAATACCAGCATTCCGGGTAGGTGGCGCAACAGGCCAGCTGCCCGAAATGCCTGGCTTACGGGCAAACAGGACTACCAAGTGCTGCGGGCAAAGGCACCGGCCTCACTTCCCGGAAAAAGCCGTATACTCCCTTACCAAAACCGACTTTGCTTTCTTTTTCGGAGCCTTTTCCGGGACTCCGCTGTTCTTTTTACGTGACTGAACCAACCACTACTCCCGCCCGCCCCGATCTGCTGCGCATTCCGTACGATGATTACCGTGCCCTGCCGGCCATTGCCAATTCCGACCTTTCTCGCCTGCGCGACGCGTTAAATGGCCGTCCGCCTCGTCCTCACAACAGCGTAGGCGGCGCCCTGGGGTTGGGCACGGCCTTCCACACGGCCCTGTTGGAGCCCGATTTGTACCAGCCCGGCGAGCCCGGCATCAACGATACGCTGGTGTGGTGGATGGTGGAGGGGGTGAAGCTGAACCCGGAGGTGAATGCCCTGCTGGAAGTTGGTATTCCAGAACCCAGCTGCATTTTCACGGAACCCGTCACGGATACGCTCTGCAAGCTCCGCGCCGACCTGGTGGTGGATCAGCCCGGCCAGCCCTACACCATTATTGACTTTAAAACCACCATGGCCCGCGACCATAACCACTTTGTGGAGCAATGTTCGCAGTACGATTATGACCGCCAGGCAGCCTTCTACGCCGATGCCCTGCAGGCCGAGCGGTTTTTGCTGGTAGGCGTGCAAAAGGTGGAACCCTTCAAGGTGTTCACGTACGAAGTGCCGCCGCTGCTACGCAATGAAGGCCGGGCTAAATATATGCGGCTACTGCGCCTGCTCAAGCCCGATGCACCGGTGCCGCTGTCGGTGGTGCAAGCCGTGCGCGACGTGCGCAATGCCTTGACCGGGGAAGTGGAATAAAGCCCGCGTACAGCTGCGTACGGTACGAAAACAAGAGAATATATTAGGGGTGTATGAGTAATGCTGATAAAAATAATAGTGCGGCAGTTCTTGTAATTTTAAAATGAGTTTTCTATACTTGCATACATCAGACAAAAACTGACCTAGTTCATGCGTCATTTCCGCAATAATCTCCAGAATAATAACTCGAATAATAATCTTATTCGGGACTGGAAGGCTATTGCTCCATTGGAGAACTGAAAAATCACTACTTGATTTTCTTTTAAAGCCTTCCGCAGCCCGGAAGGCTTTTTTTGTGCCCAAGGCCCGGCCCAGCACGTGAAGGAGCCGGAAGTTAATTGTGCTAACTGCGCACAAACACTTATTGAATTTCTAAAAACTCCCGCCGCGGGAGAGGGGAATTCATGTGCCTTTTTCGAAATAAAAACCTTTCATAAACTCCCAAAATAAATACCCGCCATGACCGCGCAGGAATTATTAAAAACGGAAGAAGCCATCGGCTTTGTAAAAGAAATCTTCACCAAGGAATTAAGTGCTCAACTGCAGTTAAGCAAGGTGTCGTCGCCAATAGCCGTGCTGGATGGCACCGGCATCAACGACGACCTGAACGGCGTTGAGCGTCCCGTGGGCTTTCCTGTTAAAGCCCTGGATGAGCGCCGGGCGGTGGTGGTGCACTCCCTGGCTAAGTGGAAGCGGGTGCGCCTGCAGGAGTTGGGCATTGAGGCCGGCCGGGGCCTACTCACGGATATGCGCGCCCTGCGCCCCGATGAAGACTACTCACCCATCCATTCTATTTACGTAGACCAGTGGGATTGGGAAAAGCACATCAGCGCCGAGCAACGCACCCCGGAGTTCCTGAAAGCTACCGTAGAGCGCATTTATGACGCCCTGAAAACCACCGAGGCCCAGGTGGCTGCTGAATACCCCGAAATTACGCCGGTGCTGCCCACCTCCATCACCTTCCTGCACGCCGAGGACCTGCTAAAGCAATACCCCACGCTTACGCCCAAGGAGCGGGAGCACGCGGCAGTACAGCAACACGGCGCGGTATTCCTGATAGGCATCGGGCACGAGCTAAGCCACGGAGAGCCCCACGATGGCCGTGCCCCCGACTATGATGACTGGAGCACTGAAACGGCAAGCGGCTACCGCGGCCTCAACGGGGATATTCTGCTCTGGCACCCGGTGCTGCAAACGTCCTTTGAGGTGTCGTCGATGGGGATTCGGGTGGATAAGCACGCGCTGGTGCGCCAGCTGGCCCTGCGTGGCTGCCAGGACCGGCAGGAACTGTCGTTCCACTCCCGCTTGCTGAAGGATGAACTGCCCCAGAGCATCGGCGGCGGCATTGGGCAGAGCCGGGTGTGCATGTTTATGCTGCGCAAGGGTCACATAGGGGAGGTGCAGGTAAGTATCTGGCCCGAGGCAGTGCGGAAAGAGCTGGCTGGTGCCGGGGTAGGGCTGCTGTAAAGCAAGTCCGAAATGCTGCGACGTGCAGCCGGGTGGGGAAGCAGGTTTGGCGGCCGTAGCTTCCCCATCCTTTTTTGTGCCCGGTAGTGTAGTAGGGAAAATACAGCAGATTGGTAGATGAAAGTGCGGAGCCGGAAGAGAAAACCCGGTAATAGGGCCATTGGAGCGCAGGTTCGGCACTTGGCTTGCAAGTGGAGTATCAAGCGCTTATCCAGAGTAAAAACGCCGCTCCTATTCTGGAAACGGCTATTCTCTTCCACTTCTTTCCCTTCACTATCATGAAAACTTCCCTGCTTTCCTTTGCCAGTGCCCTTGTTCTTCTGTGCAGTGCCAGCAACCTGACGGTAGCCGCCCCACTAGCAGCCAAAACCAGCCTTGCCAGCCACGATGACGACAAGCGCCGTAACAACTACGACAAGCGCAACGACAACGACCGGCGCCTGAGCTCTGCCGAAAAAGCCCGCCTGGAAGCCTTGCGCCGTAAAAATGACCGCCGCGACGACCGACATGACAACGACCGTCGGGATGAACAGCGCAACAAGGACCGCCGCAACGACCAGGACTACCGCCAGGGCAAAGATTTCAACTACGGCTACTCCAACAACCACCGCGTAACGCCCAGTGAAAAAGCCCGCTGGGAAGCCCAGCACCGCAATGGCCGGCGCTAGTTGGCAGTCTCCTTAGGCAACAGCAGGCCCCCGTTCCACTCCAAGGGAACGGGGGCCTGCTGTTGCATGCCGAATCAGGTTGCTACTCAATCTGCAGTATTTGCTGGGCAGCGGCCTTGCCGGTAGCCAGGGCGGCCTCAACGGTGCCGGTGTAGGGGCCACTGTACACGCCCTCCCCGGCCACAAACAGCGTACCGGCTACCGGAGTAGCCAAGATGGCGCGGTTTTCAATGGCCTCCAGCGTGGGATAAGCATAGGCTCCCAGGGCCAGCGGGTCGGCGGCCCAGTTCACTACTTGGTGCGCCCGTAGCTGTTGTTGTAGGTATTCGGGAGTAGTGTCTAGCAGGTAAGCCAATGATTCCACCGCTTCCGTGAGCAGATCCGCTGCGGAGGTAAGGCGGCGCTGCTCAGCAGCCGGGCCGGCCAGCCACCCTGTGAGTAGGGGCTGCGTGCCGGGCTGCTGGCTCCACCAAGTGGGCACCGGAGCGTCAGAAAACACGAAGCCGGCCCCCGGCAGCGGCTGCCAGATGGGCTGTTGAAATTCCAGCAATACTTTGATGACGGGGCCGTAGCCCAGGGCGCGGGCCGCAGCACGGTGCTCGGGTAGCTCGGGGTGGATAGCCACGTAGCCGGGCTGCGCGGCTTCGGCCTGCCATATGCCCAGGGGCACGGTAATGAGCAGGCGCGCAGCTTCAAAGAGGCGGTCATCATGGCTGGTGACCTGCACGCGGCCGGGCTGCCACTCAATGCTGGCGGCCTGGGTCGTAAGCTCCAGCTGCCCACCGGCCGCTTGCACCTCCCGCACCAAGCCCTCAACCAGCCCGATGTAGCCGCCCACGGGGCGGGGCGAGTCCTCGGCACCGGTGCCGCTCCACTCTTCGCGCAACGCAAACGAGCTAACCCGGCGGGCATCGGCCGCGTCGTAGCCCTCGGCAAAGCTGGTGGCCTGGCGGCGCAGGTGGGCGTATTCGGAGCCTGGGAAGTACTGGGTCAGGAAATCGGCCAAGGGCATATCCTGGGGTAGCTGGTGGAGCCGTTCCAATAGCAAGGGCATCTCATCCAGAAAGGCTGCGGCTTCTTCGGCCTGGCCCTGGGTTACCGCGTAGGTAGTGCCGGCCGTGGCCTGCCACCCAATGCCGTAGGAGTCAAGCAGCTGGCGCGTCAGGGGCACGTCGCCGTGCAGGAACTCGGCCCCGGCCTCGGTGGGTGCGCTGAAACCTGCTTCGGCGGGCAAGGTGTAGATACGGCCCCCAACCCGGGAGCGGGCCTCCAGCACTAATACACGCCGGCCCGCCTGGGCCAGGTCGCGGGCCGCCAGCAAGCCCGCTGCCCCGGCTCCCAATATCAAAACATCTAGTTGCATCAAGTAATCTTCCAAAAGACAAGAGCAGGGAGGTTGGGCCCCAGAGCCCACCCGAAACCCAGGGCAAATTCCCCTGCCCGCTAATAACAGTTACTAGTGCATATCGTTGGGAGAAACCGACCGGCGGCTTGGCACTTCTTCAGTAAAGCAGCCTGGTAAATAAAGGAAGCGCCCTGCATAGCCTGTATTGCTTTCTGCCGACAAGCCCCCGCCCTTCCTCTTAAATGAGAAGAAAAGCGGGGGCTTGCTGGTATGCGCTCTGCAGGGCCTGAACGCTACGGTTGCTAGGCAGCGCGGCCCATTTTGTGCAGAATCCGGTAATGGGAGCGTAGGGCAGCCGCGAAGGAAGGGTTTTCCAGGTAGGGCAAGCCAAACTCCTGCGCAGTTTGCCGAACGATGCGGGAAAGTGCCGGGTAATGGATGTGGCAAACGTTGGGAAACAAATGATGCTCGATCTGCCGGTTGAGCCCCCCGCACAGAAAGCTAGCCAGCACACTACGGGGCGCAAAGTTGGCCGTGGTCCGCAGCTGGTGTACGGCCCAGGCTTCCTGCATATCTCCCTCCGCAGTGGGCTGGGGAAACGCGGTGCCCTCTACCACATGCGCCAATTGAAATACCAGGCCCAGCACCAAGCCTTCAACAAAGTGCAAAAACAGAAAGCCAAGCAAAAACTGCCACCAGCTTACCTCCAGCACGAGCAGCGGCACCACAATGAAGAGTGCGTAGTACAGGGCCTTGTACGCAAACAGGTTGATGTACTCGCGGCGTGGGTGGGAAGGGGTAGGGTGTTCCCCAATTTTATTCTGGAAAAACTTCACGTAGTCTTTGCGCAACACCCACGACAGGGAAGCTAGGCCGTACAGCGGAAAGGCGTACACCTGCTGGAAGCGCTGCCACGGCCGAAGCGGATCCTCGGAAGATAAGCGAACCAGGCCGGGCGCTACCTCAATGTCTTCATCGTGCCCGGGAATGTTGGTATACGTGTGATGCACCACGTTATGGGTGATGGTCCAGACGTAGGGATTGGCTCCAATCAGATTAAAAAGTAAGCTGAATACCTTATTTACCCGCTTGTTGGCTGAGAAGGCGTTATGTAGGGCATCATGACAGATATTGAAGCCGATAAACGCACTACAGGCCCCCAATAGGCCCGCCAGCCACAGCATCGTCAGGGGGCTGAAAGAGCCAAACAGAATCAGGCAGTACAGGACCACAAAGCTGCTTAGAAAGAACACTGCCTTTGCCCACATAGCCCCGTTGGCATGGCGCGAGAGTTGCTGGCTGGTGAAGTAAGCATCTGCCCGCTGACGCACGGTGGAGAAGAACGTAGAACGAGCTACGTTGGTGAATTTGAGCGTGGCACGCATGAGGAAGGGGGGCTGCGCTAGAGCAGTCCGGACCGCTTCGGCTATGAAAAAAGAGAAAACGTAAACCTACGGCTTTGGCTACTAACGAGTGCATCTGGCCGCCGCTTGGCATACCAGAAACCTAGCCGATAGCCTACGCTTCCTCTGCCAACTTCATTTGGGTAGTACACGTTCCGTGCGCTCAGTAAATGCCGGAACATTGTACCAACCAACTCCTGGGCCCTACCGCCCGCCAGTGGTGCCCTGTACCAGCGTTTTGACGCGGCACACCAAGGAGCCCGCCGTGAAATACAGAGTGCGGCCATCGTCGCCCCAGGCGCAGTTGGATATTACTTGGCCCACATCAACAGTACCCAGGTGCTGGCCCTGGGGCGAAATGACTACTAACCCTCCGTGCCCGGAGGCCCACACGTTGCCGGCGCGGTCTAGCTTCAGCCCATCGGGCACTTCTTTGGGGCGGCGGGCCAGGGGCTGCATGTCGAAAAACAGCTTGCCCGGCCCTAGTTTGCCACTGCTGCGCACCGGATACACCATAATAACGGGCCGCATGGAGTCGGATTGCGCTACAAACAGCTGACTGCCATCTGCCGACAGCGCCAAGCCGTTGGGTAGCGTCAGGTCGGTTACTTCCCGACTAACGGCGCCACTGGCGCCGCGCCGGTATACGTAGCTGCCGGGCTGCTCACGCAATGGGCTTTGGCCTTGCTGGGGCAGGCCGTAGGGAGGGTCGGTGAAGTACAGGGAGCCGTTGGGGTGCGCTACTACATCGTTGGGGCTGTTGTAGCGCCGGCCCTCAAAGGCATCGGTGAGGGTGCGCTTGCCGCCAGGCTGGGTAAAAGGCAGCAACGCCACGCGCCGGTCGCCGTGCTCAGCCAGCAGCAGATTCCCCTGCAGATCCAAGGCCAGGCCGTTGGTGCCCGGCTCCTTTCCGTAGGGCATGCGCCCGCTAAAGCCGCTTCCCTCCAGAAACTTGCTGAGCCCGGCTTTCTCCGACCAGCGGTAAACAGTGCGGGTGGGCGAGTCGGAAAACAGCAGCATAGTACTGTCTGGCACCCAGAGCGGCCCCTCGGAGTGGGCCAGGCCGGAAGCCACAATTTCAATGGGTGTGCCTGGGGCAATAAGCTGATGAAAAGCCGGAGTTACAGGCCGCAACTGCCCGGTGGTGGTAAACCGGGGCGTTTGGGCCGGGGCCAGCAGGGGCAGCAGCAAGCCCAGGGGAAAGCAGAAAAAGCGCATATACGGAGCCAGCGTGATACAACACGACGGTAGCTCATGTACCGGCCAACTGGGTGCAGGGTTGTGGCGCTGCCAGTCAACCCCGCGCCGAGTGCCCGCGTAGGCAACCTCAACCGGAAGCCTGACCCCCGCGTTTTATTATGCCTGTATCCCGCTTGGTGCTGCTAGTGGCAGCAATAGCATGTAGTAGCGCCCTAACCGTTTCAGCCCAACCCAGCCAGCCCCTGACAACTCTGGAGCCGGTAGCTGAGTTTGGGCGCCATCAACCCATTGGCGTGGCCGTATCCCGTCAGAACCGCATCTTCGTCACCTTCCCTAAAAAGAAGAATGACTACGATATGGCCCTGGCAGAAGTAGTGAACGGGCAGCGTCGGCCCTTCCCGGATGTCGCCTGGAACCAGTGGGACTCCACGCAGGCGGCCAGCCGCTGGGTAAATGTGCAAGCCCTGTTTGTGGACCGTAACGACCATCTTTGGGTGCTGGACCCCGCCAACCCCGATGATGAGGCTCCCGTGGTAGCTGGGGTGAAGCTGGTGCACATTAATCTGGCTACCAATAAAGTAGAGCGCATCTACCGGTTCGAGGATTTGCCCCGGGAACGATCGGGCCTGAACGATGTGCGCGTGGATACCGAGCACCAGGTAGCCTACCTCTCCGATCCTAAACTAGCCGCTCTGGTTGTGCTGGATTTGCGCAGCGGCCGTAGCCGGGTGGTGTTGCAGGGCCACAAATCGGTAATGGCCGCGCCGGGCTTCGTGCTGCGCATTGATGGCAAGGAAGTAAAGGATAAGAACGGTAAGGCCTTCAGTAGCAACGTAAACGGCATTGCCCTCACCCACGACTTCCGCTACCTCTACTACCGCGCCATCAACCAGACCCGGCTCTACCGCATTGCCACTGAAGCGCTGCGCAACCCGGCCAGTAGCCCGCCACAACTGGCCGCGCAGGTCGAGGACTTGGGAGAAGTAGGCATTTCGCACGGTATGCTGGCTGACGCGGCCGGCAACGTCTACCTCACCGACTCGCCGGGCCACGCCGTGCGCCGCCTAACGCCCGCCGGCCGCCTGGAAACCGTAGTGCAGGATGCGCGCCTGCTCTGGCCCGATTCCTTCGGGTTAGGAGCCGACGGCTACCTCTACCTCACCGCTGCCCAGATTGAGCGCATCCCCAAGTGGAATAACGGACAGGACCGCGTGGAATATCCCTTTCGGCTGTATCGGATGAAATTGTAGGTAGCAGCCACCAAGCTGGCGAGGAGCTGCTGTCAGCGGCAGTTCATGGAAAAAATCCGGGGCCCTCACGCTAGATTTTGCGTGAGGGCCCCGGATTTTACTACTTGCTCAGTTTAATTGCTGTTGAGGGCTACCTGCGTGTATTGCTTTCGGCTAGTGAGAAGAGGGACGCTTCTGGTGCGGCTCCGTGGTTGAAAAATAATGGCTTTCACCTCAGGATACCGCCGCCGGATCTGGCGCGCTAACTGGTTATTGCCGGGAGAAGCCGCCGACGACAACAGCATAACGGGTTTTTGATGCAGCGCAATGCAGGTGGCCAATTGGTGGCGATACGCAGCGTAAGAGGCAGCATGGGCTCCTTCTTCGTCGGTGCCCCCGGCATAGGGAGCTGCTACCCAATCAACGTACTCTTCCCCGGGAAAATAGGCGGGTAGGGCAGCAGCGCGGGGAGGAGTCCAGACCCATACCACATGGCTAAGCCCGGCCGCCCGAAACTTCTGTACCAGTGCTTGCCAGTCCTGCCGGAAGGTAGCCGGAGAACTGCTGGCAAGAACAGGACGAAGCAAAACGGGCTTTTTCAACTCGCCCAAGGCAGATATCATCGGCTGCCAATCAACGGTGGAAGAAGGCACCGTCCAGGTGAGCAAAGGAGTAACCCCCTGGCGTTGCAGGGCCGTTATAGTTTCCAGCGGTATTTTACCCAGCAGGGGCAACCCCACCACATCGGGGGCTTGGCTGGGCAGAACGGGATAAGTAGAAAACGGAGATAATTTCACCGGCAGCACCAACGAAGGATAGCTTTGTTGAATACCCAGCCGCAGCCTGGTGCCCCCGTCCAGCAACCAAGCCGCCGAGGCAAATTTGCCCGACTCCCTGACTGCGTAGGTAGTTACATCTATGCCGCCTACCATAAGCAGGCTGCTCATGGCCAAGGCAGCCCCAAGGGTGTGGGCTTGGGTGCTAGCACCAGCTACTGCGCGGCGGCCAGCCTGCATCAAACCGGCAAGGGGGCGCTCCTGAAAATCGGCTACCAGAGTACGCACCCAGCTATGCTGGCCCATGCCTACGGCCAGCGTTAGGATGGCCGCATTGCAGGTTGCCAGAAAAGCCATCAGCCGCGAATAAGGACTCCAGTCGACGTACCCGGCATACTTGACAGCAGCGGCACACAAAACAACGGCCAGGATGTTGGGCACCGAGATGCGCCACTCGTTACGGGTATTGCCTTCCTTGGGCGTTGGAATGTACGGCACCCGCACCCGCAATACAGTGTACACCAAGCCCAGCAGGTAAATCCACCAGGAGCCCACCCGCAAAATGCCCCCGGCCAGGTGCAGGCCCGCTTCATGCGGCTCACGCAGCCACTGTTGGGCTTTAAGCCGGATCAGCAAACCAATTCCCAGCAGGGGGGCAAGATGCAGGGCAAAATCGGGCAGGGAAATATGCCAGGGATATACTGATAGCACCAGGGAGGCTATAGGAACTGCCAGGTCGATGAGGGTAACCAGACCCGAGAGAAAGTACAGCGGCAGCGTGAGGTAGTGCAGCCGCTGGCGCCAGCTAAACCGGCTTAGCAGGCGCGGAAACACGGTAAATAATAACTCAAACGCCCCCCGGGCCCACTTAAGCTGCTGGGCGTAAAAGGCGCCTAAAGTGGATGGCACCAACCCCCGGCTCAGTACCCGCGGCACATACACCGACTGCCAGCCGGCGGCGTGCAGGCGCATGGCCGTGTGCATATCCTCGGTGAGGCCCGCCGCGTGGCCCCCAATGGAGTTGAGGGCCGCCCGGCGGAAAGTGCAGTTGGCTCCTATAGCTTGGGTGGTGTTGTACGTATTCATGCCCATCATCAGGGGGCCGTAGAAATGGTACGTCTGCTCGGCTGCGCCCAGGGCCACCAGGCTGTCATCTTGGTTGCCGTAGGCCTGCACTACCTGCACGTAGCCCACCTGGGAGTTGGTGAAATACGGCACTACGTGGTCCAGAAAATCAGGCGCAGGCACATGGTCGGGGTCCAGCACTACGCACAGCTCCCCGGTGGCTTGGCGGAGGGCGTTGTTGATGTTGCCGGCTTTGGCGTCAACTTTTAGCTTGCGCGTAACGTGCACCACGCCCAGCCGCTCACATGCGGCCCGCAGGTACGGGTCGTCGCCTTCGTCGCAGAGGTAGCTGGTGTGCGGGTACGTAATTACCTGCATGGCTTCCAGCGTTTGCACAATCATGGCGTGCGGCTCACCGGGACAGGCAGTAGTCAATATATCTACGCTGAACAAGGGCACCTGCCCCGCCGGTGGTACTGGCTCCGACACACTCACGTAGTGGTACCACTCGTGCAAGGTGCGCAACAGCTTAAAGCCCAGTGAGATGGTCAGTAGCCAGAACAGGGGGGCGTATCCAACAGGATCGGAGGCAGAAAACCAGACGACGAAGTACGCAAGACTGATAAGCCCCAAAACCACCAGCAGCCGCATTTGCGCTACTCCAGCGACCTGCTCTACAACCAAACCAGGGGTAGAAGAAGCAGGAGCTGCCTTGCCAGAATGTACTCTGTCTGCCCCGGGTGGTAGGGGTAGTGCTTCTGCTACAACTCTTCTCTTCATACCAGTCAGGATAAATCAGGCGCACAACGACCACAACAAGGAGGCCGAGATATGCAAAGTTCATTTTATAGGCACATTTTAATTTTAAATTAAACTTTTTTGGTAAATATAATCTATTTTTCAATCCGGTATTGATTGTATTTTATTATTTCTGGATAATGTTCAAACATTCGATTGTTGCTTCTGCCACACCCTACTTTTTCGCTTGCCTAATTGTACTAGTGGGCGCCCTGGCTGCTCATAGATGGAGACAAGCGGCTCATGTGCAGCAGGATATGTCTGGAGTTGTACCCGCTGGGGTAATACCAGTGCGGGTAGTGCGT
Source organism: Hymenobacter endophyticus (assembly GCF_032464715.1). Lineage (NCBI taxonomy): Bacteria > Pseudomonadati > Bacteroidota > Cytophagia > Cytophagales > Hymenobacteraceae > Hymenobacter > Hymenobacter endophyticus. The sequence goes on along the minus strand of NZ_JAWDJT010000001.1, from coordinate 547,382 downwards.
ACTGCCAAAGGGTTTGAGTTGCAGCGCAATGGCCGGCCGTACTTTGTTAAAGGAGCAGCCGGGCTTCAGCACTACGATCAGCTCCGGGCCGCCGGGGCCAACTCTGTGCGGCTCTGGTCGGCAGACTATGCCGATGACCGCCTGAACGAAGCCCAGCGGCAGGGCCTTACCGTGCTGCTGGGCCTGTGGATGGAACACGAGTCAAAGCAATTCGACTACTACGACAAAAAGCAGGTGGCGCAGCAAAAGGAGCGAATTCGCCAACAGGTGCTGCGTTACCGCCACCACCCCGCGCTGCTGGCCTGGGATATAGGTAATGAAGTGGATCTACCGGTTGCCAGCCCGCAAATCTTCCGCAGTATGAATGATCTGGCCCAGATGATTCATACACTGGACCCTTACCATCCGGTCACCACTACGCTCACGAGTAATATCAATACGTTTACTCGCTTTCGGCAGCAGTGTCCTGACCTGGATTTTATTAGCATCAATTCCTTCGGGGAGTTGCCCGCATTGGCTGGCCGCCTAAAAGACAGCAACTGGCCGGGGCCCTACATGGTAACGGAGTTTGGAGCCCGGGGCTATTGGGAGTCGCCGAAGAGAAGATGGGGCGCGGCAGCCGAGCAGAGCAGCACCGAGAAGGCGGCTTTTACCAAGGAGCGTTACCAACAGGCAGTGTTGGGAAATCCCGGCGTCTGCATTGGCTCCTACGTTTTCTATTGGGGAAACAAGTTTGAATACACCAATACCTGGTACAGCCTATTTGCGCCCACTGGCGAGAAAACGGCTACCGTAGACGTAATGCAGGAACTATGGTCAAACCGAAAACCGGCCAATCTGGCTCCGCAGATAACGGACCTATCCTTTGCCTACTACTTGCTCAATAAAGGGCATAATCTGCTGCCGGAAACCGAGTATCTGGCTGAGGTAACGGCCGATGACCCCGAAAATGACTCGTTGCGCTTTGTATGGACGCTTACCCCAGACCGCACCCTTGCTGAATTTGCCAAAGAATTACCCGAGCCTATCAAAACCGGAATGCACAACACTGGTGGGGGCAGGGCCGTGGTGCGCACGCCAGCAAAGCCAGGAGCTTACCGATTGACCGTGAGTGTGTTTGATGGAAAAGGTAGCGTAGCCACGGCCAATGTGCCGTTCTTCGTGCAAAAGACCGAATAAGGCTACGTTATAGCAAGTCAAGTAAAGTCGTATCTTGTTAAAAGACTACTTGAAGGGTTATGAATATGAGTGACTGTTTTATGATTTTTCTGATGACCTTGATAAGGTAATGAATTGAAGTGGCCTAGAGGTCATTGTTTTGTCAATTAGCACCGTTCCTGGTAAATAAGGCCTATATGGGATTATATTTCTTTATAAAACATTTATATTTTTATATTTATTAACTGTCAGTAGTATTGCAGTGCGAAAAAGAAACGTGCTGCATGAAATTGAAACTTGTACTATTTTTGGTTGTATTTGTAGGGTCGTTGTTGCTGGCTCCGGTGGCTTCTGCCACAACGTACTATATCAGCGCGGCTGGCCACGACTCGGCACCGGGTACCACGGTGGCTTCGGCGTGGCGCAGCATTGAGCGGGTAAACGCGGCGCAGTTTCAGCCTGGCGACAAAATTATGTTTGAGGGAGGAACTACGTTTGTGGGCTCCATCTGGCTGCAAAGCCGTGGTACTGCTGCCCGGCCTATCGTGTTCAGCTCCTACGGTCCGGCTGCCGCTACCATCAGCAGCGGCAACAACTACGGATTTTGGGCGCCGAATACTGGCGGTGTGGAGCTACGGCGGCTGCGTTTTGTGGGCTCCGGGCGGCTAACCACCAATAACTCCGGCGTCATCTTCACCACTGATCTGGCAAATGAGCGGCTGGAGCACCTAGTGTTGGATAGCCTGGAGGTGAGCGGCTACCTGAAATCGGGTATCGTGTTGGGTAGCGCCAGCGCCGGCAGTGGTTACGATGGTGTGCGCATCAATAGCTGCCAGGTGCACGACAACGGAGAGGCGGGACTGTCCTCTTACTCGTTCTACCCGCAGCTAAGCCATCGGAACTGGGTGGTGACAAACTGCGAAGCGTATAACAACGCAGGCCGCCAAGACGTTACCACCACTCATACCGGTAACGGCATTGTGCTGGCAGGTATTGATGGGGCGTTGGTTGAGCATTGCGAGGCGTACAACAATGGCTGGCTGAACAGCAACCCGGGCGGCGGGCCGGTGGGTATCTGGGGCTGGCTGTGCAACAACTTGGTTATTCAGGATTGCGAATCGCACCACAACCGCTCGGGGCTGGCCCACGATGGGGGCGGCTTCGACTTGGATGGAGGCTGCACCAATTCCGTGCTGCAGTACAACTACTCCCACGACAACGACGGAGCTGGCTATCTGCTGGCCCAGTTTGATGGGGCCCCACCCATGCACGACCTGACGATTCGCTACAACATCAGCGAAAACGACGCCCGCCGCTACGGGCAGGGAGCCATTATGCTCTGGTCGTCGGGGGCCAATGGCGGAATCCAGCGGGCTTCCATTCACAACAATACCGTGTACCTGACCCCCGCTACCGATGGTACGGAGGCCAAGGCTTTCTATGTATCCAGCCACGGAGTCAGCCAGATTGAGGTTCGCAACAACATTTTTCAGACTACGAGCGAGCTGCCGCAGGTTAGCGTAGTCCCTACTGGAGACGTGCGGCTGCAGGGCAACTGCTACTGGGGCTCCGGGGTACCATTGCAAATCAGGTGGGGAGGAGCTACGTACACTGAGCTGGCGGCTTGGCGCACGGCCACCCAGCAGGAAATGCTAGGCAGCCGGGTGGCAGGCCTTGCCCAGAATCCGGCTTTTGTGAGTCCCGGCGGCGGCGGCACCATGGATAGCAAAGTGAGTAGCCGCCTGCAGCCTTCCTGGAATGCCTATAAGCTGCAAACCACATCGGCGCTGATTGGGCAGGGGCTAAACCTGGCCACTGAGTTTGGGCTGCAGCCCGGCGACCGGGACTTCTTTGGCGTCAGAACCCCGGCTGCGGCGGGAGCCGCCGGCAACCCGGGCGCTGCTGAAAAAGAAGCCACTCCCTTGCCGGTAGTGCTGGTTAGTTTCACGGCTGAGCGACGGGCTGGTAGCGCTGTGCTGCGTTGGGCAACGGCCACTGAAACTCAGAACGCGTACTTTGAAATTCAGTCCAGCTCCGATGGCCACGCTTTCCAGACGGTAGGACGGGTGCAGGGCCGCGGCACTACCACCCAGCAAACGGCGTATTCCTGGTCGGAGAGTTTGGGTCGTTACCAAGTACCAGTAGTGTATTACCGGCTGAAGCAGGTGGACGCAAACGGCGAAACCACGTACTCGTCTGTCCTGACGCTGGCGGTCCTCAGTACACCGGCTTCTGGCTTGGCAATGCAGGCCTGGCCCAATCCTACGCAGGGAGAAGTAAGCCTGCAGCTGTACTGCCCCGAGGCCGGCGCGGTAACGCTACTGTGCACAGATGCCCTGGGCCATACGCACCTGGTGCGAAGGCTGCAGCTGGCAAAAGGAGCTAGTTCGGTGGTGCTGCCTGAAGTAAGCCAATTGCCCCAGGGGTTATACGTGCTTTCAATGCAGCAGGGCAGTCAGCGCATCGTTACCAAGCTGCTCAGGCACTAACGCGGAGAAACTACACTTGTTGGGAGATAATGCGGTAGAGGCAACGGCTGACGGCGAAGCTGCGTCTGTGGGCTACTACCAACTTCATTTTCCCCAATGCCTTTCTTATTCCGCTCAGCTGCCCTGGGCTTGCTGACCGCTCTGACGGCTCCGGCGCTGGCCAAAGCCCCCCGCGAGCTGACCTACACCGTGAGCATGGACCCGGCCACCAACAGCAACGCCTTTCAGGTGAAGCTGGAACTGCCCAAGCTCAAGAAAGACCAGGCCATCTACCAGTTTGCGGCCACCGCGCCCGGTACCTATCAGGTGATGGATATGGGCCGCTTCGTGAGCAACTTCCAGGCATTTGATGACAAGGGAAAGGCCCTGGAAGTAAAGCAGTTGAACACCAACCAGTGGCAACTCAGTCAGCCCGAGAAAACCCGCGAAATCCGCTACACCATTGCTGAAACCTGGGATACGCCGGTTAAGGAGCACAATATCTACCGCATGTGCGGCTCCTCCCTGGAGCTGGACCACGCCCTGCTGAACGGCCAGACGCTGCTGGGCTTCCCCCAGGGCATGCAGGCCAAGCCCCTGCGCTTGAAGCTGCAGTACCCCAGCGGCTGGAAAGCCGGCTCAGTGCTGCAGGCCGATAAAGAGGGCTACTACCACCTGCAGAGCTACGACCACGCCGTCGATTCGCCCATTCTGCTGGGCCGTCTCACCGAAGCCAGCACCAAGCTGGGCAACGCCGATGTGGCGCTTTACTGCTACTCCGCCACCGATAAGGTGCAGGCCGAGCCCCTGCTGGGCTACATGCAAAAGATGCTGACGGCCGCGCAGAGTTTCTTCGGGGGGCAGCTGCCCGTGAACCGTTACGCCTTCCTCTACCACTTCGCCGACCGCTCGGCCGGGGCCTGGGAGCATTCCTACAGCTCCGAGTACGTGTTGCCCGAGCAGCCGCTCACGCCCGAGTCGGCGCAGGGCGTGGTGGATATTGCGGCCCATGAGTTTTTCCACGTGATGACTCCGCTCAACATCCACTCCGAGGTGATTGAGCAGTTTAACTTCGTGCAGCCCACCGGCTCCGAGCATTTATGGCTCTACGAGGGCACCACCGAGTGGGCCTCCCACATGATGCAGTTGCGCGGCGGCTTGGTGCCCTTGAATGACTACCTGAGCACCCTGCACGACAAAGTGCAGTACGACCGTACCCGCACCGATACCACCTACAGCCTGAGCCGCCTGGGCCTCAACTCCTTCTCCGACGAAGGCCAGCGCCAGTACGGCAACATCTACCAGCGCGGGGCCCTCACGGCCGGCCTGCTCGATTTACGCCTGCTGGAGCTGAGCGGCGGCAAGCGTGGCCTGCGCGACGTGCTGCTGCAGCTGGCCAAGCAGTACGGTCCCAACAAGCCCTTCAGCGAAAAAACCTTCTTTGAAGACTTCACCAAGCTCACCTACCCCGAAATCGGGGACTTCTTCAAGCGCTACGTGCAGGGTGCCGAGCCGCTGCCCTTGGCCGAGTATTATGCCAAAGTAGGCGTGAGCTACCAGCCCATTGTGCATACTGGCAAACAGGTAGCCACGCTGGGCCCGGTGGGCCTGGCGCCGCGGGAAACCAACGTGTACTTCACCCGCGTGGGTGGCCCCTTGCAGGCCGCCGGCGTACAGGTAGGCGACCAGCTGGTGGCCGTGGATGGGGTGCGCAACGACTTCACCGGCCTGCGCCGCGCCGGTAGCCGCGCCCCCGGCTCCGAGCTGCCGCTGACCATTGTGCGCAACGGGCAGGAGCAAACGGTGCGCGTGAAGCTGGGCAGTACCGAGGAAGTGCAGCGCTACATGTTCAGCCAGAACCCCAACGCCACGCCGGCCCAGCTGGCCCTGCGGGAAACCTGGATGAAGAACCTGTAGTCTTTCTGCACACTGAAGGCTTGAGGTACTGTAGAAATTCGTGAACTCAACGGCCCGTCATGCAGAGCCGGAGATGAAACATGACGTTCTGCCACTTTCTTAGTAGTAAAAACAGCCGGCCCCGACCTTCAATATTGAAGGTCGGGGCCGGCTGTTTTTACTGCGTTTGGTGCAAACCTACCCTTGCACGATTTTATCGGGGGTGAGAGGCAAAGAGCGGAAGCGGCGGCCGGTAGCGTGGTATACGGCGTTGGTAATGGCGGCCGGCGTGCCCACGCAGCCAATTTCGCCTATGCCCCGGGCTCCCAGCTCACTGATGTACGGGTCGGGAATATTCAGCCACTCCACCTGAATATCGGGCGTGTCAGCCATGCTGGGCACGTGATAATCGGCGAGGTTGCGGACCACGGCGCGGCCGTTGCGCGGGTCGTACTGGGTTTCTTCCATAAGGGCAGCGCCCAGGCCCATAGATACGCCACCGATTATTTGGGAGTGCGCCGTTTTAGGGTTCATCAGCCGGCCCACGTCCAGCACGGCGCACAGCTTGTCTACCCGCACGGTACCGGTCAACTCGTCTACCCGCACCTTCACAAATATGGCCCCGAACGAGTAGAACGAATATTTCTCCCGCTCCTCACCCGGTTTGGCTTCGCCGCTGGCTTCCAGAGAAGGCAACTTAGCCCGCCGCAGAATGGTCCCGTATTCCTCGCCCTGCGCGGGGTTGTCCTTGCGTACCAGACGCCCGTCGCGGGCCTCCAGCGCATCCTCGGTAGCCCCGTATAGCGGCGACTTCGCATCCCGGATAGCCAGGCGCTTGAGGGCGGCCAGCACGTTGCGGCAGGCGGCCAAGGAGGCCGGCCCAATGGTGGCCGTAGTAGCCGAGCCGCCGCTGGTGGGCGCCGCCGGCAGGGCGGAGTCGCCCAGCTCGAAACGGACCTGCTCCACCGGCAGCCCCAGCCCATCGGCGCTGATTTGGCGGAAGATGGTGTAAGCTCCGTTGCCCATTTCGTGGGTGGCGCTTTGTACGAGGGCGCGGCCATCGGCGAACAGGGTGGCCTTGGCCTGGCCGGGGCGGCGGGCGGCAGGGTACATGGTGGTGGCCATGCCGTAGCCAATGAGGCTATTGCCCTCGCGCATGGAGCGGGGTTTGGGGTTGCGCTGGCTCCAGCCGATGAGTTCCTGGCCCCGGGCGTAGCACTCGCGCAGGTGCTTGCTGCTCCAGGGCTTGCCGGTTTCGGGGTTTTTCTCGGCATAGTTGCGCAGGCGTAGCTCCACGGGGTCCAGGTTTAGCTTGGCAGCCAGCTCATCCATTGCGCACTCCAGGGCCCAGCCGCCCACGGTTTCGCCGGGGCCGCGCATGGGGCAGGGCGAAGGCAGGTGCAGGTGGTTGAGCTGGTGCGCAAAACCCAGGTTGGGCACCGCGTACATCATCCGCGAAACCCGGGCGCAGGGCTCGGTGTAACCGCTCGACTGGGAGGCGTGCGTTTGGGTATCGTGCTGCAGGGCGGTGAGCTTGCCGTCGGGGGTAGCGCCGAGGCTGAGGGTTTGGCGGGTGGCGGCGCGCTGCCCGGCCACGGCAAACATATCCTGCCGCCGCCACTCTATCTTCACGGGTCGTTTCACCACCCGCGCGGCCATGGCCGTGAGCAGGGGGGGCGCAAACATCCAGCCTTTGGAGCCAAACGCGCCGCCAATAAAGGGGCAGATAACGTGCACGTTATCCTTGGGTACGCTAAGCGAATTCGACACCACTTCCTGCAGGTTCTCCACGCCGCGGGTAGTGTCGTAGAGCGTCAGGAACTCGGCGCCGTTGCGCGTTTCCCAGCGGGCAATGCTGGCCAGCTGCTCGATGGGGTTGTGGTGGGTGATGCCCGATTCGTACACCTGCGTCAGCTTTACGGGGGCGGCGGCCAGGGCGGTTTTCGGGTCACCCACGGTTACCTGCAGCTTTTCGTCCTGGTTGCCGGTGAAGGTTTCGGGTAGAGTGCGGCGGGTGGAGGCGTCCATTTTCAACTCGGCCGGGCGCGCGTCGTAGGTCACGCGCACCAGGCTGGCGGCGTGGCGGGCCCGCTCCAGCGTATCGGCCACCACCACGGCCAGGGGCTGGCCAGCGTACTCCACGGTGGCATCCTGCAAAGGCTGGCGGGTTTCCGTGATACCGCCCTCTCCCCGAAACAACGAGCCGTTTACCTTCTCGGGCATGGGCTGGAGGCGGGGGGCGTTTTCGTGGGTGAGTACGGCCAGTACGCCGGGTGCCCGCAAAGCCGCCGCGCTATCAATGGCGCGCACCGTGCCGGAGGCCACACTGCTGCTCACAATGGCCCCGTAGGCGAGGCCCGGCACGTCCCACTCGGCGCTAAAGCGCGCCGCCCCCATTACTTTCAGCCGCCCATCTACTCGGTCGAGCGGTTTTCCGGTTGCTTCTACCATTTTATTGAGCTGTTAGCTAGTGCGGTTGGCTGTTAGCTTTTTAGTTTGAATCTATTTTTCAGTTGACTGCAGCGTAGAGCCAATAGCTAAATCCTATTCGCCGCCCACACCGCCTACGCTGGCGGCGAAGGCCGTGCCGGCCGGGCCCTGCATGGGTTGCAGTCCACTGGTTTCTAGCAAAGCCCTCACTAACAGGTTGCGGCCCATCGGGATTTTGTAGGCGTTATGTTCCAGGGGCTTGGCATCCGCAAAAGCTGCTTTGGCGGCGGCCTCAAATAGCTTTTCGGAAGGCTTTTTACCAGCCAGTAGCGCCTCGGCTGCGGGCACCCGCCAAGGCTTGTGGGCCACGCCACCCAGCGCCACCCGTGCCCGCCGGATTTTCTTGCCGTCCATTTCCAATGCTACCGCGCACGAAACCAGCGCAAAAGCGTAGCTGGCCCGCTCGCGCACTTTCAGATAGTGGGAGCGGCCGTTGAAAGCGGGCAGGTCGATACTGGTAATCAGCTCGCCGTGGGTCAGGGTGGTGTCCTGCTGGGGCGTGTCGCCGGGCAGGCGGTGCAGGTCGGGGAAGGCAATGGTGCGGGCGCCATTAGGACCGGTTACCTGCACCTGGGCGTTGAGGGCGGCCAGGGCCACGGCCAGGTCGCTGGGGTGAGTGGCTACGCAGGCGGCCGAGGCCCCGAAGATGGCGTGCACTTTGTTGATGCCCTGCAGCGCGGCGCAGCCCGTGCCCGGCTCCCGCTTGTTGCAGGGCTGGGCCAGGTCACGGAAGTAGGGGCAGCGGGTGCGTTGCAAAGGGTTGCCACCCAGGCTGGCCATGTTGCGGATTTGGGTGGAAGCCCCGGCCAATAGAGCTTCGCTTACGGCGGGGAAGCGGGCCAGTACCTCGGGGTGTAGCGCTGCCGCCGTGTTAGATACGCCCGCACCCAGCCGCAGCCCCCCGTTCAGGGCACTGATGGTGTTGAGAGGCAGCTGGGTCACGTCCACCAAGAGGCTGGGGCGCAACACGTCTTCCTTCATTAAGTCAAGCTGAGAGGTGCCGCCGGCTATGAAGGCCGCGCCGGGCGCCGAAGCCACGGCCGCCACGGCCTGGGCGGGCGTGGTAGCCCGCTGGTAGGTAAAAGGGTACATACGGTAGCGGCTAGGCGGTTTGTGTTTCCTGGATGGCGGCAATGATGTTGGGGTAGGCCGCGCACCGGCACAGGTTGCCGCTCATGGCTTCCCTTATTTCGGCGGCCGAGCGGCGCTGCTTGTCCTGCACCAGCGCGGTGGCCGCCATAATCTGCCCCGGCGTGCAGTAGCCGCACTGGAAGGCGTCGTGCTTCACGAAGGCGGCTTGCATAGGGTGCAGCGCTTCGCCCTGGGCCAGCCCTTCAATGGTGGTGATTTTTCGACCTTCGCTCATCACGGCCAGCGTGAGGCAGGATAAGGCGCTTTGCCCGTCAATATGCACGGTGCAGGCGCCGCACTGCCCATGGTCGCAGCCTTTTTTGGTACCGGTGAGGTGCAGGTTTTCGCGCAGCGCATCCAGCAGGGCCACGCGGGGCTCCACTTCCAGGCGGTGCGCCTCGCCGTTGATAGTTAAGGTAATGGGTATGGTGGCGACGTTGGAAGCAGGCATGGGCGGCTGAGTTTCGGAGGGAGAAACCGGTTCGGCGGCCTCAACGGGCCCCACCAGCAGGAGCAGGGCCGCTGCGGCCAGCGTGGCCGTTACAAACGTGCGGCGCGACAAACCGCCGGGTATGGCTGGGGCAGGAGGTGTTCCGGTCGAGGCTAAGGGACGCAGGGCTTCCAGAGCTGCTAACACCTGGCCCGTCCGCAGCTCCTGGTTGGGTGCCACCGTGGTTTGCCAGCGTACCTGTCCCTGCTCATCCAGCAGCACCAGGGCCCGCTGGCCCGCTACGCCAAACTCCGCCGCCACCACACCATTGCAGCTTAAAGAGTGCCAGCAGGAAAGCGAAATGTCGGGCGGGAAATTACTGCCTTCAAATTCACGCAGTAAGTGAGCGAAAATCGTGCTTTGATACGCCTGAGCCGGGTTCCACTCATCGGGGGCGAAGGCCAGCAGCACGGGCTGGCCGCGCAAATCGTGCAAGTGAAGGCCGTTGGGGAGCAGGCAGTTCGGGGCAGCTGCGCCGAGCGGGAGCCGGAATGGGTCGGACATGGTAGAAGCAATTTCACTCTACCATACGCGAACCGGCCCGTAATGTGGCCTCATTGTTCAGGTAAGCCTGTGGGTGCAGGTTAAGCCGCCGTTGTAGAAGAGCAGGAAAAACCGGCGGCAGAAAGCTTATATAGGCCTTTTTAGCCCGGAAACTCATTTCCGGGTGCCAGATGACCCCGTCGCTCCGGTGCAGGCAGCGGCATAATTCTGCACGGCTGCGCGTGCCGGAATCTGAGGGAAGTGACCTACGCGGCAGCCCAAAAGCACCACCGCCCCGGCTGCCAGGGCAACCGGGGCGGTAGGAAACCCATACGCGCAGCAGCCTAGCCCTGGGGAGTGGCCACCACGTATTCAGGGTCTTCCAAAATGTTGACTTCGATGAGCGCGCCCGCATTGGCGAGCAGGCGGCAGTCGGGGCTGAGGTGGCGCAGGCGCAGGATTTTGCCGGCCCGCTGGTACCGCTCCGTGAGCTTGTGCAAAGCATCCAGGCCCGACATATCGGCCACCCGGCTTTCCCGGAAATCAATGACCACCTCGGCCGGATCGGCGGCGGGGTCGAACTTCTCGGTGAATGCCTGTACCGAGCCGAAGAACAGCGGCCCGTACAACTCGTAGTGCTTCACGCCCGCGGCATCCAGGTGCTTGCGGGCCCGGATGCGCTGGGCATTTTCCCAGGCAAAGGCCAAGGCCGATACCACCACGCCCAGCAATACCGCCAGTGCCAGGTTCTGCGACACGGCCGTAACCAGCGTTACCAGGGCCATTACGGCTACATCGGTGCGGGGCATGCGGCGCAGAATCCGCAGGCTGGCCCACTCAAACGTGCTGATAACCACCGTGAACATCACGCCCACCAGCGCCGCCAGCGGCAACCGTTCGATAACGGAGGAGCCGGCCACCACGAACAGGGCCAGCGCCAGCGCCGCCACCACGCCCGACAAACGACCCCGCCCCCGCGACTCCAGATTCACCATCGTCTGGCCAATCATGGCGCAGCCGCCCATGCCGCCGGTGAGGCCCGAGGCCACGTTGGCCAGGCCCTGGGCCACGCAATCCTGATTGCTTTGGCCGCGGGTATCGGTGATTTCGTCTACTACGGTCAGGGTCAGCAGACTTTCGGTGAGGCCCACCAGCGCCATAATCACGGAGTAGGGCAGCACCAGCACCAGCGTATCCCAGGTGAAGGGAATCTGGGGCCAGTGCGGCTGGGGCAGGCCCCCGGCAATGGAGGCAATATCGCCCACCGACTTGGTATCGAGCCCGCCCAGGATAACCAAGGCCGATACCACCGCAATGGCCACCAGCGAAGCCGGTACGGCCTTGGTGAGGCGGGGCAGCAGGTACACAATGGCCATGGTCAGGGCCACCAGCGCCAGCATCAGCAGGAGCGGGGGGCCGCCGAGCCACTGCTCCTCGCCACCTGGGCCCGCTACCTTAAACTGCTCCAGCTGGGCCATGAAGATGATGACGGCCAGCCCATTCACGAAGCCGAACACCACCGGCTGGGGCACCAGCCGGATAAACTTGCCCCAGCGGAGCAAGCCCACGCCAATCTGAAGCAGGCCCATCAGGGCCACGGCGGCAAACAGGTACTCGGGGCCGTGCTGTTCCACCAGAGCCACAATCACCACCGCTACCGAGCCGGCCGCCCCGGAAATCATGCCTGGCCGCCCGCCAAATACGCTGGTGAGTAAGCAGATAACAAAGGCTGAGCCAATGCCCACCAGCGGGCTGATGTGGGCCAGTAGCGCAAAGGCCACTACCTCCGGCACCAGGGCCAGGGCCGTGGTCAGGCCGGCCAGCACTTCGTTCTTCGCGTTAACGCGGTACTGAGAAAAATAAGCAGAAAGGGTACTCATCAAACACGCTGAAAATTGGCAAAAGAAAAGCCGCACGCTTCGGGCAGGAAGCGGCGGCAGGGGGTAAGCGGGCCAGTTTCTCAGGGTGGAGTGGGTGAGCCGGTACGGAAGAAAGCGGAAAAGAAGCAACGCATACGCCCGGCAAAGATACGCACCCGACCGTTGCCGGCTCTGGCGGGCACTGGTCTTAGTGCCTGCAAAACGCTCATGGCTTCGGCCTCACATAGAACGAAGAAGGTCTGCAACCAGCCTGGTCGGCTGCGGCTCCTATGGGCGAAACAGGTAGTTTCGAACGTAAGCGGTCCATCTGTTTAACGCAACTATGCCGGCTGGTGTACCTCAAAGTCATGTATTGTTAGTTGTATGCGCATTTTCACACTCGGTGCTATCCGGCAGATTCAGGATTTTCAGTTTCTCACGGATTCCTCCGGTTACGTGCTGGCGGACGGCGGGCAACTTTACCGATTCCGGGGCAACCATACAGAGCTGGTCCCGACGCCGGCCAACTTCACTGTAACGCAGTTTTATTTCCTCAGTGCCACGCACGGGGCCGTAGCGGGCAACTTCCGGCCGGCGGCGGTGCTGTTGCAGCAGGGCAGCGCAGGTGTGGTGTCTCTGCTGCCGGTGCTCTTAGGGCTGATGGTGCTGCTGCGTCGCTCCGGTGCAGCGTGGCGGCGCGGGGCCGGTTTGGCAAGCGTGCTGCTGACGGGCAGCCTAGTATTCGGCTGCAGCCGGGCATGGCAGCAGTACCGCACGCCCGATCCGGCCTCAGAGGGCGTGACGCATCTTAGTCGCAATAAATTGAAGGCATCTTCGGGTGGGCATACGTACTTTGCTAACAAGGGGCAACAGGCCTTTATTGCCTTGACCCAAACGGCCGGGGCCAGCTGGGAAACTCAGCAGATACCCACCAATTTCTACGTCACGGCTCTCACCGCCATTGGCCGCAATTTTCTGGTGGGCACATATGCCAACCCTTACGAAGGTACCCGCAGTCCCATGCACGCCGATGGTGACGTCTGGATCTACGGCCAAGATTCCGCTTTCAGCCCCGAGCTGGCCCAAAACAGCCCGGCGCATCCGTACGGGCTATCAGTGCACCGGGCTGTTCGGGGCTTCAGCTTCTCGGCTGCCGGCGAGCAGCTGTTCATTTTTGGCAGTGACCGGATGCCGACGCTGCCGCCCGATGAAATCAGCGCCACGGCCGGCAACATCTACGCGCTGCCCCTGGCGCTGCACCCGCCCTACCGCCTGCTCGATGTGCCCGATACCGTGGAAGTGACTTCCCTGGCCCAGGCCGATACCGGCGAGCTGTGGGCCACGCTGGACAACCGCAAGCCGCGCCTCTCCAAAGGCATACTGCGGTACGTGCCCTTGCCCAACCGGCAGCTGCTGCGCTTTGCGCAGGGCCGCTGGCAGCCATACGCCGTGCCGGAGGCCCGCAGCTTCCGGCAGGTAGCCTTTGTGGCGGGTACTGGCAACGGCTACCTATTGACCGAAGACGGCCAGGTAGTGGCCACTAGTAACAGTGGCACCACCTGGGAACCGCTGCCGCTGCTACGGAATATTCGTCAGTTGAAGGTTTGGCAGCAGGCCGTAACGCTGCAGCAAGGAGCCAACCGGCTCCTGCTTGTGCCGGACCATACGCGCCGCTGAACGGCCGCTCGTTTCCGCTCAGGCGTGCACCGTCATTACGGGTTGTCGGGCGTGCAGGGCCACGGCCTCGGAGGTGCTGCTCTGGAATAGGTGGCTGAGGGCGGAGCGGCCGTGGGTGAGCATCACCACCAAATCGGCGTGGGCCTGCTCAGCGAAGCGCGGAATGCCGGTACTCAACCGGGGAGCATCGAACACGTCGGCCTCGTAGTGCATGAGCTGGTGGCGGCGGGCAAAATGCTCAATAGAGTGCAGGGCCGCCCCATGCCGGTCGGCGGAGGGCACTACGTCCAGCAGGTGCAGCGTGGCCTCCGGGAACAGGGCCTGTAGCTGCTTCAGACCGGGCACGGCGCGGTCGGCTTCTGCCGTAAAATCGGAGGCAAAAACCAGGTGTTGTACCGTGAAGTCGTTGGCTGGATGCTTCACCGTAAGCACCGGGCAAGGCGCCAGCCGCATAATCCGCTCGGTGTGCGAGTCCAGGAAAAACCGCGTCCAGGAAGTGTGCTCGTGGGCTCCCATCACCACCAAGTCAATGTGGTGCTCCTGAATGGTTTTCAGCACGGCCGGCTCAAACTCGGCCGTCAGCACCAGGTCGCGCACTGGCACATCGGGCATCAGTTGGCGGGCCTCGGCCATCCACTCGTGCATGCGGCGCTTGGTGGCCTGCAGCAGCTTGAGCATGTACACGTTGTTGAGGCCGTCTCCGCTCGGCATGCCACCCGAAGTAGCAATGCCCGAAGCCGGCGGCGCATCCACCACGTGCAGCAGCGTGATGTGGCCACCGCTGCGGTGGGCCAACTGCAGGGCTGCCTCAAGGGCATAATGGGCTTCCGGGGAGAAATCAGTGGGAACAAGCAGATTTTTCATGGGATGGGAGCTGAAAAATGGATGCTGAACGGGAGGGTAACTGAATGGTCTGCAGGGGAGTACGTGGGAAAATATACTGATTCTGATTCTGAAAACCAACTATCCGTTATTGAATTATTACAATTCAGGAGTGGAGAAACTGACCATGATGTGGAAAAACGCAGGCAGAAGTAGTGTGCTGATGAACAGTGTATTACCGCTGAGTGTAGGCTCGGTAGTACGGGCAGGTTTCCAGGCTCCACCCAAAACAATCGAAACGCTTTGCTAGTAGCTACCCGCAGCCGACCGGCATTATTTCCTCCGGCCGCACGTTAACCGCCTATGACAACTTCACGCCAACCGCTCGAGCAGGCTACCTTCACCAATTCCTTTGTGGAGGAGCTACAGGGGGATGTTTCCCGGGAAAACGTGCCGCGCCAAGTACCCGGCTACCACTACTCGCCGGTGCAGCCTACGCCGGTGCAAGCCCCCCGGCTACTGGCCTGGTCAGAGGAGTTGGCAGTGTTTCTGGGCGTAGCACGGCCACCGGAGCAAGGACCGGCGGTGGAGCTGCTGGCCGGTAACCGCGTGGCCGCTACTATGCAGCCCTATGCCGCCCGCTATGGGGGACACCAATTTGGCAACTGGGCCGGGCAGCTCGGCGACGGGCGGGCTATTTCTCTGGGTGAGCTACAAGCCGTGGATGGCTCGCGCTGGGAGCTGCAGCTGAAAGGAGCGGGGCCCACGCCCTATTCGCGCCGGGCCGATGGCCGGGCCGTGTTGCGCTCCTCCATCCGGGAGTTTCTGTGCTCGGAGGCCATGTACCACCTGGGCGTACCCACTACCCGGGCCCTGAGCCTGGTGAGTACCGGCGACGAGGTAGTGCGCGACATGTTTTACAATGGCAATGCCCGCCCCGAAGCCGGCGCCATTGTGTGCCGGGTGGCGCCCTCGTTTGTGCGCTTCGGCAACTTCCAGATTCTGCTGGCCCACCAGGAGCTGGACAACCTGCGCCAGCTGGCCGACTACGTGATTCGCCACCACTTTCCGGAGCTGGGTGAGCCTTCGGAGGAAGTATACAAGCAGTGGTTCACGGAAATCTGTCGGCGCACGGCCGTGATGATAGCCCACTGGATGACGGTGGGCTTCGTGCACGGGGTGATGAACACCGACAACATGAGCATCCTGGGCCTGACCATCGACTACGGTCCTTACGGTTGGCTGGAGCCCTATGAGCCCGGCTGGACCCCTAATACCACCGACTTCAGCACCTACCGCTACGCCTTCGGGCAACAGCCCCGGGTGGCGCTCTGGAACCTGATGCAGCTGGGCCAGGCCCTTTCCCCGCTGGTAACCGCGCCCAACGAAGCCCTGCGGCCCGGCCTAGACACGTATGCTGCCACCTTCAACCACACCCGCCAAGCCCTGATGCTGGGTAAGCTGGGCCTCACTGCTCAGCCCGATGCCGCCCCCGATCTGGCCCTGGCCGAAGCGCTGGATACGGCGCTGGAAGCCTCCGAGGCAGATATGACGTTGTTTTTCCGGCGCCTGTCGCATTTGGTGCCTGAGCTGCTGGCCGCGCCCGAAGGTAACGTGTCTACCCATCGGGCGTTTATTGAAGAGGTGAGCTACAACCCCCAGGGTGCGCCGCACACCCTGCTGCTGGAGTGGCTGCAGCGCTACACCGAGCGGTTGAGGCTGGAAACTGCCACCCCCGAGGATATCCGAAAGGGTATGCTGGCCGTCAACCCCAAATACGTGCTGCGCAACTACTTGGCGCAGCTAGCCATTGAAGCCGCGGAAGCCGGTGACCTAACGGATCTGGAACGACTTTACCATGTGCTGAAAAGCCCCTTCGAGGAACATCCCGCCTACGAGGATCTGGCCGCCAAGCGCCCCGAGTGGGCGCGCACCAAACCGGGCAGCGCCACCCTTTCGTGCAGCTCTTAGTAAAGCATTAGTTGTTGGTTGTCAATTGTTTGTTATTAATAGAAGCTCGTTCATGAATACCAAACAACCACCAGCCAGCAACTCACTCATACCTGCCGTAGCAGCCAGGTGTATGCCGCGGCCACGTCATCGAAGAGGAGCACGGTGGGAATGGTAACGAAGCGCATAGCTGTTTCCATGGATTTGCGGGCCGGCCAATAGGGGGGGCATACCCAGGCTACGTGCCGGATGCCCTGCCGGGCCAGCTGCTGGTAGTACTCACTGCCCACCCACCGGGCCCCCAGCTCCCAGTCGCTGGTTACCTGGCTGTTGTCGTTCAGCATTTTGCGGCAGGGGTATTGCTGCAGGTACTGCAGAATTAGCTCGCCGCCCGCCCGGGATGATTGGGCATCGTGTGCGCCCTTCCACTCCACAAACAGCCAACTATTGGCAAAATCGTAGGAGATACTTAGGGGAGAGGTATCGTACAAATGCTCCATATGCTGGGGCGGTAAATAGGCTGGGGCAGATGTACCCACGCGGACATAGTTACCGGAATTTAAACTAAAAAGCGCAAAACCTACGCAAGGCGATGCTCCGATGGATTGACGTACTGACGTACGCGAAATACGGTAACCCCGAGCCGCTGCGCCGGGTGGTACTTTCGGAAGCGGAATGGCGCTACCGGCTGCCCTTGGTCTGCTACGAGGTGATGCGCAACCGGAGCACCGAGCCACCCTACCGCAACGCCTACTGCCGCAGCTACGAGCCTGGCCGCTACCACTGCGCCGGTTGCGGCAGCCTTCTGTTCGACTCGGCCACCAAGTACCACGCCATATCCGGCTGGCCCAGCTTCACCCAGCCGGCTGCCCGCAGCGCCATTCGCTACGCCTTCGATGACAGCCACCACATGCAGCGCATGGAGGCCGTGTGCAATGTGTGTGAGGGCCACCTCGGCCACGTTTTTCCCGATGGACCCGCTCCGGCGGGCTTACGCTACTGCATCAACTCCGTGAGCCTGGAGCAGAGGTAACGGGTTCGAGCACCTGGCATCCTGCAGAATATTGGGGGCTTAACCGCCAAGCCATCAGATAGCTTCGGCTGTAAAGGCCCCCGAACGTAAGGGTAAGGTGGATACTTCCCCGCCAGCCTCGTATACGAAGCCACCAATTTGCTTCGTCATCATGCCTGATTCCTCTCCATCGACTACCAACTTCAACGGCTTCGTGCGGGTGCGCGGGGCGCGGGAACACAACCTCAAAAACGTGGACGTGGACATCCCGCGCGACGCGCTGGTGGTGTTTACGGGTGTGTCGGGCTCGGGCAAAAGCAGCCTGGCATTTGGCACCCTGTACGCCGAGGCCCAGCGCCGCTACCTGGAGTCGGTGTCGCCGTACGCGCGGCGGCTGTTTCACCAGATGTCGGTGCCCCAGGTACAGTCTATTGACGGGCTGCCGCCGGCCGTAGCTCTGCAGCAGCAGCGCGGCACGCCCACTACGCGCTCCTCGGTCGGCTCCGTCACTACGCTGTCCAATTTGGTGCGTATGCTGTATTCCCGGGCCGGCGACTACCCCAAGGGGCAGAGTATCATTTACGCCGAGGCGTTTTCCTCGAACACCCCGGAAGGTGCCTGTCCCACCTGCCACGGCCTGGGCCGCATATACGAGGTAACCGAGGACAGCATGGTGCCCGACCCCTCGCTCACCATCCGGGAGCGGGCCATTGCCGCCTGGCCCCAGGCCTGGGGCGGGCAAAACCAGCGCGACATCCTCGTAACCCTGGGTTACAACGTGGACGTTCCGTGGCGGGAGTTGCCCCAGCAGCAGCGCGACTGGATTCTGTTTACGGAGGAGCAGCCGGTGGTGCCGGTGTACCCCGGCTACTCACCCAAGGAAACCCAACGGGCCCTCAAGCGCCAGGAGCCGCCCAACTACATGGGTACCTTTAGCAGCGCCCGCCGCCACGTGCTGCACACCTTCGCTACCACCCAGAGCCCGCTCATGAAGAAACGGGCCCTGCAGTATATGCTCAGCACGGAGTGCCCTACCTGCCGGGGCAAGCGCCTGCGCCGGGAGTCATTGAGCGTCACGTTTGCCGGGCTGGATATTGCCGATTTTTCGGGGCTGCCGCTCAAGCGTCTGGAGGCTCTGATCCGGCCCTTCGCCGAGGGCAAAGCCCGCGCCCAGGCCCATGACGCCGCGCACCCGGAACAGGCCGAAGTAGCCCGCCGCATCACCCAGGATTTGTGCGCCCGTCTCACCGTACTGCTCGACCTGGGGCTGGGCTATTTGTCGCTGGAACGCAGCACACCCACCTTGTCGCCGGGTGAGCTGCAGCGGCTGCGCCTGGCCACGCAGCTGTACTCCAACCTGTTTGGGGTGGTGTATGTGCTGGATGAGCCCTCAGCCGGCCTGCACCCCTCCGATACCCAGGCGCTGCTGAAAGCCCTGGCCAGCCTGCGGCAGGCTGGCAATTCCTTGTTTGTGGTAGAGCACAACCTGGATGTGATTCGGCAGGCCGACTGGCTGGTAGATGTGGGCCCGGCCGCCGGGGAACTGGGTGGCGAAATCCTGTACAGCGGAGAGCCAACGGGCCTGGCTGACGTGCCGCATTCGGAAACCCGCCGCTTTCTGTACCCCGCTACAAAGGTCGCCTTGGCTACCATACCCCGTACGGCCACGGGCTGGCTGCGTCTGGAAGGCGTACACCGCAATAATCTTGCTGGGCTGGCCGTGGAATTCCCGCTGGGCGCACTCACAACCGTTACGGGGGTGTCGGGCTCCGGCAAATCCAGCCTGGTGAGCCAGGTACTGGTGGAGCTGGTAGCCGAGCAGCTGGGGCAGGCAGTGGAAGCCGAGGAAGAAGCCGAAACTGACCCCCTGGAGCGCGCCGCTGCCCCTGAAACCGGCGGCCGTATTACAGCCGGGCTGGAAACCATCAAACGCTTGGTGCGGGTGGATCAGAAGCCCATCGGCCGCACGCCGCGCTCCAACATGGCTACGTATACCGGCCTGTTCGACCATGTACGGAAGTTGTTTGCTGCTACCCCCGAGGCTCGTAAACGCCGCTACGATGCTGGCCGCTTTAGCTTCAACGTGGCCAAGGGCCGCTGCGAGAACTGCCAGGGGGAGGGGTTCGTGATGGTGGAGCTGCTGTTTCTGCCCAGCGTGTATGCGCCCTGCTCGGTGTGCCATGGGAGCCGCTACAATGCCAAAACCCTCGAAATTCACTACCAGAATAAGAATATTGCCGAGGTGCTGAACCTAACGGTGGATGCAGCCTGGGAGTTTTTCCGGGATGATGCCACCGTGCACCGGGCCCTCACCGTTCTGCGCGACGTGGGCCTGGGTTACCTGCGCCTGGGCCAGCCCGCTACCGAGCTGAGCGGGGGTGAGGCCCAGCGCATCAAGCTGGCAACGGAACTGCAGCGCACCGGCCGCGGCAACTCTCTCTACGTGCTGGATGAGCCTACCACCGGCCTGCACCCCGCCGACGTAGAGCGCCTGCTCACCCAGTTGCAAAAGCTAGTAGATGCGGGCAACACCGTAGTAGTGGTGGAACACGATATGCGCGTGGTGGCCGCCTCCGATTGGGTGCTGGACATGGGCCCCGGCGCCGGCGACGAAGGGGGGCAGGTGGTAGCAGTGGGTCCGCCCCGGGAGGTAGCCAGATCGAAAAGCAGCAAAACGGCTCCCTTTCTGCAACGGTTCCTGAACCCGTAAGACCGGCTTGTTCCGGATAGCTACTGTCCGAAACAGGTGCTCTTCATTCCGCGCTTGTCTCTTGCCGGGCAGAATTTGCGTACCTTTAAAGACAGGCCCCTGGTTTTCCGGCGGTGCCATCTCCCTGCTGTTTCCTGCTGGCAGTATTTTGGTGCTGAGGTTACGCTCAGCCTGTTGTTTTCCGCTCCGCCTTCCGGCCCGGCGTCCCATTTACGGGTTCCTCTCATGTCTTCCTTCTATCAGCCAACAGCTGCGCTTTTGCAGGCGTTTGGCTTCTCGCGTTTTGCTTCCCCAACCGGGCAGACGCGCTACAGCCGCGCCAGTGAGTGCGGGCAGGAAACCGTAGTATTCTACCCTGATGGGGAAATGACGTTGCTGGAGGCCGTGAACGGCCAGATACTCTACTGTTTTCAGGGTCGGGTAGCTTCCGAAGCCGAGTTTCGGGTGCTGCTGCGCCAAGTAAACTGGCCCGCTGAGGTGCAGAGCGCCTGATTGTTACTTACTCATCCTTTTGCTGGATTTTCCATGACTGATTCTTACCTGCGAAGCCTTGGCTTTGCCACTACCGACGATATGCACGGTTCAACCCATCTGGCGTTTGCCCAAGCCTGGCGTTACCAACACGCAATGCTGGCCCAGGATGGTACCCGCCTCTTCATTGAGCACCCACTGGGTATTGCGGCCTGCCGGTTGAGCCGGCTGGCGGCTCCGTTGGCAGCGCAGGATGTTGCAGCCACGGTAGGCCTGCACGACCGGGCCGGGCTGGAGGCGGCTATCCAAGCATTTTTTGCGGCGCACGGCGGAGTAGGCCAGGCGGTACCCCAGGCTACCCCCAGCATATTTCGCCCGTATCGGCGGCAGTTGTAACACAGGCGGCACGGTGCAGGTCGGTTAATTGATACTTACATGATAAACCTGATGGATAAGGATTTGCAAATAAGTTTGGCCAACAATGCCAAGGAATGGCTGGCGCTGTCTCTCTCTATCTCCTCGGCGGAGAAAGAGGCATTTACTAAAGTACACGACGGGTTTTTTACTACCTATGGCGCCGTATTTATGGCGCGGGTGTACCGGCTTACGTTTGAGCAGGCCCTGCAGAGCATGCCGGAGCAGGAGCGGAACCGGCTTCTCACTACTTTTCGGGAAGCTATGGACCACGCCATTGACGAGCACTACACGGCTACTCATTCGTAACGGGCCCTCGGTTCCGGACTTGTTCTGCTTGCGGGGTGCCAGGCGAAGTTACTGCTGCCAGCCAGCCGGATTGCGCCGGGTCGCTAGCCTGGTAGGCAGGGTAAGCTCACGGCCTATGGAAACTTACTCTCGATCCATTGCAATACCCCATCGGCAAGCCGGTAATGCCCACCACTTGGCGCACATTGGGCTGCTGAGTTAAAATGCCTGATACAATACCCCCCGCCTAAAACGCACCACGCCCACCAGCTTGAGCAGCCGGTGGGCGTGGTGCGTTTTGGGCGGGGAGCTTTTAGTGCGCCACCACCAACCGCTGCACAACTATGGCCGCGCCACTCTGAATGCGCAGCAAGTAGGTGCCATTGGCCCAGGTGCTTATATCGAGGGTGTGGCGGCGGCCATTGAGCGAAACGGTGCGTACCAACTGGCCCTGCACCGTGTATACCAGCAGCTGCGCCGGTGCGGTGGTAGGCAGCTCCAACGTCACCAACTGAGTAGCGGGGTTGGGGTAGAGCTGGGATGCAAACGCTCCGCTTGCGCCGGCGGTAGCCGTAATTTGTGTGGGTACCAGCTGCAGTACCCAGGTTTGGTTGGTGCCCAGCGTCGCCAGGTTAGGGGCCCAGCTGCTGAAGCCGCCTTGGGCATCGAGTGTAACGGTGCCGGCTGCCTGCCCCGTCAGCAGCTCCGTAGCTTGGTATACGCCGGCCGGCAGCGTTGATAAAGCCAGGGAAAGTGCGGGACTGGTCGAGGTGCCCATGTTAGCTACCGTCAGTACCGCCCGTTGCTGGTGCACGCGGGCATAGCTAAGTACCGAGTTGGCCGGAGAGGTAAGGGGCAGCAAGTAACCTTTGCGCAGGGCCTCCTGGCTATTGCGCACCCGGATGAGCTGCTTGTAGTGGTTGAGCAGAGAAGCGGGGTCGGCCTGCTGGGTAGCCACGTTGAACTGGCCGTAGTTGCTGTTGATGCCGCGCCAGGGCGAGCCGGTGGTAAAGCCCGCTTGCGCCCCAGCCGTCCACTGCATGGGTTTGCGCTTGTCCTCATCTGGCCCCGAACCCTGCATGCCTACTTCCTCCCCGTAGTACAAAAAAGGCACGCCGGGCAGCGTGAGGTAGAGGGCGGCGGCCTGCTTCATGCGGGCCAAGTTGCCGCCCAACTGGTCAAGTACCCGGTTCTGGTCGTGGTTGGTGAGGAAGGTGCCATACTGCAGCTTGGGGTAAGAGCGGTCCACCACACCAAGCTGAGTGCGCAGGGCGGCGGGGTTGCCCGCGTTCAGGCTGCTGATGATGGCAGCGGCCTGGTCGAACTCAAAGCAGGCGTCGAGGCGCTGGTTGAGCACGTAGGGCACCACGGCCGCCGTGTTTGTCCAGGCTTCCCCAATGGTAAAGGCACTGGGGTTTACCGCCCGTACCGAGTCATGAAACTCCTCCAGGATGCTCAGGGTTTCGGGTGTATTTTCTAGGGTATTGCCATTTTCTACCAGGTACTTCACCGCATCCAGGCGGTAGCCATCCACGCCTTTGCGCAGCCAGAATCGGGAGGCATCCCACATGGCGGCTTTCAGCTGGGGGTTGCGCCAGTTCACATCGGGCATGCCGCTCCAGAACACGCCGTAGTAGTAACTGCCGTTGCGCGGGTGCCATACCGTGCCGTTGCCCGGCCCCGTACCCAGCACCGTATTCGACCACCGGAACCAGTCCCGGTACGCATTGGTGGGGCTGCTGGCGGCTTGCTGAAACCAGGGGTGCTGGTCGGAGGAGTGGTTGAGCACCAAGTCGATAATTACCTTGATACCGCGCTGGTGAGCCGCAGTCAGGAAAGTCTCAAACTCGGCCATGCTGCCATAGTCGGGCTCGGTGGCTTTGTAGTTGGTCACGTCGTAACCGTGGTAGCTGGGGCTTTCCATCATGGGCATCAGCCAGATGCCAGTAATGCCCAGGTCGGAGGTGGTGGCGGGGTTGCCGTCATTGAGGTAGTCGAGCTTCTGGGTGAGGCCCGTAAAGTCACCCTTGCCGTCCCCGTTGCTGTCGTAAAAGCTGCGCACAAATACCTCGTAGAACACGGCATCGTTCCACCAGTGCGTGGTGTACTCGGTGAGGGAGGGCGTGCACGTTTGGCAGGTGCTAAAGCACACGGCCGGCATGGTATTCACGGCGGCCGTGGCGTCAAACACGCGGGTCAGGGTGCCGCTGGCATCGGCGGTGCCGCAGGCGGTGGGCACGGTTTCCACGCCGCTGAGCGCGTTGCCGTTCACGAAGCGGTATTGAAACCGGATGGGGGCGGGCAAGGAAATCTGCACCTCGTAAATTCCGTCGCCATTGTCGTCGGTGAGGGGCAGGGCGGTAGCGTCGCCTTCCAGGCCGTAGCCGGCCAGCGGCTGAAAGTTACCAATAACGTGCACGCCGGTTCGGGCCACGGTTTGGCCGCGCATGTTCACGGCGAAGCGCACCTGGGTGTTGCAGCCCCCAAAGGCTAGCACCGGCAGGCGCACCGCACTGCTGCCCACCACCACTTGCCGGTTCACGTTGCCGCTGCCATCCGTAACGCCGCAGGCGGCAGGCGGCAGCTCGGCCCCGCCCCAGGCGTTGCCGTTCACAAATTTGTAGAGGTAGGTGCCGGCCGGTAGGTTAACCGTCACCTCGTAGATTCGGTCGTTATCCGGGTCGGTGAGCAGGGTGGCAGCGGGGTTCCAGTCGGCGGGGTAACCAGCAGCGGCCTGAAAGTTGCCGGCCACGTGTACGCCGCCGGCAGCCACCGTCTGCTGGCGCATATCTACCCGGAAGGTAAGCTGCACGGCCCGGGCTCCCAGGCTACTCAGCAGTAGTAAAAGCAGGCAGAAGTATTTCATTCAGTAAAGAGCAAGTTGGCGAAGGAAAAGGCTTCAAAGATACCACGAAAGCAAGTGGCCAGGCCGTAAAAAAAGCTCGCCTGAAACCAGTAGGGTGCTGGAACCAGGCGAGCTGAACAGGTAGCAGACAGAGGCCGCCTCTATTCAAACACAATGGTTTTGTTGCGGTGCACGGCCACCTGCTCCCGGAACACCAGCGTGAGGGCCCGGGCCAGAGTGAGCTTCTCCACGTCGCGGCCGGCCTGGGCCATATCGTGGGCATTCTGGGTGTGGTCCGTCGGGATGACACTCTGGGCAATGATGGGCCCTTGGTCGAGTTGATCCGTGACGAAGTGCGCGGTGGCTCCAATGCTTTTTACCCCTCGGGCATAGGCCTGGGCGTAGGGGCTGGCCCCAATAAAGGCGGGCAAAAAGCTGTGGTGAATGTTGATGAGCCGCTCTGGGAAATGGGTCACGAACTCCGGCGACAGAATGCGCATGTAGCGGGCCAGCACCACGAACTCGGGCTCGTAGTGCGCAATTTGCTGGAGTACGGCGGCCTCGTGCGCCTCCCGGGAAATTCCTTCGGCGCTGATGTGGTGATAGGGTACGTTCAGGCGCTCCGTCAGCTCGCGCAGGTTGTCGTGGTTGCTAATAACGGCCAGTATTTCAGCTTGCAGCTGCCCGAAGAAGTGGCGCACTAACAACTCGGAAAGGCAATGATGTTCCTTGGTAGCCAGCACTACAATGCGCCGAGCCCGGCTGTCGCGCAGCCGGATGCGGGCCGTGGCGGGCAGGGCCGCAGTCAAATCACGCAACAAGACCTCCGGCTCACATTGCCCGTCAAACTCAGTGCGCATAAAGAAGTGGTTATCCTCGCGTTCCACAAACTCGCCGTTACGCAGCACATTGAGGCCGTGGCGGTACAGCACTTCGGTAATACGAAACACCAGCCCCGGCTCGTCGGGGCAGTCAATCAGCAGAAAATGAACCATGCGGTTGGGCAAAAAATACGACTCGCAAGATACGGGCAATGTTGGGGTAACTGGCCCCCGTAGCAGTCCTCCGGAACTTAAAACCCCAAATGATAAGGGCCCCGCTGCGCGCGGAGCCCCTGCAAGAGTGATAGTAAGAACTGGTTAGCTGCCTTTGGGCATGCCGCCGGTAACTTCCAGCAGCGCCCCAGTGGCATAACTACCATCCTGGGAGGCAAAATACACGTAAGCTGGTGCTAATTCTTCGGGCTGACCGGGGCGGCCCAAATGGGTAGCGTCGCCAAATTTCTTGAGGTCTTCCTCCAGCATGGTACCCGGAATCAGGGGCGTCCAGACGGGGCCAGGCAACACGGCATTTACCCGGATTTTCTTTTCACCCAGGTAAGCGGCTAGGCCTTTGGTGAAGGTGTGGATGGCGCCTTTGGTGCTGGCGTAGTCAATCTGGTGGGGGTTGCCTAGCAGCCCGGCAATGCTACCCGTGTTAATGATGGAGTCACCCTCTTTCAGAAAGGGAATGGCTGCCTGAGCCATAAAAATGTATCCTTTGATGTTGGTATCGAAGGTGCGGTGAATATTCTCCTCCGGAATAGTTTCAAAATTCTCGTAGCCCATCTGGTAGGCCGCGTTATTAACCAGAATGTTGAAGCCACCCAACTCGTGGTAGGTGCGGCGCACCGCCTCCCGGCACTCAGTGGCGGAGCGGACGTCGCACTGGATAGCCAGAAACCGGCGGCCCTGGGCCTCCACTGCCCGGCCCACTACGGCGGCGTCTTCGGCGTTGGTCTGGTAAATAACGGCTACATCGGCACCTTCCATGGCGAAGGCCAGTGCCACCGCCCGCCCAATGCCAGAGTCGCCGCCGGTAATCAGGGCCACTTTGCCGCGCAGCTTGCCCGCCGGCTGGTAGCTCGACATATCCCAGTCGGGCTGCTGTTGCATATTACCCTCGGCGGTGGGGTAGCTGGTGGGCTTGGGGTTAATTTCGCTATTGGTAGGGCGCGGTTCGTTCTATTCCGTGTTCATATCGCAGGAGTTTATCTGAGAAGGAATACGGAAGGAAAAGCCTGGGGACTGGCAGAAACAAAATATTGTTAGCTAACCTCAACCGCAGATGAGCTACTCCCAGATAAGCTGATGAAACTGGTTTCGAGCTAAAACTAGCTTCTGTACAGCGCATGCTGCTGCCTGCAGCCAAACGGAATGCCCCGCGGGTTGGGAGACAGGAGAAAAGATGTGATGCCTGGAGTACTCGCGGAGAAGCCTCCGCCTCTGGTTAGCTACGGCTGGCAGTCCTGGCAGACGCCCGCCAGCAAATAGTTGCGGGTTTGGGCCTGAAATTTAGCTGGCAGCGTTACGGCCGGAATGGCCACCTGGTTGAGGCAGTAAATGTGCTGGCAGTTGGTGCATTTGAAATGCACATGGTCGTCGGAGTGGGCGTGAGCATTGCACTCCAAAGAGCAAGCTGCGTAGCGCACCGTATCACTGGTATCAATTACGCGGTGAATCAGGCCGCTTTCCTCGAAGGTCTTGAAGGTACGGTAAAGGGTGATGCGGTCAACCTCGCCGCCAAGTTGCTGCTCTACCTCGTGGCCCGACAAGGCAAACGGCGAAACCGACAGTACCTGCAACACTGCGCGGCGCACAGGCGTGTGGCGCAGCTTGTGACGGGTAAGAGTCTGAGAAATCCGGTCGGGAATGGCCATGGTGGTACAAAGATAGGCAGTTTTACAGGCTAGCGTGCGTTCAGCTAACAACCTGCCCACTACGGGATTAGTGCCCGCAAAAAAGGCCTCAACTACTGAGTTGAGGCCTTCGTGTTGCAATAGGAGGCTCTTGCCAACAGACACACACCTGTAACTGCCTGGCAAGACGAAACTACGAAAAAGCTCGATAAAGTATTGAAAAACGAAGGTTAAATATGCGGTTGTGTGTTATATCTGCTGTATTTCAACTGGTTAGGCGTGCACAGTATATACTGCCATTGCAGCATAGCACTAGGTAAGGTGGTGCTCTGCTCTATTCAAATGCCCAGCTTCCTGGCAAAAAAGCAGTTAGCCGACTTTTCGAAAGCACGGGAGCGGTAAACGTGAGCTAGCGTACCGACTTGTACCTGGCTACCGCAGAGCAGGCGTGGGCAAGAGCCTGCTGGCCAACCTCGTCATTCCCAACCTTAGACGTGCTCATCCGTTTGGGAAACAGTAAGGCATTAACTGAATCATTCTGATTATTTATATGCTCTTCATGTTAAAAAGTTCTAAAAATTATTGTTTAAAACATATATAATACTTCCTTTGTAGAAACAAAGGTTGCCTCGCTCTGAGCCGTTCCCACCCGGTCTGCTTAAGTACTTTACGCATACCTCTACTGCCTGCTCCATGGAACGTTACCGGCACTATACTGATACCTCCCGCATCATTCTACCTGTGGTAGATGTGCTGCTGATTTTCGGGGCCTTTCGTTTGGCAGGCTACCAGCACCTGGGCAGCTGGCATTTCAACGGCTACTACCCGCTATTCTTTGCCATTTTTGCCTTGCTCTGGTGGATTTTGTCGGGCCAGTTTGCGAACATCTACCGCACCGACCGGCTCATTACCTATCCGGAAAAGCTGCTGTACCTGATGCGCACGTTTGCGCTGCACGCCAGCGTGGTCCTGCTAGTAGTGGTAGTGCTGCACCTGTACTGGCCGCCGGCTGAGTATCTGTTTTCGGTGTATAGCCTATCAACCACGGCGGTGGTGGCCGGTCGATTTCTGCTTACGTTTTTGTACCGGGCTTATCACCAGCACTTCGCCCGGCCAAACAGCCGCTTTGTAATAGTGGGTGCCGGCCCAAGCGGGCAGGAGCTGTACCGCTTCCTGGAGTCGCACGACCCTATTGCCAACCAGTTCATGGGCTTCTTCACGGATACGCCCGCTTCGCTGTCTACGGAGTTGCGCCCTCTGGTGCAGGGGCGTTTGGCCGAGTTGAAAAACTATTGCCTGCAGGAGCAGATTGACGAAATCTACTTTGCTATGCCCCTGGACCGGCGGCAGCTGATTGAGGATTTGTCCCGCTTCGCCGACGACCATTTTTTAGCGTTCCGTATTGTACCCGATTTTCGCGGCACCGTCCGTAAAGACGTGAATGTATATTTCTACGACCACCTGCCCATCCTCACCATCCGCCACGAGCCGCTGGGCATCCGGACCAACCTGGCGCTGAAGCGGGTGTTTGACATTGCCTTCTCATTGGCCGTTATTCTGCTGGCTTTTCCGGTGGTGCTTACGGCTTTGGCCGTGCTAATTAAACTTGATTCGCCGGGGCCGGTATTTTTCAAGCAGATGCGGCCGGGCAAGCGCAACCAACTGTTTCCGTGCTACAAGCTG
This sequence comes from Hymenobacter endophyticus, assembly GCF_032464715.1. Lineage (NCBI taxonomy): Bacteria > Pseudomonadati > Bacteroidota > Cytophagia > Cytophagales > Hymenobacteraceae > Hymenobacter > Hymenobacter endophyticus. The sequence continues at coordinate 518,858 of NZ_JAWDJT010000001.1, read as the reverse complement.
CGCACCATGCGCACCGACCACGGCCAGACAGAACTGCAGGCCACCAAAGGCGATGCGCGCATTACCCGCGTGGGCCAGTACCTGCGCAAGTACAACCTCGATGAGCTGCCCCAGTTTTTCAACGTGCTGCTGGGCCATATGTCGGTAGTGGGGCCCCGGCCCAACATGATTTCGCAACTGGAGGAATACAGCAAGCACATCCGCACTTACCAGATGCGCCACGCCGTAACGCCCGGCATCACCGGCTACGCCCAGGTAAACGGCTACCGCGGCGAAACCCGCGAAGCCGGTACCATGGAAAAACGGGTGGAGTACGACTTGAAGTACGTGGAGAACTGGTCATTCGGGCTGGATATGAAAATCATCTTCCTGACCGTCTGGAACATGCTGCGCGGCGAGAAAAACGCCTACTAGCGGTGAAATAGTGAGTGGTGAAATGGTGAGTTTGCCGTTGCACCTGCACAGCTGACGCCAGTAGTCCGCCTTCATTTCACCACTTCACCACTTCACAAATTCACCATCTCACTAATGCTGCCCAAGCTGCCCCTGCTGGATTCGTGGATTTCCACCGGTACCCCGGCTGAGTTTGTGGCGGCCATTCTGCGGCTGGGGGCCATGCGCGCATCTGCCTATGTGTGCTTTGCCAATGTGCATATGGTAGTAGAGGCTCAGCAGGATGCTGGGTTTCGGCAGATCCTGCGCGAAGCCGCCCTGGTAGCCCCCGATGGCAGTCCGGTGGCGGCCTCGGTAGGTTGGCTGAACCCAGGAACACCGCCCCAGCCCCGTATAGCGGGTATGGATTTGTTGCCGGCTTTATTGGCAGCGGCAGCGGAAAGCGGACAGTCGGTCTACTTTTACGGCACTACCGAAGCGGTGCTGGCGGCCATGGTAGCCCGGGCCCGACACGAGCTGCCCACGTTGCGCATTGTGGGTACCTGCTCACCGCCATTCCGAGCCCTCACGCCTGCCGAGGATGCCGCCGAAATAGCCGCTATAAACGCCGCTGACCCCGATTTGCTGTTTGTGGCCTTGGGCTGCCCGCGGCAGGAGCGGTGGATGGCCGCGCACCGGGGCCAGATCAGGGCGTGCATGCTGGGAGTGGGCCAGGCGTTTCCGGTGTACGCCGGCTTGGAGCCGCGCCTGCCGGCCTGGGCCCGCCGCTTGTGGCTGGAATGGGCGTACCGCCTGTGGCTGGAGCCCCGCCGGCTCTGGCGCCGGTACCTGGTTACCAACTCCCGCTTTCTGTATCTGCTGGCCCGCCGGGCCACGGCCCAACTGGTGGGCCGCCCCGTGCCCCGCGCCACTGCCTGAGCAGTTCTGGCTTTCCCACCCGCTCCGTACTGCGTGCCACCCGCTACTGCCTGCATTCGGGGCAAGCCAAGCTGGTGTATCTGTATGAGTAGATTATTCTGCTTTAAATTTTACTTATTATAAAAAATAGTAATAAAAAATATTGACAATATTATAATAAACGCTATATTTCAGAAACCTTAGCCCATCGTGTAAAACGCTTAAGCAGCGGTGGATGGGCCTTCTTGCGCGTCTTTTTTTAGTGCGGCATTTCTCAATTCTACTTCTATGAAAGCAGTCATTCTGGCGGGCGGCTACGGCACCCGCATCAGCGAGGAAAGTGGCGTGCGGCCCAAACCCATGGTGGAGGTGGGGGGCAAGCCCATTCTGTGGCACATCATGAAAATATACGCCCACCACGGCATTCGGGATTTTGTGGTGTGCTGCGGCTACAAGGGCCACATGATCAAGCAGTACTTCTCCGACTACTTCCTGCACAACTCCGACGTGACGTTCCGCATGGACCGCAACGAGATGCAGATTCACCGCAACCACGCCGAGCCCTGGACCGTGACGCTGGTAGACACCGGCCAGGAAACCATGACGGGTGGCCGCCTGCGCCGGGTGCGCGACTACCTCACCCCGGGCGAAACCTTCTGCCTGACCTACGGCGACGGAGTAGGGGATATTGACCTGCGCGCCGCCGTGCGCTACCACCGCCAGCAGGGCGTACTGGCCACGCTTACGGCCGTGCGCCAGCCCGGCCGCTTCGGGGTGTTCAACCTCAGCGACGAAAACAGCCTGGTGGGCTCCTTCACCGAAAAGCCGGAGGGCGGCGAAACGCCTTGGATTAACGGCGGCTTTTTTGTGCTGGAGCCCGGCGTGCTCGACTACATACCCGACGACGACACCGTGTGGGAAAAGGCCCCACTGGAGCGCCTGGCCCAGGAAGGTAACCTGGCGGCCTTCCGCCACACCGGTTTCTGGCAGCCCATGGACACCCTGCGCGACAAAAACATGCTGGAGGAAATGTGGCAGCAGGGCCGGGCCAAATGGAAGGTGTGGGACAACGCCCCCGAGCCCCTGGAACCCGACCCCGTACTGGCCGAAATTCTGGCCTCGCCGCTGGTGGCCCCGCTCAGTGAGCGGGTGGCCGCCCCCACCATTATGCCCGCCGACTAATTCATCGGGAAAGAGGGTGTGCGGGTAGGGTGGTAAGAGTTGATGCCTTTACATGCATGGCGTCCGCATCCATTGTACTGTCTACCGTCACTTCCTACCCTCACACCTTCATACCCTCACACCCTACTTAACATGCAACGCATTCTTATCACGGGCAATATGGGCTATGTGGGCCCTGGCGTAGTGCGCCACCTGCGTCAGCAGTTTCCGCACGCTGAGCTGATTGGCTTTGACATGGGCTACTTCGCCCACTGCCTGACGGGGGCCACGCGCTTGCCGGAGTCGCGCCTGGACCGGCAGATTTTTGGGGACGTGCGCCACCTGCCCGAGGGTTTGCTAGAGGGCGTTGATGCCGTGGTGAGCCTAGCCGCCATCAGCAACGACCCTATGGGCCAGACCTATGAGCAGGTAACGCTGGACGTGAACTACCACGCTACCATTGAACTGGCCCGCCAGGCCAAGGCCGCCGGGGTAAGCAGCTTTGTATTTGCTTCCTCCTGCAGCATGTACGGGGCCGGGGGCGAAGGGGCCAAAACCGAAAGCTCCCAGCTCAACCCGCTCACGGCCTACGCCCGCTCCAAGGTATTGAGTGAGCAGGACCTACGCCCCCTGGCCGATGATGAGTTTGTGGTGACCTGCCTGCGCTTTGCCACGGCCTGCGGCTGGAGTGAGCGGCTACGCCTGGATTTGGTGGTGAACGACTTTGTGGCCGGAGCCGTAGCGGCGGGCGAAATCAGCATTTTGAGTGACGGTACGCCCTGGCGACCCCTGATTCATGTGCAGGATATGGCCCGGGCTATTGAGTGGGCCATTGGCCGGCCCACCGAGGTGGGCGGTAACTTTCTGGCTATCAACACTGGCTCGGCCCACTGGAACTACCAGGTGCGCGACCTGGCCTACGCCGTGGCCGATGCCCTGCCCGGTACCCGCGTAAGCCTCAATGCCGATGCCCCACCCGACAAACGCTCCTACCGCGTGGATTTCAGCCTATACCAGGAGCTGGCCCCCAACCACCAGCCCCGCCGCACATTGGTAGATGCCATTGCCGAATTGCGCGACGGACTGCTGGCCATGAATTTCCGGGACGCCAGCTTCCGCTCCTCGGAGCTGATGCGCCTGCGGGTACTCACCCGCCTGCGCGAAACGCAGGAGCTGGGCGACGACCTGAACTGGGCCCGCGCGGGCAGTACTCGGCCTGTGCCGGCTGCTCTGCTCGCCTAGTCTCCCCGCGCTCTACCGCTCAACTACTCCAACCAACCACCACTGTCATGATTTTTACCGAAACGGAACTTGCCGGGGCTTTTATTATTGATGTTGACCGCATGGCCGATGAGCGGGGCTTTTTTGCCCGCTCCTGGTGCGAGGACGAGTTTGCCGCCCACGGCATTCTGATGCCGCCGCTGCAGTCCAACGTCTCCTCTAACCCCCAACGGGGCACCCTGCGCGGCATGCATTTCCAGCTGCCCCCTCACGAGGAAACCAAGCTGGTGCGCTGCACCCGCGGCGCCATCTACGATGTCATCGTGGATTTGCGGGAAGAGTCGGCCACGTACGGGCAGTGGTTGGGCGTGGAGCTTACCGCCGACTCGTTTCGGATGCTATTCGTGCCCGGCCGTTTTGCCCACGGCTTCCTCACACTGCAGGATAACACCGACGTGAGCTACCAGGTATCGGCTAAGTATGCGCCGGGCTACGAGCGGGGCCTGCGCTGGAACGACCCCGCCATCAACGTTCAGTGGCCCATTGCACCCACCCTGATTTCCGGGAAGGATCAATGCCACCCCGATTTTCAGCTGCGGGTGCCCGAGCCGGTAGCATAATGCAGTACGCGCCCTGGTGGCGTGCTTACCCCGCCGGTGCGAATACCGGCGCGGCTTCAAGTGAGCCGGGGCCGCGCCGGGCTTCCGCTGCTTTTCCCATTCGGCTATTCAGTTCCTTACTCACTCAGATACGCTCGCATATGCTCATCATTGATACTGCCTTGCAAAAACGGCAGCGGGAAGGCCGGCCCATACGCGTGGCCATGGTAGGCGCGGGCTTTATGGCCCGGGGAGTAGCCCGCCAGATTTGCCGCTACGTACCCGGGATGGAGCTGGTAGCCATTGCCAACCGTACCCCCGATAAGGCCCGCGCTATTTACGCCGAGGCCGGTGTGCCCCATGTGACGGAAGTGGGCACCGTGGCTCAGCTGGAAGCCTGTATTGAACAGGGCCGCCCCGCCATTACGGACGATGCCCTGCTGCTGAGCCGGGCCAGCGGCATTGAGGCCATTATTGAGGTAACCGGAGCCGTAGAGCACGGGGCTCGGGTGGTACTGGAAGCCATTCGGCACGGCAAGCACATTGTGCTACTGAACGCCGAGCTGGATGGCACCGTGGGCCCGATTCTGAAAGTGTACGCCGACCGCGCCGGCGTGGTGTACACCGTATCCGATGGCGACCAGCCGGGCGTTACGCTCAACCTGGCCCGCTTCGTGAAGGGCTTGGGCGTTACGCCGGTGCTGTGCGGCAACATCAAAGGCTTGCACGACCCCTACCGCAACCCCACCACTCAGGAGGGTTTTGCCCGGCAGTGGGGCCAGAACCCGAGCATGGTTACCAGCTTCGCCGATGGCAGCAAAATCAGTTTTGAGCAGGCCGTAATTGCCAATGCCTTGGGCATGCAGGTGGCCCGGCGCGGAATGCTGGGCCCCACCGTAGCGCCGGGCACGCCCGTTACCCAAGCAGCCGAGTGGTACCCGCAGGAGTTGCTGCTGAGCGGCGGCCCCGGTATTGTAGACTACGTAGTGGGCGCAGAGCCGGGCCCCGGCGTGTTTGTGCTGGGCACTATTGATGACCCCGTGCAGCAACATTATCTGAAGCTGTACAAGCTGGGCCCCGGGCCGCTATACTGCTTCCACACGCCCTACCATCTCTGCCACTTTGAAACCCCGACTACCGTAGCCCGGGCCGTGCTGTTCCAGGACGCCGCCCTTGCTCCGGCTGGCCCCATGTGCGTGGAGGTGGTAACGGCGGCCAAAATTGCCCTGCACGCCGGGCAGGTGCTGGACGGTATCGGGCACTATCACACCTACGGCCTGGCCGAAAACGCCGACGTAGCCCAGCGCGAAAACCTGCTCCCGATAGGTGTAGCCGAAGGCTGTATTCTGCGCCATGATGTGCCCCAGGACCAGGTGCTTACCTACGACGATGTGCTGCTGCCCGAAGGCCGCTTGATTGACCAGCTCCGCCGTGAGCAGGAAGAATACTTCCGCTCGTACTCCGCTACTGCCATCCTCTCGGGTGTCCGCTCTGTTCTCTAAGCTGCCCTCAGCGGCCTAGGCTCCTTTCTCTATCTTCCTCCCCTCGTATGACCACGGAACCGGTTACCCCGTTCTTGCCCGTGGTGGCTTTTTCTCCCCTCAGTGCGCCGTCTGCCGTATCGTTGGAGGCTGATGCGCTGCTTGGACCCATTGAGCCGCCCGCCAGCCCCTGCCGCTTTTGCGGGGCTCCCCTCGATTTTACTTTCGTCAACCTGGGTACCTCGCCCTTGTGTCAGGACCACGTGCGGCCCCATGAGTTTAACCGGGCCGAGGCGTTTTATCCCCTGCACGCGCGAGTATGCCGGTCCTGTTTTCTGGTGCAGCTGGATGAGTTTGTGAGCTCAGAACGCATTTTTCAGCACGATTACGCCTACTTTTCCTCTTACTCCGCCTCCTGGCTCCGCCATGCCCGCCGCTACACCGAGCTGGTCGTCGAGCGGTTCCGCCTCACCAGTAGCAGCCTGGTGGTAGAAGTAGCCTCCAACGATGGGTACCTGCTGCAGTACTTTACGGAGAAGGGGGTGCCGGCGCTAGGCATTGAGCCGGCGGCCAACGTAGCACGCCACGCCCAGGCCAAGGGCATCAACACGCTGGTGCGCTTTTTTGGGCGCGATACGGCCTGCTACGTGGCCCAGGTACACGGGCAGGCCGATCTGCTGCTGGGCAACAACGTACTGGCCCACGTACCCGACATCAACGACTTTGTGGAGGGCATGCACCTGCTTCTCAAGCCCGATGGTGTGATTACCATGGAGTTTCCGCACCTGCTGCGCCTGATGGAAGGCAACCAGTTTGATACCATCTACCACGAGCATTTCAGCTACCTGTCGTTCTATACCGTGGAGCAGATTTTTGCCCACCACGGGCTCACGCTGTTTGATGTGGAGGAGCTACCAACGCACGGCGGCTCTTTGCGCATTTATGCCCGGCACACGGCCTCCCAGTGTCACCCAATAACCAGCCGGGTGGCCGGCCTGCGGGAGCTGGAGCTGGCGGCCGGCGTTACGGACTTGAGCTACTATGCTCACTTCGAGGAAAACGCCAAAGAGACGAAGCGTAAGCTGCTCGAATTTCTGCTGGAGGCGAAGCGGGCGGGCAAAACAGTAGTGGGCTACGGCGCGCCGGGCAAGGGCAATACGTTGCTGAACTACTGCGGCATTCGTACTGACTTCCTGGACTATACCGTGGATGTGAGCCCGCACAAGCAGGGCAATTTCCTGCCCGGCACCCGCATTCCCGTCTGCCACCCCAACCGCATCCGGCAAACCCGCCCCGACTACGTTTTGATTCTGCCCTGGAACTTGCGCGAGGAGATTATGGAGCAGATGCAGGATATCAGGGAGTGGGGTGGGCGCTTTGTGGTACCCATTCCGGCGGTGCAGGTGTTTGATTGACGCCCGAAGCGCAACGGCGGACCGCTTTTGCTCACCTAACGCAGTTTGGGTACACTGTTTTCCTCCTGCCAAGTAGTTCTGCCTTTCGTTTCCGCAGCCGTTCGTCTCCTCATGGTGGCCGTGTCCGGTACAGCCAGACATGGCGCGTTGCGCGGCCATATGGATGCCCCAGCCATTTAGCTCACCCGAGGCGTTGAGCTGGAAGGCCGCAGGGCGGCGGTTGGGCCAGCAAACAGCTCGGGTACTTTTTCCACTGAAAAGCGTCGCAACACAACTCTGCTCATGATGCTGGAACACCTGCCACAGCCACCAGCGCCGCCTGCCAACCCAGGGCTAAGGTGGCCCCGCTTTACACGCTCAACGCTGCTGCAAAAACGCTTCAACGCTGTAATTCCGGGAGGTAGCCACACCTACGCCAAAGGCGACGACCAGTTTCCGGAGGGCATGGCGCCTTACCTGGTGCGTGGCCAGGGTACGCACGTATGGGACGTGGATGGCAACCAGTTTGTGGAGTTTGGGGCCGGTTTGCGCTCCGTAACCCTGGGCCACGCCTACGCGCCGGTGGTGCAGGCTGCCCAGCGCCAGCTGGAATTGGGCGCCAACTTTGGCCGCCCGGCTTTGCTGGAGCTGGAAACGGCAGAAGAGTTTCTGAAATTTACCGGGGCCGGGGACATGGTGAAGTTTGCCAAAAACGGCTCCGACGTAACCAGCGCCGCTATTAAGCTGGCCCGGGCGTATACTGGCCGCGACCTGGTAGCCGTGTGTCAGGACCATCCGTTTTTTTCGGTTGATGACTGGTTTATGGCCACCACGCCCGTGCACGCCGGTATTCCGGCTGCCGTTCAAAAACTCAGCCTTGGCTTCCGCTACAACGACCTTGGTAGCCTGGAAATCTTGTTGGCGCAGCACCCCGGGCAGGTGGCCTGCGCAATCATGGAAGTAGAAAAAGACCAGCCCCCACTGCCGGGCTACCTGGCTGGAGTGCAGGCCCTGTGCCGTCGCGAAGGAGTAGTGCTGATTTTCGACGAAATCATTACCGGGTTCCGGTGGCACAACCGAGGGGCCCAGCACTGCCACGGCATCCGCCCTGATCTGTCCACGTTCGGTAAGGCCATGGGCAACGGCTTCAGCTTGGCGGCGCTAACTGGGAAACGGGAACTGATGGAACGTGGCGGCTTGGAGCACCCACATGAGCGGGTATTTCTGCTGTCAACTACCTACGGGGCCGAAACCCACGCTTTGGCTGTCGCCCGCGCCGTGATGCGCGTGTATCAGCAGGAACCGGTAGTGGAGCGCCTCTACGCGCTGGGTGAGCGGCTGGCAACTGGCTTCAACCAGGCCATTGCCCACCAGGGGCTGCAGGCCCACCTGCAGTTGCTGGGCCGGCCCTGCTGCCTCACCTACGCCACCTGCGACGCGGCCGGGCAACCCTCGCAGGCGCTGCGGGCTTTGTTTCTGCAGGAAACCATGCGGCGCGGTCTTATCTGTCCATCCTTCATCACCAACTACTCCATGACCAACGCCATTATCGACCAGACGGTAGACCGCCTGCACGAAGTAGTGCAGATATACCGCCGGGCCCTGGATGAGGGCGTGGAGAAGTACCTGGCCGGGCGCCCGCTCAAAGTAGTGTACCGCCTGTATAACTAGTTTTTATTAACGCTAAGCCCCCGAACCCTGACTTCATGATTAGCCAGGGTTCGGGGGCTTGGTGCTGTTTTATGAGGGGTCGTTTAATGAGTGTTTTCTGCTTCTGGCCACGTTCGGGTAGCCTGCTTATAGCGAAGGACGCAGCCAGCTAACACGGCTCAGCGGTGGCGGCGTGAGCTGGAGGCGAGTCAGCACCTGCATACCCAGCCGGATGGGCAGCCAGGGCAGGGGAGTAGAGAGGTGCCGAAGCTGGGGAAGTTGCAGCAGAGCTAATACCTTGCGGGCCCCTTGTACATCGTGGCGGCGCAGGGCCCGGTAGGCGCCGGCCAGCACAAACTGGTGAAAAAACCGGGCTTCTGCGCGCTGCAGCTGCTGCTTGGGTAGTAGCTGGCGGCTGCGGGCTTTCCGGAAAATGCGCTGCAGTAGCCGGATGTTTTGCTCGTGAAAAACGCTGGTGGTAAGGGCTCCATCATGCACGGAATAAGCGGCCGTGAGGGCCGGCACCTGCAGTACACCACCGTAGGCAAATACCCGCAGCCACAAATCCGTATCATCCGTGTCGTGCTGCTCGGGGTCGGGGCCACCCGTGTGCAGGTAGGCTTCCTTGCTCACCACCAGGGCCGGCATGCGCACCATGCTTGAGTTGGAAAGCAGGGCCCCAACAGCCCGTTGATTTGGTAGGTACTCGGTACGGGCTGGCACTTGCCGCTGCAGCTCGTGGCGGGCGGCATCTACCACACGCACACCAAACAACACGGCGTGCTGCTTGTGCTGTACCACACGCAACGTTTGTAGCATGGTAGGCAGGGCCTCCGGCAGCAGGTAATCATCGTCGTGCAGCATTAGTATGTAGTGGCCGCGCGCCCGCTCCACACAGGCGGCCCAGTTGGTGGCAGCCGTGCCGCCCGGCTCATTGCGGTAGTAGCGCCAGCGGGCGGCGGGTTGCTCGGCCAGTACATGGGTTGTCATGTGTTGGCCGGCATCGTTCTGGGTAGAGTTATCCGAAACGATAACCTCCACATCGGCCGGCAACGGACCAATGGAGCGTAATGCCCGGGCCAGTAGCTCCGGGCGGTGGTACGTGGGCACGCAGATGCTGAGTACGGGCTCCTGAGAAGCCAGAGCCGGTTCCCAGGGCAGGCGGGCCCGGTGCTGCACCAACTGCCGGGTTGCCCACACGCTGCGCCAATTTTTCCACAGGTAGCTCACTGCTCGCAATGAGTTGCGCTCCGCTACGGCGGCGTAACCCACAATGGCCAGCTGGCGGGGCAGGGCCCTTAGCAACGTACGCAGCGCCTGCTTGCGCGGGGTGTTTTTGATGAGTAGCAGCCACTGGTTCTTCACCGCATCTACCTTGATGGCCCCATTCAGGCGGCGGCGCAGCTGCAGGTTGGCGGGCTGAAATACGCGGGGGTGCAAGGCCCGGCACGCGGGCTCAAACACCGTCTGCCAGCCAAACAGCTGGCCCCGCCAGGCAATGTCCCAATCCTCCTTGTGCGCAAAAAAGCGGGAATCGAAAAACTCGCCCTGCACGCGCAAATCATTAATAAACGTGCGGCGGTACAGGGGCAATGCGCCATCGGCCCCATCCACGCAGGTGGGCTCCAGGTCCGCAACTTCGCTTAGCCGCCGGCCGTGCAGGCGCAGGCTGTAGCGGCCATCGGGCAGGGCTACCATGCCGGCGCTGTCGATGCGCGGGTCGGCCTCGGTGCTTTGCACCAGCAGGCCGCACACGGTGCCAATGCGGGCGTCACGTTGCATGGTGGCCACGGCCTGGCTTAAGTAGTCAGGCTCCATTTCCACGTCGGGGTTTACCAGCAGCACAAACGGGTGCTCAGTGCGGTCGAGGGAGAAATTATGGCCGCCGCAGAAGCCTGTATTCTGCCCCAGCGCATGCAGTCGGATGCGGTTATCCTGAACAGCCAGGGCGGCCACCCGGGCGCAGGTGTCATCGTGCGAATCATTATCCACAACCCACAGCTCAAAGTCGCGGAACGTCTGCTGCAGGGCCGACTGCAAACACGCCTCAATAGTAGCGGCGCTGTTCCAGGTAACCACGGAAAGTAAAACGGCAGGCATAAGCAACAGGAAAAGCGAGGCGAAAGGATTAGGCGGGCGTAGTTTGCGGCAGCCGGTTGAGGGCGGCCTCCACTAAGGGCCGCAGGGCGGCCAGGTCCACGCGCAGGTCGTCCCGCTGGGCGTTGGTGCGGTCGGCGCTAGCGTGGGGTGAGCCGCACACCAGAAACTGGTAGCCTATGCTCAGGCGAGAGGTAAACTCCAGGTAATCGGCCACCACGAAGCTCTGCGGGAACAGCTCAATCAGCTGGGCCCCGGGCGGCGACACCACAATATTGGCCAAGCCCGCGCCCACGGAGGCAATGACCACCTGAGCCTGGGCAAACAGGGCAATTTTTTCGGCTTGGGAGTAGGGCGTGAGCACGTGGGTTTCAAAGCCGTACTCCGCCAGCATGGCTTCCAGCTCGGGCTCGTTGAGGATGTGGCGGCCCGGCGCGTCGCGGCGGCTGATGTAGATGTAGGGGCTGAAGGTGCGCGCTACAGGTGGGGGCGGCAGCAGAATACTGCGTAAAAAGTCGCAGGCCCAGTTGGGCGTGTGAGTGAGGCGGCCCCGCACGGCGGAGGTAGCCAGCAGGCTGCGCGCCCGCAGGTGGGGCGTAGTTTGCACGTCCAGCAGCCGCTCGGGCCCGATGCCCAGCGCAGCCAGGGTATCCAGCACAAACCGCTTGGTTTTATCATACACCACAAAGTAATCCACGGCGTCCAGCAGGCCAGCTTCCCGAATCAGGTGCAGGCGGGGCAGGGAGTCGATAAGCCAGTGGTAGTAGTTGCCGCTGGCTGCGCCCCCGCCCGCCAGCAGGCTGCACATGGTGCCCGGCACCTCTACCGGGGGCTCAAAGTAGCGCTGCTGAAAGATGTTGTTCTCCTCGGGCGGTGTCAGGTTCCAGTGCTTGCTGCTGTATTGAAACGAGACGTCGCCCACCAGCCGGTTGTCGGCCGCAATGATGGCCACGCTGTTGAAATTGTCGGCGTAAATGCGGCCGTCAATAATCTCCAGCACAAAAGAGGCCGGCACATTTTCCGTAGGGTGGGGCTTATCATGGAGGCCGGCGTACTCGGAGGCCTGGGCGTAAAACTCTGCCGGAATGTGCAGGCGGGAAGTGTAGGCCGGCACCACGCCAAAATAAGCGGCGCCGCTACCAGGCCGGGCTGCTAGCTCCCTGCTGCTGGCGTGCACCCCCACCGGGCGGTAATGTAGGTTGTAAGGAAGCCACTCGCGCAGCAGTCGGCCTGCCTTCCGTTGCGTCCGAAGTAAAACATCATGCATACACGTACCGGTTTGGTTGAACGCTATATCCCAGCTAGTTAGACCAGCTGCGGTACAGGAAGTTGGGCCGCCCGCCGCCATTCAGCCGACTGCAGCACGGACTCAATGCCCGCCCGCAGACCAATAGAATGCTGCCAGCCCAGGTGGTGCAGCTTGCTCACGTCCAAGAGCTTGCGGGGCGTGCCATCGGGCTTGGAGAAATCAAAGAGAATTTCGCCGGCGTACCCAGTCAGCTCCGCTACCAGGTCGGCCAGCTCCTGAATGCTGATGTCGCGCCCGGTCCCGATATTCACCGGCTCGGCTCCGTTGTAGTGCAGCAGCAGATGCAGGCAGGCATCGGCCAGGTCATCCACGTGCAGAAACTCGCGGCGGGGCGTGCCGGTACCCCACACCTGCACCCGGGGCAGGCCCAGGGCCACCGCCTCCGAAAACTTGCGCAGCAAGGCCGGCAGCACGTGGGAGCCCAGTAGGTCGTAGTTGTCGCCGGGGCCGTAGAGGTTGGTGGGCATCACCGAGATGAAGTTGCAGCCGTACTGGGCCCGGTAGGCTTCGCAGAGCTTCAGGCCGGCAATTTTGGCAATGGCGTAGGGCTCGTTAGTAGGCTCCAGCAGGCCCGTGAGCAGGTACTCCTCCCGAATGGGCTGGGGCGCCAGTTTGGGGTAAATGCAGGAGGAGCCCAGAAACAGCAGCTTGCGCACCCCGTGCCGCTGGCTCTCGCGCAGCACGTTGCTCTGCATCATCAGGTTGTCGTACAGAAAATCGGCGCGGTAGGTGTTGTTGGCCTGAATGCCCCCCACTTTGGCGGCCGCCAGCAGCACATAGTCCGGGTTTTCCAGGGCGAAGAAATCCTCCACGGCCGCTTGGTCGCGCAGGTCCAGCTCCTGGGAGGTGCGGGTAACCAAGTTCTGAAAACCGGCCTGTTTCAGGCGTCGCACCAGAGCCGCGCCCACCATGCCCCGATGGCCAGCCACGTATATTTTAGCGTTGAGTTCCATAGGGGGAGAGAATAGGTGAAATGGTGAAATGGTGAGATGGTGAATTGGTGAGTCTGACGTTCTGACGGTCAATCAGGGCACGCTGCGCAAGTGGCGCAAACAGCCCGTCAGACTCACCATCTCACCATTTCACCGCTTACTCATCGTGGTACATAATCTGGTGGCCGGCTTCCAGCAGCACGGCGTCGCGGCGGAACAGGCGCAGGTCGGCTTGCACCATATCCTGCACCAGGGCCGGCAAATCGTACTGGGGTTCCCAGCCCAGCTCGGTTTTGGCCCGGGTGGGGTCGCCGATGAGCAGCTCAACCTCAGTGGGGCGGAAGTAGGTGGGGTCAACGGCCACTACCTCCTGGCCAATGGGCAGCTGGAAATCGGGGTGGTGGCAAGCCACTACGAAGCCGGTTTCCTGGGCCCCGTTGCCACTGAAGCCAACCTCAATACCCAGCTCAGCAAAGGCCAGGCGTACAAACTCGCGCACGGTGGTGGTTACGCCGGTAGCCACCACGTAGTCGCGGGGGTGCTGCTGCTGGAGCATGCGCCACATGGCTTCCACGTAGTCCTTGGCGTGGCCCCAGTCGCGCTTGGCGTCCAGGTTGCCCAAATACAGCTTATCCTGCAAGCCCAGCGCAATGCGGGCGGCGGCCCGGGTAATCTTGCGCGTCACAAAGGTTTCGCCGCGCTGGGGGCTTTCGTGGTTGAAGAGGATGCCGTTGCAGGCATACATGCCGTAGGCCTCCCGGTAGTTCACCGTAATCCAGAAGCCGTAGAGCTTGGCTACGGCATAGGGGGAGCGGGGGTAGAAGGGCGTGGTTTCGCGCTGGGGCACTTCCTGCACCAGCCCATACAACTCAGAAGTGCTGGCCTGATAAATGCGCGTTTTGTGCGTGAGGCCCAGAATCCGGATGGCTTCCAGGAGCCGTAGCGTACCAATGCCGTCCACGTCGGCCGTGTACTCAGGCGTATCAAAGCTCACCTTCACGTGCGACATGGCCCCGAGGTTGTAAATCTCATCGGGCTGCACTTCCTGCACAATCCGAATCAGGTTGGTAGAGTCGGTCAGGTCGCCGTAATGCAGCTTGAAGCGCACGTGGTCCTCGTGGGGGTCCTGGTACAGGTGGTCAATCCGCTCGGTGTTGAACATGGAGGAGCGCCGCTTAATGCCGTGTACTTCATATCCTTTGCTTAGCAGGAGTTCCGCCAGGTAAGAGCCGTCTTGGCCAGTTATGCCAGTAATTAGAGCGCGCTTCATAGAGATGCGTATTGAGAAGTGAACAGACAGGTCAACAGTAAGGCGGTGTAGTAGAACTTTTGCTTCAAATTATTGTATTATAAACCGCATATCCAACTTATTGTATAAAAATATTTATTTTAAATATTGATTAAGGTAAATAAATGAAACGCGTACCCAAGCAAAAAGCCCAACGCCGGCTAGGCATTGGGCTTTTGTTTGGGTATCGGCCAGGGCCGAAAACTCCTGCTTTAAATCAGCCGAGGCGAGCTGCCATACGCTGACGCGAACTGGTTGGTATCAGGGCGAGCAGCGCGGGGCGTAGTACTGCAGCTGCGGCGGGTTTACCCGTAGCAGGGCTGAGAGTGGTAGCCAACGTGGAAGCCGGGGACTGGAAAGGGTTCAGCAGCTGGAAGGCCGTGCCCGACGACTTGCGCCACACTTCCACCCCCGACAGGTTCAGGTCGCCGCCGGAGCTGGTGAGCGTGAGCGTGCCGTTGGTAACGCTGGTGGTGAAAGGGCCAATCTTCTTCCAGCTACCGGCTGCACCCGTGTTCAGATTGCTCTGCACCGTCTGGCCGTTTAGGGCAATGCTCACGGTTTGGGCGGCATTATCCTCCCATATATAGGCATACACCTCGTAAGTGCCGTTGGGTACGCTGGTCATCGTGAAAGTCAGGTTACGAGCGTACACCGAGGAGCGAATCATCTGGGCGCGGGCCGCATCGGTGGCCGGCGTCAGGGTCACGCCCTGGTTGGCAAAGGTGGTGCCGTTGGTGGTGTAGCCACCGGCCGAGCTAGCCTGCCAGGCGTTGCCATCCAGGGTGGTAGCTGCGCCGTTGAGGTTGATAGCCCGGTAGAACGTGGTAGTTGCCGCCGCCACCGGAGCCGCAGTAACTGCTACGCTAACTGCCCCGGAGGTAGTGCTGGCCCCCGCGTTATCGGTGGCCTTGGCCGTGAGCGAAACCGTGCCGGTAGCCGTGGGCGTCCAACTCAGCTGGTAAGGCGCCGACGTGTCTTCACCCAGTTTGGTAGCACCATTGAAAAACTCCACTTTGGCCACTGAGCCATCCGCATCGGCGGCAGTAGCCGTGAGAGCCAGGGCCGAGTTTACCGTTAGGCTGGTGCTGGCCGCCGCCAGGCTAACCGTAGGAGCCTGGTTGGCCGGGGCCGTGGTGCCCGATTTCCAGATTTCAATACCCGACAGGTTGATGGTGCCGCCCGAAGACGTGAGGGTAACAGTACCATCCGCAACGTTAGCCGTAAAGGGGCCCAGGCGGCTCCAGCTGCCTGCCGAGCCACTATTGAAGTTGCTCTGCACCGTTTGGCCTTCCAGGGCCAGGCTGAAAGTTTCGGCATTGTTGTCTTCCCACACATAGGCGTACACCAGGTAGGTGCCGTTGACTACCGCTACGTTAGCCGTCAGGGCATTACCGTAGGAGGAAGAACGAATCATCTGGGCGCGGGCCGCATCGGTGGCCGGATTCAGGGTTACGCCTTGGTTGGCGAAGGTGGTGCCGTTTACTTGGAAGCCCGAGGTGTTGCTGGCCTCCCAGCTTTTACCGTCGATGGTAGTGGCGCTGCCGTTCACGTTAATGGCGCGCACAAACGTAGCGTTCGAGGGTGAGGCGGGCGGCGTAGTGGCTACCGGCGGCGTGGTAGTGGTAGGAGCGGGGGCCGGCACCGGCGTAGTAGTGCCCGTGTTGGTGCCCGTATTGGTGCCGCCCGCGCCCAGCGCAATGTTGTTCTGCTGCAGCTTCTGCTGCCACAGGGTCAGTTCTCCCGCTTCCGTTTGCAGGTTGATGGGGTTGGGCAAGTGGTTGGTGCCGGTGCAAGTTGCGCAGGCCCCCGAGCTTAGGTCGTGGCGGTTGGCAAACGGCACGTTATACCCGTTCTTCACAAACCCAATGGTGTTGTTCTGAATCCGGTTGTTATAGAATACCGAGCCCGACTGCTGATAGGCGTTGAACACGGCCGTAGCCGCGTAGTGGGCATTCATGGCCGAGCCATCGGGCAACAGGCCGCTGGTAACCATGCGGTTGTCGTGGAAGTAGATGTCGTGGCCGGCGGCAATGTTCATGGCCGCGTTGCAGGTGCTAATGAACTGGTTGTTATAAGCTTCAATGAAGGCAGCCGTAGCGGAAGCCGATGACCCGTCGCCGTCCGTAGTCATGCCCGTGCCGGTGAATTTGGTGCCATTGGCCGGGTAGGGGTAGGCCCCTTTCACGAAGTTATCGTGCACGCGGGCCGGGCTTTGCTGCACCCCGCCGGAGTTGAAAAAGTTGATATTGTCTTCTACCAGGCTGTTGTTGGGCTCGTTAATTACCTGGTTCCAGGCAATTTCCATGTTGCCCACGTTGCGTACCTGGTTCAGGCCCAGAAACTGCACGTACTGGCCCCCACCGTTGCGGTAGCGCCCATCAATGTTCTTGGCCTGGTTGTAGCGCACCGTTAGCGTTTGCGAGGCCGAGCCGTCGCCGCTCCACTGGTAAAGGGCAACCCCCGAGGTGTGCTCGAAATAGTTGTTCTCCACGCGCACCGAGCGGCCGGTATTCACCTCCACAAAACGGCCGTGGCGGCGGTTATCCACGCTCTGCTGAATGCCGTAGCCTTTGTTGTTGGTAATAATGAGGGTGGAGCCCCCGTTCTTGGCATCAATCAGGTCGCCGGCACCAACCAATACGCACCCAGTAATGGTTACGGGCTGAGTTGTTTGAATGCGGATGCAGGGCGTGTTGGAGTCGGTGCTGCGGAAGTTGCCCGTGTAGGTACCGCCCTGGGTGATGGTAATGGGGGCCGAGTACGTGATGTTGGTAGGGTACTGGCCTTGGGCCTGCACGGCGGCGGGCTGCAGGTTGAAGAAAGATACTACTGCTGCCGTCAAGGACAGCAAACGGACACCAGAGCGGTTGCGTTGAGTCATCAGGTGAAAAGATGTTCTGAGGGCTTTTTGCATTCTGCGAGCCTATGCAAGAAAAAATTTATATAGGAATGATTAGATAAATTCATTCCTGAGTCAATTTGTTCCAGGCAGCTGGATGGAATTCGTACTATTAGCAAAAGGTGCTGTTTGAAGGCATTGCTCAGGCAGAATGGGTAGAAAATGAGGAGTTATCTGGCACCTGATGCTCCTGCTTGTTCTTATCCTGCCGCTTCAGTAGAGAGAAGTCTGCTGAAGTGATTAAAGCTTAAAAACGTGTGGCAAACCTGTTTATCTTTCCGCACAATCCTGTCTGCAGCCACCAGGGGTTGTAAAAACCCGCTGAACAGTCGGCTCTTATTTCCATCCAATCCGAATCCTTTTTTTCAAGGAGTAGAGAAAGGTTTTAACAAGGCCTGATCGACTTGATTATGGTAATAGTACCAAATCGATACCTGAGGTTCATTGCAAATGTATAAAACAACTTACATATGAAGGCAGCCGATGCTTGTTGATGAATTGTATTATTTTAATTGACAATAGAAATGGAGGCAACAAAAAAGGCCCGTCTGTTTCAGACGGGCCTTTTTCGTATTAAGCATAAATGACAAAAAAATATACGTTGTCTGGTCAATTCCTTGCCAATGAGGTGATTAAACCTACTTGCTGACCAGCCTGGCGGAGTTGGGCTTGCCAGCTAGCGTGCTCCTGAGCTTCGGTTTGCAGAGTAATAGGACCCGGCAGGTGACGCGTGTCGGTGCAGGGGGCGCAGGCATCGGTACTCAGGTCGTGGCGGTTGGGGTAAGGGCTTTGCCGGCCCCAACTCACAAACCCAATGGTATTACTGCGCATGCGGTTGCCGAAAAATACCGTGCCTGGCTTCTCGTACCCGTTAAACACGGCCGTGCCGGCGTAGGTGGCCGGTAAGCGGCTGCCATCGGGCAGCAGGCCACTGGTAATGATGCGGTTGTGGTGGAAGTAGTTGTGGTGGCCGGCCGCTATGTTCATGCCGGCATTACAGGTGCTCACCACCGTATTCTGGTAGGCCTCCACGTAGGCGGTGGTGGTCAGGGCTGAGGAGGCGTCGCCATCGGTGGTGATGCCGGAGCCGGTAAACTTAGGGGCCGTAGCGGGCAGCGGGTAAGCGCCCTGAATGTAGTTGTGGTGCACGAGCAGCGGACTGCGGGCCGTGCCGGAGGAGTTGTGCAGGTTGATGTTATCCTCCACCAGGCTGTGGTTGGGCGTATTTACTACCTCGTTCCAGCTAATATCAATATGCTCAACCCCGTGTACTTGGTTTAGCTGCAGAAAGCTCACCAGAGCCCCCCCACCGTTGCGGTAGCGCCCATCAATATTACGGGCTTGGTTGGCGCGCACCGTAATGGTCTGGGCCGCCGTACCCGCCCCCTGCCAGCGGTATACAAGCAAGCCGCTGGTGTGGTCCAGGTAGTTTCGTTCGGCTAGTAGGTGGGTGCCATCATTGATTTCCAAAAAGCGGCCCCGTGCCTGGTTGTCGGTGGTGGGCTGCTCGCCGTAGCCCCGGCAGTTGCGCACCGTCAGGTTGGCCCCGCCGGCCCGGGCATCAATGAGCAGGCCCGGGCCGCGCAGCTCACAGCCTTCCAGCACTACGGGCTCGGTGGTGGCAATGCGAATGCAGGCCTGCCCGGAGCTGGTACTCTGGTAGCGGCCCGTGTAGGTGCCCCCTTTCCGGATGACCAGTACGGCATCGGGGGCGGAGCGTAGGGCGCAGGTGGCCCCGGTAGCCAGCAGGGCCCCCGCTACCACTAAGCGGGTCCAGAAGGTAGGTAGCATAATACAGGAGAAAAACAGCCGGCCGCTGAGGCGGGGGCTAGTGCAGGAAGTACCCTACCAGCCGCCGGGCATAGCCATTCAGCAGAAAATAGGGCAGGTAAGGCCGGGGACAGTTTTTGAAGCTGAACCACGTGAAATTGCGTAGGTTCCCGCCCCCCCGAATGCCAAACAAGTGCTGATAGTACCCCCGGATGCTGCGGCGGCGGCGCGTAATTTCCTGGCCGCTTTCCTCGGGGTAGGTGCTCAGGTGAGCGTCGTAGTTGCAGTACACCGGGAAGCCGTGGCGGCGGGCCACGCTGGTATAGTCGAAATCGGCCAGGTAATGGGGTAGGTGCTTTTCATCGAAGAGGCCGATGGTTTCCAGCACCGCCCGCGGAATAAGCAGGCCCCGGCCCGGCAGGTAGGTAACCGGGTGCAGGCCGTGGCGTTGGGTGGCGGGCAGCTGCGCCAGCAGGTCGTGGCGGGTATTGGTGCGCCAGTCCAGGGTTTCGCCCCCGTACACGGGCTGGCCGGTGGCCACATCCAGCTCCAGAGCCCCCAGCACGGCC
This sequence comes from Hymenobacter endophyticus, assembly GCF_032464715.1. Classification (NCBI taxonomy): domain Bacteria; kingdom Pseudomonadati; phylum Bacteroidota; class Cytophagia; order Cytophagales; family Hymenobacteraceae; genus Hymenobacter; species Hymenobacter endophyticus. The sequence goes on along the minus strand of NZ_JAWDJT010000001.1, from coordinate 499,195 downwards.
GTGGGGTGCTGAGCCGCCTTAGCCAGCATATCGGCCACAAAGTCGGGGGCGGCCAGCACATCGTTGTTCAGGGTCATTACCTGAGTGGCCCCCTCGCGCAAAGCCCGCCGAATGCCCAGGTTCACGCCCGCCGTCCAAAACAGGTTGCCGTCGCCTTCTTCTATTAGCACTGCCGGAAACTCCTCGCGTAGCATCTGCCCGGTACCATCCGTGGAGCCATCATCTACCACCACAATAGTGAAAGCCAACGTGGTTTGCTGCTGCAAAGAATGCAGGCAGGCCCGGGTAAATTCTTTGCGGTTGAAGACGGGAATGACGATGTACAGCATGACGAAAAGCGGTAGAAGCCAGGTAAATAATTACGCTCGCACCGGTTGGGGTGAGGCGTGAAGCGGCGGGCAAGAAGGCCAGGGAGGCAGCGCCAGGGGCAGGGGCAAAAGCTGCTGCAACAGGTTTAGCAGGCGCTGGGTGCGTAGCACCCAGGTTTGGGTGGTGGCAAACGCAAAGCCTGCCCGGCCGGCCGCCAAGCGGGCCGTGGGGTGTTGGTAAAAATATTCCACGGCCTGCGCCAGCCCCAGGGCGGTAGCAGCCGGAGTGCTGAGGGGTACTTTGATGGCGGCGGTGGGCGGAATGAAGTCGTGGGCTCCCTGGTGGTCGAGGGTAATGATGGGCAGCCCGGTAGCCATGGCCTCCAGAAACTGCGAGGCAAAGGAGTCGCGCAGGCTGCCGAACACAAACACGTCGTGAGAGAGGTAGGCCGCCCGCACTTCCAGCCAGGGCACGCCACCCCGCCAGGTTACCCGGTCTTGGAGGCCGTAGCGGGCAATGTGGGCGGGCAAGAGTGGCCGCAATGGCCCGTCGCCGATGATGGTGAGATGGAAAGGTACCTGCTTATTTACTTTAGCCAGGGCCTCCAGCACCAGAAACAGCGCCTTGCGCGGAAACAGCCGGCCCAGCCATAACAGCTGCAGCACCGGCCGGGGGGCGCGAACCGGCAAGGTTTCAGAGAAAAAAGCATCGGGCAGACCCGAATCCAGGAATAGCTCTACCCGGCAGGCCCCCATCCTGCGGGCCAGGGCCGCCGTTTCGGAGTTGGTGGCCAGCACCACGGTGGCACGGCGCAGGGTTTGGCGCACATTAGGGTCGAAGGTGAGCAGCAGCCACCCAATGGCATTGCGTAAGGTTTCCGTTTTAAACCAGTCCGGGATAAACCGGCGGAAGGCGGCCGGCGCCCGTTGGGCTCCCCCCACGGGCCCAAATACCAACGGCTTACCCAGGCGCCACAGCCAGGAGCCCATCTGCAGGCTGCCATAGGTGGCGTGGTGCACGTAGTCGAAGGCCACGGACTGGCTGAGCTGCCGGGCTACCCGCCAGGCTTGGTACTGCCACACCATGTAGTGTAGGTACACGCCAAACTGCCAGCGCTGCAGAAAATGTACCCAGGCCGGCACCGTCACGAAAACAAACTGCAGCTGGTTGGAGCCCAGCTCGGGGCTGTGTTGCGCCATAAACGCCTCAATGCCGGCCCGGCCGCAGGGACTGGTAAGGCACCACACACGGTGCCCCTGGCGGGCAGTCTGCCAGGTCCAGTTGAAGCCAAAACCGTCTTCACCCCCAAATTCCGGATTGCAGGCGTAGGCAGAAACCAAGGCGTTCATAGGTAGGGCGGAAAGTAGGGCAGGGGTTGGGAGTCTGCCTGGGTGGGAGAGAAAAGGCGGCGCGGCTTAGGCAACCGGGAAAAGCTCAGCAGTGGCAACTACTGCAGGTGGGGTAGCCAAGTCGTGCAGGGCGGAGCTGGCGGCGGCCATGCGGCCCAGGTGGTGGGCAACCAGCGCCGGCCAGTTGTGGGCGCGCGCGTAGGCAAAGCTGGCCCGGCCCATGCGCTCCAGTTCGGCAGGGTGGTCATACAGGTGCTCCACTTCCCGGGCCAGGGCCTCGGCCGTTGCAGCGGGTGTGCCCACGGGCACTTTACGGCCGGCCTCAGCCGGAATAAAATCGGTGGCGCCGTGGTGGTCAAGCGTCAGGATGGGCAACCCCATTGCCATCGACTCAATGTACTGGGCGGCATAGGTGTCGCGCAGGCTACAGAGCATAAACAGGTCGTGCTCCTGGTAAGCCTCCCGGGCCCGGGCGTAGGATACCGCGCCATGCCAGGTAACCCGGCCCTCCAAACCGGCCGCGGCAATCCACTCCGGCAAGTAGGGGGCCACGGGCCCGTCGCCCATAATATCCAGGTGAAATTTGACGCGGGGGTGCACCCGGCCCAGGGCATCAAGCACCAAGTGCAGGCCTTTGCGCGGAAATAGTCGGGCCAGCCACAGAATCCGCAGCTCCCCGTTCGGGGCCGGCTCGCGGGGCGTGTACGCTTCGGGGTAGAAGGAGAGGGGCTGGCCGGTGCTCATGGCCAGTTCCACGCGGGTGGCGCCCAGCTGCCGGGCCAGGTCGGCAGTTTCGCGGTTGGCAGCCAGCACCAGCGTGGCGTGCCGCAACGACTGACGGACGTTCGGGTCGAAGTTTATCAGCAGCCAGCTGATGACGTTGCGCAGGGTTTCCGTCTTAAACCAATCGGGTAAGTAGCTGCGCAGCGAAGCCGGCGCATGAATGCCCCCCCCCAAGGGCCCCAGCAGTAAGGGCTTGCCCAAGCGCCACATCCAGGAGGCCATTTGCAGGCTGTTGTAGGTGATATGGTGTACCATATCGAAATCCACTACCGCATCCAGCTGCCGGGCTTTGCGCCAAGCCCTGAACTGCCAGAAAATATAATGCAGGTACACGCCAAACTGCCACCGGTACAAGTAGGTAAGCAAAGCCGGTACCGCCACGTACACAATGGTAATGCGCTGGGCGGCGGGCTCATGGGCAAGTTTCTGCAAATGGCTGTCCAGCGAATCTCCCTTGTTGAGCGGGGTAGTAAAGCACCATACCTCATGACCCAGCGCGGCCGTTTCCCACAGACAGTTGAAGCCATTCCCATTTTCGCCGCCACTAGCCGGCTGGCATCCATAGGCGGAAAGTAGAATCTTCATAGACGTCAGGCGTGAGTAACTGAAGTGAGCAGAGGGATGGATGGGGAGTAGGGCGGCGCAGATACCGAGGCTGCAGGAGCCGGCCGGCGGGACAGAAGCTGGCGGAGCTTGGCTACCACCCGACCCCGCAAAAACTCCCGAAACCGGCGGTTATCCCGGCGGCGGTCCGCCAGTATAGTGCTGGGGTGGTGCAGGGGGAAGCAGGCATCGGTGGTGGGCACATCGGCAAACTCGTCGGTGCTGTTGAGCGTGTGGGTGCCCTGCTCGCCGAAGCCAATGTTGCCCACCAGGTTGGTAGCCGGCACAATACACAGCCCCGAGTTGGCCACAATGGCAAAGTGCCACTGATAATCCCACACGTCGGGGGGCTGGGGCAGGTCCAGTACGCTGGCAATTTTGCTGAGCCGGTAGCGGTTTTCCAGGCGGGTGCTATACAGACCTTGCAGCTTGCCCTGGCGGTGTAGCTCCCGGAAGCTGCTCAGCTGAAAATCGTAGTGCTGCCAGGCCCGCCGCCAGGTAGCCCAGCCCCAGCTATTTACCTGCGTAGAGAAGTAGTAGGATTCGGCTCCATCGGGGCGGGGCCGGCGGGCTTCGCGGCTGAAGTTGTTGCCCCCAATGTGCATCACCCGGGCATCGTGGCGGTAGCGGGCCAGCAGTTCCTCGCAAAAGCGGAAAAAGCTGGGTGCCGGCACGCAGTCATCCTCCAGAATAATGCCCTCTTCCTCTTGCCGGAAAAACCAGTCGATGGCGGAGGCCGGCCCCACGCCGCAGTTCAGGTTAGTGGTTCGGAACAGGGTAAATACTTCGCAGGGCCAGTCAATAGCGGCTACAATGGCCCGGGCTTCGGCGCAGCGTGCGGGGTCGTTGGGGTGGGCGGTGCGGGGGCCGTCGGCGGCAATGTAGAGGCGGGACGGCCGGGCCCGGCGCACGGCCTCAAACACGCGCCGGGTTGTTTCGGGGCGGTTGAAGATGAGCAGCAGCACCGCCGTACGAAGCGCCGTTGCCGGAGTGGAGTGGGGAGTAGAAGTAAGCATGGCCAAAGCAGCAGGTACAGGCAAAAGCACGGGTTAAGCAGGCAGCGGGAGGGCTGGGGAGGGTACTGGCGTATCGGCTACCCGGAGCGGGGCGGGCAGGGAGCCCGCCGGGTGGCGAGCCGGCATCCGCAGGGGCGGGGCCACGGCCAGCGTAAGCCCCATGATGCCGTAGAGGTAGGGTGGCCAATCGTAGGAAAACCCGTAGAGCAGGGCGCAGGCGGAAAAGCAGAGCAGCACGGCCGTATCGGGGGAGAGGGGCGCGGGTTGGCGGGCCCGTTTCAGCAGCTGCCAGATGGGAACGGCCAGCACCAGCAGCACCCCCAGAATACCGAAGTAAAACAGCCGGTCGAAGTAGAAGCTATGAAAGTGGTGGCCGGTGCGGTCGGCCCACACGGGCCGGTCACCGTCGCCGTAAAACTGCACGGGCAGCTCAAACCCTTCCAGGCGCATGCCGGCCACTGGGTGTTCTTCCACAAAAGGCAGGTAGGCCTCCATTTGCCTGAGTCGCCAGCTACCGGTGCCCTGCTTGTCGGCGTTGGTAATGTCGGCCACGTTGCTTTCCAGCTTGCGCAGTACCAGCGGGTTATCCAGCACCAGGGCGGTGCCCCCCAGGGCCAGCACCAGCCCCGGCAGCAGCAGCAGGGGCGTGAGGCGGTGGGTGCTAAGCCGCAGGCCCTCCACACGGTGGGTCACAATCAGCAGCAGGTTGAGGGCCAGAGCCAGGGCCGTAGTCAGCCACACCGTGCGGTGCTGCAAGAACACAATCAGCGCCAGTATCCCAAAAAACACCGCCAGGCGCAGCAGGCCCCCCCGCAGCAGGTACTGGTTGAAGTAGTACAGCGCCGGTAGCAGCAGCAGCAGGGCGGAAGTTACATCGAAGCCCCGCTCCGTATCCAGAAACGCCGTGAGGCTGAGGGCATCCGGATGGAAAAGGGCCAGGCTGGTAGCCAACCCCACCAGCACCAGCACCATTAGCAGGCCCATGGGCAGCGGGTGCTGCCGATAATAGCCATACAAAGCAAAAATAGGCAACAGGGCCAGCAGCTTGGCAAATACGTGCAGGTACACAAAGGGCGTACCCCAGCCACTGTAAGACTCCAGGGCCAGCAACCCCACAGCGGCTACCAGCACCAGCAGCCAGCGCCGCATCAATGAACTCAGCTGACGGAAATACAGGGCAATAAACAGCAGGGAAAAGCCCGTAATGGCGTAGTTGTACAGGCCCAGTCTGGGGTCATCGGGGTAGGCAATAACAAATTCCGTGAAGGCGCGGTCGGTCAGCAACACCAACAGAATAGGCAGCACGTGGCGGAAGCGAAGACTGATTTTCATAACTCCAAAGCAGGAATGGGACTACCCGTAGGCATGCGCACACCGGGTGCCCCCAGGGGCTGGCAGGCTTCCTCGTACACGGTGCGGGTGCGCCGGGCCGTGTGCTGCCAGGTAAAATCGAGCAGCCGCAGCTGTCCTAGCTGCACCAGCTCCCGGCGCAGGCGGGCGTCGGTGAGCAAGCGGCCCAGCTGCTCGGCCAGGGCGGCCGGTTGGTTAGGCGGGAAGTAGAGAGCCGCCTCGCGGGCAATTTCGGGAAAGCAGGAGGCCTGGCTGAGCAATACAGGGCACTGCTGCCCGTAGGCTTCCAGAATGGGTAGCCCAAACCCCTCGTACTCCGAAGGAAAAATAAAAGCCTGCGCCTGGCGGTACAGCAAGTTGAGCTGAGCATCGGAAACCGGCCCGAACTGATGGGCCCGGTCGGCCCAGCCAGCCCGCTGCAGCAGGGCATGCTCCGTGGGGGTAAAGGGCCCTCCCCCGGCGCATACCAGGTGCAAGCCTTGGGCCTGAGTTGCCGGGAGCAGGGCCAGAGCCTCTACCACGCAGCCAAAATTTTTGTACAGCGCCCGGCTACCCGTGAACAATACATAGCGTGCGGGCACGGGCAAAGCGGGGCCGGCCGAGGGATACTCCCGGTCGGTGTAGCCGTGGTACACTACCCGCACTTTTTCCGGGGCCACAGGAAGCAGCCGCAGGATGTCGGCCCGGGTGTGCTCCGATACGGCAATGATGCGGTCGGCCCGCTGGACTGTCCGTTCCAGGCGGCGGGCGTCCCGGTCGGGGTAGTGCTCCGGAAACAGGGCCGGAATCATGTCGTGGATGGTAACAACCAAGGGCTTGCCGGCCGGCAGCAGATCCAGAAAATAGTTGTCGTCCAGCAAGGTTGGGTGCAATACATCAAACTCGCCCCGCCGAATGGCCCGCCGCGAAGCCCGGTTATTGCAAAACTCAATTACCCGCCAGCGGGCCGGCAGCCGCGAGTTGGGCAGGAAGGTGCGGTGCTGCGAGTAGTGCCCGTCGCGCAGGTACAGGTTGTTGCTCAGCGCTACCGCCAGCTCCGACTCCCAGGTGGCATGACAGAGCAGCTCGTGGTGGTAGCGGGAGACGCCCCCAAAATCCTGGAGGGTAAACGCCTGATGATCGTACAGAACACGCATGGTTATACCAGTTCGGTTTCAGGATCGGGAAACAGGGCGGGATGCGGACGAACAGGAGCGGAGGAGACAACCGGGGTGGCTACGGGCTCATTATCCAGATGGGCTAGCCGGGCCGAAAAAGCAAGCAGCAAGTGCCCAAACCGGCCGGATGCCGCGTTGCCTTCCAGCAGGCGCTGGAGGATGCGGCGCAGCACGTGGCGCAGTTGGGCGGGCGGGGTGCCTACTGCAAAGGCCAGCAGCAGCAAGCCACCCGTTAGTATTTCAGTGAGCAATAGCGCGGCAGCGGGTACCGAGCCAGGGGGCAGCAGTTCCCGCACACCGGCAATACCGGCTGCCACCAGAACTCCGGCCAGCAAACCCGGCACGTAGGTGCTCAGCACATCCGTTGCGGAAACCTGCAGTACCCGGCGCATCAGGCCCAGGTACAGCACCGTCCGGAGTACCTCGCCGGCTACCACCGCCCCCGCTACGCCCAGCAGCCCGTAGCGGCTCAGACCCATAAACAGGCCGGTTAGCAACACCACGTACAGCAGGTTCAGCCAGAGCTTGGGCGTGAGCGTGGCCGTAGCATCACACACCACGCCGGCAAACATGGTCACCATGCTCAGGGCAAACGCCGCGCACACCACCCGCAGAATGGGTACCGCTGCCAGCCAGTCGGGCCCCAGCATCACGCGCACAATTTCGGGGGCAGCCACGGCGGCCCCGGCACAAATGGGAATTACCAGCGCGCCAACTAAGGTAATGCTGCTCAGGTACACGGCCCGGAGGCGGGGCCGGTCGGCCTGTACTTGGCTGAAAGAAGGAAAAACCACCTTCGACACGCTGGTAGTAAGCAGGTACACGGGCAAGCCAATCAGCATCCAGCCCCGGCTATAAATACCGAGGGCGGCGGCTCCCAGCAGGCGGCCAATCAGCAGCGTATCCAGGGAGCCGGTTACAAACTCCAGAAAGCTAATGGCCGACATGCGGCTGCCGTAGGCCACCAGCGGCCGGTACGTTTCCCACTCAAACAACGGCCGGATATCGTGGCGCTCGGCCAGGTAGCTCAGGATGGTGAGCAGCAAGCTCTGCCCCAGCGTTGCGGCTACCAGGCTCCAGACCCCGTACCCGTGCAGCGCCAGCCCAATACCCAGGCCGCCGTAGCCGAGCACGTAGGAAACCACCTCTATGATGGCCAAGGTGCGAAACTGCATGTGCCGGCGCAGCAGACTAAGGGCCGTGGCATTCAGGCCCGTGAGCAGCAGGCCGGCCGCCAGCACCCGCACCACGGGCACCACCTCGGGCTGCTGCACAATACTGGCGGCCAGCGGGGCCGCTGCCACCAGCAATGCCGCAAACACCAGGCTCAGCACCACCGAGGAGGTAAACGCCGCCCGCACATCGGCGCGGGTCAGCTCGGCCTTCTGAATGATGGCCTGCTCCATGCCCATCTGGGCAAAGTAAGACCCAAACCGCAGGATAACCCCGGCCAGGGCCACCAGCCCAAACGCCGCCGGACTGAGCAGCCGGGCCATGGTGGCTGTGTAGCCAATTTGCAGCAGGGCCGTAGTGATGGTGGCACCAGTGGTCCATTTTACGCCGTGCACGGCGGCAGTAGTCAGGTTTGATGCAGTGGAGGCCATGTAGGGGTACTATCCGGGTGAAAGGGGCAACGGACAGAGAAAAGCAGCGCGGTAGGGTGGGGAGGAGTGGAGTTGAAAAGCGAGAAGCCAGCAGCTCGCGGCTGATTGAGAACCGGCAGAAAGTAAGTGGCCCGCTCCTGGGTTTCGAGCCTAGTAGCCGTAGGAGTACGCCTTTTCCTTGTGGCGGTACTCGTAGGTTTTTGTGAAATGCATATCGTTGATAATCATATAGATTTGCTTGATTTTCTGCTCGTGGTGCAGCTCGTTGATCTGGCTGATGAGGCCCTTGTCGGTGTAGTTCTGGCGCACCACGTACACGTTGGCATCCAGGTGGCGCAGCAGCATAAAAAACTCGGCCACGTAGCCGGTGGGCGGGGTGTCTACCAACACGTAATCGTACTCCTGACGCAGGCGCTGCATCAGGTCGTCCATGCGGGCGCTTTCCAGCAGCTCGGTGGGGTTGGGCGGAACAGGGCCGCAGCACAGCACATCCAGGTTGCGTACTTGCGTGGTGCTGTGGCGGCACTCCTCAAACGTGCTCAGGCCCATCAGGTAGCTGCTCAGGCCGTGTTCGGCGCAGGCACCTTGCAGGTTGAAGTAGCCAGCCACGGTGGGGCGGCGCAGGTCACATTCCAGCAGCAGCACCCTGCGGCCACTGTGGGCTATTTCGGCCGCCAGGTTTACCGCACAAAAGGTTTTGCCCTCCCCCGGCACCGATGAGGTAACCCCGATGACCTTCTTATCGAGGCCGGCGGAGAGATACTGCAGGTTTACCCGTATCGACCGGAACGACTCGGCAATGGCGCCCTTCGGTTCGGTCAGCATCACTTCCTTGTCGTGCTTGCTGCCGTGGGCCACCACGCCCAGCAGCGGAATGTTGGTGATGCGCGAGAGGTCTTCCTTGCTTTGAATGCGGCGGTTGGCCTTATCCAGCATCAATGAGATACCCACTGGCACCACCAGCCCACCCAGCAGCGCAATCAGAACAACCAGGCCGGGCTTGGGAGCCGTGGGGCCGTCGCCGTTCATGCTGGCCACGTCCACTACTTTCTTATCGGTGGCGTTGGTGGCCAGGGCAATGGCCGCTTCGGCCCGCTTCTCAATCAGAAACTGGTAGTTTTTGTCGTTGAAGTCGGTTTTGCTTTTCAGCGTGGCCAGCTGGCGCTCATTCTCGGGTAGCAGGCTCATCGTGCCCTGAACCCGGCCCAGCTGGCTGTCCAGGTCGCGCAGGGCAATGTCGGCGGCGTGGGTCATGTTGGCCAGGGTCTGCACCAGGCTTTCCTTGGCCACCCGAATCCGCTCATCCATAATCGTGACCATGGGGTTTTCCACGGAGGCATTCACGCCCAGGGCCGCCCGCTGGCTGTTCAGGTCGGTGAGCTGAATAATCAGGTTGTTGACCACCGGGTCTTCAATGCCAATGCTGCTGGGAGCCGCCAGCTGCCCCGCCTGCTGGTGGGAGCGGAGGTAGCCGAGCATATTCTGGTAGTACTTGCGGTTGGTGGCCACCTTGGCCCGCAGCATTTGCAGCTCGCCCTGCTGCTGAATACCGCTGGCCGACTGCGCCCCCACATCCACTACGCCCCGCGCCACCCGGAAGGAGCTGAGCGCGGCCGTGGAGCGGCGCAGCGAATCCGATAGGTGCCCGATTTCCTTGTCCAGGAACGCCACGGTTTTCTGGCCGGTGAGGTTTTTGGTATGCAGGTCATTTTCCACGTACACCCGCATCAGCGTATCCAGAAACTGGATTTCCTTCTGGGGTACAGTGCCTTTGCTGGTCAGCTCAATAATGCGCGACTCCCGGTCGATGGGCCGGACGGCCAGGTGCTGCTGGTACTCGCCCGTTAGGCTGGTTCGGTCGTGCAGGAGCACAAAGTAGCGCTCCGTCACGTTCTGGGCCGGGTAACCGGGCTCGGCCTGGAGTACGGCCGTGAGCAGGGGAGTGCGCAGGGTGTCGCCGGGGCGCACCGTTTCGTTGAGGTGGGGGTTGAGCACCTCGCGCACCATTTCCCCGGTGGGCAGGCTGTAGAGCCGGCCCTTGTCGGCATCGGCCCGCACCTGGAAGCGCCCGTCGGCCATGGGCTCCACGTAAATGCGTACCCCGGTCAGCTGCGGGGCTGAGGCCAGGGGCCGCAGCCGGAACGGCACTGCACCCACCGGCCGCTCCTGCAGCTGCATATCACTCACCGTATTTAGCCAGGTGGTAGGCGCTACGTAATAAGAGGTTTCAAACGGCAGCCGCCGCAGGGCCTGCTGCACCATGTCGGCCGAGGTTAGCAGGCCGATTTCGTCCTCCATCTTGGTGCCCTTTTCCTTCACCTCCAGAATCTTGAGCAGTTCCTGGGCCTGTTTGGAGCCCGTGCCCTGGTCGCCGAGCAGCATAGTGGAGCGGAAGGCGTACACCGGCTGCTTTACCCGCAAATACAAGAAAGCTGCCAGGCCGGCCAGCACCAAGGCCACCAGAAACAGCGGCCAACGGTGCCGCAAACGGAAAAATAGCTCGTGCAGGTCGAGTTCGTCGGCGGAGGAGTGTGGGCGTTGTTCCATTACAATAGATAGTAGCAGGGTGAGGGAAGGCGACAGAGCAAGCGGATTGCGCTGGCTATAAAACTTTCAGGTAATTGAGCACCAGTACCACCGCCGAAATGCCGGCGAATACCAGGGCCAGGTTGCCGGCATTGCCCCGGGAGGTGCGGGCCTGCATGGGCTCCACGTACAGGGCATCGTTGGGCAGCAGGTAGAAATAGGGGGAAGCCAGTAGCCCCGGGTCGGTGAGGTCCAGCAGCACCACCTCCGAGCCCTTGGCCGTCTGGCGGATAAGCTTCACGTTCTGGCGGTTACCAAACTCAGTCAGGTCGCTGGCCAGACCCAGGCCCTCCAGCACGGTACACTGGGCGTTGTACACAAAGTAGCGGCCCGGATTGCGCACCTCACCCAGCACCGTTATCTTAAAAGAAAGCAGCTTTACCAGTACGTTGGCATCCCGCACAAACGTGCTTACCTTCTGCTTCACGGCCGTCTGGGATTCCTCTACGGTCAGGCCTGCTACCTTCAGCACGCCGGCCGTGGGCAGGGCAATGTTGCCGTTTTCATCCACGGAATAGCCCGTCAGGTACAGGTTGCCCGGGTCGCCGTTAAACACGGCCCGCGCATCCACCGTGTTAAACATGTCGTTGAGCTGGGGCTGCACGCTTTGTACCCGGATGCTGAGCACGTCGCCGGGTTGCAGGCGGTACTGCTGCCGCACATTGTCGGCCGTTACCGGGGTGCGGGTGTTATAGGTTTTTCCCTGCAGGTAGGGCAGGTTTTTCTGGGACACACAGCCATTCAACAACACCAGCCAGGGCAGCACAAGCAGTAAGTAACGAAGGCGTGAGAGTAGGAGCATACGGTAGAAAAAAGCTAGGGAGAAGAGTAAATGAGCAGGACAAAAAGTAAGCGGAGCCCGAATTTTGCCGACTTGCACTAGTATTGAATATTTCCATAAATGTATTGGATTGAAGCCGTAAAGTCAAGATAATTTTAAATTATTCTAGTATTTTTTTGCATTGATATAAGTGAAGTGCTGTGCCATGCTCCCAGGCTGCTTTCCGATAGTGTCAGAGTGCCGGCCGCGTGTTCTACCTTCGGGCTTCCAAGCATTCTATAGCCCGCCTATGAAAATCCTGTTGGTTGAAGACGAACCCAAGGTGGCCTCCTTCCTGCACCAAGGCCTCACGGAGCAGCACCACACCGTTGATTTGGCGGCTGATGGCGTGCTGGGCCTGCGCCTGGCCCTGGGTGGGCACTACGACTTGATTGTGCTGGACACGCTGCTGCCCGGCCTGAGCGGGTTGGAAGTGTGCCGGCAAGTGCGGGCTCAGGATACCAGCGTGCCCATCCTGATGCTCACGGCCCTCGGCGAAACCGACGATAAAATTCGGGGTCTTGATGCCGGGGCCGACGACTACCTGGTGAAGCCCTTCGCGTTCCAGGAGCTGCTGGCCCGCATCCGGGCCCTCACCCGCCGCCGTAACGAGCTGCCCTCCGACCCCGTGCTGCGCCTGGCCGACCTTACCCTGGACCCTTCCCGCAAGGTGGTACAGCGCGCCGGCCAAACGGTGCAGCTTACGGCCCGGGAATTTGCCCTGCTGGAGTACCTGCTGCGCAACCAGAACCGGGTGGTGTCCAGGGTAGATATTCTGGAGCACGTCTGGGAAACCTCTTTCGATACCGGCTCCAACGTCATCGACGTGTACATCAACTTCCTGCGCAAAAAGCTTGATAAGGACTTCACGCCCAAGCTTATCCATACGCTGGTGGGCATGGGCTACGTGATGAAGGAGGAGTAGATGAGTTGCTGGTTGCTAGTTGACGGTTGTTAGCTAGCCCAGAGTCCGGTAGAGTCTTTCGTAGAGCCCTCATAACCAACAATTACCAACCGATAACTAACAACTAGCAACCAGCAACTAGAAACTGCCCAATGTCTATCCGCACCCGCCTCACGCTGCAGTTTGTGGCTATTCTGGGAGTAACGCTGCTGCTGTTTTCCTCGGCCATTTACTTTTTTACCCAGCAGGCACGGCGCGAGGCATTCAGCGAGAGTCTGTTTGCCCGGGCCCGCATTGTGGCCCACGTATACCTGGATGGCACCCGCCGCAGCGACGAAGCCAGCCGGGCCTCATACCGCCTGTATTTGCGGCAGTTTTACCGCACCCTCCCCGAAGAGGAGGTGCGCGTGTTTGATGCGGACAACCAGGTGGTATTTGAGGAAGGCTTGGCCGGCCGCGTGGCTATACCGCTGGCCCTGCTGAATGCCGTGCGCGAAGATGGCCGCGAAATTCTGCTGGAAGACGACCACCGCCAGACCGTGGGCCTGCTCTACCGCGACGCCCTGCGCGGCGACTTTGTGGTGGTGGCCTCCTCCGTGGATGCCGACAGCCGCCAGAAGTTACAGGATCTGCTCACCGTCCTCACGTTTGGGCTGCTGGCCTCCTTCGTGATAGTGGGCATTGGGGGCTGGTTTTTTGCCGGCCAGGCCCTCAAGCCCATGCAGCGCATCATTCAGGAAGTAGACAGTATCACCGCCTCCGACCTGCACCGCCGCCTTTCCCAGGCCGATGGGCAGGACGAGGTTTCTCTGCTGGCCCAGCGCTTCAATAGCCTGCTCAACCGCCTGGAAACGGCGTTTGCCGGGCAGCGCACTTTTGTGCGGGATGCTTCCCACGAGCTCCGCACGCCGCTGGCGGCCATCATCGGGCAGTTGGAAGTGGCCTTGCTGCAGCAGGAGCGAAGCCAGCAGGAATACCGGCAGGTGCTGCAAAATACCCTGGATGCCGCCCGCCTGCTCAAGGACCTCACCAACGGGCTGCTGCAAATTGCCCGCGCCTCCGACGACCCCTCCCAGGTGCCCCGCTCCCTGGTGCGCCTGGATGAGCTGCTGCTGCAGGCCCACGAGGAGGTGCACCGCCGCCATCCCACCTGCCGCATCGACCTGGAGTTTTCCGAGTCCTCGGAAGTACCGAACCGCCTGCCCTTTGCTGTGTTGGGCAATGAGGCGCTGCTGCTCTCGGCCTTCCTCAACATTCTGGAAAATGCCTGCAAGTTTTCGGCCGCCTCTGCTCAGCCGGTAGTAGCCAGCCTGTTCTGCTCCCGCACCCGGGTGCGCCTAACCGTCCGCGACCAAGGCATGGGCATGACAGAGGCCGACCGGCAGCAGGTATTCGTTCCCTTCTTCCGGGCCGAGTCGGTGCGCACCGTGCCCGGGCACGGGATTGGGCTGCCGCTCACGGCCAAAATAATGGAGCTGCACGAGGGCGAAATCCGAATTGAAAGCCAGCTGGGACAGGGCACCGCCGTTAGCCTAGAACTGCCCTCTATTCTGTAGCCAAGGAGGGAGGTTTAACGGGAGAAAAATCGCCAGTAAGATGCCGCGTAAGCCGTTGAACAACAAAGTATACCGTTTTTAACTGGATTTTAATTCACTTTTAATTAGGTCTTAACGAGGTGGCTGTAGACTTGCAGTAAATCCGCTACGCAAAGACGTTGCGCGGCGGGCTTTCTGCTCTTTCTCCCTCCCCTCGTTTGTATGATTGAAGTTGCTCCCTCCGCTGCAACTTCCACGGGCCGCACGCCTTCTGGTGTGCCATCCTCGCCGTGGAAGCACCTTGGCAAAGATTTACCGGCTGGGCTGGTTGTTTTTTTGGTAGCCTTGCCGCTGTGCTTGGGCATCTCGCTGGCCTCGGGTGCCCCGTTGCTAGCGGGCATTATTGCGGGCATCGTAGGGGGCTTGGTCGTTTCCTGGGTTAGCAATTCCCCTTTGAGCGTGAGCGGACCCGCGGCCGGGCTTACGAGCATTGTGCTGGCGTCTCTGCAGTCGTTGCAGTCGTTTCAGGCTGTGCTGGCTGCCGTCGTTATTGCTGGTATCATTCAGGTTGTGCTGGGGGTAGTGAAGGCCGGTATTGTGGGCATGTATTTTCCAACCTCCGTTATCCGGGGTATGCTGGCCGCCATTGGCCTGACCCTTATTCTGAAGCAGATTCCGCACTTGGTAGGCGCCGACGCCGACTATTTCGAGGATATGACCTTTCTGCAGTTTGATGGCCAGAATACGTTTTCGGCTATTGAGCGGGCCATGCGGGGAATTGGGGCCGGTTCGGCTTTGGTGGGGTTGGTTTCCTTGGGTGTGCTATTCCTCTGGGACGACGTTATTGCCAAGCGCCTCCGGGTTCTGCGGCTAGTGCCCAGCGCGCTGGTGGTGGTACTGCTCTCCATTGGGCTGAACAACCTGCTCGACCAGGCTGCGCCCGTGCTGCGTATCCGGCCAGAGCACTTGGTTAGTCTTCCCAACATCTCCTCCTGGCAAGACTTCATTGGCTCCTTCACCCAGCCCGACTGGACGGCCCTGCAGCGGCCGGGCTTTTTCGTGGTGGCTTTCACCATTGCCATTGTCGCGTCCCTGGAGTCATTGCTGAGTGTGAAAGCCGTGGATAAGCTGGACCCGCATAAGCGCATTACACCCACCAACCGGGAGCTGGTAGCGCAGGGCACCGGCAACATCATCAGCGGCTTGTTGGGTGGTTTGCCTATCACGGCGGTTATCGTGCGGAGCTCAGCCAACATCAACGCGGGTGGTCAAACGCGCATGGCAGCCTTCAGCCACGGTATTCTGCTGCTCGTTAGCCTGCTGTTTCTGGAGTCAATCCTGAATCAGGTACCGTACTCGGCGCTGGCCGCCGTGCTGCTGATTGTGGGCTACAAGCTCACCAAACCGGCTTTGTACATTACCCAGTGGCGCTTGGGCTGGCAGCAGTTTCTGCCCTTCATCATCACCATTGTGGCCATTCTGTTCACCGATCTGCTGAAAGGAGTATCCATTGGGCTAGCCGTGGGCATCTTCTACATCCTCAAGGCCAATTATGAGTCGGCTTACTTCCTGAGCAAACCGGCCGCTATGCAGGCCGGCCCCATTCACCTCAAGTTATCCGAGCAGGTTTCCTTTCTCAATAAAGCCAGCATCGTGAAGGTGCTGGATGAGCTGCCCGATGATACGCAGGTACTAATTGATGGCTCCAATTCTTCCTTCATTGACTACGACGTGCTGGAAGCCATTGAAAACTTTCGCCTGGCTGCCCCTGAGCGAGGTATTCAGCTGGAGCTACGAGCTATTCCGCAGGTACAGGTGCTCGGGCATTAGGGCAAAATGGTGTAGTTGGTTCCGTTCATTTTCTCACTTGAGTTATTACACTAAAGAATCACGATACCGCAGCGAGGGTTACCGCCACCGCTGCACACTATCATCGGGCGTAGTCTGAGGGGAGTGCGCTTTCGATGTGTGGAACCGCCCTATTCATTGGATAGGGCGGTTTTTTGCGTCTCAGGAAGTAGCTTCACCTTGGTATAAGCTAAAACGCTGCCCAAAACCCTGACCAATGCCGGCCCCCTTGCGCTGTTATTGCGTAGGCAGAAGCTCAACTATCGAACTTGCCCCCTATGAACGCCATTTATTTCACTGAATACGGCCCGGCCGATGTGCTGCGCTACGGCGAGCAACCCACCCCTACGCCCAAATCCGACCAGATTCTGGTGCGGGTGCGGGCCAGCAGCATCAACCCCATCGACTGGAAAGTGCGCAACGGCGACATGAAGCTGGTAACGGGCCAGCGCTTTCCCAAAATTCCGGGTCGGGATGTGGCCGGGGAGGTTGCCGCCGTGGGCAACCACGTAACGCGCTTTAAGGTGGGCGACCGGGTGTACGGAATGCCCAATGAGGGCGTGGGCAACGCCAATGCGGAATACGCGGTACTGGCGGAGTCGGTGGCGGCGTTTATTCCGGAAAAGCTCAGCTTTGAGGAAGCCGGAGCCGTGCCGCTGGCCGCCCTCACGGCTCTGCAGGGCCTCCACGACCACGGGCAACTGCTCTCCGGCGACCGGGTGCTCATAAACGGCGCTTCGGGGGGCGTGGGCATGTTTGCGGTGCAGATAGCCAAGGCCCTGGGGGCCGGTGAGGTAATTGGCGTGTGCGGCCCCGATAACCAGGAACTGGTGCGTAGCCTGGGGGCCGATACGGTGCTCAACCACGAGGAGCAGGACTTCACCAAAAACCGCAGCCACTACGATATTGTGTTTGATGCCGTGGGCAAAAGTAGCTTTTCGGCCAGCCAGCTGGCCCTGCGCCGCAACGGCCGCTACGTAACCACCACGCCCGAGCCGGCCCTGCTCATCACCGATAAGCTGGCCGCTGCCCTTACCACCAAATCGGCCCATATGTTCTTCGCCAAGGAGCGCGGCACAGATCTGGCCCTGATTTCGGCCTGGCTGCAGGCGGGCACTATACGCGTGGTAATTGACAAAACTTTCCCGCTCAGCGAAACGGCCGAGGCTCACCGCTACAGCGAAACCGGCCGCGCCGCTGGTAAGATTGTGCTTGCAGTAGAGTAAGCAACGGAACGTAAAACGAAGGTACACAAATGCAACTTAGTTGCATTTGTGTACCTTCGTGCGTTGTATGGCCAGCCCAGTAGGGTAGGCTCCTCTGCAATAAGATTCGTTAACTACTTGATAATGGAGCCAAACAGCAGTGTGGAAGTGGTAATTATTGGCGGGAGCTACGCGGGTTTGGCGGCGGCCATGTCGTTGGGGCGGGCGTTGCGCACGGTGCTGGTGCTGGATAGTGGGCAGCCCTGCAACCACCAAACACCCCACTCGCACAATTTCCTGACTCAGGACGGGGAAACGCCGGCTGCAATTCGGGCCAAAGCCCTGGCCCAGGTGCTGCACTACCCCACTGTGCAAGTGGTAGAGGAGCAAGCCGTGCAAGCCGAAAAAACGCCGGCTGGGTTCTTGGTCACTTCTGCCAGCGGCCAGCTCGTTGCGGCCCAGAAGCTGATTTTCGCGACGGGAATTGAGGACCTGATGCCCGCCCTGCCAGGCTTTGCGGAGTGCTGGGGCATCAGCGTGCTACACTGCCCGTATTGCCACGGGTATGAGGTGCACGGCCAGCCCCTGGGCGTGCTGGGCAACGGCGACACCGGCTTCCTGCAGGCCCGCCTGATCAGGAACTGGACCCCCCAACTCACGCTGTTCACTAATGGCCCTTCCACCCTCAGCCCGCAGCAAACCCTGCAGTTGCGGGAAGCCGGAATACGCACGGAGGAAGCCCCACTGCAGGCCCTGCACCATAAGCGGGGGCAACTGCAGCAAGTGGTGCTGCATGGGGGCAGGCAGGTACCCTTGGCAGCCTTGTTTGCGCATGTGCCTTTCCGGCAGCACTGCGAGCTGCCGTTGCTGCTGGGCTGCACCCTCACGGAAAGCGGCCATCTGCAGGTAGATGACTGGCAGAAAACCTCGGTGCCCGGCGTGTACGCGGCCGGAGACGCCACTACGCCCATGCGCACAGTAGCCGTAGCCGTAGCGGCCGGCACCAAGGCCGGGGCCTTCGTCAACCATGAGCTGCTGGCGCTGTAAATAAGTAGGTTGACTAGCTGCTTTCCCGCGTGAAGGCAATGAGTAGAGCCCCGCCGGCCATGAGGGCGGCACCCAGAATTATCTGCCAGGTAACCTTCTCTTTCAGAAAAAACACAGCCAGCAGGATGGAAAACACCAGCGAGATTTTATCGAAGGAAGATGTGCGCGAAGCTTGCCCCATTTTGAGGGCCTGAAAGGAAAACAGGGAGGATAGGCAGGTAATGATGCCGGCGGCAATCAGAAAGCCCCAGGTGCGGCGGTCAATTTCGGCAACCTGCCCCAGGTGCCCCTGCCAGGCCACTACGCCCCAGGCCACCGATACAATCAGGACCGACTGGATGGCGAAGGCCACGCTGGCTTCAATATTCTTGACGCCTACTTTTGAAAGCGTAACTACTACGGCAGCCGACAAAGCGGCCAACAACGAAAAAACTACCCACATAACGGCTTGCCAAAGAATGCGTGGTAGGCAGTACGCAGCTTGCTGGTTTGTAGCCGAACTGCCGCTCCGGAAACCCAGTGCCGACCCGTAGCGGCGCTAACTTGCGGCTGAAGTATCTTGCGTAGGTTTCCCAAGTCGTTTCGGGTCTTTTTAGGCTACTGGAGTATATGAAAAAGCTTGTTTGGATGTGTTGGCTTGGCATGGGCAGTTCGGCGGTGTTCTGGCCGGCAACGAGCCAGGCGCAGGCAAAGGCGGCGTCCGTGCCTGGGCTACCCGAGCCGCCCGGCACCGCCCGCGTGGCCGACAACCTGTTCATGGACGAAACCGAGGTGGCCAACCTGCACTGGCTGGAGTATCTCCACTTCATCCGCCGCGACTCCACCCTGGCCTTCTTTCGGGCGCAGCTGCCGGACTCCACCGGCTGGCAGCCCGTGCCCGACCCGGAGCAGACCACCCCGCCCCAATCCTACTTCCGGGCACCGGCTTACCGCTACCATCCGGCCACGGGAGTAAGCTACGAGCAGGCGCAGGCCTATTGTCGCTGGCGCAGCGCCGTAGTAAACCGCAGCTATTTCCGGAGCGCGGAGTTTCGCAAGCAGCACCCTGAACTACGCGACTATGAGGTAACGGTGCAGTACCGCCTGCCTACGGAAGCGGAGTGGGAGCAGGCTGCTGCTGGTGGACTGCCAGCGGGTACACGACCCTTTGAGCTGGTCCAAACCCGCTCTGTGCGCAAGCCCAAGCCCTGCAAGCTCAATGAGTCGGAGGAGCTGGTAGCCTGCCTGGACGCTCAGCAGCTGGCTCATCCCGCCACCGAAACTGCCTACGAACTGCCCTACAACCTGCGGGAAAATTACTATCTGGCGGGTAGCAACCAGGTATTTGCCTGCGCGCCGGGCAAAGAAAAATTCCCCGTGCAGCCCATTACCATCGGGCCGCCCAATGGGTTCGGCCTCCAGAATGTCATTGGGAATGTGGCCGAAATGACGGCAACAAAAGGCGTGGCCAAAGGAGGCTCATTCAAAACCTCGGTGCAGGGCCTTACTCTCAGTGCCCGGCAGGCCTACCAAGGCCCGCAAAACTGGCTGGGCTTCCGGTGTATAGCCACTGTGCGCATGGTGCGCAAATGAGGTAGAAGAGCTGACAAGCGGGGAGAGCTAAGAGCCGGGGCGCTGTTGTCCTAAGTAGCGCAAAGAACCTTACCACGCTGGAACCGGGCTCATAAGAGTGGCTTGTTCCGGCGAAGTAAGGTTCTTTGCGCTACTCAGGATGATGGCCCCTTCAGCGTAGCTCTTGTAATTCAGTTCTCCTCATTCACTTTCCAAACCGGAAAGCTAGGCCGGCCCCAACGGTGAAGCCGCCCGCATTGGCCGTAAGGCCGTGGCTCGCCGTAACATCAAGACGCAGGCCGGGGGCGGGGCGGTAGTAGAGGCCCGAAGTGAGGCCGGGCCGCCAGCCCTGCTGCCGCTGCCAGGTAGCGTAGGTTTCGGCCAGGAAGCCAACGTGCGTGCCTGCGCCAATGGGGCCATTGAGGGCCAGGGTGGTCAGGTACTGGCCCTGTTTGGTGCCCTCGGCCTTGAAACCGCGCTGCCGAAAGCCAAAGTTGCCTTCCAGGCCAAACCGTTGCCCTAATTGCTGCGACACCAGCAAGCGGCCACCGGGTTCAAATTGTTTTTCCCCGAAGCTGGTATCCCCGTTGCGCAGGTTCATATCCAGCAGTACCACCACCTGGGAGCGGGCGTTTTGAGTGGTAGAGGCCAGAAACTTGGCGCCTACGTTCAGGGGCGCAAATCCGGCCGGGCCAGCGTAAGGCGTAGGCGCACCGTCGGAAGGTAGCAGCTGCGCGGCTGGGGTGAGCAGGTAGTGCTGGGTGGCGCGCAGCTCAATGTGGTTGAAAAAGCCTACCCGCAAGGTACTGCCCCAGGCCGAGCGGCCCGCGTAGCCCACGTTGCTGCCCGCATCGTAGCGGGTAAGGCCGGTTTCCAGTTGAAACTGGCCGGGGTAGAGCATATTGGTGGTGATTGTCTGCCCGGGCCGGTCGGGGCGGATAAGCCGCACAAAAGGCGACTCGCCGTTGTTGAGGCCGGGGTCAGTGGTCTGGGCCAGGGTGCAGGTCGGGCCCGCAAGCAGCAGGGCTCCGGCAGTCAGCAGAGTGGTCTTTCGCATGCAGTATCGACATCCGGTGGTCAAGAATAGTTCGATTTTTCAAAGATGCTGTAACCCAAGCTCAATTCCTGCGTTGCCCTAGCTGGATGTGATAACAGGGTAAAAAAGGCGAAACCCTCATACCGTTTCCCGCAAAAAAGGCCGGACATGAGTCCGGCCTTTTTTGTGTATAATAAAGAAATGAATGAGCTATTCTGCTTTTTTAATAGCCTCAATAGCGGCCTGCACCGTAGCTTGCTGGTCGGCGGGCTTGCCTTGCTTGGCCTTTTCCAGCATAGCCAGAATGGGCTCGTCCACGCCGTACTTCTTGTACTGCACGGCCAGTTTTTGCAGGCGCTCCGTGCCTTCTTTCAGCACCGTTGCGTCGTTGAGGCGGGCCATGAAGCCAGCTACGCTTTCCAGCATCTGAAACTGCCCCTGGGGCCCGGCCGTGTCGAACTGGTTGCGCACGTAAGTCCAGGTGCTAGCGTCGCCCTGGGTGGCGTACACGTTGGCAATGGCAGTTGCCACGTTGCCTTTGGCGCCAGCTTCCAGCGCCTTAGCGCGCGCGAGGGCGGCTTTGGGCTGCACTTCGGCCAGGCCTTCCAGGGCCGCGCCCTGCACCGCGTACGACTGGCTTTCGAGGGCTTTAGTAAACGTCTTTTCGTCCTTTTTATCTTGCACCTGGCCGAGGGCACCAAGCAACGCCGCCTGCACGTTGGTATTTTTCTCCTGAGCAAACTGCTTGCGAAGGGCAGGGGCGGCGGCTTTCTGCACTGCCTTGTCATCTAGCTTCAGGGCAGCAATGGAGGCCATTCGAATGCCGGTGTACTTGTCGTTGAGGCCTGAAAGGAGGAGCTGGCGGGCGGTGGCGTCGGTAGCTGGCTTGGTAGCGGCAGCAGCAATGGCCTCGCGGCGGTCAACGTAGCGCGGGCCGTTCTTGTACTGATAGGCAAACTCCTCCAGGGACTTGTTATCGGTTTTCTGCCACAGCAGCACTTTTTCAGCATCCACATTTACCAGCGTGGGCTTGCTGGCTGCCGGGAAACGGAAGTTTTCGGTGGCCTGGCGCATCATCACTTGGTGGCGCTGGGGTTTACCGTTCACGTACACATCCACTGCCAATGGCAACTGGAAGGGCTGGCCGGGCTGGGTTTGCTTAATGGTCACGGTCTGCTGCTTGGCCCCAGCGTCGTAGCCATAATCAATGGTTACCACGGGGTGGCCGCTGCCAAAGTACCACTGGTTGAAGAACCAGTTCAAATCCTGGCCCGATACGGACTCCAGGGCCAGGCGCAGCTGGTGAGCCTCACCGTTGCCGAACTTGTTATCGGTGAGGTACTTTTTCAGGCCGGCGAAGAATACGTCGTCGGTGAGGTAGCTACGCAGCATGTTCAGAATCTGGCCGCCCTTCTGGTAGCTCACCAGGTCAAACATGTCCTCCTTGTCGGCGTAGTGGAAGCGCACGAGCTGCTTCTGGGCGTCGCGGGGACTGCGCAGGTAGTTGCGCATATTCATGTAGGCGTGGGCGTCGCCGGCGTCCTGGCCGTACTTGTACTCGGCCCAGAGGGCTTCCGAGAAGTCGGCAAACGACTCGTTCACCGTCAGGTTGCTCCAGCTTTCGGCCGTTACCAAATCCCCAAACCACTGGTGGAACAGCTCATGGGCAATAACCGATTCGCCGTTGGCATACTCGGCATCCAGGGCTTCACGGGCATCTTTTTGCAGAAACTCGCCGTGCAGGGTGGCCGAGGTATTTTCCATGGCCCCACTCACGTAGTCGCGCACCACAATCTGGGCATACTTATTCCAGGCGTAGTCCACCCCTAAGCGGCGGGAGAAAAACTCCAGCATCTCGGGCGTGTTGCCGAAAATCTGCTTAGCGTAGGGTGCATACTTGGGCTCCAGATAGTAGCTCACCTCCTTACCGCGCCAGGTATCCTTGTAAATCTTGAAGTCGCCCACGGCCATCATAAACAGGTAAGGCGAGTGGGGCAGCTCCTGCTTCCAGGTGTCGGTGCGCAGGCCGGGGCCGGCGGGCGTCTGGCTCACCAGGGCGCCGTTGCTCAGCGTTACGTAGCGGCTGGGTACCGTCATGCTGATTTCGGCGGTGGTTTTCTGATTGGGCTTGTCGATGGTGGGGAACCAGGCCGAGGAAGCCTCCGTCTCACCCTGCGTCCAGATCTGGCGGGGCTTGCCGGCCTCGGTGCTGTCGGGGTTGATAAAGTACAGGCCTTTGGCATCGTTGATGGCCGCCGAGCCTTTCACTTTCAGCTCATTGGGCTTGGCCACGTACTCCAGGTACACGGTGTACTGCTGGCCGGGCGTGTAGAGCTTATCCAGGTCGATGTCCAACTGCTCGTTGTTGTAGCGGTACTTCAGCGTCTTGGTGTTCGAGCCGTCCACCATCGTTACCGATTTGATGTCCATGCCCTTGGCATCGAGGCGCAGGGAGTCGGTAGCGTAGCCCACGGGTTGCAGCGTCACCCACTCCTTGCCGATGAGCTGGCGCTTGGCATAATCAAAGCGTACATCCAGCTTGGTGTGCACCAGGGCGTTGACCTTGCGGGCCGATTCGCGGTACATCTTCAGGGTGGTTGTATCGGCGGGAGCAGCTTGCTGGGCCAGGGCCGGAGCCGCAGCCAGCAGGCCCAGGCTTAGTAGAAAAGCTTTTGTCATAGCAGGAAGAGGGAAAATAGATTTGAGGATGCTAGTTGCGAACTTTTTGCCACAGCTGCGCAGTCACTACCACAATGATTAGCACAAGGCAGAAGGTTGACCAAATGTATAAAGCGGTACTATGCAAAACAAGGTACCTTTTGAAATATTTAACACAGCTGTTAAACGCTGCCCGATAGCCTAGCCGGTACACGTGTACTTACAAGAGGCAAACCACATGTTCTCATGGTAGTTTGGTGCCGGGGCTATTGTGTTTGCCTCGTTTTCGATAGGTTGCAAGGCAGCGCCTAGGCCGTTGCGCTTAGTAGTTCGGGGCGCAGCCTATTCTTAGCTTGACCTAGTCTACAGGGTAGGGGCATCCTAAACAGCCGCAACGATGCAGCTAAATCGGGGTCTGTACCCACACACCATCTTCCATACTATGAAAAACACTCTTCGCCTACTAATCTTT
Source organism: Hymenobacter endophyticus (assembly GCF_032464715.1). Lineage (NCBI taxonomy): Bacteria > Pseudomonadati > Bacteroidota > Cytophagia > Cytophagales > Hymenobacteraceae > Hymenobacter > Hymenobacter endophyticus. The sequence goes on along the minus strand of NZ_JAWDJT010000001.1, from coordinate 475,362 downwards.
CTGCTGCTCCTAAGCCCCGCCGCCTTTGCCGCCAAAGTGGATACGCTGGATATTCCCAGTGCCGCCATGCAACGGACGTACCGCGCCGCAGTGGCCTTGCCGGCTTCCTACGCCAAAAACAAGAAGGCTAATTACCCGGTGCTCTACCTGCTGCACGGCGCCTACGGCCACTTCTCCGACTGGAGCAGCAAAACGCCCGACAAAACCCTTATTCACCGCCTCGCCGACCAGTACAACCTCATCATTGTGATGCCCGAGGGCGAGACGTTCAGCTTCTACCTCGACTCGCCGGTGAACAAGGCCAGCCAGTTCGAAACCTATCTTACCAAGGAGGTTATTGGCAAAATTGACCAGACCTACCGTACCGTAGCGCGCAAAGAAGGCCGGGTTATTTCGGGCCTTTCCATGGGCGGGCACGGGGCGCTGTACCTCTCAGGGCGGCATCCGGAGCTATTTGCGGCGGCCGGTAGCATGAGCGGAGCCTTGGATATGAGCGTGACCAATCGGAAACTCAATCCGCAGGAAGCTCAGCAGCGGCAGTCGTTATTCAACCCTATCCTCGGCCCTGAAACGCCCGCGCCCAGCCTGTACAGCGCCAACTCAGTAGTGAATATGGCCGATAAGCTCTATACCAACGGCCTGCCCCTCATTATCGACTGCGGCGTGGATGATTTCCTCATCGACATCAACCGGGAAGTGCACCGCCGCCTCGTGTACAACCACACGCCCCACGACTACACCGAGCGGCCCGGCGCCCATACCTGGGAGTACTGGCAAAACGCGTTGCCCTACCACGTGCAGTTCTTTCAGCAGGTGCTGACCCAGGGTGGGGTAGCAGTGAAGTAGAAACGCAATATTTTGCTTCTTGTTGTTGGATAACGCGGGGGCAAGTACCCAGTTCCGGCCGTTCTAACAGGAGATGCGAAGTGTCGCGCCTCTATATCGGTAGGCTAATTTGGTAGGCGCAGGAGCAGTTCCTGAACAGTGTAGAGACGCAATATTTTGCGTCTCGTCGTTGAACGTCGCGTAACTGAGCCTGCTGAACAACATCAGCAATGACGAGACGCAAAATATTGCGCCTCTACATCGTGCCTGCACAAAGCAAAACGTCCGGTCATTGACCGGGCGTTTTGCTTTGTGTGCCTAATGTACCAGCATGGCCTGCTCATGCCGCTCGGGGTGCAACGCTGGGTTGTCGCCGTAGTGGGTGTGCTGGGCGCGGTAGGCGCGCTCGAAAATCAGGGGGAAGATGAACAAGGTGAGAATGGTGCCGGTGATGAGGCCGCCAATTACCACAATAGCCAAGGGCTTAGAAGTTTCACTGCCGATGCCAGTGCTGAGCGCAGCAGGCAGCAAGCCAATAGTAGCCATGAGGGCCGTCATAACCACGGGGCGGACCCGGCTGGTGACGCCGTCGTGGATGCTACGGTCGAGGCTCATTTTGCGCACCATATTCTGCTTGAACACCGATATTAGGATTACGCCGTTTTGGATGCAGATACCAAACAGGGCAATGAACCCGATACCAGCCGAAATGCTGAAGTTGGTATGCGTAATTAGCAGGGCCGCAATGCCGCCGATAATGGCAAACGGCACATTCAGGAGCACCAGCCCGGCATCTTTCAGGTTGCCGAACAAAATGAACAGAATGAAGAAAATTAGGCCGAGCGAAACGGGTACTACCTGCGTGAGGCGCTGGGTGGCGCGGCGCTGGTTCTCGAAGTCGCCGGTCCATTTCATGGTGTAGCCCTTGGGCAGGCTCACTACGGCATTCACCTTTTTCTGGGCTTCTTCGATGGTGCTGCCCATGTCGCGGCCGCGGATGCTGAACTTCACGGCAGCGAAGCGCTGGTTGTCGTCGCGGTAGATGAGCGAGGGGCCGTTTACGTCGCCGATGGTGGCAATTTCGGATAGCGGGATGGTGTTGCCGTTTTGGGTAGGTACCATCAGGGCCGCAATTTCCTGGGGCGTCTGGCGGAACTGTTCCTGGTAGCGCACCCGGATGGGGAATTTCCGCTCGCCCTCGTACATCTGGGAAGCTTGCTTGCCGCCCACAGCCATTTCCAGTACCGCGTTGGCGTCGGCCTTGCTTACGCCGTACTGGGCCATGCGCTGCTCATCCAGGTCCACGTGCAGTTCCGGCTGGCCGATGTTGCGTAGTACACCCAGGTCGTCGATGCCTTTGATGTTCTTGAGGATGCCGTACACCTGCCGGCCTTTTTCCTCCATCAACTTGAGGTCAGTACCGTAAATCTTCACCGCAATGGAGCCTTTCACGCCCGAGGCGGCTTCTTCCACGTTGTCGGTGATGGGCTGGGAGAAGTTGAAATCCACGCCGGGGAAGCGGTTCAGCTTTTCCTTCATGTGCTCAATCAGGGCTTCGCGCTTGTCTTTGTGCTTCATTTCGGCCTCCACCTCGGGCGTGTGCTTGAGCTGCACCAGAAACTCGTTGTTGTAGAAGCCGGTGGGGTCGGTGCCGTCGTTGGGGCGGCCGGTCTGGCTCACTACGTCGCCCACTTCGGGAAAGCTCAGGAACACCCGGCGCATCTCGTTGCAGAGCTTGTTGCTTTCATTCAGGCTGATGCTCAGCGGCAGCTGGGCCCGCACGTAGATAGAGCCTTCGTTCAGCTCGGGTAGGAACTCGGAGCCCAGGAAGTGGAAGGCGCCCATGCCCAGCACCACGGCCACCGTGGCCACCAGCAAACTGGCGGTTTTGCGGGCGTAGGTGAAGGAAAAGAACCGTTGCGCGCCTTTATTGATGCCGCGTACGAAGAAGTTGTCTTTCTCTACCACGTTCTTTTTCAGCAGAATCGAAGTAAGCACCGGCACCAGCGTGAGCGTGAAGATGAGCGCGCCGAGCAAAGCAAAACCCAGCGTCCAAGCTAGCGGGCTGAACACCTTGCCTTCCACTTTCTCGAAGGAGAAAATGGGGAGCAACGCGGTGATAATGATGGCCTTGGAGAAGAAGATGGCCTTGCCCATGTCGCGGCCGGTTTTCTTGATGAGGCCCAGCTTGGCAACTTTGTTGAACCGCTCCATGCCCATTTTGTGGGCCTTGTGGTCGAGGGCCACAAAGAGCCCTTCCACCATCACCACGGCCCCGTCGATGATAATGCCGAAGTCGATGGCGCCCATGCTGAGCAGGTTTGCACTCATGCCTTTCAGCCGCAAGCAGATGAAAGCAAACAGCAAAGCCAGCGGGATAATCACGCTTACCACCACCGTCGTGCGCCAGTCGGCCATGAACACGAACACAATTACCGTCACCAGCACAATGCCTTCCAGCAGGTTGTGAATCACGGTTTCGGTGCTGAAGTCGATGAGCTGCTGCCGGTCGTAGAAGGTTTTGATCTTCACGTCGGAAGGCAGAATCTTGTCGTTGAGGTCGGCCACTTTGTCTTTGAGGCGGGCAATGACTTCGGAGGGGTTTTCGCCTTTGCGCATCACCACAATGCCTTCCAGCACGTCGTCGTTCAGGCCGCGGCCCACCCGGCCCAGCCGCGGCAGCGCCGACTCGTGCACGATGGCCACGTCCTTTACCAGGATGGGGGCACCGTTCACGTTCTTGATAACCGTGTTGTTGATGTCGCCGATGTTGTTGAGCAGGCCAATGCCGCGCACCACGTAGTTCTGCTGGCCCTCGTTTATCACGTCGCCGCCCACGTTGATGTTGCTGCGCTGGATGGCGTTGTAGAGGTCCAAAGGCGTGAGGCCGAGGTCCTGGAGCTTGCCGGGGTTCACGCTGATTTCGTAATCCTTCACCTCGCCGCCGAAGCTATTCACGTCGGCCACGCCGGGCACGGCTTTCAAGTTGCGCTCCACCACCCAGTCTTGCAGGGTTTTCAGTTCGCGGGTGGTTTTTTCCTTGCTTTGCAGGGTGTAGCGGAAGATTTCGCCGGTGGGGCCGTAGGGCGGTTGCACGTCGGGGTCGGCGCCTTCGGGCAGGTCGGCCTGGCTGAGCAGGTTGTTGACTTGCACGCGGGCAAAGGCATCGTCCACGCCATCATCGAAAATCACCTTCACCACCGACAGCCCAAATAGGGTGGTGCTACGGATACTGGTTTTCTTCTGCACCGGGTTCAGCGCAATTTCAATGGGCGCCGTCACGAACTTCTCAATCTCCTCAGCCGAGCGGCCGGGCCATTGCGTGATGATGGTGATTTCGGTGTTTGTGACGTCCGGAAAGGCTTCAATCGGCGTGTTCCGGTAGCTCATCACCCCGGCCACAATGACGACAAACGTCATCAGAAAAACGAACCCCCGGTTTTTGAGCGAAAAGGCAATAATGCCCTGGATGAATTTGTTCATGGCTTTTCAAAAAGCTAGAAGGCAACAACTAGAGCTAGAAGAAGACAAGGCTAGGCTAGCTCCCCTCCTCAGATGAGGAGGGGTTGGGGGTGGTTGATAATCGTTTGGGTAGTTCCTAGAATTAGTATTAGTAGATGGGCTGACACTCCGGTCAACCACCCCCAACCCCTCCTCAGATGAGGAGGGGAGCTAGCTTTCTAGCTTTAATCATTCAGCTCGTCGTACACCAGGAGTTGGTTTTGGGCGATGATGTGCTCGCCGTCTTTGAGGCCGGTTTGCACGTAGCTCACGTCGCCGACGGTTTTGGCGATTTTGACCTCCCGAGTTTCCACGTGGTGCCGGTCCTTGAACACCATCACGAAGTTGCGGTCCTTATCAAACACCACGCATTTGGCGGGCACGGCCAGCATCTGCTGGTTTTCGGTGTTGAGCACCTTCACCTGGGCGTACATTTCGGGCTTAAGCAGGTAGCCGGGGTTGTTGAGCTTCACGCGCACCTTCATCACCTTGGAATCGGGGTCGAGCACGTTGAACACCTTGTCGATGCGGCCGGTGAAGTGCTTGTCGGGGTAGGAGAGGGTTGTGACGTCGGCGGTGTAGCCTTCCTTCACCTTGCTGATATCCGACTCAAACACGTTGGCCATAATCCACACGTCATCAAGGTTGCTGACCGTGAATAGGTTGCCTACGTTGTCGGCGTTGAACTGCATGTGGTCGGTCACGTTCTTTTCGGTGATGAAGCCCGAAATGGGAGCCCGCAGCGTGTAAGTGCCGTCAGCCGACACGCCGTACACGCCCAGCTGTTTGCGGCTTTTGCCCACGTTGCTCTGGGCCTTGCGCAGCTCCTGGCGGGCTAGGCTTACGTCGCGCTCCGAGGCCAAGCCGGCCTTGTACTGGTCTTCCAGTACCGAGAGGTTTTTGCGGGCAATATCGAGGTCGGTGCCGGCAGTGCTGCTTTGGTTCTGGAGGTCGGCAATTTCGCCGCTCTTGATGACGGCCAGCACCTGGCCCTTGGTCACATGGTCGCCTAGCTCCACGCTCAGCTGCTCCACCACGCCGCCCACCAGCGGGTACACTTTCACAGTTTTGTCGCCGTCGGTGGCAATCTGGCCCGAGAGGCTTAGCTCGTCGCGCACGGGCTCGTTGCGCACCGTATCAATCTTCAGCTCCCGCAGCATCTGGTTGGACATGGTGAAGCCCGCCTCTGCTTTCTGGGGTGCGTCGGCTTCTTCGGATTTCGAGCAGCTCGCCAGTCCCAGGGCAAGCGGGAGGGCCAACGAGGTGGCCAGAGTGGCAAAGCGAGTCATGGAAAAAGGACGTTTGAGGGGAGAGGACGAGAGTTTGGAAATCGGCTGCATGGTTATTCGGCGTTGAACACCGGGCGGCCCACGGCGTAGTTGAGTTGTTCGAAGGCGCGCACCCGGTTGGCGCGCAGATTGTTGAGCTGCACCAGGTTGTTCTTGTAGCTCTCATAGAAATCCAGAAACTCCACGATGGTGAGATTGCGCTTGGCATAGCTCTCATCGATGCCCTTCATGAGGCGGTCGAAGTCAGAGGTTTCGCGGGCGGTGCCTTGGTAGAGCTGGTCGTTTTGGCGGGCCAGGCGCCAGGCTTCCTGCACGTCGTTCTGCACTTGCAGCTGCTGCTGGCTGAGCTGCGCCTTGCTGACCTCAATCTGGTTTTGCGCGGTGCGGATGTTGCCCTGGTTGCGGTTGAAGATGGGCACGGCCACGCCCAGCGTGAGGGCGTTGTAATTCTGGATGTAGTTGCCGGCCCGGTCGTACACGTAGCCCACGGCCAGGTCAGGCGTGGCCAGGGCGCGTTGCAGGCGCAGGTTCTGGGTTTGCTGCTGCACGGCGGCCTGGCGGGCTTTCAGGTCGGCGCGGTTCACCTGCGCCGAGTCGATGAGCTGCGCTTCGGTGCGATCAGCTAAGCTGAGGGCCCTGAGGCGGTTGCCGTCGGCGGTGGGCATGTAGTAGGCGCCGCTGGTGTCGCGCATCAGGGTACGGAGGTCGGCTTGCTCGGCAGCAATGTCGTTGAGCAAGGCCTGCCGCTCGTTGCGCAGCTGAAACAGGAAGGCTTTCAGCCGAATTACCTCTTTCAGGGCAATATTTCCTTTCTCGTACTGGCCCTGATATAGGCTTACGGTGCGCTGAAAACTAGCCACTTCCTTATCGTACACGCCTACGCTCTGCTGCTTGTAGTACAGGTCGTAGAAGGTGCTGCGGAGCTGGTAGCGCAGGGTGCGCAGCAAATCCTGGAAGGTGAACTGTTCCACCAAGGCGTTCTGCTGGGCCACGTTGGCGGCGGCTTTGCGGCGGCCGGCAATGGCAAATAGCTGCTGCACCTGCACAATGGAGTTGCCGGTTTTGGTCACGTCGAGCACCTTGCGCGTCTGCGGGTTGTAGGTGTTCTGTTCGATGGAAATGGTGGGGTTGTCCCAGAGCCGAGCCTGTAGTATCTGGGCCTCGGCCGCCGATACATTGTAGCGCTGGGCAAGCAGCAGTAAGTTGTTTTGTACAAACTGCTGCTCGGCCTGGGGCAGCGTGAGCGTCAGAGTGTCGCCGCTGAGTGGCGCGGCAGTAGCGTGGGTGCTGAAGTGCAGCAGCAGGGCCAACGGTAGCAGGAAAAAGAGGCGTTGCATATCCGGATTCGGTGTTGAGATATGCAAGAGTACGCCCCCCGTATTAGGGGCGAATTAGAGGTAAATTAGAAACGGATTAGAATGAAATATTTTTTTCAGAAAGGCCGCTCTTTCTATTGAAAGCGCCTTTCTAACGCTGTCAACAGGCAAAGAAATTGCTGCCGAGGACGGCTTCAGCAGTTCTCGTTCCGCCGTACTCATGGCGTGCCGGACCCAGTGCCGGGAGGCGCGCGGGCTAGTCATTGAGTTCCTTGTAATAAAGTAGCGCATTGCGGGTTACCACCTGCTCGCCGGGCGTTAGGCCGCTGCTTACGTAGCTCATGCCCTGGCCGGCGTGTTGCACGGCTACCGGGCGGGTTTCCACGGCGTTGTTTTTTACTACCAGCGCGTAGCGGCGGCCATTGGCAAACACCAGGCTAGCCGAAGGCACCGCCGGCAACCGGGTGGTGCTGGTTTCAGTGAGGTGGATGCGCGCAAACATGCCGGGCTTGAGCAGGTGGTCGGGGTTGGCGAGGCGCACCCGGACCTGGAGCGTTTTGCGTTCGGGGTCCAGCACGTTGAACACCTTATCCACGCGGCCCGCAAACTGCCGGTCGGGGTAGCTCAGCGTGTGCACTTCCACCGGCAGGCCTGCCTTCACCTTGTCAATATCTGACTGAAATACATCGGCCAGCACCCACACTTCATCGAGGTTGGCTACCGTGAACAGGCTGCCCACTTGGCCGGGCTCGAACTGCTGCCCCTCCGTTAGGTGCTTCTCAACGACGGTGCCGGCTTGGGGGGCGCGCAGGGTGTAGTGGTCGGGGGCGGTGCCGTACACGTCGGTTTGCTTGCGCAGGCGGGTTAGCTCGGCCTGGGCTTTTTGCAGGGCGGCGCGGGCCATGCTTAGATCCTGGTCGGAAGCCATTCCGTCGGCGTGCATTTCGCTGATGGCCTCTAGCTGCACGCGGGCCGTGCCCAGGTTTACGGTGGCTTCGGTGCGTTGCTGAGCCAGGCCCACTATCTGAGCGCTACGCAAAACGGCCAGCGGCTGCCCAGCCGTTACCACGTCGCCGAGGGCTACGGGCGCTTGCTCTACCACTCCGCCAGCCAAGGCATACACGGGCGTCAGGCGGTCGGCGTTGGGCGTTATGCGGCCTTCCAGGCGCAGTTCCGTTTGCACGGGGGCCAGCTGCACACTATCGGTTTGCAGAGCGGCCACGGTGGCAGCAGGTAGCTGCCGGGTGTTGTCGGGGCGGGGGAGTTGTTCGGTAGCTTCTTCGGTGCAGCTGCCCAGGCACAGGCTGGTAGGCAGCAGCAGCAGGGAGGAAAAATGGAATAGGCGGTTCATGGGCGTAACTGGTAAGATGCAAGCTTACGCCCCCGGTATTAGCCCCGGGTTAGAGGTAGATTAGAAACCGATTAGAAAGTGAAGTTTCTATGAGTTTTTGGTCGAAAACGCCTGAAATTAACCGGTGCATGTCGGCTTACTATCGTTTATAATACCACTTCCACCACCGTGCCCTGGCCCGGCCAGGAGCTGATGTGCACCTCGCCGCCGTGCAGCTGCACAATCTTGCGGGCCAGCGGCAGCCCCACACCGTGCCCCACTACGTGCCGGGCGTTATCGGCCCGGAAAAACGGCTGAAACACCTGCGGCAAAGCCTTTTCGCTGATGCCGATGCCGTAATCCCGCACCTGGATGTAGCGCCGGCCGGCCCGGTATTCCAGCTGTACTTCCACGAGTTTATCGGAAGGTGAATATTTCAGGGCATTGTCGAACAGGTTGGTGAGGGCCCGGCTCAGCAGCTGGCGGTTTCCCTTGATTTCCAGGGCCTCAGCATCCTCCGGCAGCTGCCCGAATGCCAGCTGCACCCGGCGTCGCTGGTCGGGCAGCACTGCCTCCCGGGCCTCCGACAGCAATTCATCCAGCCGGATTTCCTCGTGGGCTCCGGTGTTGGTTTGCGTCAGGTCGAGTAGGTTGTTGATGAGCAGCTTGAGCTGTTGCAGCTCGTGCAACACCGAGGCCACGCCTTCCCGGTACGCGGCCGGGTCCCGCTCCCGGTTCAATAGCACCTGCAACTCCCCAATGGTGGCCGTAAGCGGCGTGCGTAGCTCGTGGGAGGCATTGCTGACGAAGGTGCGCTGGGTTTCGAAGCCCTCTTCCAGCCGCTCCAGCATGCGGTTGAAGGTGCGGGCCAGGCGGGTTATTTCGTCCTGCTCGTGGCTGATACCCTCACTCACGCGCAGGTGCAGATCCTGGGTGGTGATGCGGTCCACCTGGTCGTTGACGGCGGCAATGGGGGCCAGCGCCTTGCCCGCAAATACGCGCCCGGCCACGTAAATCACCACCAGGCTCACCACAAAAATGCTGGTCAGAATCATAATCAGATGATCCAGGCGGGCGGCGCCGGAGTGGTTTTCGGCGGCGGCTACAATGATAAACTGGCCCTGGTTATCGGTGTAGAACAGCCCGATGGCCTGCCGGCTACCCAGCGTGAAATACACCCGCTTCTCGGTTAGAATACGCGCCAGAATGTGGTCAGGAATGGTCACGCGGGTGTCCTGCTCGATAAACCGAGGACGGAGCTGGTCGTCGTAGATCTGGAGTACCTCGCCGGTAAGGGTGCGCAGGTACCGGCGCTGAAACTCCCGGAGCGCCTCGGCCCGCAGCTCATCCTGCTCCAGAAATACGTAGCCCGTCACCTCAGCCCGGTCGCGCAGGCGCTGGTGAAACTCCTCGTGGGTGTAGGTGGCCAGCAGAATGTACACGGTGGTCATGGCTGCCAGCAGAATCACGGCCACTAGCCCCAGAAACAGCCACGTCAATCGGTTCCGGATGGTCATGGGGCGGGTGGTGAAGTTGTGAAAGGTGAAATTGTGAAGGGGAAGCAAAGGCCCTAAAAGAACGTCATTCTGAGCGAAGCCGGAGGCGAAGTCGAAGAATCTCTACCGCTTAGCTGCCTCACGACCAGAATTACTAGTGCGGTAGAGATTCTTCGACTTCACCTCCGGCTTCGCTCAGAATGACGTTCTTTTTCTCACTTCTCACTTCTCACTTCTCACTTCTCACTCCTGAGCCCGTAGCACGTAGCCCATGCCTACCACTGTGTGAATGAGCTTGCGAGGGAAGGGTTTGTCGACTTTGTTGCGCAGGTAGTTCACGTACACGTCCACCACGTTGGAGCCGGCGTCGAAGGAATCTTCCCACACGTCGGCGGCCAGCTCGGCGCGGCTGAGCACGCGGCCGGGGTGGCGCAGCAGCAGCTCCAGCAGTCCGAATTCGCGGGCCGTGAGCTTGAGCGGCTGCCCGGCTCGCGTCACGGTTTTAGCCCCCGAGTCCAGCGTCAGGTCCTCGAACTGGAGCACGGCGCTTTTGGCCTGCTGGCCGCGGCGGCGGGTGAGGGCCCGCACCCGGGCCACCAGTTCCGGAAAATCGAAAGGCTTCACCAGGTAGTCATCGGCCCCGCCGCCGAAGCCGTGCAGCTTGTCCTGGGTGGTGCCCAAAGCCGTGAGCATCAGCACCGGCGTCTGCTGGTCCTGCGCCCGGATGGCTTCCAGCACTTCCAGCCCGCTGAAGTAGGGCAGAATCACGTCCAGAATAATCAGCTCGTAAGAGTGGGAGAGGGCCAGCTGCCGCCCGAAACGGCCATCGTAGGCCACCTCCACTTCAAAACCCTCTTCCTCCAACCCGCGCTTTATAAAGGCCGAAACCTTGGGCTCATCTTCAACCAGCAGAATTTTCATGGGGAAATGGTTGAACGGGTGAACTGTTGAATGGGTGAGTTCTTATCTGGCTGCTGGAGCAGGCGCTACAAGGGCAGTCGGGGTGAGCTGTGGAATAGTTGGACTGTCATCCTGAGCATTCCGCGCATCAAGCGGCGACGAAGGACCTTATGACAGCAGAACGGCTGGTGGCGGAACGGAAGGTATGCTGATCTAGGCAAACGTGGTAAGGTCCTTCGTCGCCGCTTGATGCGCGGAATGCTCAGGATGACAGATTTTCCCATTCAGCCATTCAACAGGTCAACCACCCACCCTAATCCTCGTCTTCGTAATCCAGACCCAGCAGTTGGTTGAGGGCTTGTTGAATTTCGCTGGCGGCGTGCAGCTGGCCGGCTTTGCGGGCCACGGTGAGGCCTTTGCGGTAAACTTTTTCGGCTTCTTCGGGCTTTTCCAGCTGTTGCAGCATCTTGCCGGCGTGGTAGTACGTACCCACGTAGTCCGGATGCTCGTCGAGCAGTTTCTGGTAGTACGTCATGGCCCGTTCCGGCTCCGTAGCGCGGTATTCGGTGGCCAGCGCGTAGATGGTAAACGCGTCGGTAGGATCATCCTGGTAGAAGGCCAGGAGTTGTTGCAGGCGGCTCGGCGCAGTTTCCATGGGGTGGTAGTTTTGAGTATCTTCGCCCCAAATTTGACACTTTCTCCTAGTATCTTCCATATAAGCAGCCGTAGATGAAGTTTCTCGTTTGCATCAGCAACGTACCCGACACGACCACCAAAATCACGTTTACTCCTGACAACAAGGAGTTTAACAAGGCTGGCGTACAGTTCGTAATAAATCCGTGGGATGAGTATGCACTCACTCGCGCCATTGAATTGAAAGAGGCCCAGGGTGGCGGCACCGTAACGGTGCTCAACGTAGGCGAAGCCGACACCGAGCCCAACATCCGCAAGGCCCTGGCCATCGGAGCCGACGACGCCATCCGCGTCAACGCCCACCCCAAGGATGCCTTCTTCGTGGCCCAGCAGATTGCCAGCATTGCCAAGGATGGCGGCTACGACGTGATTCTGATGGGCAAGGAAAGCATTGACTATAACGGCTTCCAGGTGCACGGCATGGTAGGTGAGCTGCTCGGCATTCCCACGGTGGCCCCGGCCATGAAGCTGGATATGAGCGGCAGCACCGCCACGCTGGAACGCGAAATTGAAGGCGGCAAAGAAATCGTGGAGGTAAACGCGCCCTTCGTGGCTTCCTGCCAGCAGCCCATGTGTGAGCCCCGCATTCCCAACATGCGTGGCATCATGACGGCCCGCACCAAGCCCCTGAAAGTGGTGGAGCCTACCGCCGACGCGGCCCGCACCGAGGTAGCCGCCTACGCGCTACCCCCCGCTAAGCAAGGCGTGAAGCTCATCCCGGCCGAAAGCGCCGGTGAGCTTATCAAACTGCTCCGCAACGAAGCAAAGGTGATTTAGTAATTGGTATCTAGTACTGAGTAGTTAGATGCACTGCTACTCACTTTGCTACCAATTTTCAAAAACTGCTGAGTAGTATGCGGGACTTTTTTCTGTCTCAATACCAACTACTCACTTCTCAATACTAAAAAAATGTCTGTACTAGTAGTTGTTGAATGTGACGGCGGCGAGGTAAAGAAATCCTCGTTGGAGGTAGCTTCCTACGGCAGCCAGGTAGCCCAGATGCTGGGCACCACGGCTACGGCCGTGGCCGTGGGTGAAGCCACCGAAGCCAACCTGGCAAAGCTGGGCGAGCAGGGTATCACCAAAGTGCTGCACGACGCCGAGCCCCGCCTCAAGGATTTTGTGAACGGTGCCTACACCAAGCTGATTGCCGCCGCCGCTCAGAAAGAGGATGCCAAGGTCATTGTGCTGGCTAACTCCAATATCGGGGCTTCGGTAGGCTCGCGCCTGTCAATTCGGTTGCAGGCCAGCATTGCCACCAACGTGGTAGAGCTGCCTAAAACCGACGGCGGTTCGTTCACGGTGAAGCGTGGCGCCTTCTCGGGCAAAGCCTTTGCCGACGTGAAGCTGGATGGTGAGCGAAAAATCATTGCTGTTAAAAAGAACTCCATCGAAGCCCTGCACGAAGCCGGCAAAACCGCTCAGGTAGAGGCCTTCTCGGCTCAACTCTCGGATGCGGACTTTGCCGATGCTCCCAAGCAGGTGGTAATGCAGGACCAGGCCGGCGGCATCTTGTTGCCTGAAGCCGACAAAGTGGTATCGGGTGGCCGCGGCATGAAAGGGCCCGAAAACTGGAACCTCATCGAGGATTTGGCCAAAGCCTTGGGTGCGGCCACGGCCTGCTCCAAGCCGGTATCGGACGTGGATTGGCGCCCCCACCACGAGCACGTAGGCCAGACGGGTATTACCGTGTCGCCGAACCTGTACATTGCCTGCGGTATTTCGGGTGCCATCCAGCACCTGGCCGGCGTAAATTCGAGTAAGGTTATCGTGGTCATCAACAAAGACCCCGAGGCTCCCTTCTTCAAAGCCGCCGACTATGGTATTGTAGGTGACGTGTTCGACGTGTTGCCCAAATTGACCCAGGCGGTAAAAGAGTTGAATTAAGGTGATGTAAATGTGCATGCTGTAGGAAAAGCTTCCACGCAATTCCTGTAGTGTGCACATTTTTCACAACCTTCACCTACGCACATTCACCTAGACTCTAGTGAAAAAAATACCGCTCGAAATCCTGGGCCTTTCCTCCAGCCAGTCGCAGTCGGGCTCCTTCGCGCTTATTCTGGGCGAGAAGACGGGTAACCGGCGCCTGCCCATCATCATTGGCATGTTTGAGGCGCAGAGCATTGCCATTCAGATCGAGAAAATCAACCCGAACCGCCCGCTTACCCACGACCTGTTCAAGTCGTTTGCCGAGCAGGTGCACGTGGCCGTGCTGGAAGTGCTGATTTCCGACCTGAAAGAAGGCGTATTCTATTCCAAAATCGTGTGCTCCGATGGGGCTACCACCTTTGAGCTGGATTCCCGCCCTTCCGATGCCATTGCCATCGGCCTGCGCTTCGGCGTGCCCATCTTTACGGTGGAAAGCGTGCTGAGCGAAGCAGGTATCATCCTGTCAGACCTGGATGAAAACGCCGAGGACTCGGATGAGGATGATGACGACGATGAGGACGATGATGCCGGCGACCGGCCGGCCCCGACGCCCGCTGAACCTCGGGAGCCCAGCGGCCAAGTGTCGTTGGATGAGCTGACCAAGATGTTGGCTCAGGCTCTGGAGCGCGAGGACTACGAGAAAGCCGCTAAAATCCGCGACGAACTAAACAAGCGTAACGGCTAACCATGGCCGCAGGTCGGAATACTGGTTACTGAACCGCCTTGAACAAGCAAAAGCCCCGGCCGCTACTAGTAGCAGCTGGGGTTTTTATTTGTAACTATCGGGCCCATTCATGTTCAGCCGTTGATTGGGGCTGTTTTAGCCCTGGCAGTCTCAAGTACTCTGGGAAATGCCAGGAAGGGCTGCGGGTCTTTGAGCAAGCAATGTTTGGGCTTCATTGAATACGGGCACCAGCAATGCCCTACTACCACCAGAAGCTGAAGCCGCCGTACCTTGCCACCCTCATTTGTTGCTGTTCCTTACATTATGGAAAATTCTGCCACGCCCGACCTGCGCTACCCCATCGGGCACGCGGTGCTGCCCGATGAAACGCTGGACCGCGGCGCCCGCACTGCGTACATGGCCCAAATTGCCACCCTCCCCGACCAAGTGCGGGCAGCCGTAGCCGGCCTCACGCCCGAGCAGCTTGATACACCTTACCGCCCCGACGGCTGGACGGTACGCCAGCTTATCCACCATTTGCCCGACTCCCACCTGAACGCGTACACGCGGTTTCGGCTGGCTCTTACGGAAGATAACCCCACCATTAAGCCCTACGATGAAGCCGCCTGGGCTGAGCTGCCCGACGTGGCTGCCACGCCCCCGGCCGTATCGTTGGCGCTACTGGAGGCGCTGCACATCCGTTGGGTGAAACTGCTGCGTAACCTGACCGACGCCCAATGGCAACGCACGTTTTACCATCCGGAGTCTAAGCGCACCTCTACCCTCGATCAGGCGCTGGTAATATACGCCTGGCATGGCCGCCACCACCTGGCCCACATTGCTAACCTAGTGCACCGGGAAGGCTGGCGGCGGTAGGCTGGCAGGCAAAGTAAAAGAGGTAAAGCCTCCGCCGTCATTATGAGTTTCGCTCAAGATGACGGCGGAGGCTTTACCTCTTTTACTTTGCGCTTTAAATATTAATGGCTTCGTCGGTGGTGGCGGCGGCGAGGCCGCCATCGGTTTCGTCGTCCACTTTTTTGGCGGCGCGTACCAGGCTGCTACTGAAGATGAACTCCTTAAGCTCGGGAACCTGGGCATTTAAAATCTCATCCTTGTTGCCGTCCCAGAGTTTCTGGCCTTTGTAGAGGAAGATGATATGGTCCCCGATTTCAACCACGGAGTTCATATCGTGGGTTACAACTACGGTGGTGATGCCGTACTCGTGGGTTATTTCGTGAATGAGCTCATCAATTTTAATGCTGGTGAGCGGGTCGAGGCCGGAGTTGGGTTCGTCGCAGAACAGGTAGGTGCAGTTGGGCGCAATGGCCCGGGCAATACCCACTCGCTTCTTCATTCCGCCCGATATTTCGGAAGGCATTTTGGTGCCGGCGTTTTCCAGGCCCACCCGCTTCAGGCAGAACTCCACCCGGTCGCGGCGTTCTTCCCGGCTCATTTCCGGTGTCAGCATTTTCAGCGGAAACTCCACGTTTTCGTACACCGTCATCGAATCGAACAGGGCTGAACCCTGAAACAGCATCCCAATCTTGCGGCGAATTTCCTGGCGGATCTGCACCTTGTTGTTGGTGAACATGGTGCCATCGAAGGTGATGCTGCCCAAGTCCGGCTTCATCAGGCCCACAATGCACTGCAGCAGCACCGATTTACCCGTACCGGAGCCGCCCAGCAGCAGGTTGCACTTGCCCGTTTCAAACGTGCAGGTGATGCCTTTCAGCACTTGGTTCCCGTTGAAAGACTTCTGAACGTTATGAACTTCAATCATTTTTTGGAGGAGCTAGGAAAGAGAAGCCAGAAGGGAGGAAACGGGAGGTAAAAGAAGTTGCGCTGTCTTACGTCCCTGGCTCCATCCTTTGGGTTCTTATTCCATTACAGAAGAATAGCTGCCAGGGCAAAGTCGGCCACTAGAATGGCAATAATGGAGTTGTTTACGGCCGTGGTGCTGGCATTGCCCACTTCCAGGGCGCCACCCTCGGTATAAAACCCCTTGAAGGAGGAAATGGCCGACACCAGAAAGGCAAACACCACTGATTTGATGAGGGCAAACACGATGTTATAGGGAATAAAATCGGTGCGGATGCCTTCAATGTACTCCTGCGCCGATAGGGCCCCGGTAAGTGAGCCTGCCAGGTAGCCCCCAATAATGGACAGCGCCATGGCCAGAATCACGAGCAGCGGAAACATGAGCATGGAGGCCAGAATGCGCGGAAACACCAAGTAAGAAGCCGAGTTGATACCCATTACCTCCAGAGCCGAAACCTGCTCGGTGATGCGCATGGTGCCCAGGCCGCCCGCAATGCTGGAGCCCACTTTACCGGCCAGCACAATGCTGGTGATGGTAGGGGCCAGCTCCAGAATGGTCATTTCGCGCACCATGTACCCGATGGTGCTTTTCGGGATAAGCGGGTTGGTGAGGTTATAGGCAATCTGCACGCAGGTTACCGCCCCAATAAAGGCCGAGACAATGGCAACAATAAAAATAGAGTTGATGCCAATGATAATGCACTCATCCAGGGTGCGTTGCCAGAGCACCGCCAGGCGCTCTTTCCGCGTGAGCATACTCTGAATGAAGAGCAGGAATTCACCGAATGATTTGACCATACAAACGAAAAACAAAAGGAAAAGCGAAACTTGCGGCTTCTACACAGAAACGGTCAGCCGGCCAGCCTGCATAACCGCTGTGCTTACGTAAGAACCGCTTCAGCAATCAAAGGAATGCAAAAAAATATCGTTGTTACGGGAGGTACCAAAGGAATTGGGCGGGCCCTGGTGTTTCGGTTTCTGCGGGCCGGCTACCCGGTAGTTACCTGCGCCCGTTCCGCTGCCGACCTAGAGGCCCTGCAAACGGCTGCTGCCGAGCTGGTTCCTGGGGCCGTGTTGCACACCCACGCCGCCGACCTGAGCCAGCGCTCCGAGACGGTGCGCTTTACGGAGTTGGTGAACAGCCTGGGCCCGGTGGAAGTGCTCATCAATAATACGGGCTCTTTTATTCCCGGAAGGTTGCAGGACGAACCCCTGGACGGCTCGCAATTGCGCCGGATGCTGGATGTAAACCTGCTCAGCGCCTATGATGTTACGCAGGCTCTGCTGCCGGGGCTGCTGGCTCAGCGCAGCGGCTACATCTTCAACATCTGCTCCACGGCCAGCACCACAGCCTACCCCAACGGCGGCTCCTACGGCATTGCCAAGCACGCCCTGTTAGGCTTCACCCGCAACCTGCGCGAGGAGCTGAAAGACGCCGGTATCCGGGTAACGGCCGTGCTGCCGGGCGCCACCCTCACCGCCAGCTGGGAAGGCGTGGACCTACCCGCCGAGCGTTTCATCCGGGCCGAGGACGTGGCCGATGCTATTTTTGGGGCCTTTTCCCTGTCGTCGCAGGCGGTGGTGGAGGAGCTGCTGATTCGGCCGCAGCTGGGGGATATTTAGGTCCGCTATTCAGCCTGCACCTTGCCCTTGCCGGTGGTTTTTAACTCCAGCTGGGTTGGGGTGGGGGAGGCATAAAATACGGTGCCAGTGCCCGCGTGCGTGCCCGCCAGCAGCCCCGTAGCACGTGCGTGCAGGTTACCGTTGCTATCAAAGTTGGTGCGCAGATACAGATTTTGAACCGGAAATTCGGCCGCGTGCAGGCTGCCGCTGCCGCCCAGCGTGTGGTGCAGCTCCTGGGAAGTGCCCGTTAGGTAAATGTCGCCCAACTCGTATTGGCTCATGCCTACGTACCGGCTGCGCAGGTTGAGCCGGTAGTCGCCGGAGCCGACGAGGTGGAAGAAGATGGTATCCTGGCTGAACAAGCCTTCGGTGCGGACGTCGGCCTGCCCGCGCAGGAAGGTGCTGGTAATGCGGGGGGTGTGTAGCCGTACTTCCCGGGGTGTGTTGTAGCGGCGCACCCAGTTGCAGCGGCTGGTGTTGCGGATAATCAGCTCGTCGCCTTTGATTTCCAGTCGGATATCGTCCTGCAGGTTTTTGCCCGCCCGCACTTCGGCGTAGGTTGTCGTATCCTGCACCAACGTAACCCGCACGTTGTCGTAGGTGGTGAGTACCCGGAAGGGCGGCAGGCTGCGGCGCTCCGTAATGATGCCGCCGGTACTGGTGAAGCAGCCAGCATCGTTCTCCTTAGTGCAGGCAGGGAGCAGCAGAGTAGTGAGGCCTGTAAGTAACAGGGCGCGCAAAACCCGGCCCGGCCCGCTAACTTGCATCTTTAAATCTGACCACATCATAATACCCCGGACCTATGGACCTCAACGGCAAGGTAGCCATTATCACAGGCGTCAGCAAAGGGATTGGCCGGGCTGCCGTGGAGGTGCTGCTGGCAAAAGGTATGCAGGTAGCCGGCTGGGGCCGCACCGCTCCGCCCGACTTCAAACACCCGCGCTTCCACTTCATCAAGTGCGACATCCGCAAGGAAGCCGAGGTGCAGAAAGCCTACGAAGCTACGGTGAAAGCCGCCGGTCCAGAAATTCATGTACTGGTAAACAACGCCGGTCTGGGCAACTTCGGCCCCATTGATGGTTTCTCCTCGGAGCAATGGCACCAGATGTTTGATACCAACGTGCACGGGCTGTTTTACTGCACCCGCGCCGTGCTGCCCGCCATGAAAAAGCAGCAGCTGGGCCATATTATCAACGTGGCGTCTCTGGCCGGTACGGCGGGCACGGCTAACCTAGCCGGCTACTGCGCCACCAAGTACGCCGTGCGCGGCTTCTCCGATGCGCTGTTCAAGGAAGTGCGCCCCCAGGGCGTGCGCGTCACCTGTGTAATGCCCGGCTCGGTGGAAACCAACTTCAATGGCAACGAGCCCGGCCAGGAGCCTGACCCACACAAAATGCAGCCCGAAGATATTGCCGCCGCCATCGTGCACGCGTTGGAAGCCCCGCAAACCGTTATGCTCTCGGAAATTCAGATGCGCCCAACGCTGGTGAAGTGAGTTGCCAGTTGTGAGTTGCCTGTGATGTTCGTAGCATGAGCTTAAAACAATCATGAAGGAGTACACTCAGCTCAACGTTTGGCAAAAGCCCCGGCAATTAACCAGCATAGTGTACGAGTTGATTAAAGGGTTTCCCAAAGAGGAATTGTTTGCGTTGTCGAATCAGATGCGGCGTTGTGCCATATCGGTGCCGTCAAATCTGGCTGAAGGCTGCGGCCGCAACCATACACGGGAATCATTGCAATTCTTTTTCATTGCCAGAGGCTCTCTATATGAGTTGGAAACCCAGTTATATCTGGCCCTTGATCAGCAGTACCTAACCACGCCGCAGTTTGACGAAACCATCCAGCATCTAATCGAGTGCCGCCGCATGCTCAGTGGCTTTATCACCTACTTTCAACAGCTTCCTGCCCGAGGCAACTAGCACAAGCTGACTGGCAACCGGCAACTGACAACTGGCAACTCAACTTATGGTAGAAATAACCAACCTCACCAAAACCTTCGGTCCGCAAACGGCCGTGGATAACGTCAGCTTCTCGGTTGGGAAGGGGGAAATCCTGGGGTTTCTGGGGCCGAACGGGGCCGGTAAGTCCACCACCATGAAAATTGCCACCGGCTACCTGCCGCCCTCGGTGGGCACGGTGGTGGTAGATGGGTTTGATGTGCAGACGGCTCCGCTGGAAGTGCGCCGCCGGGTGGGCTACCTACCCGAGCACAACCCGCTGTATCTGGACATGTACGTGCACGAGTACCTCGAATTTATCGGCTCAGTGCACGGGCTGGGCGGCAGCGCGCTGCGCCAGCGGGTGCGCCAACTGGTGGATAGGGTAGGGCTGGGACGCGAGCAGAACAAGCAAATCGGGGCCCTCTCGAAAGGCTACCGCCAGCGCGTGGGGCTGGCTCAGGCCCTCATTCACGACCCCGGCGTGCTCATCCTCGACGAGCCCACCACCGGCCTCGACCCGAACCAGATCGGCGAAATCCGCAGCCTGATCCGGGAATTGGGCCAGGACAAAACGGTCATTTTCAGCACCCACATTCTGCCCGAGGTGGAAGCTTTGTGCAGCCGCGCCGTCATCATCAACCGGGGCCGCCTCGTGGCCGACTCGCCTGTATCGGAGCTGGGAGCCCGCGCCGCCGGCGAAACCATCATTCGCGCCGAGTTCGAGCAGGCCATCGACGTGGCCCCGCTGCGGGCGTTGCCGGGCGTGCTGGCCGTGGAGGCCGAAACCGGCCACACCTACCGCATTCGGGCCCGCGCCGGCGCCGACCAACGCGGAGCCATTTCGCGCCTGGCCGCCGCCCAGGGCTGGGTGCTGCTGGGCCTGCGCCAGGAAGAGCAGCGGCTGGAACAGGTGTTCCAGGAGCTGACGAAGTAATCTTTCATGGAAAGTTTCGATAGAGTAAAGGAGTGGATAGAAGGTGGAAAACAGGTTGGAAAATCTGATTATTTCAACGAAGAGAACGAGAGGTATTTATTGTCAATAGGAGTACAGAAATGGGATAATGAATATAAGCTCTACTTATTTAAGGCTAATGAGACCAAGATGAATGACCTTGATTATTATGACATAGAAGGGGTAATCAGAGTTACGTCATTTGAAAATCTTGTGAACTTGATTAGTGTGCTGAGTCCATTCAAGTTTGCTGAATTAGCTCCTATCAAGGGGCAAAAAATATTCAATCCAGCACTCGACTAGGCGTTTGCCTTTTCAAGATAATTACCACGGTTGCCAACATGCTCGCAATACTTCGCAAAGAATTTAACAGCTTCCTGAACTCGCCCGTGGCCTACGTGGTGATGGGTGTGTTTCTGGTGGCTACCGGCCTGTTCGTGTGGGTGTTCCCCGACAGCTCGGTGCTCGACTACGGGTTTGCCGATTTGCAGACGCTGTTCAACATTGCCCCCTGGATTTTTCTGTTCCTGATTCCGGCTCTCACCATGCGCACGTTTGCCGAGGAGAAAAAGGCCGGCACCATGGAGCTACTACTCACCCGCCCGCTCACCGACGGCCAGATCATCGGGGGCAAGTACCTGGCCTGCCTGCTGCTGGCGTTACTGGCACTGGTGCCCACGCTGCTCTACTATTACTCGGTGTACCAGCTGGGCAACCCCTCGGGCAACATCGACTCGGCCGCGACGGTGGGCTCCTACCTGGGGCTGGCGCTGCTGGCTGCCGTGTTTGCGGCCATCGGGGTGCTGGCCTCGGCCCTCACGCGGGACCAGATTGTGGCCTTTTTGGCGGCAGTGGTGGGCTGCTTTCTGGTGTACTCGGGCTTCGATTCACTGGCCTCGGTGTTTGATGGCGGCCTGGCCTACTACATCGGGCAGCTGGGCATTGCCGCCCACTACCGCGACTTGGCCAAGGGCCTCATCGACTCCCGCGACCTGCTGTATTTCCTGAGCCTGATTGCCGGCTGCCTGCTGGCCACGCGCCTGGTGCTGCAAAGCCGTAACTGGTAAGAGTTTTTTAGCTGTTAGCTGATGGCGGTTAGCTGTTGGCTTTTCTTAACAGAAAGTGAGGGGTTGGTAGCCAAATTTGGGAGCCGACCTGACCTAAAAAGATATTTGCAAGTGAGTTCAGAACAACAGCCATCAGCTACTAGCCAGCAGCTACCAGCTAATTCGGCATCCGCCAGAAAACGCCGCGACCTGACGCGCTTCGGGGCGGTGCTGCTGGGGCTGCTGCTGCTCAACTTCCTCGGGGGGCTGTACTTCTTCCGCCTCGACCTCACGGAGGAAAAGCGCTACACCATGTCGACCGCCACCCAGACGCTGCTTTCGGGCCTCAAGCAGCCCGTCACCGTCACGGTGTACCTGGATGGCGACTTCCCGCCGGCCTTCCGCCGCCTGCAGCAGTCGGTGCGTGAAACCCTGAACGAAATGCAGGTGCACAGCGGCTCCAACCTGCACTACGTGTTTGTGGACCCCTCAGCGGCCGGCACCGAGAAGGCCCGCAATGAGTACTACCAGACGCTGTTCAAGAAGGGCCTGAGCCCCACCAACCTGGGGGCCAACGAGAACGGCAAGCGCGTGGAGAAAATCATCTTTCCCTGGGCCGTGGTATCGGCCGGCGGCAAGGAGCAGAACGTGCTGCTGCTGCGCGGCAACCAGGCTGCCCCCTCCGACGTGCGCCTCAACCAGAGCATCGAAGGGCTGGAATATGAGCTGGCCTCGGCCATCCGCAAACTCAACCCCGGCCAGCGCAAGCGCATTGGGGTGGTGGAGGGCCACGGCGAGCTGACCAACGTGGAAGCCGGCGACCTGATCGGCTCCCTGACCCAGTACTACGATGTGTTCCGGGTGAACCTGGCCCAGTCAAGGCTCGAGGCGCTGCAGACGCTCAGCGCCATCATTGTGGCCAAGCCGGCCGGGGCGTACACCGAGCCCGAGAAGTTCAAGCTCGACCAGTTTATCACCCGGGGCGGCAACGCGCTGTTCTTCGTGGACGCCATGCGCGTGAATCTCGACAGCGCCAGCCGGGGCGGCATGCTGGCCTTCCCCCAGTCGCACAACCTGGATGACCTGCTGTTCAAGTACGGCGTGCGCATCAACCCCGATCTGCTGCTCGACCTCAACTCCGGCGTGATTCCACTGGTAACGGGCATGACCGGCAACAAGCCAAAGGTGGAGCCCATGCCCTGGCAGTTCTACCCGCTCATCAACAAGTTCAGCCCGCACCCCATCACCCGTAACCTCGATGCGGTGTACACCAAATTCGTGAGCAGCATGGATACGGTGAAGGCCACCGGCATCCGCAAAACGCCGCTGCTATTCACCTCCCGCTATACCCGGGTGCTGCCCTCGCCGGTGCCCGTGAATCTGAACGACGCCCGTCTGGAGCCCAACCCCAAGCTCTACACTTCGCAATTCAAGCCCGTAGGCTACCTGCTCGAAGGCCAGTTCGGCTCCCTCTACGCCAACCGCGCTGAGCCCGGCACCACCAACTTCCAGCCCGCCGTGCCCGCCGGAGCCAAGCCCGCCAAAATTCTGGTGGTGTCGGATGGCGACTTCGTGCGCAACGAGGTGGACCCCAAAACCGGCCGGCCCTTCCGCTTGGGCTTTGACCGCCTCGCCAGCACCGAGTTTGCCAACCGCGAGCTGCTGCTCAACGCCGTGGACTACATGCTCGACGAATCGGGCCTGATTGCCGTGCGCGGCAAGCAAATCACCCTGCGCCCCCTCGATAAGCTGCGGGTAGTGGAGGAGCGCCGCCGCTGGCAGCTGCTGAACCTGGGCGCGCCGCTGCTGCTGCTGGCCTTGTTCGGCGCCGTGCGGGCCTGGCGGCGGAAACGGCGGTACGCGCGGTTTTAGGAGGATACGCTATTTAACAGTAATTAAATTTGCTCTATATGAATTCATTAGTATTATCAATAATTACTTCGGTAAGCTGTTTGTGCTTGTTTGATGGAAGTGCAGTGGCTCAACAGAAACGCCTAATGACTAAGATGAGAATAGTAGATACATTAATAAATGATAAACATATTCATTATAAAGGTTTTGAAAATATACTTAATCACAAAAAAGGCATTGTGCTCAAAAAAAGTCTGATAGAGTGTGAAGTGTTAGTTAAGGGAAACAACTTTGTTCTGATACCTGGGAGCATTGGTACAAAGAGAGTTTATATACACACCAATATGACCAATAACAGTCGGATATTTAATTCTGAAGTCAATGGTGTAAGGGATGGAATATGGGTAATATATAATACACATAAATATGTATCTTCTATTGATTACTATGAAAACAGCAAATTGCGGCTTATTGTAAATTTTTGGGATAAGGGAGCTGTAAAATCTGTTTATTGGTTTGAAAACGGAATACCGGAGAGTCATTGGTTTTATGATAAAAAAGGTAGAATTCTTAATAGGTCACCGGATTTTTAATTGCTATACTGAAAAGAGTACGACAATACAAAACATATAGTAATGTATATGAATCAGTAGATGCTAGTAATTCAATCATGTAGCGGTTGTCCTACTCCAACATCAGCTGTGCAAAACAAATAGCCGCAAAGCCTCCCGGTCGCCCGCTAGAAAACCCCACGGCCGTTGCGTATCTTTGCCCTCTACCCAACCAAGCCCGAAACGACTCTTCCGTATGAAATTTATCGTCTCGTCTTCCGCCCTGCTCAAGCAGCTCCAGAGCATCAACGGCGTGGTTACGAACAACCCCGTGGTGCCCATTCTGGAGAACTTCCTCTTCGAAATTGAGGACGGCAAGCTGACGATTACCGCCTCCGACCTGGAGACCAGCATGATGACGGAGCTGCCAGTGGAGGCCCGCGAAAGTGGCCGCATTGCCGCGCCCGCCCGCATCCTGCTCGATACCCTGAAAAACCTGCCCGACCAGCCCGTGACCTTCACTCTGGACGAGGAAACCTACACCATCGAAATTGCCAGCAGCAACGGCCGCTACAAGCTGGCCGGCGAAAACGCCACCGATTTCCCCCGCGTGCCGGTGGTAAAAGGCTCGGCTCCGGTAGAAATTCCTTCTACTTCCCTGGCCCGGGCCATCAACAAAACCATCTTCGCGGTAAGCACCGACGAGCTGCGTCCCGCCATGACGGGCATTCTGGTGCAGCTGGCTGATAACCAGGTAACTTTTGTAGCCACCGACGGCCACCGTCTGCTGCGCTACCGCCGCTCCGATGTGGGCGCGGGTCAGACCTCGAACATCATCATCCCGCGCAAGGCGTTTAACCTGCTGAAGGGCGCACTGCCCTCCGAGGCTACCACCGTGCGCATGGAGTTCAACAATTCCAACGCCTTCTTCTCCTTCAACCAGATGCGCCTTGTGTGCCGCCTGATTGATGAGCGCTACCCCGATTACGAAAATGTAATTCCGGTGAGCAACCCCAACAAGCTCATCATCAGCCGCCAGGAAATCCTGAACTCGGTGAAGCGCATCAGCATCTACTCCAACAAAACCACCCACCAAGTGCGCCTGCGCCTAGCTGGTTCGGAGCTGACGGTTTCGGCCGAAGACCTCGACTTCTCGAACGAAGCCAACGAGAAGCTGGCCTGCCAGTACGACGGTGAGGACATGGAAATCGGCTTCAACGCCAAGTTCCTGCAGGAAATGCTCAGCAACATCGACTCCGAGGAAATCACCCTGGAGCTGAGCACCCCCAACCGCGCCGGCCTGCTCATGCCCACCCTCGCCGACGACAACGAAAGCATCCTGATGCTGGTGATGCCGGTGATGCTCAATAACTACGTATAAACTTGAGTGTGCTGAATGTGAAAAATGTGCTGAATGTGGCTCGAAACCATGTTCAGCACATTTTTTACATTCAGCACATTCCCCACATTTTTCACATTTATGAAGAAGTCTGAAATCCGCTTCAGCATTGCCCTCGACGACCAGAAAGTGCCCGAGGCCATCAGCTGGACAGCTACTGATGCCGGCCCCGATATTCACTTTGCCAAGGCCATCAACATTGCCCTCTGGGACCGGGATGAGCGGGGCACGATGAAAATCGACCTCTGGACCAAGGAAATGCCCGTGGACGAGATGAAGCGTTTCTACGTGGACACCATGGGCGCTATGGCCGAAAGCATCATCACCGCCACCAACGACTCGGTAATGGCCACCAAAATGCGCGACCTGTGCCGCCAGCTCATGGACCACATCGAGGAAGAGGAGAGCAAGCAGCGTTAATAGGCATTTCAAGTTTGTATCATTCCAACCAAAGGGAGGAATCTGAGTTTATCGATTCAACGACTTACCTCAGATTTATCCCTTCGGTCGGAATGACAAAGAAAAGCCCCGCCAGAAATTTCTGACGGGGCTTTCTTGTGAACAGAATTGGAGGTTACTGCCGGGTGCGGGTAGCCGGGGCGGCCGTGGTACGGGCCGGCCCGATGGTGGCCCCATTGCTGCTGGCCGGCAAGGGGTTTTGCACCGAGTTTACGAAAATGGCATTGGCCGCTTTGGAGCCGTAATCCATGCTGTAGGTGTTGTAGGTGCGGCGCGAGTCGTAGTAGCTGCTATACTGGTCGGTGCTGAGCACGGCCTGCAACTCCTTATCACGCTCTTTACACACGGCATCACACTGCTCTTTGATAAGCTTGGTATTACCAGCGTTTTTCTGGTTGATAGCCATAATTTTGGCCTGCTTGTCCTCGTTGATGGCTTGCAGACGCGTTTTCTGGTAGCCGTTCAGGCGCAGGTCGCGGGCCATCTGATCGGAAAGGCGGCTGGCGTGCTCCTGCATTGGGTTGAGGCGGGGCGAGGGCTGGGTTTTATCCTGCGGGGCCAGGGCGGGCTTCTGCTGGGCGTGGGCCCCGAGCGAAGCAACGAGCAAAGCAGCCGCAGCGGCAAGTTTCTTGGTCATGATATCAGGCAGTTCGGTTCAGGAAAGGACCGGCAGCTTTTCAACGCATCAGAAAACCGCTGGTAGTTAGTTTCTAACGAAAAACTGTGCCAAGTAGTTTACCCTGAGTGGTAAGTAAGCAGGATTGCACCAGGGCTACTGGCTTAATACATACAGCCATTCCGGGCGAAAAAAGAACCTGAGTGAGCCAACAGCGCCTCACCCAGGTTGCTTACTTTACCCAAAATGGCAGATAGCGCCGGGGCTAGAATTTATTCTTCCACATCATGGATTCTACCGGTTTGGTGGTGCGCTCATTGTACTTGGCGTTGGGCTTGCGGTTGTAGAAGTTTTCCACGTCGCCCTGTACCATGAAGTAGATAAGCTGACCCACGGGCATGAGGTGATACACCCGCACGGGCACGGACACGCTGATTTCCAGCGTCCAGGTGTTGCAGAAGCCGATGTCCCCCTTGCCAGCGGTGGCGTGAATATCGATGCCCAGGCGGCCCACGCTGCTCTTGCCTTCCAGAAACGGCACGTGCGCGTGGCTCTCGGTATACTCCTCAGTTACGCCTAGGTACAAGGTGCCAGGCTGCAGCACGAAGCCTTCCTCCGGGATTTCAAACACGTCGATTTCGTTGTGCTTGCGCGCGTCCAGCACCGCGTCGCGGTAGGTGGCCAGGTAGCGGCCCAGGTGCACATCGTAGGAGTTGGTACCGAGGCAGCTCCGGTCGTAAGGTTCGATGACGATGGTGCCCCGCTCCATTTCGGCGAGAATCTGCTGATCGGTGAGAATCATGGGGTGAATTAAGAATTATGAATTAAAAATTGAGATGAGAATTTAAAATGGGGCGCATCTCAACCATTGAACAGCAGCAGGTGGAGCACTTTTGATTTTTAATTCTCAATTTTTAATTGAAAAAGTTACTCCTCGTCTTCGTAGGTGTCTTCGGGGAGGGCAGCGCGGCGGCGCGGGCGAGGCGTGGGTTGGTCTTCAGTTTCCTCCAGGGTATCAAGGCGTTGGCGCAACTCGGGCAGTACGCTGGTAATCAGGTAAAGCAGTAGCAGAAACGACCCGCCGGAAAGCATCAGGTTCAGGTAGTCCATCCAGTCGTGGCGGGGGGCTACGTCCAGGGAGCGGGGCGGGGTATACTCGGAAACGGGCACTGCCGCTACCTCCGGCCGGGGCTGTAAGTCTTCGGTGGCAGTACTGGTGCTGGCTGACGCATCGGCATCGGCGGGGGGCACGGCGGCACCGTCGGCGGCCAGGTCTTCGGGCGCGGGGTCCTCGGAAGCATTGAACTGCGCCGCGCCCTGCTTAATAACCCGTTGCAGGCTATGGATGAGGGCTACCCGCTCATCGCGTGGCAGCACCCGGATAAAAAACTCAAAGTTGCGGTCTACCAGCAAGGTATTCAGCTGCTTTTCGAACTCCACCAAATCGGTGCGGCCCTTGCCGAAGCGGCTTTTAAACCGGTCAGAAATGCCGTTGTAGTTCTGGAACAGCTTTTTTAGGTCGTCGCGGCCGGGAAAGTTGTCAAATTCGCGCCGGGCCTTGGAGGTGCGCAGCGAAGCCGGAAACTTGCCCCGGGCAAACGACTTGTCGTACACCGTTTCCATAGTCCGGAAATTCAATTCGTCCACGGTGCGGTCGAACAGGCGCTTATTGGCGGCGGCGGGCGTTTCGGTTTGGGCCCGCAGACTGCCGGGCATTACGAGCCACAGCAACAGAAAAAGCGGGAGCAGCTGGCGAAATCGAAACATACGGGCGGCAGAAATTTCGCGCAAAGGTAGGCAGTTAGGGGAGATGAAGTAGAAATTATAACTAAGAACCTGTCATCCTGAGCAGCGCGAAGGATCTTATTACACCCGAACGATTATCGTACTAACGACTCGTGCTGATATAACAAGATCCTAGGCGCTGCTCAGGATGACAGGTTCGTATTCAGTTGATTTATTGCTCCCGACCCTTATAGTCCGTGCGCTTCCCGCATGGATTCGCGGCAGGCAGTGAGGTAGTGGTCAACTAGGTCGTCGGTCATGGCGGTGCTCACGAACAGGGCCTCGTATTGGGCCGGTGCGAGGTAGATGCCCCGGTGCAGCATGGCCTGGAAGTAGCGCCCAAAGGCTTCCGTGTCGGATGCTTTGGCCGATTCCAAGTCGGTGACGGGCTGGCTGGTGAAGAACACGCTGAACATGGAGCCCACCTGGTTTACCGTATAGTTCAGGCCCAGCTCCCGGCAAATCTGGCGGGTGCCGTCGGCAATGCGGGTGGTGGTGCGGTTTAGCTCTTCGTAGAGCTCGGGGTGCTGCTGCAGGTAGGTGAGCTGGGCAATGCCGGCAGCCGTAGCAATGGGGTTGCCCGAGAGCGTGCCCGCTTGGTACACCTTGCCGGCCGGAGCCACTTGGTCCATAATATCCTGACGGCCCCCGTAGGCGCCCACCGGCATCCCGCCCCCGATGATTTTCCCTAGCGTGGTCATGTCGGGGGTGATGCCGTAGAGTTCCTGGGCCCCGCCCCGGGCCAGGCGGAAACCAGTCATTACCTCGTCAAAAATCAGCACGATGCCGTGGCGGGTGCACAGGTCGCGCAGGCCTTGCAGGTAGCCTTCGGCGGGCGCCACCAGGCCCATGTTGCCCACCACCGGCTCCAGAATAAGGGCGGCCACCTGGCCGTCGTTGGCGGCAATGATGCGCTCCACGGCGGGCAGGTCGTTGTAGGGCACCGTGAGGGTATCTTGGGCCACGCCCTGGGTGACGCCCGGCGAGTCGGGGGCGCCGAGGGTGAGGGCGCCGGAGCCGGCCGCAATCAGGAAAGAGTCGCCGTGGCCATGGTAACAGCCCTCAAACTTGATGATTTTGTTGCGGCCGGTGTAGCCCCGCGCCACCCGAATGGCCGACATAGTAGCCTCGGTGCCGGAGTTCACCAGCCGTACTTTCTCAATGCTGGGCACCATCTGCTTGATAAGCTCAGCCATTTCGACCTCGCGGCGGGTAGGAGCCCCAAACGACAGGGAATTGCCGATGGCCTGCTGCACAGCCTCCAGCACAATTTCCGGGGCGTGGCCCAAAATCATGGGCCCCCAGGAGTTAATGAAATCTAGGTACCGGTTGCCGTCTACGTCGGTGAGCCAAGCGCCCTTGGCCGACTGCATAAATACCGGATGCCCGCCCACGGCCCGGAAGGCCCGCACCGGCGAGTTTACTCCGCCCGGAATGTGGTTTTTGGCGCGGGTGAACAGCGCGTCAGAGGTGGAGAGGTTTAGGTCGTGGGCGGAGGAGGATGAGGGCATGGAAAAGATGGTAGCAAGAAGCATCAGGCTTCGCGTTGTTGAAAAATTCTGCGTGGTTCGACGTTCCGGGCTTCCTAGGGCTAGTCAGCGGAGCATGTCAGGACTTACACAGTGTGTCCCAGAGTTTCAACCCTGAGACACACGGATAACCTACCGGATGCCCACGGGGTTCAGCACTTCCACTTCCAGGCGCTCCAGCTTGGTAAGGGGCACGTACTGGTTGTCGTGGGTGCCGCCGGGGTAGCCGATGCCCTGAAATACCGCGCCCGACACAGGGCCGCCATTGGCCAGCTGCTGCTGGAAGGCCGGTCCATTCTGGTGCAGCACATTGCCGAAGTAGTACAGCAGCTCGAAGCCGGTGAAGGCAAACACGGAAGGCGGCAGGTTCTGGCGCTGGGTGTAGAGCTGGCGGAAGCGGCGCACGCCAGGGCTGGTTTTGTCCAGGAATTTAGGGTTCACAAAGTACACGTCGCGGGCATCCAGCTGGCCCAGGCCAATACGGTTATTATCTAGCCAGGAGGCGTAGGTGATGAGGGGCGTGCGGGCTGCCTGCAATTTGAGGGCGCTGAGTACGTAGGGCCCCGCGCCTTTGCCATCGGAAGCCACCACCAAATGCCCGATGGTTTTCAGGTCTACATCGGCTAGAGCAGCGGAGAGGCTTTCCTGCACATCGGAGTTGATGCGGCGCAGTTGCAATACTTTGCCACCCAGGGCCTCATAGGCTTGCTTGTAGGCCTGGCCAAAAGCGGCTTCATCCTTGGTATCCTCGTAGAGCACCACGGCCGTGCGCGGGCCGCCCAGGCGGCTGGCGGCAAACTGCGCGGCCTGCCGGGCCTGAGTAACGGTGCTGGGCTCGAACAGGTAGTGCCAGGGGTTGTCCAGCACCAGGTCGCCATCCTGGGAGAGGGGGTTGACCACGGCAATCTGGTGCTGCTGGGCGTAGCGGGCCAGAATTTTGGAGCCCGATTTGTACACCGGCCCAATCAAGAGGTCCATGCCCGCCAGCTCGGGCAGGGCCAGTACCTGCTTGAGCTGTAGGGTGTCGGCACCAGTATCGTATGTGAACAGCTGCACCGGGTGGCCCTCCCGTTGCAACGAGTCCTGGGCCAGGCGCAGACCCGCGTACAAGTCCGTCACGAACTGGTTTTTGCGGCGTTTTTCCCAACTCGTATCATCAAACTCGAAGGGCAGCAACACGCCAATATTATACGTGCTTTTGCGGGCCGGACGGGGGCGGGGAGTATAGCGGGCCGGCTCCAGCTGAAACTGTTGAATTAGCTGGGTCAACTGGTCCTTGTCCGCCTCGGTATACCAGCCACCATTGGCCAGCTTATCGGCGTAGGCCCGGGCCAGGGCGGGCTCCTGGGGGTAAGTTTTCAGCAGGCTCTGGAAGGCGGCTTTGTCCTTGATGCGGGGCAGGTACTGGGCCTTCATGTTAGCCTGCTCGGTGGCCAGGCGGCCCGCCGGAATCTGAGCCAGTACGCGCAGCGCATTATCAAAGTCACCCTGCTCAAAGGACAGTTGCCCTTGCAGGAAAAAGGCTTCGGGTAGCCCTATCCACTGCGGATACTCGTTGCGGAGCAGGTTTAGCATCTGCTCCGCTTCCGGCCATTTTTTGGCTCGGCTAGCGGCCACAGCGTACAAATAAGCCGCCTCCGGTGCCTTGGCAAACCGAGCAGCCGGGGCCGTTAGGGGCTCCAGCTCCTGCATGGCCAGGTCGTAGCGGGTCTGGTCCAGCAGAATTTTTCCGTTTTTGTAGCGGATGTTAGGGTCCGAAGAACCCAGGTTGGTGGGCAGGGGCGGGCCATTGGGTTTGGGCGCGGCCGGTTTTGGGGCGGCCGCTGGCTTGGTAGCCGGTTTGCCGGCCGTGGGCTTAGGGGCAGTTGTAGCGGATTTGCTGGTGCCGGCCATTGGGGTAGGCGTAGCGGTGCCCGGCTTAGCGGCAGCAGCGGCCGGCTTAACCGGAGCGGTAGCCGGGGTAGTTGGTTTTTTAGCAGTTGTTTGCTGGGCCAGCACCGGGCTGAATAGCCCCAGGCTAGCCCACAGTGCTGTAGTTGTCAGGAAATTCGATAACCTCATATACCGAGGGGCCAGGAGAATAGGCGGGAGAAATGAAGGGGCCGTGACCAGCACCGCTTATGGGGCAAAGGTACGCAGTTGCTACCGGGAAGGTCATCCTTGGGTATAAGTTAGATCCAAAAGTCATATCCGGGGCAGGAATTTTGTGCGCAGCGGGGGGGGGGGGGGGGGGGCAAGGCTGAACAACGCGTAAGCCCAGCGCCAGGCCGGCGGGTAGGGGAGGATGACCGGGTGGCGGGGAGCCGACTGACGTGCCGCCCGCAGCCGGCTCCCCGCCATCCGCCGAAGTGCTTTGCAGATACCGGCCGTGGTTGTGCGGCAACTGCGCGGTGCCCTGGCTGGCATAGGGCCCTACTGCAGTTAACACCCACCCCGGAGGATGCGGCAGTGCTGCCATAAGGATTCACTACGGTTCAGCTTGCTGCTGTGGCGTTTACCTGAGCCGGTAAAAGAGTCGTACACTTGGGTGGCGGAGCCAGTAATCCCGCTTGCCTGGCATGAACCCGACCCCACTACTTCCGTTCCATTCATCCCCGCAAAGTGTGCCGTCAGACTGCGCGGCCCTGCTTGATGCGTTGCCCTGGGGGGTGCTGGTACTGGATGAGCACAACGTTATCCGGCGCATTAACCAGCAGGCCGCCAAGTGGTGCGGAGCCGCACCCGAGGCCCTGCTGGGTAATCTGCTAACCCAAGTCGGGCTGCCGTCGGCCCTGACCGCCACGCTGCACCAGCTGCTGAAATCCGCTGCGGCGGCCCCCCACGATAGTTGGCTGCCCCATGTGCAGCAATGGGTGAGCTTGCGCCTTGGCCCTGCCCCGGCCGGACAGCAGTGGGTATTCTGGGAAGACGCCACGTTGCGCCACCAGGCCGAAACCGACCGGCAGCGTAACGTGGAACTCCTGCTCGACATGGAGGCCGTGGCCCACACTGGCTCCTACGAGGCCGATCTGACTACCGGCAGCCTCTACTTCTCCGATGGTATGTACCGGCTGTTTGGCGAGCTGCCCCGGACGTTTGTGCCCACGCCAGAGGTCATTGAGGCCCGCTCGCACCCCGACGACGCGGCAGCCATTCAGCAGATACTTGCCGAGGCCATTCGCACTCGGCAGCCCTACACCTACCGCCGCCGTATCTGCCGCCCCGACGGCCAGTGGCGCACCCTGGAGGCCCACGGCGCAGTGCGCACCAACGCGGCTGGCACCGCCGGGCAGCTGCGCGGCCTAGTGCAGGATGTGACTGAGCGGGTGCAGGCTGAGCAGGCGCTGCATCAGAGCCACCAGCTGCTGCAACGCACCATTGACAGCTCCCTGGATTTGGTGCAGGTGTTCCAGGCCGTGCGCGACGAGCAGGGCACGGTGGTGGATTTCGTCTGGGTGCTCAACAACGTCGCGGCCGAGCAGGTGTACGGCAGCGTACTCGGTCAGCGGCTGTGTGAGCGGAACCCCGGCGTGATGGCAGAAGGCATCTTCAATACTTTCTGCCACGTGCTCAAAACCGGCGTGCCCAACCAAACCGAGCGTCACTACGTGCACGAGCAGTTCGACGGCTGGTTCTACCAGTCTACTGTGAAGCAGGATGACGGGGTGACCACCACCACCCACGACATTAGCGCCCGCAAGCGCCTGGAGCAGGAGCTGCGCGAAAGCAAAACCCTTTTGCAAGATATCATCGACGCCCCCCACATCGGCCTGGCCGTGTACCGGGCCGTGCGCAACGAAGCGGGCGACGTAGTGGATTTTGTGCACGAGTACATCAACCGGGCCAGCCGGGACATGCTGGGTGAGGACTTTACCGGCCGGCGCTTCACCGACCACGGCGAGAACGGCCGCCTGCAACTACAACAGCTCTGTCACGTCCTGGACACGGGCCAGCGCAACAGCTACCTGCGGGAGGCCGATTTTCGGGGCCGGCCGGTGTGGTTTGCCATTACCAACACCCCGCTCGACGGTGAGCGGCTGGTGCACACCTGGGAAGACGTGACCGAGCGCCAGCAGGCTCAGCAGCAGATTCTGCAGCTACAGCAGAAGCTTGCGCAGCACGTCACCGACAAGTATCACGCCCTGTTTCAGAGTATGGACCAGGGCTTCGCGGTGCTGGAGGTGCTCTTTGATGAGGCGGGCAACCAAGCCGTGGATTTCCGCTACCAGGAGTTAAATCCGGTGTTCGTGCGAGAATCCGGCATGCCGGAGGGCGCGCATGGTCGCACCGCCCGCGAGCTGCTGCCCGACTTGGAGCCCTTCTGGTTTGAGAGCTACGGCCAAGTGGCCCGCACCGGCGAGCCCCTGCGGGTGGAGCACTACGTGCCAGCGGTGGGCCGCTGGTTCGACGTGCACGCCTTCCGGGTGGGTTCGCCCGAAACCCACAATGTAGCGGTACTTTTCAACGACATTACTGAGCGTAAGCGCCGCGAAACCACTGCGGCCCTGCTCGTGGCCATCAGTGAAGACCTGAACCGGCTTGCCGGCGAGAAGGAAATGCTGGCCGCCGTGGGCGCGCATCTTACCAGGCACTTAGACCTCAACTGCTGGTATTT
Organism: Hymenobacter endophyticus; assembly: GCF_032464715.1. NCBI lineage: Bacteria > Pseudomonadati > Bacteroidota > Cytophagia > Cytophagales > Hymenobacteraceae > Hymenobacter > Hymenobacter endophyticus. The sequence continues at coordinate 441,256 of NZ_JAWDJT010000001.1, read as the reverse complement.
CGTGGACGTGGACGAAGCCCGGGCGGAAGTTACCCTGCGGCACTTCTGGCACGCCCAGAACGTGCCTTCCATCCAGGGTACCTATCCTATTGCGGGCTTCTTGTCGCCGTCCGCCGTGGCCCGCATGCGGGGCGGGGCACCGGCGGTGGTGGCCGACGGGCCGGGCATGCTTCCTTCAGACAGTGAAACGGGCGCGGTACTGGCAACCGGGGCCGTGGCCCCGCAGATTGCGGCCTGCATTGCCGTGCCCTACAGCTTGGGCGGGCAGTGGAAGGCCTACTTCGCCGTGGCCGACAGCCGGCCCCGGCCGTGGACGGACGCCGAGACGGCGCTGGTGCAGGACGTGGCCGCCCGCGTCTTCCCACGCATTGAGCGCGCCCGCGCCGAAGAGGCCCTGCGCGAATCCGAAGAGAAATACCGCACCCTGTTCGACTCCATTGACGAAGGCTTCGCCCTGGAAGAGCTGGTGTACGACGCCAACGGGGAAATTGAGGACATCATCTTCCGCCAGGTGAACCGGTCCTACGAGCGGCAGGGCGGCCTCACCAACGTGGTGGGCAAATCCGTTAAGGAAGTGCTGCCCCACCTGGAGCAGCACTGGAAGGACGTGTACGCGCAGGTAGCCCGCACCGGTGAGCCCGTGCGGCTCATCAACTACGCCCAGGACGTGGACCGCTGGTTTGATACCTACCTCACGATGCTGGCTGGCAGCAACAAGTACATAGCGGTGGTGTTCAACGACATCACTGAGCGCAAGCGCCGTGAGCAGGAGCAGGAATTTTTGCTGTTGCTAAGCGACGCGCTGCGCCCGCTCACCACTCCGGGCGACATCCAAGCTACGGCGGCCGCGCTGCTTGGCAAGCACCTAGGAGTAGACCGCGCCTATTACGTCGACCTGAACTACAATACCCAGGAGTTCATAGTGGCCCGCGACTGGCACCGGCCGGGTGCCCCCAGCCATGCCCGCCGCTACGCCCTAAGTAATTGGCCCATGCCCTGGCTGCTGAACGGCCAGACCTGGGTGTGCCGCGACGTGGACACCGACCCCACCCTACCCGACGCGCAGCGCACCGACTACCGCGGCCACGACATTCGGGCCGCCGTGGTGGTGCCCCTGCTCAAGCAGGGCCGTCTGGCCGCCACGCTGGTCGTTAACCAAAACGCTCCCCACGCCTGGACTTCGCAGCAAGTGGCGCTGGTGGAGGAAACCGCCGAGCGCACCTGGGCCGCCGTGGAGCGGGCGAAAACCGAAGAAGCCCTACGCGTGAGCGAAGAAAAATACCGCCGAATCTTCGAGAATATCGACCAGGGCTTCTCCCTGCATGAGCTTGTTGTGGATGAAAGCGGCCAGGTGATTGACGTGATTTTGCAGGAAGTAAATGCGGCGTTTGAACAACACACCGGCATTAAGAATGCGCAGGGGAAGAAGGTCAGTGAAATTGTGCCTAACCTGGCACCGGTGTGGCTGGAGGCCATGACCCGGGCGTATAACTGGGGCGAGACGCAGAATTTTGAAGCGTACAACTCCGATACCAACCGCTGGATTACGTCTCAGTATTCCCGCCTGGGCGGCGCGGGCAGCCGGCTGCTATCCACCGTTTTTACCGACATCACGGAACGTAAGCACCGGGAGCAGCATCAGGAGTTTCTGCTGAAGCTGAGCGACGTGCTGCGCCCGGGGGCTGATAGCGCGGCCCTGGAGCGCGCCGCCCTGCAGGTGCTGGGCGAAACCCTGGGCGCCGACCGGGTTTTCCTGGCCACTGTGCAGGCCGACGGCATCTCCTGGAGCGTCCGCGAAGAATATACCGCCGGGCTGCCGGGCGCCACCGGCAGCTACCCGCTGTTGGAGTTCCAACTCAAGCGCCTGCCGCAATGGCAGGCCGGGCAAATGTCCAGCGTGGCCGACAGCGAAACCGACCCTTCCTTTAGCGCTGCCGACCGTGCCACCTACGCGGCCTTTGGCCTGCGCGCCGCTATTGGCGTGCCGCTGGTGAAAGGGGGCCGCTTTACGGCGCTGCTGTGCATCAACCAGGCCACCCCCCGCCGCTGGACCGCCGCCGAGCTGGCGCTGACGAGTGAAGCGGCTGAACGCATCTGGGTGGCCCTGGAACGCGCCCGCGCCGAAGAAGCCCTGGCCGCCAGCGAGCAGCGTCTGCGGGCCCTGATTGCCAACCTGCCCGGCGCGGCTGCCTTCGTGGTGGGGCCCGATCTGCGCTACCAGCTGGCCGGCGGCGAGGCTCTCGATGCGGCCAGCCTCTCACCCGCCGACCTGCTGGGCCGCACGATAAGCGAGGCCATGCCGCCCGCGCTGGTGCCCAAATACGAAGCCCACTACCGGCAGGCACTGGCCGGGCAGGCCTTCTCGCTGGAGCACACGGCCCACGGCCGGACGTTCATTTCACGCGGGGTGCCGCTGCTGGGGGCCGCCGGCCAGCCCGAGGCGGTGCTGGTGGTGAGCTACGATATTACGGCCCGTAAACAGACTGAGGAAGCCCTGCTCGCCAGCGAAGTACAATTGGCGGAGCTCAACACCCAGCTGGAGCAGCGCGTGGCTCGGCGCACCCAGCAGCTACAGGATAGCCGCGACCTGCTGCAATCAGTGCTCGATACCAGCCTGATTTCTATGTCGGTGCTCTACGCCGTGCGCGACGAGGCTGGGCAGGTACAGGATTTTCGTCTGGGCCTGGTGAACAAAGAGCTGGAACGCGAAACCGGCCGCACCGACTTGGTGGGTAAGCTCTACGCCCAGGAATATCCCGGCATCCGGCAGGTGGGTATCTTCGACCTGATGCTGCGCGCCTTGGCTACCGACGAGCCCCAGACTCTGGAGTACTTCTATGACTATGAAGGCTTCAACCGGTGGTACACCTGCCAGTTTGTGAAAATGGGCGACGGCCTGGTGGCCACCAATCTGGATATTACCGAGCGCAAAGCGGCCGAGCAGGAGCGTCTCAAAAACCTGCGCTTGCTGGAGCAGGCCGAGGCCGTGGCCGGCCTGGGCTCCTGGGATTATGACCTAGCCACCGGCCACATGCGCTGGTCCGATGGTATGTACCACCTCGTGAACCTGCCCCAGGGGCAGCCCGTGAGCCCGGACGTGTACCTGCAATTGGTTGTGAAGGACGACCGACCCCGCGCCGAACAGCTGGTGCACCAGTTGACCAGCGGCAAAAATGCGGAGCAAATCCTTCGCCTGCGGGTGGGCGAACAGATAAAAACCGTGCGCCTGAAAGCCGTGGTGCTGCGCAATGAGGCCGGCCAGCCCGAGCGGGTGTTGGGTGTGGACTTGGATATTAGCGAGTTGCAGCGCCTGGAAGCCGACAACCTGCGGCTGCGTCTAGTTCAGCAGCAGGCCCTGTTCGAGGCCGTGCAGGAAGCGCAGGAGGCCGAGCGTAAGCGCATTGCCGAGGGCTTGCACAACGGCATTGACCAGATTTTATACGCTACTAAGCTGCGCCTTGACCGCCTGCACGCCCCGGCCCTGGGTACCGACCCCGTTCTGCTGGCCGTTCGGCAGGAGGCAGGCCAGCTCCTGGCCGAAGCTATTCGCCAGACCCGCTCCCTCTCCCACGAGCTGGTGTCGCTGGTGCTGGAAGAGTTTGGGCTGGCCGCCCTGCTAGATATCTGCACCAAAATGAGCTCCCCGAAACTGCACCTGCGCAGCCACGTAGACCTGGATGAGGCCGTTGCCCCCCTTTCGCCCTCCCTGCAGCTGGCCCTCTACCGCATAGCCCAGGAGCTGGCTCTGAACACCATCAAGCACGCCAAAGGCGCCACCGAGGCTACCTTGGAGCTGGAAACTATGCCCGGTTGGGTGCTGCTGCGGATAGAAGACAACGGGGCAGGCTTCGCGGTGGACGCAAGCAAAAAACCCGGCTTAGGTCTGCGCAGTATTCGCGACCGGGTGGCCCTGCTCGAGGGGCAGCTCGAAATAGGCTCCCCCTCTGCCGGGGGAGCGTACGTGCGTATTCGTATTCCTCTTCCCCTTATCCCTGCCGCATGACCCGCATCTTCCTGGTCGATGACCACACCGTACTTCGTCACGGGCTGCGCGCCCTCTTTCAGCAGGAAGCTACTGTGCAGGTGGTTGGCGAAGCCGAAGACGGTGAACAGCTGCTTGCCCAGCTGCCCACTACCCCCTGCGACGTGGTGCTGCTGGACCTGCATATGCCAGGCCTTGATGGACTGGCTACTACCATACGTCTGCACGCCGAATACCCCGATGTACGGGTGCTAGTATTATCCATGGTGGATAATGAGCGGGCCATCGGGCAGGCATTAGCGGCCGGGGCCAGCGGCTACGTGCTCAAAAATGCGGGCCACAACGAAATACTTGTGGGCGTGCAGACCGTGGCCGCCGGCCGGCGCTTTCTGTGCTCCGAGCTGGGTCTGAGCATGCTGGATAAAGTGCTGGTGAGTACGCCGGAGCCTCCGGCCAAACCTACAAGTGGGCTCTCGGCCCGTGAGCAGGAAATTCTGCGCCTGGTGGCCGATGGCCTGACCACCGCCCAGATTGCCGACAAGCTTTTTACCAGCCCCCGCACCGTGGAAACCCACCGCCAGAATATCATGGAGAAAACCGGGGCCAAAAACACGGCGGCTCTGGTGAAAACCGCCGTTAGCAGGGGGTGGCTAGCCTGAGCTGCCTGCCCTTGGACCTTCACAGTCAGATAACTGGAAGCAGTGCTATCTTGCTCAGGTAAATGCCCGTTTGCTTTGGCTAACGGCATCAGCGCGCCGTGGATACGGTATGCGTAACAAGATGGCACCGGCACTTGGCCGGCGTGTTGGGTGAAACCTTGCTGCTACCTCTGACAGCAGGCACGGCCACCTCCTCGGGCATGCGGCCGGAATGCTAGGCGGTGGGCAGGTCGCCCCGTTTTCCAGCCGGATACTACCGCGCCGGATTGCGCGTTACCACGGCCGCTGAAAATTCCGAACTTACTTCCCATGGCCCTATCTATTACTACGTATTCCGTGCCGCAGCTGCGGCAGCGCCTGCATCTGCTACTTGTTCTGGGGGCATCTTTGGCCCTAAGCGTAGTGCTGGTAGTGTTCCGGGTATTCCTGACGCACAAAATTTCCTTTGTATTTCTGCTCTGGAATTTATTTCTGGCCCTTATTCCGTTTGGGCTCAGTACCATGCTGGGCCTCTCGGCCGGGCGGCTCAAGGCGCGGGTGCTGCTGCCAGTAGGGGCCACGTGGCTGCTGTTCTTCCCGAATGCACCCTACATTCTCACCGATTTGTTTCACCTGGAGCCCCGGGCCGGCGTGCCCTACTGGTATGACCTGGCCCTGATACTGAGCTGCGCCTGGAACGGGCTGATGCTGGGCTACGCCTCCCTGGTAGATATGCAGCAGCTGGTAGCGCGCCGCCTGGGTCAGCTGATAGGGTGGGGGTTTGCCACGGTAGCCCTGTTGCTTAGTAGCTTCGGAATTTACCTGGGCCGCTACCTGCGCTTCAACAGCTGGGATATTCTCACCAACCCGGCCAGCCTGTTTTATGACATTGCAACCCGCCTGCTGCATCCGGCCAGCCACCGCGACACCTGGGGTGTTACCTTGCTCTACGGTGTGTTTCTGCTGCTGGGCTACGCCACGGTGCGCCTGCTGGGCCGCCTGAACGAGGCGGCAAACGCGGAGGAATAGCCAAGTAAACCAAGCCTGACCTGACTTGACGAACGAGCTGATAACCCGGTAGCCCGCATGCCCGCGCCGCCTGCGCGCCAGCCCCCGGAACCGTAGTGACCAGTTGCCCGAATAAGCAAGGAGCGTAGTACCTTGCCTTCTCCATGATGCACCTGCAAATCGATTCGTCCGCTACCTCGGCCATGAGCTGGCCGCGCCTGCTAAGCCGCCGCCGCTACCCCGAGCAGCCCCAGCTGCACGTTGTAACGGATGCCCCACCCGTACGCGGGGCCTTCGTGCAGGACTACGACCGGGTGGTGTTCAGCTCGGCGTTTCGGCGGCTGCAACTCCGCACCCAAATCATGCCCCTCCCCGCTACCGACTTTGTGCACACCCGCCTCACCCACTCCTTGGAAACGGCTTGCGTGGGCCGCTCCCTGGGCCGGTTGGGCGGCCGGTTGCTGCTGGAAGAAACGGAGGGACTAGCCAAGGAGCTGCCTCATTTGGATGCTGATTTTGGCGACATTGTGGCTGCGGCCTGTTTAGCCCATGATATTGGCAACCCACCTTTCGGGCACGCCGGCGAGGATGCTATTTCCGCCTATTTCCGCTCAGCCGCCGCTGAGCCGTTTGTGCGTATGCTCACGGCCGCCCAGCGCGCCGATTTGCAGCAGTTTGAGGGCAATGCCGCCGGGTTTCGGCTGCTTACGCATACCTACGCGGCCCACAGCAGCGGCTCGGCCGGGTTGGGACTTACCTATGCTACGCTCGGGGCCTTTACAAAATATCCGCGCCCATCGTTGGTGCCCGAAGCCGACCGGGCCAGCGGTATTAGTGAGAAGAAACACGGCTATTTTCAGACTGAAGGGCCCCGCTTTCAGGAAGTAGCCCGGGAGCTGGGGCTGCTGGCCAAAACGGCGGAACCCAGCGAGGAAAGCGGCGGGTATTACCGGCACCCGCTGGCCTTTCTGGTGGAAGCTGCCGACGACCTGTGCTACCGCATCATCGACTTTGAAGATGGGCTGAAGCTGGGGCTGATACCCTGCCAGGAAGGCCTGGCCCTGCTGCGGGACATGCTCAGCGACGTGCCCGGCCGGCAGGCCTCGGTGGAGTGGCGCGACTGGCGGGAGGAGCTGGGCTACCTGCGGGCCCGCCTCATCAACCGGCTGGTGCAGCAAACTGCCCGCCTGTTTGCCGACCGCGCGGAGGGCTTGCTGCAGGGGCGTTACGATGAACCCCTGGTGCAGCAGCTGGAAAGCTGGCCCCAGCTGGCCGAAATGAACCGCCTCACCGAAAAGCACCTCTACCACAGCCGCCCCGTGCTGGAAACCGAAGCCGCCGGGTTTGAGGTGCTGGCCGGGCTGCTGGATGCGTTTCTGCACGCCACCTTCGACCCCCAAAGCAGTGCCCATTCCCGCAAGCTGGTGCAGCTCTTGCCCGAGCAGTTCCGGGCTGTGGGGCCCCAGCAGGAGGCCACCGCCTACGAGCAAATCGTGCTACTAACTGATTTCATCGGCGGCCTCACCGACCAGAACGCGTTGGGCCTGTACCGCTCCATCCGGGGCATTGCCTTGCCGGCTACTCGCTAAGCGGTGCACCAGCGGCTGGCTTACTGCAGCATATAGGAGGAGGTATCGGCCAGGTGACGGCGCAGTAGCAGCTTGTATTCCTGCAGGAGCTGAGCCTGCTGTTCAGCTTGCTCATTCTTTTTGAACAGGCGCACCTTGTAGCGCGGGTTGCCGGGCGTGCGGGTCAAATTCACAAATACCAACCCCTTGCTGGCCCGGCGCGTGGCCTCCCCACTGCGGATACGGGCTATGCGTTTCTGATTGTTGCCTAACAGAGCCTGCAGCGGGCTAAAGCCCACATACAAATTGGCTTGGCCGTTTAGGTGATACTCGCCCGTAACCTGCATATCGGTCAGGTTGCTGCTCAGGTTCAGGCTCGGAATCAGCAGGCGGCCCCGGTCGAGAATAAAGCGGGGCTGCACCGGCTCAAAGTACAAGTGCCCGGTCCGGCGCGGGCTGAACAGCCGCAGGGCCTGCATCAGAGCGTCTACTTCCAGCAATTCTAGGCTATGGATATCAGTCCGCAAGACGGCCTGCGTGCTGCGGAGTTCCGGCAAAAAAGTGGCCCCGAGGGAAGTCCGCATTTCTACTTCTGCCTGCATAGTACCCCGGATGTTGCTCGGCCCCAGCACATCAAAACCCAGCTGCTGGGCTAAAGCAAATACTTCCGGCAGCTGCACCTGCTGTACCTGTACCTGCGCGTGCAAAGGATGATTGGTGGTGCCGGAGTCAGTGTGCAGAACTCCTTTCAACTGCACATGGCCGCCAAATGCATCCAGGGAGCAGTTTTCTACCAGTGCCTGCCCGGCGTTTAACTGACTCAGAAGCTTGAAATTTTGCCCACGCAGGGCGCCGTAGCGCATGTGCTCGGCCGCTACGCGCACCTGTCCGGTAATGGTGCCATCCAGGAAGGGCGAAACTTGCCGGATTTCCCGCCGGGGCGTTCGGGCCTGCCCCGCCTTGCCCAACTCCGGAGCCGGCAGGGCGCTGAGGGCCGCCAGCAGTTGCAGCAGGCTTTGCACATCCAGGGTTTGGTACTGTAAATCGAGTTGGCCGGTGGCCCGCTGCAGCCGGCCGCTGCTAAGCTGAGCCTCGGCACTAATGCGGCCCTGCCCACCCATTCCCGTCCGGAATGTGAAAGCCGGAATCTGGAAATTTCCGGCCGTCTTTTTCAGCCGAAGCCGGAGTTGGGTCAATTCATCATTGGCCGGCAGTACCAAGCGGTCAATAGTAATAGAGGCTTCACCATTGGCCGCCAGTAGTACATCACGTAAGGTAGGGTCGGGTTGGCGGCGGGGCCTAGGGCGGGCACTGGGGCGCATGATGCGCCGCAATAGTTGCTGGTAGCCAAGCACCGGGAAGTGCGCCGATAGTTGTGCGGCCACCGGCTGCAGGTTCAGCGTATCGGTGGGCCAACTAACCACTCCCTGTAGCTGCCCGCCCCACATACGGGCCCGCAGGTCGCGCAGCTGCACCCGGCGGCCATCGTGCAGTACGGTGGCGGCCAGTGCCCGCAGCGTATCCGTGGCTATTACCAGACGTCCGCAGCGCAGGTGCACGTTCAGGCGCAAGCCCGAGGGCAATACGTTCAGCACTTTGCTGGCCAGCATCTGGTTGCGGGTGGAGCCGGGGCGGAGCGGGCGGGCAGGTTTGCGCCGGGCACGGGCGGCGCTGCTGCCGGGGGCAGCCAGCAAGCGGCGCAGTTCGGGCAGACGCAGCTCATCCACCGCAAAGGTGCCTTCTACCGTGGTGATGGGGCGTTGCCCGCTGAAATAGGCCAGCAGGTTGCGGGTGGTAGCGTTGGCCTGCACGTGCATACCGTTGAGTTGCCCACCCAGGTTTTCCAGCCGCCACATGCTGTCCTGTAGGCGTACCAGCACATTTAGCCCCGTCATGCGGGCCCGCCGGCTCGGAATATCAAACGCAGCCTGCTCCAGGCGCACAGTGCCCCGGGCCGCAATGGGTGGCAGCAGCGTGTCGGCCAGCAGGCTGCGGCGGGTAGCCCGGGCCGGAATGTCGGGTAGGTTACCGTTGAGTTGCAAATCAATGGAGGCCTGCCCGCCCCGGGCTTTCCAGAGTTCGGGAATAACCACCGACGCAACCGTCTGCAACTCCGTTCTTCCCTGAATATGGCCTTGCAAGTGAGGCTTGGTAAAATCCCGCACCGTAATGGCCGCATCTAGCTGCCCGGCATCTGAGTACAGTCGGCACTGGTCGAACCGCAGATAAGTAGTGTGGGAGTTGTGCGCCGGGCCATTATCAAATACGCCCCGCGCGTCCCAGCGGTTAATGCGCCGCGCGGAGTCGGCCCACTGCAGCTGGGCGTTGCGCATGGCAAAATGCAGCACGGTGCGGGGCCGGGTAGTAGGGCCGCTCAGCCCCCTGATGGAGTAATTGATGTGCGCGTGGCTGGGGCTGCTGGCCCCGCGCAGGTAGCGCTCCAGGCCCGGCGGTAAGGCCATATGCAGAATTTCCAGCAGGGGCTGATTGCCGGCAAAGGTGAGGTTGAGGCGGGTGCCGCGCGGCTCATTGAGGCCCGCGGCGCGGTGCGTACCGTTTACCAGTACAGTGTCGCCATTAAGAGTGGCCTGGGTACGCGCGAATGTGCCCTCGCGCTGCCGGAAATTGTACTGGTAGCGGATGCGAGCCACCACCGGTTCCTGCTCAAACAAATTGCCCCGGCTGCTGCGCAAGTATTCCAGCTGTCCGCGCAACCGGCCCCGTACCTGCGCTTGTCCCTGGCGGGTGCGCACCGTCAGGCGGCCTTGGTGCACGTAAGCCGAAAAGCCGCTGTTGTGCAACTCATTACGGTCAATTACGCGCACGTTCACCAGCACCAGCGAGTCCAGGTCAAAATGGGGGGGGGCTGAGGGCTGCTGGCGGCGGGGGCCTTTGCCGCGCAGGCCCCAGTCGTGGCCCGCCGAGTCAGTTAGCTGCCGAAACTCGGCGTCACGCACCGTCAGGTGGCGCACCCGAAACTCTCCCCGCCAAATTTGACGCAGCTCCAACCGAATATCGGCCCGGCCAATGCGCAGCACGTTTACGCGGCGGTGAAAGGAGGTATCAGTAAGGGAAAGATGCTCGACGGAAGCGGTAACATGAGGAAAGTCCCGCCACAGGGAAAAATCAATGTGCATGGGCCCCAGCACTAGATCCGACTGCCGGGCCAGCCGCTCCCGAATCAGGTGCTCCAGCTGCTGACGGCCCCAGCGCGTGCCCAGCAGCCAAGTGCCGGTTCCTACCACCAGTAGGAGCCCCAGCAGAGCCAGAGCAAATACGCGGCGAAGGGCAGGCAATTTCATGCAGGCAGAGCTGGATAGGACTGGAATAACGGGTTCTACGCAAGATACGGACTGCACGGCCGGCTCCGTCCGGGCGGCGGCTTCGCTTTACCCAACAGCACCCGCGTGCTACTACTGTCCAGCTACGTGTATTGCCTGATTTTGGTCTTTCAAGTCGATAGAAAATAAATATGACTGTCTGGGTACATCTATTTATATTAATTCTAAATAACTATACTTGCAGTGTAAACAACCTCCTTACTCCAATGGCGCAGTTCTTTCATCACAATGAGTTTGGCTACTGTGCGCGCTGCCCCCGCACGCAGCATTTGCACGTTTGCTTTGGCAATCTAGCACTGGCCGCCACCGCCGATGAGTTCCAGGAGTTTCGCCGCTACGTGAACGAAACCTGGCAGCACTACTGCCTCAGCACCCAGGACCCCGATGCCCGCAGCATTGCCCTGCGCACTCCCGCCCCCCGGCTGGCCCTGGTATTCTCCCTGATTGAACTCACGCAGCTACGCGACATCCTGGAAAACACGGCCTTGCTGCTGGAAGTAGAGCTGCTGCTGCAATAAGTGGGTTAGAGCCCTCAGTCAGGCACCCCTTCCGCTGCCCGGCCAGCCGCTGAAGAATCGGGTACGGAACCGCATGGCACCAAGGGCCCCTGCCAGTCGGCTCCGGCAGCTTCCTGAGTTCAGGATGAAACGGCTCCATTGCAAAGGCGAAAACTTTCGGGCAGTCAATGAAGTAGAGGTAAAAAGTGTAGCTCCCGGAGCAGATTTTCTAGTAGGCCTGTCAACTGAGGCTGCAAAAGCAGATGCCCGCCCTGTTGCGAAACCAGAGCGGGCATTTCAGAAACCAGGAGTCTGCGCAACAGGCCTTTTCAGGAAAGCCTAGTAGTCGGTGCGGCCTTCTTTCTGCTCCCAGGCCCGAAAGCCGGCTGAGGCTTCGTCGCGGAGTAATTCTATCATTGGGACGTGGCGTTGGGCCAAGGGCTTATCCAGTTCCTCGTAGATGAATTGGTCGTCGAAGCCGATGGCGGCGGCATCCTGTTTGGTGTTGCCGTAGAATACGCGCCGGGGCCGGGCCCAGTAAATGGCCCCCAGGCACATGGGGCAGGGCTCACAGCTTGTGTACAGGTCGCAGCCATCCAACTGAAAGGTGCCTAGCTCAGAGCAGGCTTTCCGAATGGCATCGACTTCGGCGTGGCAGGTGGGGTCGTTGGTACTGGTGACCTGGTTAAAGCCCCGGGCAATGATTTGGCCGTCCTTTACTACTACAGCCCCAAATGGTCCGCCGTGACCCGCCTGCATTTTTTCGATGGAAAGGCGAATTGCTTCGCGCATAAATTCTGGATTAGGAGCATCCATAAGAACAGAGGAACAACGCTAAGTGAAAAGCTACTGAGGCCCTACCGGCCAAAAAACTGCGCAAAATACGGCTTTTGCTTGGCTTGCCAGAGCTACAGCCAACTGCAGGCTCGCCTCCGCCAGATCTTTTTTTACAGCCTCATGCAACCTTACTACCCCCAACCCGACTCTATATTGTGTAGACACTATAGAGGCTTTCTTTCGGTAGCCCAACGTGCTGGAGGCTGAATTGTTGGCCTGATAGTTGTGAAAGGCAAAACCGAAAGAATAGTTTTTTAGGTGTTTTGGTTGTGGAAAAGGGGCGGTCTTGTGGACCGCCTTTTTTTATGCCTTTTCTGAGCTATAGAGGCTGTTTTCGGGTTGTGATGGGTGAGCAGGATAGGGTAGGTGTATACAATAATGAATGGTTATCGTATACAATATATCATATTCTTGTATACAGACTAAGCTACTGAATCTCAATGATGATCTTCAAAGATGGTTTATGGTATACAGTTATAGAATTGCACTATTTATGTTGCTTGGCTAGCAGGAAAGTATTGCTGGATTAATCTTTTAGCTCTAAAGATAGGGTGTACGCTTTGTCTAGCTTAAGATTTAGTTGATCTTGGTGGAATTTTGTCTCTCCTATACTGATGGACCTTAGCCGACATGAGGCTGCTTTGGTTTGGCAAGATAGATTTTAGCCGCATCGTACTACCTCTCTGAATTGCTATCAATGAAAGATGATACCCACGAGAATAATGTATATGCTCGTGATTTAAGGAATGCCATCAAGCATATCTCCGAAGTAGAAAGCGGCAGAAAAGGCTACTACTGCATGGGTTGCGGGCGTGAGATGCAAGCGAAGAAGGGAGAGGTATATGCGCAACACTTTGCTCATGACCCTAAGGATATCGCCCTCAAGGGCAAATGCACGTTTTCTGATGAGACTTATCGTCATGGGTTAGCGAAAGACGTGCTACAGATGATCAAGCAGATCAAAGTACCTGCTTTGTACAAGTATGTTAGAGAACAAGACGGTAAGCCGAGGAAAATCAGGGATTCATGGGTAGTATCGGCTCACCGAGTTGAAAACGAGCTTCCTTTCTTCGAGAATGAAGATGGGGTGGTAATGTGGGGACGAAATGTTGAGCTAGGGGAAGATAAAGGCAGGCATCTACTGATTCAGCCTGATGTTGCCTTTTTTGATGCCTCTGGTAAGCCTATTCTCTTGATTGAGATTGTAGCAACTCACAAAGTTGATCGAGAAAAGCTGATCAAGATTAGGCGTCTAGGAATTGATACCGTGCAGGTATCAGTACCTAAGGATTCCCCAACTGAAATTCAAAGCACCTTTTACAGAACCCTTCGCACCAAGTGGCTTTATAACGATGAGCAAGAGCAAGCTGACTACCTACAACTTCCCGAGGGAGGTGGAAAGGGAATACCACCTCTTGATGAGTTCCAAAGACAGCTTCTTAAGTCAGTCGAATCTTACCACTGCCGAGCGTCGCAAATTGGAAACCTTTTACGAGCAATTGGAAAGTGCGTGGACTCGGAGCAGTACCGAACCGCTTACCAATCACTTGTTGGAGAAATCCAGCGAGTTACGCTCAACACAGAAAGAGCTAGAGCAGAAGTGCGAGCAGTTCAGGCTAGACACGAAACAGCAATTGCAGAGGAGCTTAGACCACAAGCAGAGCGAATTGCACGAGAAGCAGCTAGACTTGAAGAACAAGACAGAGAGCTTACAGAGCAGCGTAGCGATTTGGAGGAAAGATATCTTAGAAAAGGAGCAGAGCTTGTCACAACACAAGCAAGCTATCAACCAGAGTGCCAAGCAGAGATTGAACGAGTTACAACTGACTTGGCAGAATTGGGAGCAGGTAGCGCTACACTTGAAGAGCGAGAAGAAGAGATTGCAGGAGAAGAAGCTCGAATTAGAGAAGATCTTCACAACGAACAATCAGCTTTTGAAAGCGCTGCGAGAAGAGAACAAGAAGAAGCAGAGCGACTTGAACAAGAAAGAGCAGGACTACCTGAACGGTATCGACAAATTGAGATCAACCTTGAACTCACGTTTAAGTCAGATGCAGAACGGCTTCAACAACAATCTGAAGCAAGTGAAGCAGGAATGCGAAATGACTTTGAAAGAGCTGGAAGACAATCAACTGACTCTATTAAGAACAGAGATTCTCAAGGAGCATCCAGTATCCACCGGAGAATTAGAGAAACTCTGGATAGCAGGAGACTTATCGACTCTATCGAAGAAGAAATCCCTAATCTTATCAGAATGCGAAAGGCTAAAGATGTTTTTGGCTCGCGAGCTTACAAAAATTGGACTTGACTACGACGACTTCTTAAATAAGGCTAATGAATCGGCATTGTAGATCCCTAACTTGTTTATGGGTATTCTACACAATGGAAGGATGGTACTTGTACAGATGAGCTGAGCAAATTTATTTGCTCAGCTCTAATTAAAACGAACCAAAGAGCCCCTCGATTTTCATGTTGCGATTGTGCTGTAGTTGTACTGCGCGAACATTTGTCAATAACTCGTCATAGCTATTTGAGCATCCAGGTATAGTTCCGATAGTAAAGAATGGAGCTAAAGTCTCAAAATTATCCTTGTTCATAAATAAGTTATACTCTACAATAACAGATAAGTTATTATACCAATAAGCATTAATGCTATATACTTCGTTTATATCACATGCGTTCCAGTGATGAAAACTCCAGAACGTGTTTAAATCAGTAGGGTCAGGCTTGATAATCAACGATAGATCAAACTTATTTAACTGATATAGTTGCTCTAGTATTTCACCAATCGTGTCCAAGTATATATTGCTATATGTTGTTGTGATTCCATCATAAGGCAGGAAGACGGTGGTTCGTCCTTCTTCACAATAATAGATTTCATCCTCAGATTCTGGGATAGAATCTGTATGATAGTAATACCATTCTGAATTATCTGTATCTGTCACAGTGCTGTTATTCCTCTGCATTTGCTTCTGGTCTATTTAAAATATATATATTGTATAAAATCATTCAGAGTAGTTTGAAACTATGAATGTATAAAAATGTAACTTACGTGTAACTGACTGGTTGTGAAAGATTTTATTTAAAGAGTAAATGCAGTCGTCTCAATAATAAATTAGACGTGCATCTAATTTATTATTGAGACGACTGCATTTACTAGAATGGCCAAGAACCGTTGAATTACTCCCGGTGTCAACGATAAAACTAGGCTTTATCGTTCTTAGCCTAGCCTCACCTTGCGAAAGGTTAGCGAAACCCGACGTTGACGTGTTACACGTCGCCCGTTGATGGTGTCATGTTTCACTGGTCGGATCCCATGGCGCCACTTAAAACGTGCTTCACCTTGTAAGATGATTGCACTCCCAGGCATTAGTATTTGATCAAATACTAGAGTTGGGTCATCAATGCGTGATAGGTTCATCACGCAAGCAGACCCCAGGCTTATCGAAATAATAGTATCATCAAAACAAGGGGTACAATCAACATGCGGAGCTATTCCTTGGCCTGGCTTATATTCATTGACGATAACTTGATCAGGAGGTGCGTCAGCGAAGTATCCTGCAGCAAAAAACTGCTGAGCATAGTATAAACACCACGAGGGTAGAACGCCGAGAAACTGCGACCTGTCAATGCGCCTGCTCTTGTAATCGTAGCGGTAGCCGTAATGTTGTACACGACGCTTTAAGTCGTCTTGCCAAGGGGATTCATCAATACAAGTAAGAAGTCTACTTTGGAGTCGAGTATCTACGTAGTCAGGCAAATACTGAAGACCAGGTATTAGCTCTACTGGCTTAGATGATACAATAGGCTCAGTCGGGTTGAAAAGCGAGAAGTTCATAGGCTACTTCCTCAGGGGTAGGCTCATATACACTGGCCGGGTTATTCTTATAGCGCACCTTACGTGCTGACTGTACAATGCTTCGAGTAAACCTAACTTCATCTTTCCACTGCACATACTTAAGATTTCGATCAGCACGATTAGGGTTCTGGAAAACAAAATACATTTTAGATTCTGGACACAGACCGCGCAGTTGATTGATAAACAAAGCCAGCTCAGAGACGTTCAACGAGTCGCTAGCAAAAAGATATGAGGCATTAAAGATTATAGGGTTGGTGACTTGGACTAGATTATCAATGATAGGAGCTAATGCGTCATCCCATGCACTGTAATATGCAAACTGGCTAGTTGGCGAAAATAAACCACTGCGCTCGAACTCTTTAGCCTTATCAAGCATCGCTGGAGCGATGTCGATGCCTACATAGTTTACGGCTAACAACTGACCATGTCTTTCCTGATATAAGTCAGCTAGAGCTAACCCAGAAGTCATTGGGCCACAACCTAGATCAACGAAAACAGGGCGTGCCACTTCACTAGTCAGCAGGTTAGGCAGCGAATCAATAACCTGCCCGAACACATAACGCGTGGTGAAGAAGTGTTTACGTAGATTATAATAACAATATAATAGTACGCGGTCGGCTGGTTGAGCAGCTGGCCTAACTGTAAGACAAGGCTCTCGAAAATCGGCCCGTCCGTAATTCAAAATCCGTTCTCGTATATCCGTGTGTGAATAACCTAAACGATAATCTCCTCCTCGAGTACGAGGGTCATTATCGACTGGTAGCGTGATGTACTGACGAAAGATTCGTTGTATAGCTTCTGTTGGATACAAAACAGGCGTTAATTCATCAGGATGTTCGGCAACAATGATAAGGCTCCCAGCTACCTTACCAGTAATTAATGACTCAATAGCTGGATGCTCTAGAAAAGAGTAGGTATGGATATTACTGGAATTTGCAAAAAGTGCTGCAAAGGCAGTTTCTTCAGCAAGGAAGTTGTGCATTCGCAAATGCATGCATCCTTCCTTTAAAAACTTATACGCTACTTGAACGACAGATGAAGTGTAGTCTTCATCTTCCTCAAATTGAGCTTGTAGCAGCAAGTCCATAACCAGTGGAAAAATGGTTGCGTAACCTGTGCGGATGTCAAGCAGTCCATGAATGAGCTCTTGAGCTCGGAATCGTAAGTTAATAGACGAGTTAGTAGGAAGAAGTGCTCTTATGGGAGTTATTAAAGCAAAGCTACCAGCACGCTCAAAGGCTGTAGCGAACAGCACGAGGGTTTGAATAATCTGATTTGAAAAGCGTTCGGTACTTTCTAATTCCTCAAATGCAGAGCACAATTTGAAAGCATAGAAGCATTGTAAAACCTCCTGTAAACCGTTTGGAGTCTTTACGTCTACGGCGAACAGGGCCTTAGTTAGTTCTTGACGATAGTGGGTTATAACAAAATCTAATTCAGCGGGTGTACCACAAGCCTGAAAGTGCGGTACGAAATCAGTTAATTTCATTATTCAAAAATCTATCGTCTAGCGTGCTTTTCTTGATTCTATAACTAAACGTAAAGCCTCTTGCTCTTCAGGGGTAAACGCAGACAATAGCTGCTGCTCGAAATGTGCAGGAGAAAACCAACGTGTCATTTTAACAATAATGCTCTCAAGGATGGCTGAGTCTACCGCACTAGGTACGTGTACCTTAAGAGGCAGCGTGGGAATGGAATTTTGCTCCAGATCACGAGTTGAGCTGCTATTATACTCACGGATGACTTTTGAAGCTTGATCAACTTTTTGATTAGTAGTCGTATAGCGTATCGTTTTAAGGCTTGGTGCATGGAAAGCACGTTGCGGAAGAACCAACTGATCTGAAACAAGTAAGTCATCCACTTCTAGGTATGTCAGTCTATCATGGATTGAATGTCCTTCAATACAATAGCGAAAAACAGATTCAATAACTACGCGATCAGACGGTAGGCCAATATCGAAGCGGAGTCGATGTAGTGGTTTTGCAGCGTCATTTAGTTCAGACAGCTCAATTTTAAGGTTTGGATCTTGACGAGTAAATTGAGCATAACCATAGTACAGGCCTAATACTGCCAAGAGCTGCTCAAGCAGCATTGGAGCGTTGAATAGCCCTCGATTTGTATACTGTGCAAGGTTTATTAGAACGGCCTGTTTATCCTCAGAACTACGAGCTCTGCCTGGTTTGTTACATAATAGAACTAGTGCTGTAAATGGTAGTGGCGGTATGTCGCGTTTGGTTCCGTCACTACTAGCTATGGCGGTTAATGCCTTGGAAAAGTTGGTCTGACCTTGCTCTAGATGCTTAAGTTGAGCTAAAGCAACTTGTAGTTGGGCAAGATCACGCGGTGGTTCAGGCTGTTGATGGCAAAGTGATTCTATTCTTTGTAACAACTTAATTCCCCAATCATAAGAGGCCTCTTCATCTTGGTAGATAGCCTGTACGATAGCAGTAAACAACTTTTGGCCAGCAGAAGTAGCCTTTTGCGGTCCCCTGCGAAGAAGAGTGTTCATCACCCATGCATTGCCGTCTTCTGTATGAACAGCAGTGTTAATTTCATGCAATCCAATTAGAAATTCAGTTGGAAAATCTTGAATATACTGCTCAGTGTTAGCACGCAATAGGGGCGCATGTTTGAGATAGCCAAACATGCCTAACTGACGATCAAATTGCCGAAGTTGATGAATAAGAACAGGATCTGATTCAGATACAGCAGCAGTAGTATCTGCGGTTGTGATGATCTTTAAATCATTGTCTACTACACCAACTAAATTTTTTGGGAAGAAATAGTTTTTAAATTGTTCAGCATTAACGCGAAATTCGCTAATAGCCTCAACTGAAGTGAATAGTATCCGTTTAATGCGCGATATTGGTATTATCTCGCTAAAGCAATATAATGAACCAACTATCTTCAGCCTACTGATTTCGTTCGGCAGCAGCAAAATTTCAATTAGAACATCCTTTTCAGTGAAATTTGCTAAGCGGCCACCAAGTAGTGGCAAATAGCTTCGATGCTGGGTTAATAAATCTCTGGGTCTAACAGATTGATATTCTTGATCTAGCTCTAATTCAAAAGGATATATTACACCGTGACTCAAATAAGTACCTAGATTAACGGATTGCATTTGAAGATAAAAGATATTCGAATCTCTTTCTAGTAATGAATCAGATATATCTTGATCTTTAGAATTAATTTCTAACTTAGGATTGCTGTGGCTATAGTTTTTACCTTTGTTTGTTATACTGTTTTCTGTAAAGTATTTATTGCTTGATTTAGATTTTCCTTCTGATTCATCCTTTATTGAATTACCGGCAGTATCAGAAGCAGAAAGTTCTATTTCTGCGCCAGACGAAAAGTAAACGGGCCTATCATCTAATTTATCATCAGGATCGTGAGAAACAAATATAGGGCTTGATTGTTCCTCAGTTTTGTTCGACTGGTTTAATTCGAGGCTTGTATCTGCAACTATATTTGTTTGCAAAAAGAGGTCAGCGGGATTGTTTGCTTTGACAAGAATATCCTGCTCATACTGCCTAATTGCCTTTATTAAATCCGCATTTGTTCTTGATTTCCCTTTATGATTGAGAACATCAATACCGCGCTCCTTGCACAAGTTGTGAATTTCAGCTTGTACTGGGTTGGCTTTTGAAAAGGGATAAGTTGAGGATTTAGGCATGTTTCAAAGGGCCTGAGCCGAAGTGGTCTAGAGAGGTTTGTAAACTTGGTGGATGTAGGTTTCCGGTCGAAAACCAATCAGCCATTTTGGTTTTTCTTGTGTAGAGTAAAGCAAAAATAGCTTCTGTGTTGCACGAGTACAGGCAACATAATAGTGCTGAGGAGTCTCTATATTTTCTTTATTCATAGCATACTGCATGCTAGGCATTATAATTACCTGAAATTCTAGTCCTTTAATGTATTTGTAAGTAGTGATAACAAAATTTTGCATTTTCTCTGCTTCTTTATCGCGCTGATAAATGCTCATATCGCTATGAAATCTGCTCACATATAAGTCTGGTCGATCTTTTTCCAGCCGTGCACGAATACGGCGGTGCCAGCTATCGACTTCGTGAGGGTAATAAAATAGGATAGCAACATTTACAAATTCATTGTCTAGCATTAAATCAATGATGCGCTCAAGAGTAGCATCGTCATCGGTTGTTTGAATTATTATTGGCCGCTGATCAGTCCCCCCTTTACCTTTTGGCATGTGCTCAAGAAGTACGGTAGATCGTGCGTCAGGTGGCATAAATTGCCGCGCAAAATCATAGGTTTCAAAATAATTGCGGTAATTAAACTGTAATGGTATTGGCATTAAATCGAGGTGAGATTCTAAAACTTTGCCAATTACTTCGCTCTGTGTTCCTTTCTCATAAAACATTTGACCGCTATCAGCGCCAACAGCAATTCTAGCTGCAATTGTAGGTAGTGCTTCAAATATTGTTTTCGGCAAGTCTTGGCCCTCATCTATGAGAATTTCATCGACTCTCAGCTTTGACTTCTCCATACGAACCACCATTTCAGCCTTATCATGACTTTCAGCATAAATTTCGAAAGAATCGTAAAGCCAGCGGTAAATAGTATGGATATGATCCTTTAGTATTGGGTCAGCAATACTGATGAGGCTGTACCGGAGCAAGTGTTGATAAGTCAACAGTCTCACAGATTTCTCCTTAAGTAACTGACGTGTAGCGCGCATCAGCGTTACAGTAGTCTTGCCACTACCAGGAGGACCTGTAACTAGCATATGGCGAGGTCCATTATATTTAATGGCACTAAGCATATTAAGGCCGCCCGGTGATTTGAGTATATCTTCTTCAGTAATTGTGTTGAACTTGAAAGGCATACAACCTGTAAAATTGATAGTGCTAGTATTGAACTGTTACTTGTTGGCGGACCTTCCTTGGGCAAAGCGTTGTAAAATGCCAGCGCTGGGGCGGTTGGAGAGTGACACCAGTTTATTCGCCAGTGCAATGGGCATTATCGCATTATCGTACATGTCGCAACGTAGTTTAGCTACGTTGGTAAGGAGAATTTGCAAGTCCTTGATAGAGCTAGCTACTGGCTTGACAGCTAAAGCCTGTACTGGTACAGTCACTACATAAAGAGCTTCTTCTGGTGTCTTGAATATTAGTTTTTGGCCGTAATAAGAAGTATAAGCATATGGGTGAGTATTGTTTGCTTTACCAGGTGTTATATACTTATAGATATAGTCATTGTCTAGCAACAATACTTGTCCAGGCTTTAGTAAATGAGAAATCTCCTTGGCATGCTCAACGAAAGCGCCACTTTTCTCTAGACCGACTAAGAACAATGAGTGATGGTATGTCTGCACAAAAGTAATCAGGTCCAACATGGGCTTGTGCATGTTGGCTGTTTGACCAAAAAATCCCAATGGTCCATCCTTGAAGAAAAATATTTCTTTGAGAAGGGCTGGACTATTGGTCAGGATGATGCGAATAAAATGTACTAATACTAACTGCTCCACAGCAGTTGTGACATAGCCCATTATTTGGCCTGCTCCAAGCTCGTCGTCAATAGCTTCGTGTAGGCGTAATACATCAATAAGTAGTAACTCTTGACCACAGCTAGTGCATGGCATCGAGAAGTTAATCGGGTGTAGTTTTGCTGATGATAATTCAGTGCGCTCTTGGCAATGAGGGCATTGTGAGAGTATATAAGTAGAATGCTGTTGTGCAGACGGTAGGTATTGACGAAAAATGAACCACCGAAGCGTATCAAGCATTGACTTTGCATCGCCTTCGCGTGGCGCAGCAAAGAATCGCTGCAAAGTCCGGCGAATAGAATGTGTTATACTACTCTCGTCTGCTAAAACATAGTTACGTAGAGGCAAAACCAACTTTAACCGTTCCATCTGGCGAAGACGAGCCATATCGTCCGGGTCAATAAACGGCGTTGTTTTCAGTGTATCTAAGTCGTCACGCCGAAAGTAGAGTGCGCCGAATTGGAAGAAACATAGGGCAGCAGATGGATGGCCTGACTCGACAATTATCTCCTGATAACCCCCGTCGAAAGCCATGAAGCTTTTGATGGGATTATCTATACACTCTTGATAATCAAAGAGTGTGTGCTGGGACATATCAATGGCGCCTGGTTTGACGCGAGGGGAAACCTCGCTCAAATACTGCTTAACACTGTCGTCTTGGATAACGTGACGGTGAGATGTTTTAGAAGCGCCCTCCATAGGGCGGCGACCAGCTGAATAACTCATTATGCAACTGGCGTTTGATACACTGAATCTGTGGACTCTACTGCATCAGGCGAAGTAGCAGTAGTTATTGTCTTCTTGCCAAATAGCTTAACCTGAACAGGTACGACAAATGGATTCGAGTAAGTTTTCATCCTTACGAAGCCTTGGTCGCTACTTGAACTAAAGCGAACGAGGCCCTCCGTGAAATCACCGAAGTCGTAATATTTGCGGAGTTCGCGCGTCTCATCTTCGTTGTTAAGATGCGCTATAAACCAGTTTTGAGTATTTTTTAGGATGTTAGAGCTAATGGACGAAACTTCTTGAGTAGCATAGGTCATACCAAGGTTAAGTTTCGCTCCTTCCTTTGCTAAACGGTTGTAAATCTGTGCTAGATCTTTGTCGTCTTTTTTAGGAAATAGGTTATGAGCTTCCTCGAAGTAAAATTGAATAAAGTTGTTAGGCTCGTTAGCTATAAAGCGAGCCATTGCATCCTGAAATATTCTGCGGCAAATTCGCTCGGAAAACATTCTCTGTAACGATGGATCACCTTGTGACAAGTCTGCTATTACTATTCCCCCTCTCCTTAAGTGTCTGACAATATCTTCTTCGAATGGCTTGCCATCCTGTTCAGTATGTTGGTTACGAATACCATTTAATTTCTGGTATCCACTTACGATAGCAGATGTTGGTGTCTTTTTTTGAGTGAGCATGACCAGCATTGCCTTCAGCCCTTCATCTGCCCATTCATGGCCTTCATCTGCTAAGTAATTTGAGAAGAAGGGATGTGTAGTATAGTTAGCCCAAATAGTTGTCCACCACTTTATAGCATCGTCCAACTTAATGCCTTTCGCAGGATGAATACCTCCAGCAAGAGCATCTAACTCAGCATTACCTGAAAAGTAAACTTTGAAGTTATCTGGCTCCTGATAATCTGCCTTCTTAAGGCAACATAGATATGCCGCTTTCCTTCGATCATATCGAGTTGCTGGTGAGCCAAATCTATCCTTATCGTAAGTATCAGGGCGGGTCATATCGACAGCTAAGAAGCTTTTGATATAGTCACCAGATTCATCTGATAAATATGTTTTTACGAGTTCAAACCCTGAATCTACATCGTTATAAAAGTTGACTTTCATAACGCGGAAATCAGGTTTGTTAATTACACTATATCTCTGAGTCTTATTGGAATATATTTCGAATATTGCAGTGCCTTTATCCTGCATATTCGGGTTAGCGTACTCCCCATTAACGTCAAATATTATTTGCCCTGCACGATATCGAGGTCTACTGGCTTCAAACGGTTCAAGTGCCATTAGCTCATCATCCGTAATCTTCATCCCTTCCGGACGCAGTTTAGGTAAAGTTCTATTGATGGCTAGGCCGCTCATGTTTTCAGTTGCCTCAATAATTATTTTTACGGTATTAGACTTACCGGTTCGCGTCATACCGAACATTGCTGTGCGTTTACCCAAGAAATCTTTTGGGGTCACATAGACTGGTACATTCGCAGCAGCTTCTTGAAATCGCCGAGTGGAGCTATACCGAACAGTGCCTAGCTCAATATCAGTGGCAGCGCCTGTGATTTCTCCCTTTCGGAAATTGACAATCTTCTCCAACACTTTGGCGTTGGGCTTGATGACCTTGTAATGATGAGCGCTCATGAAGTTCTCAACATCGGCGCCAAAGCATGTTTCTGCTTTCTGATCGGCGTAAAAGGTGCCAAGTACACGACACTCAATTCCAGAAAATGAAAATTCATACCGGGTGAACTCATCTACATTTACCTTACGTCCCTCAGATGATAGCCCCTCTTTGTAAAACTCTACCATTGAGGATACCACATCTGAATCAGTAGGTAGCGAGGTAGGCCCAAGTACGCGTAGCAAAATAGCTTCTTGAACCTCGGCATCATTCGAGTTAGTGTAATAGGCTAATAAAAAAGAGCCCTGTGGCAAGCCACCAGCTTTCATCTTCCACGCATCAGCAACCAATAGCCGAGCCTTGTCATAGTCGATGTAAAATGGGTTGCCTACGAAGGTTCCCGTTTTAGGCATCTGTGTTGCTGCATCTTGTTCAAATAAATCTATACTAGCTAGCTTGTTGAGAATGGATGTAAAACCTGTATTCATAAGAGTGTTGTAAAAGAGATTTAGGATTATTTGATTGTCGACGCTTTTTTTGGCTTGAGAACATCTTCAAAGCGAAGCTTGGCTTGGTTTGCGTAACTCTCTTGTATTTCGATACCAACCCAACGGCGGCCTAAGTGCTCAGCTACCGCACCAGTGGTACAGCTGCCTGCGAAGGGATCTAGTATCAAATCCCCTGGCTCAGTCAGCAATTCAGTATAGAAAGAAACTAGACCTTCAGGCATTCTAGCTGGATGAGGTGTAATCCCTTCACGGCGACAGGCCTGCGAAAAAGCATCGGATGAGCGTGTGTTAGCAATGCGAAATGCATTAGGGAGGCGAGGCTCATCACCGGGATGAATAGGCTCTATTTCAAAGAGATTTTGAGCAATAGACCCACCATGATCGGTAAGAAAGCTAGTTTCGCTCAGAACATGTTCTGAGGGGCGTTTACCAGCATTGTAGGATTGACGTTTCAACAAACGCTCCATACTAGCACTGTAAGGACGCAGCGCTCGGCGGTTATCGGCTTTGGGATAGTCGGACTTGGCTAGCCACCAAACATGGGTATAAGAATCTGTCATCCGAACCCTATTTATAGTTACCCACTGTGCAGGGGAAGGTAATCGAGCAGGGTTATAGCATACAGACTCTTGACAAAGGCGCAAACCAGCATCTGGATGCTCCGCAAAGTCAAGTAAACACCGAAGGGGGAGGAGTGACTGTACTGGACGTTCAGATTCCCAAGCATTTCCTATTTCAATGACAATCGATCCATCAGGGGCTAAGAGGTCAGCGAAAACAGGGGCTAAGCTTACGAACCAATCTTTATATAACTCTCCCACCTTATTTCCATAGCTTTTCTTTTGGTTAAGTGGAAATGGAGGTGAAGTCATAATGAGATTCACTTTGCCCTTCAGTGACTTACCAACGCTACCACGTAATAGGCTTTCAGATTCACCAAGATATAATTTGCCTAATTTTGTATTGAAAAATGATTTCATTGTCAAGCTGTTGAGTAATGTTTTAGGCGAGGGTAGTTGAAAGGCAAATCCAAGATAAGACAAGTAATCGTGGTGACAGTTGTTGATAAAGGCATAGGAAGATAAAAGGCATGCGGTTAGTCGCTTACATATGTCGGCACTTCATCCACCAAGGTTGTAATCTATTCAAGTGGAGGCTGGGCAATTGGAAGAAGCTCTAATCCTCAATGACCATTCGTAGATTAACAGCCCACCAATTATTGATATGGATGCTTCTAGTCAAGAGGGCCTGCGTAAACCGTGTATAGATATAATGCTAATATTAATCAAAATAACACATGCAACGGATGGCGGCCTACCCCGGAGTACACATCTCAAAAAGATTCCAACAGGTAGCCTACAGGGGTATTGTCATTCCTAATAAGTTGGTTCGATAGGAAGCCGACACTAAGAGTTAGTATCAGAAACATGAGCTTCATTTAGACTTGAGCCATGTTGAAAGCTTATTCTTGATAAGAACTTTCCCTCATTACTGAAATCCGTGGTAAACAAAGAAACAGAGGAATCATACGCAGAGCATCAAGATACCAGCAAGCAAGTTGGGATAGCACTGGTGACCAACAATTTTGACAATACTCTGGACTATGCTGAAATCGGCTTAGATGCTTTTGTCAGCGACGGAATTTTAAAGGAAATACCTATTGTCAAGACGGTGGTAGGTGTAGTCAAATCTGGCTTGAAGGTGAAGGAAATATTCTTCGCTAAAAAGATACTGACCTTCATGAAGGAATTTCACTCTGGGAAATTACCTAAGGATAAGTTCTACAAGTTTCAGCAAGAGTTTACTAGTGACGCAAAATATCGTGCAAAGGTGATGGAACAAATCATGGTGTTCAACGATACCTTTCTTCAAGTTGAGAAGTCGAAAGTATTAGCAAACCTGTTCGCAGCCCACTTGAATGAGTTTTATGGCTGGGATGACTTCATTAACCTTAGCTTATGCCTCAATCAAATGAATATGTTCGGTGTATCGTTATTTAATGATATGGCAAAGTTTAAGAAACCCTTTTTTGGAGCTATATATGATGATACTAAGCAGCTCTACCATCTCCTTAGTAGCTCAGGTACAATTTCCGTTTGGGGCAATCATCTGGATATCACGCCATACGGCTTATACATATATCACTATGGCATACAAGGAAAAATAAACGAAGACGTCAGAAAAGCATATCCTTTAATGTTTGAATTGGAGGAATAGGGGTGAAGCAAGCTAATAAGGTTGAAGTTCGGAAGTCGAATACATCAATGGCACCAAACCCGACTAGCAAAGCTATCTAAGATCTGTTGCTTAAGGTATTTAGAGATTTTTTGAGTACAAGTGTGGCCCACAGGCTACCGACTTCGATGCTGAACAGCTGCCTAAGCCGTAAAAGCTGATTGTGATATTGCCCAGGCTTGCTCAATGTTCCGCCATCTCCGAAGAGCCTAAAAGCGACAGACCAGACTGCGAGGAACCGAAGGAGTCTAAAAAGCCCCGTAAGAAATAGAAAAGGCCCCTCAGATAAGGGGCCTTTTCTATTTCTTAGATTTTGGTGCAACAGGTGGATAACAATGCCGCTCGATAATGAGCAACTCCTGTTGAGCATCTATAGCGTATGCCTTCTGCAACTTATACATGGAGTAGCGAGCAGTCATGCATGTGTCAAATAGCTTGCGATACTCAGCTTGTATAGATGGCAATTGACTTCGTACTAGTCTTATGACGGCTATATGCTTACTGATCGAATTGCGCTTCGCTTTTCGGTTTTCAGCATTTACGTGGTCAACGTAAGTATCTATGTCTTGGAAAGTATTAGTACCATCGCTGTAAGGGAATATTCTACTCTGCACATAATGCATTGCTGAGTAAAACGCTGTAGTTACAACCCAATCATGAAATTTAGTATTGGCCAGCAGGAACTCGCAGGCTTCCTTATTATGCTGAGCGTGAGCTTTTGTTGACATCTAAGCAAGCCTACTCTGCAGTTACACCAGTTTGTTTTTCCTGTTGTTTTAACCGCAGGGCGTAACCATCGGCATTCAGGCAAGAGATGTTAAAATCTTTTGAATAAGGAGCAAAAGTAAAGTACAAAGCAAGGTTTTCTTGCTCACTAGCAGTTTCAAGCTCACTTACTAGATTATAGACCTGCTTAAATGATGGTTTCAGGAAGCTTGTGTGCTTAACAAGTACCATTACACTCAGCTCGTCCCATGAAGAAACTTTGAGATAAGCGTCCACAGCAGCAAGCTTGTTCTCTTTAAGGAATGCTAGTACAGCATTGGTTGAAAATGCCGCCTTGGTAGCATTATCCTTCAGAATCTGCACTGCGAGACGCTCCATTTCGCTTACTTCATGCGCAAATCCGTCTTCTCTACCTTTAAGGTAGGCATCTATAACAGCATCAGAATTGAATGACTTTGTCTCCACTTCAGTCGGCTGCCATGCAATAGGGATGGCCTTCCGCACACCTTGCTTTTTTACAGTCGTCATAGTGATAAGTCAGTGTATTGAGAATGGGAGTGCAAAGGTAGCACCAAAAAGAGGACCTATATACATCAACAAGGTACCAAAAGATTCTGTTTCTTCTAAAAGGATTAAATTTTACACCTACTAAGTAGTACTTTACATAGAACATTCACTTAAGATACTATCGTATATCATTGCTAAGATAAATTCGCTATTGTTAGTCATAGGGATACGAATATTAACGGGTGATTACGCATTAATATAGAATAACAGCAGAGGTTTGGATAATAGTAATTCACCTTAACAGCTTTAGAGTGACATATACACATCTGCTATCTTTTCTTTCTTTAATCCAATATAAGCACGGGTAATTGCAATAGAAGAGTGATTAAATACTTGAGATAGTGTAATCAATGCTTCTTCGCTACGATTGTTTATTTCGAATACTCTGCGTCCAAATGTTTTACGGAAAGTATGAGTCGAGCCATTCTGAGTAGTTATACCAAAGCGTTTAAAGATGGATTTAAGCCAACGATTCATGTACTGAAGTGACAATGGATTTCGGCCATAAGAAGAGGCGCTAGGGATTATGTAGTGATCGTTGCTACTGGGTATAGCGAGTTGATAGGAGAGTTGAATAATGCAAAGAAGATTAGTGTTCAAGGCAATTTCTCGCACTTTTCCAGTTTTGCCCTCTTTGATTGTAATACACTTTTTATCTAATATATCAACCCACTTAAGTTTTAGAACATCTCCAGCTCGCAGGCCACCATAAGTAGTTACCGCTGCAAATAGTAACATCCGGTACAATGAAGTTTCGCCTCCGACTTGAGCCGTGTATGTAAGCTTGCTCATGAGTGATTCGAAATCACTCCAAGCAAGGGGGGCTGTTTCCGTCTTTAGATCTCTCACTGCCATATGATCAATGTGTTTCATTAACAATTAAATATAATCATAAGTGAAACCAAAAGGATAAAGACAACTTTGCTTTATTTGTAAATTGCTGTTAATTAGGGGTTTGTGCAATAAGGTTTCACTTTTGATAAATCTGAAACCTATTAATTAATCTCAGCATCAAAACTTTAATCGGTCGAGAGTTGGTGACAACTTTGGGTGTTTGTACTTCGCTCGGTGAGCTAGTGCAACACAAGCTACTTTCGGGGTAGCTCAATATGAACATTCGTTATGTGTTCAATGAGACTGTTGAGCATATCAGCAAATGATTTCAGTAAGCACGATTATGAGTATGTGTAGCCACTACGCAGCTAATAAGCCATCGATTTTTGCGCGACGCACAGCAGCTTGATTAGACAACTTTCGTAGTGCCGTGATGTTGCTACGCTTGCCTTTGTTGTAAACCGTGAGTGTTTTGTACACGTTTTTGCAACTCTGGCTATACGTACAGATCGCTTCTACGATGCCGTTTGTGCCAGTACAGCCGCCTTCATCCACAGTAACGGTTAAGCCGATTTCGGTGAAGTAATCAGCTACTTCCTTAATAACTTTTCGTTCGTTAGATCGACCAGCACTTCCGCCAAACCCTTTCATGTAGTAGGTGTTAGCAGTCAAAATCATTGGTTCTACAGGAGTATTCATCGTTTATTGTGTTAAAAGGTGTAATAATAAATGAGTGAGTATGCCAACTAGGATGGCATGTTGTAGTTATGAGTGAGTAGGTTCGTTAAGGAATGAAGCTGATGGGTTCGATGCTCAGCTACTTTTCCAGCAGAGCCTTTGGATTTAACTTGGTAAATGCCAAGGCTCTTTTTAAGACACGCAAGGGTGAATGCACCTAAGTTGTGAATGTTTCCTTCGTGCTCCCACTTATGTTTAATCTGTGCCATACAGGCGCGCAGCTTCTTATAAGCAATAAGATTGTCCTTCACTGCCATCACAACGTATGTCGCTTGCTGACTAGTGAGTTGAAAAGAGGCTAATTCAGACCATGTTTTGTTGAGCTGCTCGCGGTTCAGTGTAGTGCTAACCGTCTGTGGAGTGCAGTGGGATGTGGGCTGAAGCGGTATTTTAGGTAGATTAGTTGGACCAGCACCTAGTGCAAGCTCGTCGGTTTCCATCGACGTGATATTCTCGTTCACTATAACATCTGGCGAGTGGTCCTGCGTAAGTGTCGCTGGAACCGATGCACGTTTCATCCGAGGCTTTTCCAGTTGCACAGCCGGAATCGTAAAGACAATATGCGTTGCCTTATTGCCTCGTTTGCGAGTTGTGGCAGTGCAATGGAGCCCTGCTGCGCATAACTCTGCCACAGCATGATCAATCACACAACGCTTCAGCCGGGCATAGTCTGTATACTTCCGCTGGTCAGAAAAAAACCAGCGGTGAATTGCTTCTATGGGAGCTACAAACTTCTGGTGTTTCGCTGCGTTGGGGTTATAATAGCTGCGTAAAAGCCAAAGCAGGCGGTACGTGTAAGGGCTTGAAAACTTTAGATCTTTAAAGTTTAAGCAAGTAAAGTTTGCATTCAACCCGAGCAAGTGCTCTGCTAAAGCTGGATTGAAACGCACGTCTATTTCACCTGTTCCACAAACCATAGCCAGTTCTAGGAACAAGTGTTCGCCATCCCACAAGCGGTTTTTCAACTCATGGCAGGCAACCCGCAACGCGGTGTAAGCGCTACCAGAAGGCGTAACTAGCGATGCGACCTTGACGTGGAACGTCTGGTCCAGAGTCTCGGTAGAACGATGCAAGCAACGGAGCGCTGCAGTAAACAAGCGCGTTTCCAACAAGCTCATGGTTGCTTGCGGAAGGCGGATAAAATAATTACTAAGAGAAGCGTGAGCGTTCATTGTGTGGTTTCATGGTAGAAAGCCACACAGATCTAATGCCAACGGTGATTAATGATAAGCGTGATTAGATGGAAACGTAGTATGTAGGTCTGTGTTCTCCTTGGTTAAAAAAAGTATGAGAAAATTATAATGCAAAGGTAAGGTGTATTTGTTTGTGAACAAAATATTTGACACCGTTTTTTTTGTTGTGGTGGCTAGTGGATAGAACTTGATGAATAGGTATTATTGGTTGTATAATAAAGCTTGATGCTTGTGAATAAGTACAAATAGGTTGTGTTATAGGAATGAGTGATGGGTGTAGCGTATTGGTTTTTAATGATTTGCGGGGTTGTGAATAAGATGAATACAATAAAATAACTTATAAAAAACCGAAACGAATAAGCGCTAAACGGTTTCGGTTCGGTTTTAAGATTTTATACTGGAAGAAGGATACTGATGATGGGAACAATACTCTATTAGTGCCACTCATGTCGACTTATAGCTGTCATTGTCTATACACTCTTCCGTATTACTATTGGCTATCAATGAAATCAACTAGTGGTAACAAGATTAGGATTGTGCCACTCACTATTAGATAAATTGGTCTGCATACTGCTATTAATGATCATTTGGTGTATTAGTTAACACGTTGCTGTGAATCAGCTGCACATGGCTGAGGATCGCAGGAATAAGGTTTTCGTTTGGTTGTAAGATGGATGATACATTATAGTATGTGACTTCGTCTTTCGTTGATGCGTTGAAGACGACATTAGCAATGCCCTCCAGTTCCAGCGCCGTAAGCTTGGTTTGAATCATAGCAAAAATTGCAAGCAGGGTGTTGACTGGAGGAACCCCGCCACAGATCAGCGAAATCTTCGCGCCGTGTTGCTCAAAGCCGATTCCTCCCGGTGTATCTGCGCTTCTAAACTGGTACACGTCATGCAAATGGTAGAATAATGCTTCATAATTGATAGTGCTAGTGGGCTTATTATCACCTGCATTCACAGCTGATTGGGTAGCATCGTCACGAAGCGTAGTGTCAAATTGCTCGTAAAACTTTAAATGTTGAAGGACAGGGTAGGGATAAGGTGGTTGACTATTGCTCATGATTGTATTCTGTTTTTTCTAGTAAGTGCTGAACGTCCGTTAGTAAAAAGTAAAAACGTGTTCCTTCAACAATTTTTGAAATCTGTGCCTTTGCTAATCTGCGGTGTAAGCAGGAGGAAGGCAAAGTATAACGTTGAGTAATCTGCTTGCGGGTAACATATTCATTTCCATCGAAATAGTGCGTTATTTTGCATTCCATTGTGCGGCTCGTTTACTCTATATATCACGAACGGAACATTCCTTTCCGTTCATTTTTCGTGATATCATATGCTTCCTGAGCAGGTTAAACCGAAACCGAAATTGTTCACCAAATCTTCTTGCATGATCAAAGACCGGATTGTAGCTCTCTCGAAAGACTTATTTCTTGCTGTTGCTGCTGCAGATGCGTTAGGCGTACCAGTTGAATTTGAGGACCGAGATGAACGACGAGCCGATCCGGTACGGGGAATGCGCGGGTACGGGACGTTCCGGCAACCTGCGGGAACATGGTCGGACGATTTCGCGCTGGTGGCATGTACCGTCGAGTCGATGATTGCGGCGGGTCCGAGTAAGCTAGACCTTCAGGATCTTGGAAACCGATTTTGCAACTGGTATCGCTACGGTTATTGGGCAGTCAATCAGGTGTTTGACATCGGCATTGCTACCCAAATGGCTTTGGAACGCATCGAAATGGGATGTGATCCTTATGAAGCGGGTGGAGTTAAAGAATTTGATAACGGAAACGGCGCGTTGATGCGCATCCTGCCACTGCTGCTGCATCCTTTATATCAGCAAGCCGATTCAATGCAGCGTCAAGAACTTGTGCAGGAGCTTTCCAGCGTTACCCACCGTCATTCGCGTTCCGCACTTGCGTGTTACCTGTACCTGCAATTCGCTGATCAACTACTGCACGGGAGGAGCAAACAAGAAGCCTATGCTTACCTGTGTGAACACGGTACCGAGGATCTAACCCAAGACTTGCGCCGGGAGGTACCGCATTTCACGCAAGTGCTGAGTGGTCAACTACAGCAGCTTGAGGAAGATGCTATTGATTCATCAGGATATGTTCTGCATACCCTAACAGCAGCCTTATGGTGTGTATTAAATCACAATAGCTATGCCGATACGGTACTAGCTGCGGTAAACTTAGGCTTCGACACGGACACAACAGCGGCTGTTGCTGGACCTCTGGCTTTGTTAGCTGAGCAGCAAAGGTCGGGTATTCCGGTAGAGTGGCGTCACAAGCTTGCCAAACGAGCCGAGATTGAAGACTTAGCAGATCGGTTCATCACAAGAATGGATTGGTGTAGGTAGATAATGATTTGCAGAGACCCACGATTGTAAGTGTAATCATCGTTTCCACTTTATGATCAAATATTATTTTCTATCTGCTGCCCTTTTGTTCTCAGGAGTAACTCGCAGCCAAAACCCCCAACACATTTACAAGCCTGCGTG
This sequence comes from Hymenobacter endophyticus, assembly GCF_032464715.1. Lineage (NCBI taxonomy): Bacteria > Pseudomonadati > Bacteroidota > Cytophagia > Cytophagales > Hymenobacteraceae > Hymenobacter > Hymenobacter endophyticus. The sequence goes on along the minus strand of NZ_JAWDJT010000001.1, from coordinate 408,379 downwards.
TGACCTGAAACGGTTGAATGACGAATATGTCAAGCTGCTTGAAGCAAAACGCAAGTTGCTCAATCCCAAAGCTCAGAAGGTCATGTTCACTGCTGCTCTATTACCTGACGCAGTGTTGCACAATAGATCAATGGAAGAGCGTGACAAGTTATATCATTCCGATCAAGCGCAAGCAGTGGAACTCATTGGGATGAGTTCGGAAATATCCAATCTGCAACAAGATCCTAAAAGGATTGCGCTGTATATCTGGAATATTTTTAACTCTTCAATTAAAGGGCATTGCGAAGCGCAGGAGGATGTAGAAAAATACAAAGTGGCAGTCAGTTGTAGCCAGAAATACTTTGTGGTGCGTTTTCAGCCGATCCCAACGCTTTACGGATACTAGTTTTTGAGTTAGAGTAAGTACTAAGATTGTATAGGTAAGTCAACCTGAATATGTCCTTGTTGATACCCGTATGAAGGCTGCTTCCTTACGGGCAGCCTCTGCGGTAACTGGCATTGTATTTCGTAAAGCCAAATTATTAACTGAGGAAAAAAGGACACATAATATAATGTGTTATTCCTGTCAGTACCTATGGTATACCATATGTGTCCTTTTTTGCACCTATTCAAGAAAGTAATTTTACAATGATTTATCATTGGTGCACCCATAAGGAGTGCAGGTGTTCTGTGTATACTAGCGTAAATAACTACCAATGAGTGAGATGTGAAGTAATATGGAAAATAGTTTAACAAGAACTAAAACTATTAATATACCCTATGATATAATAAGAAATATGAGATGAAACATGAAGACAAAGTACAACTATCATTGGACTCAGGTCAACATCCGACCTGAAACCAAGCAAGCATTGATGATCCTGTGCGGTGCGCTCGGTAATAATATTATGAATGTGCCACAATCAACTGTAATTGATACATTGGTCAATGATAAGATTAAAGAATTAAACCTTAAAAAAATAATCCTATGAAGTGCCACGTAAGACAACTATTAACCCAATAACTCTACTATATCCCAATCTATTATCAGTAAATGAACTTTCGATTGATTCTAGATATCATGATTTTAAAATAGGTTCCAGTGCATACTACTTGTTGTTTCATATTCTATGTGAGCCATATCTTGCCTTGGAAGAAAGGAAAGATAATTACGTATACATTCATTCTGATATTATTCAAAATGTTCTGGGTAGTAACTACAATAAGATCATCAATGTATTGATAGAAGAGCAGTATATCGTAGTTAATCCATACTATTCCAAGCATCTGCATATCTGCAAGTCATATGCTATTCATCCTAGGTTGATGGATGAATCAAAACCTTTGCTAACAGTGATATTCAAGAAAAGCGCAGTATTGCATAAGAAGATTAAGCGCATTGCTAGGACCAACTTGTCAAAATGCGTTGATGATGCAATAGGCATAGGTCGGCAACATGTGATTGATATGACTGCTGAGCTAGTGTTGCAGCCCGATAGGGAAGCACTAAACTATGTTGATAATTGCTTCAGTAGCACCAGCAATCCAAATACAGCCGAAATGTATTTTCACTATTGGAATACTAACCCTCTTAAAGGGTGCGGAGTCGATGCGTTTGGTAAGCGCGTACATAGCGTTGTTACTAATATGCCCAAAGTGTTACGTCGTTGCTTACGGTTTATAGACGATCCTACCATGCCGGTAGCCGAACTTGATATCGTAAACAGCCAACCGTTTTTCTTGTCTGTACTCAGCGCCGTGCTTGTCGATACCTTCGTTCCCGAATGCGCAGCTGCAGTTGCTATATGCCGTAGGTACGAAGCAAATGCAGACTATATCTGGTTTCGTAAATTGTGTGGTAACGGATTGATCTACGAAGAATTGAGCAAGCAATATGAGAATAGGTACGGGTGTAGCTACGGAGTAGCAGACAATGATGCGAGGGAGGTAACTAAAGGACTGGTATATGGTGTGTTTTTTTCCGACTACTCAAAGGCGGTCAACGGTTTAAACAGGGTATCTTACACCGAACACAGTAAACTCAAGAAAAACTTCTTCCGGCTGTTTATGGATATTTTCCCTTCCGTCTACAGTTCGTTCAAGGAAATCAAGTCGTTGTACTGGTCCTTCACAGTCAATAGACAAGGAGTGCACAAACAATACGCTAATAACTGTCTACTAGCACAGAGGCTGGAATCTGCAATCATGTTCGACTGCTTGTTACCTGCTTTGCTCGATAGGGGCATCAACTGTGTCGTGACCGTGCACGATTGCTGTATTATCAGGCGAGCTGACGTTGCAGCCGTTAAGAGGGTGATGCTTGATACCTTTCAGAGCTTAGGGCTGCATCCTGAAATCAAGGTAGTAAGCTGAAGAATAGTAAGTAGTGGCAATAAGCGTATGCAATTAGATGATGATCAGGAGTTCTGCTATTCGTCTAATCGCATACGCTTTCGCAATTCTGTTTCCTGCATTAGCTGTTGTTCATTGGCGATGTCTTTACGAACAAGGACGTAGCCGACGCTGCCTAGTGAGGCGAACAAGATCCCTACGCCACTGAAAGTAGATATTTCGCTGCTGACCAGCTGGTCGAGCAATACCAGACTTACACCAGCAATGAAGCAGAACTGCCCTTTGCGTTGGTAACGCCGCAGTTTCGATAGCTCGTCAAGGGCAGTTTGGGGTTGCTTGCTGGGCGTGTGCACCTTATGGATGTATTGGTTAAATACTGGTTATTGAGTGATTGAACGGTTTCTACCTGTTTACTCTCTGGTTGTTGATGGAATCAGTCAAAGCCTTTCGGGCATCTCGCTGGTGGGTCGCAGCATCACGGTATGCAGAATCGAGCCGTAATGCACATGATAAAGTGCGTATAGCAAGACTCGGATAGCCAAGTTGCAATTCTGAGTAACCCTTTAAGTTATAATATGTTGAGTTTGTTGTGTCGCCAAGTGCTAGCGCACAATCAACATCCTGAATAGCTTGCTGGTATTTGCTTGTAGCCACATACAACAGAGCTCGGTTACCGAAAGCAGGGGAGAAGCTAGGGGTTAGTTGGATCGCGCAGGTATAATCCTGTTCAGCTAGCTTGAACTGGTTAGACAGGTAATATGCATACCCCCGGTTGTTGTAAGCTATAGCTGATGATGAATCTATCTGGATAGCAGCGGTGAAATCGGCAATTCCCGCTGCATAGTTCTGCAACTCGTCCTGAGCGTATCCCCTGAGTATGTAGTGTTGTATACTGTCCGGCTGGTGAGCAATCAGGGTATCCAGCTTGTTACTAGCTGCTTCGTAGCGCTTTTCAGCAAGTGCCCTCAACACGGCTTCACGTTGTGGGAGAGGACTATTGTGTGAACAACTACCTAGTAGTATGGAAAAAGCAATCAATATCGATGGTAACGCAGTGCTCTGGATCTGATACTTCAAAATGATAGATGAATGAGTAGGTACGACTAGCTGATCATCCATAATGGGAGTCTATGGCATAGTGCCATTAACAGTAACGAGTGTAAAAATAGTATGGTGCTAAGTAGAAGTTGTGCCGATGTTCCTCTATACTTGCTGCGAAACTTATTATAACAATAATATGACTAGGCATATCATCATATCAGATGCTAGAATCTACTCGTGTTATATCATCGCAATTCATAAAATCGCCGCTTTGATGCTATATGTACAAGCGAGAAGGAGTATGCAGGGGTTTCCTTGCGCCAGTGGCTCTATGAAGAGTTTATGGGCAAATCACCCTACCTCTGGATGAATTATATCACGAAGAATGATCCGGATGGTGCAAATCGTCCTGAAGGAGCACAGAAGCCGCAGGGTTGATTTGCAATACATTCAATAGCTAATAATTAGCTCCATATTGATGAAAAACAGGGTTTTAAGTGCCGTAGTATCCCTTGTGGTCCTCTTCGGGTGTGACAATGTTGAGTCATCTGTCAAAGAATTATCTGAGACTTCCCAACAAAGCAACAATGAAGATGGTGGAGAGCGAGATGCTGATCTCGAAGCGTACTCAGAAAGTGCTGACACGACAGCCACAGAACAGTTTGAAGCTTCGGACGAAGATGATTTGCCAACTCAACACCTCACCCAGTATTATGGCAATGGACCAACTGTCAAAAGACGGTTCTCATTGGTAAACAATAAATTAAATGGGGTCGTGTATGACTATCACAGAAATGGAAGAGTTGAACTCAAGAGCGAGTATAATGAAGGAACGCCAATAGGTGAATGGATATATTATTCTTATGATGGTGATAAAGAAAAAGAGCAAGAATATTACGGGAATGGTAAAATAAAGACGGAGATAAATTATGATTACAACGGTGAGGTAAAAAGCAAAATAAAATTAGGTTGGGAAGGGAATATCGCTGAATACTTTGAAAAGAATCCTAAATACCTCGGGATGGATGGCGAAGACCTTGCTGGTACTGGTGAAGGTGGGCTTCTGTCTGGAACAGCGCTAAGCCACTGTACACAGTGTGTACTTGGTATACCGGGTGTTCGTGAGCTAACAGCAGAATCAGCTGAAAAATTAGACCAGCTGAAACGAGCAGTTAGCGATACTCATCCTGATAATCCAGTCAAATACATTCGATTTAGATTTAGCAACGCTTCAGTTGAAGGGAGACAACTTAATCTCATGAGCGCTGATATTAATGCGGTGGATTATTATTCATCGTCTAACGAGTTGCTGAGCTCTAGGTGAAGGTGGGTAGATGATAAAATCATGTTGTTTTTTTGAAAGTTAATATAATGTATGATTAAAGTAAAAAGTCTTCGTCACAAAACGGATATTCCACACGCGCTGATTGTAGCGCGTATGTCTGTAGAAAATCTTCCTGCACTGGGGGGAGATTGGGAACTTATGAGTAAAGAGGTAAGAGCAGAGGAGTGTAAGTATCTATTCGCTTATGGCGATGTAGATGTTGAAATAAATCTTAATGAACTCACACAGAATAAGACTCAAGTTATAATTGAGTTGACTGATGGAGAACGTAATGAGGTTGAAGTCGATCTATCTGAACATAAGAAAGATGTAGAATCCGTAGAAGTATTAATTAACCTGAATGCCTCTTTTTTCAGCACTAAATGTCTATTCACGAATGATGACGAGATTTATATACTTGATAAGTCGGATATGCCCAATGGTTTCGAGAAATCATTAAAGGGCGTGAAAGACGGCGAAGAGGATGAGGACGACGAAGAGGATAGCAAGAAGAAATTGTTTGCAGCCCCTTTCTCATTGAAGGGTAGAATACGTCGCACCGAATACTGGCTCACCATACTACTTACTATGGTAATCTCTGCTTGCTTGTCTGCATTCGTCATATATAGACTCTCACAAGATTCGAATGATATAGTAATATGTATAGTAATAGCCTTTGCTGTTTTAGCCCCGGTTTGGTGGATGAATCTAGCTCAAGCAACTAAGAGGTGCCATGACCGTGGAAATAGCGGAGTGTATCAACTAATTCCGTTTTACTTCATGTGGATGGCATTTGCGCCTAGCGACGAAGGAGCAAACCGATATGGTGCAAGTCCAAAGTAATGCTCTTGGTATTTCAATACAGCGGTGCATATGAGAATCAAAAGCCCCTCTTAACACGATAAGAGGGGCTTTTTGCAACTATCTTGGAGCTTTCACTTTGTAACGTTTACTTCAATATGACTTGTTGTAGATAGGTAAGTTGAAGATATTAAGCGTATGTTCTACCACTTTCTTTTTGCGTTTATCCACGTAACTCTGTAATGTCTTCAAGTTAGTGTGTCCTGTAATACTCATAACTACAGGTAGAGGTGTTCTGTAGTCTAGCAAAATGTTAATATGTGACCTTCTTCCACAATGAGTAGTGATACATTCATATTTCCACCGGGTTTCCTTGATTTCTTCACCACCTACAGGTGTAATAATCGTTACCTTCTTATGCATCGACGATAATTCCTTACATATTTCAGCTATATACTTGTTCGTATCATCATCTTCCATAGCTATGGAAGGTATGTCGAAATTACAACGGTTCAACACATACTCTGATACAGGATTCAAAGGAACATAAACCTGTACGCCCTGCTTTTTACCCTTTTGTGTGTATTTATTGATATAACCGTCCTCTATATCATCACTCGTAATGGTAGACCCATCAGAGAAGCGAAATGATGTAGCGCAGAGGAATAACAACATTAATCTAGCCCGTTCTTTTGCTTTAGAGAACCCTTCCATCTGCATTACTTCCAGAATCTCAGCTTCAGACAGAGGAAACACCTGATCATTCTTCTTCTGAAGAGAGAATTTGTAGCGCTTATACTTAGGGTTTACCGTTATGCCTTCGGGTAGCAGATCGGAATATGCATCATAATAATTGAGCATTGTCTTGATCTTAGAGACATAATTCTCTACAGTGTCATTAGACCGTACTCTACCAATCTGATACCGTATCAATTCACCATTCTCTCTCTTCTCAGTCATAGGGTTTGCTACCTGCTTATAGATGGGGGTTCTAGAAGGAGTAGTGTTCAACCATTGTTGGAACTTGATCAGCCACTGATCATCAACATCACCAATCCTAGCATCAGCATCAAACTGAGCTACTGTATTGATAAAACTGGTCTGTGTACGAATAGTCGAGGCTGATAAAGTTGTGCCTACACCATTACGCTTCATGTAGTTATGCAGCCAATCAGTGAGCTTGTCACCATAGTCAACGCTATGCTTCTTCTTGATAGCTGCTAGCTCTCTTTTCTTCTTGGCTAATTCACGTTCCAGCTTCTCAATAGCTAATTCATCTTCTGGTATACTTCCTATCTCTACAATCTTCTTTGCACTGTCCAGACTGCTATTAAATCTTGCGTTGTGAGCTTTCCTTGCTTCCTCAGCTGCGTTTGCAATCTTAGTTTCTTTAATCTTATTCAGCAGTTCAGATACTAAGGCTGACAAGGCAACCGCCGTAAAAGGGACTTTTTTGTCGACAAGGGTATCATGAGCCTGTAGAATGCAATCTAGTACCTCTTCAATTGCTCTGTTTGCTTCTAGGTATCCGGGTTTACCGGTTTTGACAAAGTTATCCTTGCTTAAATGTTGAGGGTCAACAGCAGTATCAGGAACTGCTATTCCCTGATGCCTAATGCCACGATAGCTATATCGTATATAAACAGGCTTAATAGGCTTGCTCCCTCTACAGAATGCTGTCAGAGTGGGTTTTTCATTGGTAGGACGAGGCATTATAGGGCTTTGCTAATACGCTGTATGTAGGTGTTTCAACATTTCGCATCCAATTCAATGACCCATAGGAGGGATGAAAGAATCTGTATACAGAAACGCTAAATGTGTATACCAAAACTAAGGTAATATGCCTTAAAAGCCTGATAAACGAAAGAATAGTTTTTTAGGTGTTTTGGTTGTGGAAAAGGGGCGCGGTACTACCGCGCCTTTTTTTATGCTTGGCAAGCAACAGGTTATGCTAGTATGGTGATTATGCGGAGTGTTACCGTGCTGCTAACAAGCTGGGGTTTGGTTGCAGCAAGTCAAGTTACAGTTGTAAAAAGCTATACGGTGCCGACAGCCCGCTACGCGAGTGTGCTAAAAGCATATGCTGTACCTGCCTACACTCAACGAGCCGGTTTCTTTCTGGATGTAAACAGGCTATCCGGTCAACCTCGCTTTTCCTTGGTAAAGGAGCAACGGCAGAAAGCACCAGCCGCTGGGTTGTGCTACATCGGCCGTGCCAATGCCCACGGATAAGCAACCTATTTTACTACTCCTGATTCTCAGCGCAGCTCCCGCAGCCTGGCTAAAGTGCCTGTACGTATGCTGGCAAGTTTGGACAGGCGTTGTAAGCTAGTTGTCCTAATAAAGTCAACAGCCAGATTTTCAACCGGGTCGTTGTGTTACCCGCATACGAGTGCGTGCCAATCACTGCGCAGCAACAGCCTATCTGCCGTAGTCAGGGCTGCCCCCGGCGGTTAGCCCAGGCTTTCGGTTCACTCTAAGTACTTGCATCAACCACAGCGCCAAACGTATCCGGGTGTACACAAAATAGCCTCAACCCGCCCTGCTTACCAAGGGGAATTGAGGCTATTACAGAGGGTGAAGCGCAGGTTAGAATACCACGCGTAGCTCATAGCCACCGGGGGCAGCATCTGAGGCATTTTCGACCCGGAAAGCGCCAACACGGCTGGGGCCATAGCCCAGGTTTACTTTCACCCATTCGTCGCGGACGGGGAGTTGCTCTATAATTTGCTGACGGAGCCGGGCCAGGTCGTTGCGCAGGTTTTCAACGTTCTGCTGTGCCTCGTCCTCCTCCTGGGCGTAGCTGCCGGTGGGGGGGCGTTGCTCAAAGGGCTGCGTTGGAGCAGCCGGGGCATGCGCAATGGTAGTAGCCGTAATTTCGGCCTGAGCCATTTGTTTTTCCGCTTTCAGATAGGCCTGCACCATTTCTTCCAGGGGTAGCAATGCGGGGTCGAGATAATCAAGGTTACTGGCCATGAGGGCAGGAGGTAGACGGTAGAAAGAATGCTTGGCAGAACGCAAAACCTGGCCTGAAGGATGCACCGCTACTCAGCCGCCGCGCCTTTGGCCTTGTTGCGCTGGCACTTCTCGCCGCAGTATTTTACCTCCTCCCAGCTGTTGCGCCACTTTTTGCGATACTCAAAGGGCCGGCCACAGGTCTGACAGATTTTGGTGGGTAAGTTGCCCTTTACGAGCCGGGTTGCAGGTTTCATAGGCGAAGAAGCAGAAGCTGCTCTTTAACCTGAGCCGCGGCCCAGATGTTGCACCGGAGCTATGGCTACGGCGCCGGCTGTATCTTTGCCCTATGTCAACATCTGTTTCTGCCGCTCCCGATGCTCTGGGGCAGGCTTTGTTAGCGTACCAGCACGGCCACCTAAGCGCCACGCTGGCCGTGCACAGCTCCGTAGCCGACGAGGAGGTACTGCCCGCCGCCTACTTTTTTCGCTCCCTGTGGGAAATGCCCGAAATGGAGCGCACCGCCCTGGAAGAGTGCCGGGGCCGCGTGCTAGACCTGGGTGCCGGAGCTGGCTGCCACGCCCTGGAGCTGCAGCAGCGCGGCTTTAGTGTGAAAGCCGTGGATATTTCGCCGGGCTCGGTAGAAGTAATGCAGGAGCGGGGCGTACGCGAGGTTGCCTGCCACGATATTTTTGACGCGGCCCTCACGCAAGGCGAAAAGTTTGATACGCTGCTCATGCTCATGAACGGTATCGGCCTCACGGGCACGCTGGCGGGCCTCGAGCGGTTTCTGGAGCACGCCAAAACCCTGCTGGCCCCCGGCGGCCAGATCCTAGCTACCTCCTCCGACATCAGCTACCTGTACGAGGACGAGGAAGGGGCCCTGGTATTTGACCTGAACGGCCCCTATTACGGCGAGGTAGAATACACCATGCACTACGCCAACCAAACCGGTGCTGCTTTCCACTGGATTTTTGCCGACCCGGCTTTGCTGCAGGATTATGCCGAAGCGGCGGGCTACGCAGTAGAGTTTCTGGAAGAGGACGACCAGCAGCAATACTTAGTACGCCTCACGCTTCCCTAACCCCGCTCAAACCTGGGGCCGCCGCTGGCGGTTACCTCTCCTTACGCTGCTTTTGTATGTCTGCATTCGAACGAACCTATACCGTACGCTGGGCTGATATGGACCCCAACGGCCACATGCGCCACTCCGCCTACACCGACTATGCGGCCCAGCACCGTATTGAGTACCTCTCCGAGCACGGCTTCACGCTACCCTTCTTTGCCAAAGCCGGCCTGGGGCCCATTCTTTTCCGCGAAGACACCCGGTTCCTGAAGGAGCTGCACATCAATGAGCAGTTGCGCGTAACGGGTGAGCTGTCGGGACTGAGTGAGGACGGCTCCCGCTGGAATATTGTGCACACACTCTACAAGCCCGATGGTCGCCCGGCGGCTACGGTGGCCGTGGAAGGCGCCTGGCTGGATTTGCGGGCCCGCAAGCTCACCGTGCCACCCGCCGAAATTACGGCCCTTATGCGTGCCTTGCCCCGGCACGCCTCCTACCAGGATATTGTGCGGGAACCCCGGTAGTAAGTCAGGCAAGCTGCCGCCCCGAAAAAAGTCCCTCGCGCCGTATGGTGCGAGGGACTTTTTTTATTTATGAAACAGCTTACTTCACGGCCCGGGTGATGCGCTCCACTTGCTTCTGATGGTGCAGAATGTGGTCGAGCATAAAATCCAGGGTTTGATAGATGGTGAGTATACCGGAGCGCGGGTGCTTGAAGATGGCACGGTTGAGCAGGTTACCCGGAAACTCGTTGAGCAGCCGCTCCAGCCGCCGGCGCACTGCCGCCCACTCAGCCTGCATTTCGGGTAAAGGGGGCAGTTCAGTGGGCGTGGCTTTGGCTAAATATCCGGGAGCTTTAAACCGGGTAAATGGCAACCGCAGCAACACCCGCAGCAGCCGCGACTTCAGAAAGGAGCCGAGGCCGGCCTTCGCCAAGGAATCCGACTGCAGCAATTTTTTTTCCATGTATTGCCCAATGCCCGTTTCGGCCACAATAAGGTGCTGGACTACCTGCGCCGCCGACCATTGCCCTGGCCCCGGTGATTGGTTTGCCTTGGGCCCCAGGGCCGTTACGCTGTCTAATAAATGGGTGGTAGCTAATTCAAGCTGCTCAAGACGAAGATGCAACCGGTGGTTCATACTAGGATGGGAGTAAGGAAAGAGCGTTGGCAAAAGGTACGTAAAATCTATCTTGGGTTTTTCCGCCCGCCCCATGCCTCTACGCTTCAGCTACCCCTTTCGTCCCTATTGCCCGCCCCTCGTGCCCGAAGAGGAAGTAGAACGCCGCAGTCTTCAGCTGTATGAGCAATTAAACGAGCGGCGTTCAGTACGAGAATTTTCCAGCCGCCCGGTACCCCGCTCTATTATCGAAAGCCTGATCAAAGCGGCTGGCACGGCTCCTAGCGGGGCCAACAAACAGCCCTGGATGTTCTGCGCGGTGCAGAATTTGTCTTTGAAAAAGCAGATTCGGGTTGCGGCCGAGCAGGAGGAAATAGAATCGTATGCTCACCGGATGTCGGCGGAGTGGCTGGAGGACTTGGCCCCCTTGGGCACCGATACGCATAAGGAGTTCTTGGAAACCGCGCCCTGGCTACTGGTCGTGTTTCGCCGCGTGTACGAATTTCGGCCCGATGGTAGTCAGCACAACAACTACTACGTGAGTGAATCGGTGGGGCTGGCGGTAGGGTTTCTGCTGGCTGCGGCCCACCAGGCCGGGTTGGTGGCCCTGACTCACAAACCCAGCCCCATGAACTTCCTGGCTCGGCTGCTGAACCGGCCCAAAAATGAGCGGCCGTTTCTGCTGATTCCTATCGGCTACCCCGTTTCCGATACCCTCGTTCCCGATATCCACCGTAAGCCGCTCGACGAAATCAGCGTGTGGTACTAAATTGAAAGTGAGTAACCTGCTCCAGGGAAAAGCAACATAGCTGACCCTAGCCTAGCACTGAAACGAAAAGAGGTGCCCATTTTGCAAGGGGCACCTCTTTTGCGTGGTTAGGAAGTTGATTACTTCGAAACGTACAGCACTTCTTTTACCGCTTTTACCGTGCGCTCTATGTTGGGCAGGGAAGCCTCAATGAGGGTAGGGGCGTAGGGCAGGGGCACGTCCTGGCAAGTGATGCGCAGCACGGGGGCATCCAGGAAATCGAAGGCGCGGCGCTGCACCATGTAGGCCAGCTCCGAGCTGATGCTGGCCAGGGGCCAGGCTTCTTCCACTACCACCATGCGGTTGGTTTTCTTCACCGATTCGATGAGCGTGTCGTAGTCGATAGGACGCACGGAACGCAGGTCGATTACCTCGGCATTGATGCCTTCTTTGGCCAGTTCATCGGCGGCGGCCAGGGCCACTTTCATCATTTTGCCGAAGCTCACGATGGTTACCGACTCGCCGGGGCGCACCACGTTAGCCTTGCCAATCGGGATGAGGTATTCCTCCTCGGGTACCTCGCCCTTGTCACCGTACATCAGCTCCGACTCCATGAAAATCACCGGGTCGGCGTCGCGGATGGCGGATTTCAGCAGGCCTTTGGCGTCATAGGGCGTGGAAGGCACTACTACTTTCAGGCCGGGGGTGTTGGCGTACCAGTTCTCGAAGTTCTGGGAGTGCTGCGACGACAGCATGCCGGCGTTGCCGGTAGGCCCCCGGAACACGATGGGGCAGCTGTACTGCCCGCCCGACATGGAGTAGATTTTGGCGGCCGAGTTAATCACCTGGTCAATGGCCACCAACGAGAAGTTGAAGGTCATGAACTCAATGATGGGCAGCAGGCCGTTGATGGCCGCGCCCACGCCGATGCCGGCAAAGCCCAGCTCGGCAATGGGCGTGTCAATCACGCGCTCCGGGCCGAATTCGTCGAGCATGCCCTGGCTCACTTTGTAGGCGCCGTTATACTCGGCTACTTCTTCGCCCATCAGAAACACGCGCGGGTCGCGGCGCATTTCTTCAGACATGGCTTCACGCAGGGCTTCCCGGAATTGGATGGTCCGCATAATCGAAAAGGAAAGTCAAAAAGTCAACTCAGAAACAAAAAGCCGGCGCAGGTCCGGCCCGTAAAGCTACAACGACTAGCCGGGACGGGCAAACGGTGAAATTGTGAAGTGGTGAAATTGTGAGTTTGATATTCTGGTAGCGCCATTTTTATAATCTGCGCCTGCAAAACATCAAACTCACAATTTCACCACTTCGCAATTTCTCCTTCTACCGCAGTGACTCCATAAACTGCTTGCCTTTGGCGTATTCGCGGAACTCCAGGTCCTCCACGGCGCGGTTGGCGAAGGTGCGGTCCAGGCTCACGGCGCGGCGCAGGTGCATGGCCATGGCGGGCTCATTCTGCTGGCGGGCGGCCACAATGGCCAGGCAGTAGTACACCAGCGGGTCCTGGGGGCGCAGGGCAATGGCCTGGGCATAAATATCGGCCGCGCCGGTGTAGTTGCCCTTCAGCACGTAGATGAGGGCGCGGTTCATGATGTTCTGGTAGGTTTTGGAGCTGTAGCTCAGGCTGCGCAGGGCATCATCCAGCTGGCCGGCTTCCACTTCCAGGGCAGCTTTATCGGCGAATATCTTGCTGAGGATGGCGCGGGAGCCGCCCAGCTTGATGGCGTAATCATAGTTCTGGAGGGCTTCCAGCTTGTCGCCGGCGCGGTGGTAGGCGCTGCCCACGCGGTAGAACAGCTCGGCGGTGGGGTTGCGGTGGGCGGCCAGCGTGAAGTTGACGGCGGCCCGGCGCAGGTAGGCTTTCTGCACTTTGGGGTTCACTTCTTTCTCGGAGCGCAGCAGCAGCACCACGGCCAGGTTGTGGTAGGCCTGCCAGAGGCCGGTGGTGGCCACGGCCGTTTCATAGATGCGCTGCTTCTCGGCCAGCAGGGGCGTGAGGTTGGCCGAGTAGCGCAGCTCCTCGGGCGTGAGGGCGTCGGCCTCGGTCTGCTTCTCCACAATCTTCTTGGACAGCAGGTAAATCTCGGAGTCGTAGCGCTTGGGGGCGGAGTAGCGCACGGCCACCGTGCCGAAGCGCATGACGGGGTAAATGTACTGGTCGAGGTAATCGTAGAAGCTCAGGCGGCGCAGGCTCTGCTCTTTCTGGGCATAGGTACCGGGCGCATCATTGATGAGCAGCACCACCGAGTCAATCTGGGCCGGCTTCAGGGCCGACTGCTGCACCTTGTTCAGGAACAGGTCCCAGCGGCGGTGGTAGGCCTCGGTTTCGAAGTCGATATTGCTGACTTTGTTGAGGTAGGAGTCCGTATCGACGCGCGTTTTGTAGTACTTCAGCAGGGCCTGCACGCGCTTGTCGGCCAGGCGCGGGTCGTGGCGGTCCAGGGAGTCGGGCGAGTGGCCGGCCACAATCATCACCTTCTCGGTGTGCTGGTTGGCCTCGATGAAATCTTCCAGCGCGGCCACGTTGGTACCCAAGTAGTTGCGCACCTCGGCCTTGCCGGCGTCAAAGAAGAAGGGCAATACCCGGGTGCCGCTCATATTGTTGTCGGCGGTTTCGGGCAGCAGGGTAATGGCCGTATCCTGGCGCACCACCAGGCGGCTGGTGGTTACAATGCCCCGGGCCAGCGGAATTTCCGGGCCCTTGAGCCGCTTGCCGTTGGGTTTGGTTTCGCGGGCATCGGTCAGGGCCAGCAGCTGGCCGGGACTTTTCTGGGGGCCATACGGAAAGGCGAACTGCTTGCGGATAACCAACTTGTCTTTCTGCTGCTCATCGTAGAGAAACTCACCGGATACAAACGTGAGGCGGCCCACGGTGTCCTCGCGCAGGCCATTCTGGTAGCGGTATACCAGGCCCAAGTTGTAAGCGGCGCCCTTGCGCAGGTGGCTGGCAGGCACTTTGGCCGTTACCTCAAACAGCACGTTTTCGCCGTTGCTTTCCAGCACGGTGGGCTCCACCGTCAGCTCCTGCCCGGCCTGCGCCTGCTTGAGCACCTTAGACAGAGGTGAGCAACCAACGAGGCCCGCTACGGCTCCAAGTAGAATAGTACCGGAAAAAAAACGGGAAGTGGAATTCTGCATGGGCAATAGGCAAGGCGTGGCGCTAAATTCAGACAACAAACGGAAAAACCTTCCGAACCGACGTATCTTGGAGCGGCTTCCGTGCGTAAGTGCTTGACAACGGCCACTAATTATCGTAAGTTGAACTTGGTTAGCCTCGCTGGCAACTGTTATTCAGATGATATGAAACGACTAACCGACTTTATCGAAAAGCAAAGTTTTGGCGTGTGCGACGCCATGGGCAACCGGCTGGGCTTCAGCAGCAGCAGCGTGCGGTTGTCGTTCGTGTACGCCTCGTTTTTTACGTTTGGCTCACCCATTGTTCTTTACTTTGCCCTCGCCTTCTGGATGAACATGCGCCGGGCCCTGCGCCAGCAGCGCCGCACCGTCTGGGATTTGTAAGCCGCTCCGATTCCTCAACTACCGCCTGCCCCCGAAAAAGGGCAGGCTTTTTTACGTGTTCAGCAAGTCTGTTAGGTAAGCTTATTGGCCGGCAAATCAGTGAATTTGCGCTGGCCTCGGCCGAAGTAGGCCCAGACCAAGCTGCCCTGGTACACGCCCGCCCGCTCGGCGCTACGGAGTTTAGTGGGCTGCTCCCGCCGCCGCTGCCGCCAGTAGGAGCGCCGGAAAAAGAAATCGGCATGCGCCTTTACGATGGCCCGGTAGTCGGCGCGGTGGTTTTGCAGAAACAGCCGGACGGCTGCCACCCAGTCGAGGAGTAGGCGAGTAGGCAGCACCCACGCCAGCTCAGCCGAATGCGTGTTTTTGTACACCAAGGCGAGGCCGTTGTGGAAGTTGAGGTAGGTTTTGCGGGGGTTGGATTTATGCAGCGTACCGCCGCCCACGTGAAACACCGTGCAACCGCCGTGGTACCACACCTGCCAGCCGGCGTTCTGCAGCCGCCAGCACAGGTCAATTTCCTCCATGTGGGCAAAAAACACTGGTTCCAGCCCGCCCAGCGCGTGCCAGGCTTCGGTCCGCACCAGCATACACGCACCGGTAGCCCAGGCAATGGGGCGCGGGTCGTCGTACTGGCCGTGGTCGGTTTCCAGGGTGTCGAAGAGGCGGCCCCGACAGAATGGGTAGCCCAGCTGGTCGAGGTAGCCACCGGCGGCCCCGGCGTACTCAAACTGCCGCCGCCCGGTGGCTACGGTGCTATACTGCCGGATTTTGGGCTGACAGGCGGCAATGCGCGGATTGCCTTCCAGCAGCTCCCGTTGCGGCCGGAGCCAGCCAGCGGTAACTTCCACGTCGGAGTTGAGCAGCACGTAGTACCGGAACTCGGCCCCCACCTGTGCCAGCGCCTGGTTATAACCCTCGCAAAAGCCCAGGTTTCCGGCGTTACGGATTATCCGCACCGCCGGAAACTCCTGCTCTACTGCGGCCACCGAATCGTCGGTGGAGGCGTTATCGGCCAGGAATACAGTAGCGCCATCGGAAAAGGCCAGCACCGAGGGCAGAAATTGCCGCAGAAACGCCCGGCCGTTCCAGTTCAGGATAACCACGGCTACATCGGCGCAGGGCGCGGCAGCGGGCGTACTAGAGGCCAAAGCCGCCGAGGTCGAGGCCGGGGATGTTGGGGATGAGGCCGGAGGTTTTGCTCTTGATTTCTTCCTTGGCTTTGTCGCCGGCTTCTTCCATCACCTTGTTCACGGCGGCCACTACCAGGTCGGCCAGCATGTCCCGGTCCTGGGGTTGCAGCAGGCTCTCGTCGATTTCCAGCTTGAGCAGGCGGCGCTGCCCATTGGCCGTGGCGCGCACCAGCCCGCCGCCCGATTCGGCGGTGGTGGTAATGTACTGGAGTTGGTCCTGGGCCTGCTTCATTTTCTCCTGAAGCTCTTTCATTTTGCCCATCATGCCCATGATATCAAACATCGGAACGCGGTAGTTAGGGTGGTAAAGAAGCCGCAAGCTACAAGCTTCAGGCCACAAGCGGCAAGCTGCCACTATGGCTTTACCGCCGCCGGCCGGCTTTCCGTAGCTTATTTGATGATGGTCACGGTGCCGTGCTGCACCAGGCGCTTGCCAGCCTGGTCGGTGGCCTCGAAGCGCCAGGCGTAAGCCCCCGGCACCGGCGGCGCGCTGCCGATGCGTCCGTCCCAGGTTTGGGTGCGGGTGGTAGCCTGGAATACCTGCTGCCCGTTGCGGTCAAGCACAGTGAAGCGAAAGTTATCCAGAAAGCGGCCTTTCAACTCCAGTACATCGTTCAGGCCGTCGCCATTGGGCGTGAAGGCCGTGGGTACGAACACCTTCACCAGCCGGGCTACCGAGACTACGTTGGAGTAGCTGGGGGACGATGCAGGCAGCCCGCCACCCGTGGCTTCCACGCGGTAGCGCACCGCCTGCTGGTCCTGGGGCGGCTGCAAGTCGAGGTAGGTAAGGCCGCTGACCGGCACGCGGCTCAGCTCGGTATTCGTGGGCGAAAGGGTGATGACGCGGTAGCTAACCGGCGCGGAAGCGGCCGGCCCACGAAAAGCCGTCCAAGTCAACCGGATTCTGGTGCCTTCGTCGTTATCGGCGCGGGCTTCCAGCAGCACGGGGCACACGGGCGCGCTGTCGGCCGAGCGGTTGCCGCAAGCATCCTGGAATCGGGCGGCGTAGCATAGCGGCTCGGTCAGGTTGGGCGTTACCAGGGAGTCGCGCACGAAGCGGGCCGTGGTAGCGCGCAGTTCCTGGCCGTTGCGCAGGTACGTGAGCTGCCCGCCGCCGGGGCTGCGCGGCACCACGGCCGTCAGCTCCACCTGGTTGCGCAGGTTGAAGGTGGCCGTGAGCAGCGGGGCCACCGGGGCCGCGCCGGCGGTGGTGGTTACACTGATTTCCTCGGAAATAGAGGTGGTAGCGCCGGCGGTGCGGGTGAGGCGGTAGCGGTAGGTGGTGCCGCAGGTTACGGCCGTATCCAAGTACTGCGTGGTTCCGGCCGGCACGGGCAGCGTGGTGGTAGTGGTGCCGGTGATGCGGGTGAGGGTATAGCTGCCGGGCTCGTTGGGGCTCCAGGTGAGCAGGTTTCGACCGTTCGGGGAAGTGCCGGTTAAGGTCAGAGAGCAGATGTCGGGGGAAGCCAGGCTGACCACGGCCGGCTGGCATTTATCCTGAAGCAGCAGCCGGTAGCAGCCGGGTAGAGTAGCAGTAGTTAGCGTGAAGCTGCGGAAGGTGCCGGCAATGGGAGCTACGGTGCGGTAGCCGCCCGGGACAGCGGCATCGGCCACCTGTAGGCTATACTGGTACTCGGGCTGCAACGCGTCAAACTGAAATTCTGCGGCGTTACCCTGTACCGTGAGGCTGCGCAGAAGTGGCCGCTGCGGGGCCGGAACAGGCGTGAAGGATTGAGTGGCAGTGCCAGTACAGATGCCGGTCTGGTTGTAGCGCCCCTCTACGCGCACCGTGTAAGGTCCGGGAGCCGGAAACGTGACGGTGGCATTGCGGGCGGCTGACACCGGCGCGGCGTTGCCCACTTGTACCAGATACTGGTCGTAATTAGTATCCGTAACGGTTACCTGCACGACGCCGGGCGTGCAGGTAGTTAGGGTGAAGGTAGGTGCTGGGGTGCTTTTTACTTCGTAGGTTTTAGATGCTATAATGCCTTGCGTACCACCCTGGGCCCCCTGGGTGTTTTGGGTAACAACCAGCACTCCGGGAACTGTAGGCGTGAAGGTGGTAACGGTATCAACAAAGCCGGTGCAAACGATGGTGCTAGCTTGGCGGTAGTAAATTTGCGCCGGATTCAGGCCTTTACCGCTGACGTCGCGCAGCCGTACTGGGCGCCCTACACATAGGTAAAATGGCAATTCCAGTCCGGTGGCAGCATCATAGGCTCTAAAATCGGCCCCCGAGTTGGGAGTAGGGGTGCACTGCGCCCAGATTTCCGGATGCAGGCCCAGCAGCAACAATACGAGCAGTAATAGTCGGTTCACATTCCCCATAACGCAGCACCTGCCCGGTTGCGTACCCGGGCGGAGCTAAAGTAACGAAAGGCCGGTAGAGGCTAGCGGTTTAGTGCTCCCACTCATACTCCCGCACGAAGGTGACGGCGGCATGCAAATCGGGATACAGCACCCGGTCCTGGCTCACGAAGGCGACTTTCTCGCGGAAGGCGGCCACCAGTTGCTCCAGCGGCGCGGAGGTGCGGGCGGGGCGGCGGAATTCCAGGGCCTGGGCCGCATTCAGCAGCTCGATGCCCAGCAGCTGCTCCACGTTCTGCACCACGCGCAGGGCCTTGGTGGCGGCGTTGGCCCCCATGCTCACGTGGTCTTCCTGGCCGTTGCTGCTCACTACACTGTCCACCGAGGCGGGCGTGCAGAGCTGCTTGTTCTGGCTGACAATGCCTGCGGCCGTGTACTGCGGAATCATCAGGCCCGAGTTCAGGCCCGGCTCGGCTACCAGGAAGGGCGGCAGGCCCCGCTGCCCGCTAATGAGCTGGGTGGTGCGCTGCTGGGAAATGCTGCCCAGTTCGGCCGTGGCAATGGCCAGCATGTCTAAAGCCAAAGCCAGCGGCTGCCCGTGAAAGTTGCCTCCGCTCAGGATGGCGTCGTCGTCGGGGAAGATGTTGGGGTTGTCGGTGACGGCATTACACTCGGTTTCCACTACCTGCTGCACGTAAGCCAGGGCATCGTGGGAGGCGCCGTGCACCTGGGGCATGCAGCGGAAGGAATAGGGGTCCTGCACGGCGGTTTTGGGCTGACTTTGCAGCTCACTGCCCGCCAGCAGCTCCCGAATGCGGCGCGCTACTGCTACCTGCCCGGCGTGGGGCCTGATGCGGTGCAGGCGCTCATCAAACGGCTCACTGCGCCCATCAAATGCCTCCAACGACAGCGCCCCGATGCAGTCGGCGGCGCGCAGGAGCCGTTGGGCCCGCAGGAGCCCATGCACGGCGTAGGCCAGCATAAACTGGGTGCCGTTCAGCAGGGCCAGGCCTTCCTTGGCTTCCAGGGTAAGCGGCTGCCAGCTGAACAGGCTCATGGCGTCGGCGGCGGCCAAGCGGTAGCCCTCGTAATGTACCTCGCCCAGGCCCAGCAGCGGTAGGCACAGGTGCGCCAGCGGAGCCAGGTCGCCACTGGCACCCAAGGAGCCCTGCTGGTACACTACTGGCAGCATGCCCCGGTTGTAAAAGTCCAGGAGGCGCTGCACGGTACCCACTTGCACGCCGCTGTGGCCGTAGCTCAGGCTTTGGGCTTTCAGAAGCAGCATCAAGCGCACCAACTCGGCGGGCACTTCCTCCCCCGTACCACAGGCGTGCGACATCATCAGGTTTTGTTGGAGCTGCTGCCGCTGGCTGGCCGGAATAGCCTTGTCGCAGAGTGCCCCAAACCCGGTGTTGATGCCGTAGATGGCCGCTTCCGGGGTGCGCTCCAGCCGCTGCTGCAAGTACTGGTAGCACGCGGCTATGCGCTGGCGGGCCTCCTCACTGAGAACAACATGAGCTTTGGAGCGCACCAGCTGGCGCAGAGTATCGAGGGTAAGCTGGGTGGAAGGCGTGAGCGAAAAATCCTGAGTCATGGAGGGGGAAGCGTGCCAGGGTGGTTGCGGCCGTTTACGGGTGCCAAGCTAAGGGTTTGCCCGCAAACCCGCCCGTGTAGCGGTACCGATTGCCAAGCAAAAAGGCCGGAAACCACAGCTTCCGGCCCTTTAGCGCCCTATGCCATAACGGTTCTAATCCAGATTACTGGTGGTGTCAGCGGCCATCATACTATCCGTAGTATCACCACTAGCCGACATATCATCGGTCGACATCTCAGTGGTGCCACCGGAACCAGTGCCGTTACCAGAGTCCGTATCACGGTTTTGTCCGCAGGAGCTGAGGGTGAGAGCCAGTAGCAGCACAGCAGCTACCGCCCAGGTAGAGAAGCGGGAAGTTTTCATGAGCAGAAGTATAAGGTGAATACTGGGCTGAATTCCAGCAGAAAGTTGCCCGGTGTGTAATCAGAATTGGGTAGTGCCCTGCCTGATAGCTCAGGGGACAATTACCTAAGTTGCAAGAGGGCCGACAGTGCGGGTAGCGCGCTGCCACAACAGAGCCCCAACCAGCACCAACCCGGCCCCAATGGCCCAGCCTGGTACCAGGCGCCGGGCGGGCGGCACGTACACTACTCCAGTAGCATCGGCCACGGCGGGCTCGGGCACGTAGCGCCCCTGGGCGGGCACGGCCAGCGCGGTAAAATCCAGCACTAAGCGGTTTAGCTGCTGCTGCAACAGGGGGCCCTGCATCGGAATGCCGTGCCCGGTGGCGGCCAGCTCCGGCTGCAAAGCAGCAAGCCGGGCCACCGACCGTCGGGCGGCCTGCCAGTCGGGCGTGAAGTAGGCGGGAGGGCCGTGTACCTCTTGGCGTTGGGTTAAAGTTGCCAGTCCCGATTCGGCCAGCACCGTTACGAAGGCGTCGCCGGCCAGCAAGGTGCTATCCTGCTCCCGAAACAAGGATACGTGGCCGGGGGTGTGGCCCGGAGTGGCTACCCAGCGCCAGGCAGGCAAGGCGGGCACTGAGCCATCGGCGGGCAGGGTCTGCACTCGGGCCCCCGGGTTGATGGGTTGTTTGGGGTAAAGGAAAGATAAGGTGGCCATGGCTCCGCCACCCACCGTGGGGTCGGGTGGGGGGTAGGCGGAGGCTCCCGTCAGGTAGGGCAATTCCAATGCATGCGCATATACCAGCACCCGTGGCCAGAGAGCCAGCACGTGCGCCAACGCGCCAACGTGGTCGAAGTGGCCGTGGGTGAGGATAATGGCTTGGGGTGGGTTATCGGCGCCGAACAGCTGTTCTGCTGCCTTCTGCACCTCCTTGGCTGAACCCGGCAGGCCAGCATCCAGCAGCACCCACTGCCGCGAAGAAGCCGAGGTGCGCAGGAAATACAGATTGGCAAACACGTTGCGGAGCCCCCAGATATCGGGCCGCACCTCAAACAGGGCAGAGGTGTTAGCGCGGGTAGCCTTGGGGGTAGAAGGTAATGGGGAAACGGCCATGGGCGTGTAATGTGATAGTCGTTAGCGGCCGGAAAGTGGCCGCGCGGGTTTAGGCCAGCGACAGGGCGAAACGGCGGCTCCCCGGCACCAGCAAGGTGGACCCAGGTAGCCGCCGTTTCAAGTGCGCGGATAGCTCAGCAAGAGGGACCCAGTACCAGCGTAAAAGCTAGCGGTTGGAGCCATTGGTGCCCGAGCCGGTTCCGCTCGTACCACCCGTGCCCGAGCCGGTTCCGCCTGTGCCAGTACCAGTTCCGCCGGTACCACCACTAGTACTACCATTAGAGCCGGTACCCGTGCCAGTTCCACTGCCGGTTCCGCCGGCACCAGTGCCCGTGCCACCCATTGAGTCGGAGCCGCTCGTCATATCTTCAGAGCCTCCGGTGGAAGGTGCGCCCGTGCCGGAGTTGTTGCCAGCCTCGTTGCCTCCGTTTTCCCCAGATTCGTAGCCATTAGTAGAGCTGGAGCCATTGCCACTACCTGAGTCATTGCTTTGTGGGTTGCAGGCGCTAAGTGCTATGGCACCCAGAACGGGCAAAAGAATGCGGTAATTGTACATAAGAAAGAAAGTGAGTGGGGTGAAATGATGAATGCGCCAGGCGGTTATGCCCCTGGCCAGTATTCATGCTCAGAGGCGTAATGATGTTATTTTAGGGTGCAACAAGTATTTGATAAGCTGTTCGGGCAGAAACAAATACTGATTTTACGTGAGTACATCCTTCGGATTACTACGTAGAGCTGCTTTAGTGCTATTCTACTATTCCCTGAGATAGTCCGCAAGCTGCGTGGCCGGAGGTAGACTATCCACTCCGGCCACGCAGTTGCCGTCAGAAGCAGGGACTTGGCCGAGTTATAAGGCCCCCTATGGCAGTTTTACAGCGCCTTTGCGTTGATATAGCTCTTGGCCAGCGTATTCAATTTGGTATCGGTGTTCTGCTCCTCGGCCAGGGTCTGGCGCAGGAGGGCAGCCGCCTCACTGTGACCCAGGCGCTCAGCATAGTGAGCCGCCGTGCCGTAGCCCGAAATTTCGTAGTGCTCCACGCGTTGGGCAGCGGCAATCAGGGCGGCATCCATCACTTCATCGGTGGCCCGCTCCGACATCGTTTCCTGGCCTTCGGCTATCAGGCCTTCCATGGCTTTGCAAGTGTGGCCGCCCAGGCTAATATCCAGCGCCTCGCCAATCTGCTCCAGGCGGGCTACGTGATTTTCGGTTTCCTGCAGGTGGGTTTCAAAGCCCTGGCGCAACTGCGGGTCGTTGGCTTTGGCAGCCATTTTGGGTAGTGCTTTTACCAGCTGTTTTTCGGCGCTGTACAGATCTTCGAGCTGCATTTCCAGCAGGTCGTCCAGGGTTTCGAGTTTGTCAAACATAGCGGTAGTAGTTGGGTGAGTGGTACGGGTAACTAGGCTAAGCAGCCCCGGTTTCCGTACGCGCCTGTTTAACTGGGAGTTAAGGACGAGTTTCGGCCGCTGCGTACTTATTTCCCGGTTCCAACCCAAGCCCCCACAACCGCTATTTGCCTCCTGCGGCGCCACGGGCGTGCAATACCTGTCCTGCAGCGCAACAAAAAGTGCGTGAATCACGGAAAGGAAAATCCGTAATTCACGCACCAATTAACATGCCGTTAGGCCGCGGGGGCAGCTAGGCCAGCAGGCGGGTGGCCTCGGCCAGCGTTACCACCTGTTCCTGCCCGGTAGCCAGCGTCTTGAGCTTGAACTGGCCGGCGGCGCGCTCCTCGGGACCCTGAATGAGCACGTAGGGGATACCCTTACCATCGGCGTACTTGAACTGCCGGCCCAGCTTGCCCGGCTCAGGGTACAGCTCACTGGCAACACCCGCCTCCCGCAGGTGGCGCAGCACAGGCAGCACAACCAGCTCACTCTCCGCATCAAAGTTGGCCAGCAGGCAGCGGGTGGTGGTGGCCACGGCCTCGGGGAACAGCTGCAGCTCCTCCAGGCAGTCGTAGAGGCGGTCAACCCCGAAGGAGAAGCCCACCCCCGACACGCCCGGCAGCCCGAAGGCCCCAGTGAGGTTGTCGTAGCGGCCCCCGCCGCTCACGCTGCCCATGTTCACGTTGTTAATTTTGATTTCGAAGATGCAGCCCGTGTAGTAGCTCAGCCCCCGGGCCAGGGTCACATCAAACTCCAGGTTCTGCCACTTCTCGAAGCCGAAGCCGCGCAGGTAAGCCAGCACCCGCTGCAAATCCTGCAGGCCCTTGTAGCCGTCGGCATTATCGGGCGCCACGCCGGCCGTGACGAAAGCCGCCAGCAGCCGCTCCAGCTTCTCCTCAAAGTCGCCGCCCACACTTAGCAGGTCGAACAAACGCTCGGTGGCGGCGGCCGAGAAGCCGCGTTCCAGCAGCTCCTTTTCCACACCTTCCCGCCCAATTTTGTCGAGCTTGTCGATGGCCGTAAACAGGTCGGTTTCGGTGCCTTCGCCGCCCAGGGCTTTGTAGAACGCGCCCAGCACGCCCCGGTGGTTGATTTTGATGGTGTGGTCGGTGAGGCCCAGCGTATTGAGCACTTCCGACATCATCAGCACAATTTCAGCCTCGCAGAGCAGCGAGTCGGTGCCCACCACATCGGCGTCGCACTGGTAAAACTCCCGGTACCGACCGCGCTGGGGCCGGTCGGCGCGCCACACCGGCTGAATCTGGTAGCGCTTGAAGGGGAAGGTAAGGGTGCCCCGGTTCATCACCACGTAGCGGGCGAAGGGCACGGTGAGGTCGTAGCGCAGGCCCTTTTCGGCAATTTTGGGCAGCACCTTTTTGGGGCCGGCCAGCAGGTCGTCGGGGGTCACTTCTTCCTTGATAACCTCGCCTTTCTGCTTTTTCAGGAAGTTGCCCGAGTTCAATACTTTAAACAGCAGCTGGTCGCCCTCTTCCCCGTACTTGCCGGTCAGCACCGAGAGGTTTTCGAGCGTGGGCGTTTCGAGTGGAGCGTAGCCGAACTTCTCAAACACACGGCGGATTACACCGAAAATATAGTTGCGGCGGGCCACTACGGCCGGGCCAAAGTCGCGGGTGCCTTGCGGAATGCTGGGTTTCTGGGCGCTCATCAGGAGGGTAACGAAATGCGGAAATACGGCCGCAAAATTCGCGGATTCTGCCGAGTTTTCGGCTCTTGGCTGCTTAACTCGGCCACAGGCTGGGTGTACCCGCCCGATTCTGGCCCGATTCAAAGTCAATTTCCTGGATGGCATCCAGCAAGGAGGGCACTAGCAGGGGCTGGGAGGCAGCATCCAGGTACAGAAAATGGTGCTGGGCCGGCTCCGGTACGTGGCACAAAATCAGGCGGCGGTGCTGGGCGTGCAGGATA
The DNA here is from genome assembly GCF_032464715.1 of Hymenobacter endophyticus. Classification (NCBI taxonomy): domain Bacteria; kingdom Pseudomonadati; phylum Bacteroidota; class Cytophagia; order Cytophagales; family Hymenobacteraceae; genus Hymenobacter; species Hymenobacter endophyticus. Next base: position 383,608 of record NZ_JAWDJT010000001.1, on the reverse strand, counting down.
AAGGCGTAAGCCAGCAGCAGGTCAATGGCTTCACTTGTCAAGGAATCAACCAGACTCAAGTCAACCAGAATGGCCGATTTTTCGCTGCGGCTGGCCCGGTGCAGGGCCCGGGTCAGCTTTACCTCATCCGAGGAAGCAGCGTCGGGGGAAAGAATTAACAGGAAGCCGTTTGGTAAAACTTCACGGTGGACATCAAGCATGTTTTCACAGATTAGGCAGAGCGGAGCGAGTGAGATGCATACACTGCCTACCTAGCTGAGGGTTGCGCCCAAATTGTAGTAAAAGGAGGCTACTTCTATTTTTATTAGAGTATTACAAGCCCTTCTTCGGATAGTATAGCTACGGGCTACTCAAAGCCGTTCCAACCATTAGCGCTGGGCCGCCCGCCGCACCTGAAACAACACGGAGCCTGCCAGCGGCGCTTTGAGGGCAGCCCGGAGCCCAGACCGGCGCAGGCCCCGGTTGGTCCAGTCGTTGCAAGTGCGCAGCGCATGGTAGCGGCCGGTGCCCAGAAAGAAGAAGTCTTTGGGGGTGTAGCCAGCGGGTTGGCGCAGCTGCACCCGGCCCAGGCTATCGGGCCGGAAACCCTGCTGCACGTAGGCGGTGAGTTGGCGGTATTGCTCCACCGAAATCCGCAGGGGCACTACGTGAGAGCCAGAATCGGGCGCAGCCCGATAGAAATTGACGTGCATGAGCGTCCTCGAGGGAAAAACTGCTCCGGCAATGGCCCTGGGTCCCGGAAACTTACCACCCATGGAACCCAGGTAAAACCGCTCATTGCCCCAGCCAAACGCCACGTAGGGGTAGCGTGCAAACTGCGTTGTAAGGGTAGGCTGGCTGAGCGCACCCAGCCAGTTGTGGCCGGTGCGGGGTTCTTGCAGCGGCAGCACCACGTCGGTATGGAAGCCGTTGGACACCACAAATATGCGTACCCCGCCCGGCGTTTGCTGAAACCGGCGGTTAACGGGTACCAGCGTCCCGCTCATCAGCAGCAGAATAAAAGCAACGAAAGCCGACATAGAAATTCGGGAAGCAGAATGCTGCGAAGGTAAGCGCCTACGCCGGAGCAGTAGCGCGAACTTTGCAGTTCGCGCCCCGGAACGATGTTATTACCCTATAAGCTAATGCTCTAACAGCGCAGGGACGCGAACTACAAAGCTCGTGCTACTCCGGGCAATAAAAACCGGCCCGGCTACCTACTTACTCCGGGAGCAAGCAGATAACCGGGCCGGGACTACCGGAAGCGTTAACTGGCTAGGAACGCACGCGCACCGCGGGGCGGCGGGGTTCCAGCTCCGCAACCGGCGCACTGCGCTTAGCCCAGGCTTTTTTGTCGGCGCGGGCAACCAGGGGCATGTTAAGCGGCACCATCACCACGGTGCCCAGGGCGTGAGCCGGCTGGCCGGCGCGCAAGGCCAGCACCGGCCCAACCTTGTGGTAGCCAAGCACCGTGGTACGCACCGTGTAGGTGCCCAGCGGTAGTCCGGTGGCCCGGAAATGCCCGTTGGCATCGGTTTCTACCGACTTCACAAAGCGGCCATCGGCGGCGCGCAGCACTACCACGTAGGAGTGGGGAATGGGCTCCTGGGTTTGCCCATCGAATAAGCGGCCCGATACGGTACCCCGGCGCGGGGCGGTATCGGTGGCCTGAGCGGGCAAGTGGGCGGCGGTAGCCAGCAGGAGGGAGAAGCCCAGCAGGGCGCGGAAAGCAAAGGACGTTTTCATGGCAGTACGGAAAAAAAGGATGGCGAAAAATGGCCGCTGCCGAAGCCTGGGAAACCGGCGCAACGCACGCCTGAAAGCCCCGAGGGCGGTCTGAAAAAACAAGGTTAATCGAGCCCGAAGCCAATACCAGGTAGTGCTTTTCGGGGCGTAATTCCACCACAAAGCGAGTGGAAACCAAGGAGCGAGTACAACCGCAGGCTGCTTACGAATTACCCACCGAAGCCCCCTCCTCCGCCTTTGGGCGCGCCGTCAATGCGGCCGGCTTTGGCTTTGGAGGCACCCACGTACCAGGTGAAGCCCAACCAGCCCACCCGCGTTTCGGGCTTGGTGTAGAGGTTGGCGGTAAGCTCTGGCGAATCGACAATGGATCGGCGCACCTGGGTATTGAGCACATCGGATACGCGTAGGGTGAGGGCGGCGCGGTTCTGCCACAGGCGCTGGCGCAGGGCCACATCAATGCCCCCATAGGCCAGGCGGCGGCCCTGGGCCGTGAGGATGGCCGAGTTGTACTGGCCGGTCAGCTGCACATCCAGGGAAGGCGTGGGCGTGAAGTTTTGGTTGAGGCGCACGTTGCCGGCCAATGCGCGGCGGTCCACGGTGTTTTCGGCGTTGGTCTGGAACTGGGTGCGGTAGAGCGAGCCGCTGGCCTGCACGCGCCACCAGGCCGTGAGGGGCTGGGCCCAGGTTAGCTCAAGGCCCACGTTGGCGGTGGTGCCGGCGTTGCGGTAGGTTTCTACCAGCACCAGCCCGGCGGCCGGGTTGCGGTTGGTAGCCACCGTATCCACGTTGCGCAGGCGCTGAATGGCGTTGTTGGTGAAGCGGCCGAACAGGGTAGTGGTAATTTCGGCCCCGCCGGGCAGGCTCAGCTGGTGGCCCACTTCCAGATTGTGGCTAAACTCGGCGCGCAAAGCCGGGTTACCGAGGCGGTAGAAGCGCGGGTCTTGGTACAGAGGCACGGCCAGCTGCTGCATGAAGTTGGGCCGGTTGAGGCGGCGGGCGTAACTGAAGGAAATCTGCTGGGGTTGCGCCCCGCCCTTGGTGGAGTCGGCGCGGCCCAGGCCCCGGCTGATGCTGGCGGTGGGAAACAGGCCCAGGTAATCGAGCTGAAACTTGCCTTGGCCGCCGTTTACGGCCCCGCTGGTGTTGGTATACTCGGTGCGCAGGCCGGCCTGGGTGTTCCAGCCGTTCCAGCCACGCTGGAAGTTGGCATAAGCAGCCGGCACCGTCTCGCGGAAATTGTAGGCCAGGGACCGGGCCGGGTCCCGCACGTATTGGCCGGGGGCGTCGGGCTGGAAGGCGAACAGGTCGGCGGTGCCGTTGCTGCGCTGCTGCTGCACTTTCAGGCCGGTTTCCAGCTTGCCCTTGTTGCCGGCCAGTGGGTGGGTGTAGTCGAGCTGGGCGAAATACACCCGGGCCTGCACATCCATCTGCTGCCGCCAGCCGCTGAGGGCACCAGCTTCCAGCGTTTGAGTTACGGGCACTTCGGCATCAATGAGAACCGCTCCACCCACGGCCGTTAGCTCGCGGCCTTTGTGGGCTTCCCAGGTGCGGCGGTAGCTGCCCACGTTTTCCAGCACCCGCACATCCACGTTCAGCTCCTGGCGGCCTAGCTGGGTGGTGGTGGGCTGGCCGGTTCGCTCGGTGCTGAGCTGCTGCAGGCTCAGGTCCCGCTCGTGCTGCCAGGTCGGCGACACGCTCAGGTTCAGGCTCTGCTCGGGCGTCAATTCATAATCCAGGCCCAGGCGCAGGGAGTGGGAGTCGTTCCGCTCCCGGCCGGTGCCATCCTGGCGGGTGGTCACGTCGCCGGAGGTCTGGCGGTTGTTGCTGCGGTTGCGGTAATACTCATCCTGCCGGTCGTAGCTCAGGCTCAGATTGCTTTTGCCCTGGTGCTTGTTCAGGCTCAGGCTGGCGTTGTACTTGTCGCCGGTGCCGCCCAGCAGGCTGGCTTGGCCATTTACGCCGTTTTTGGTCTGCTTTTTAAGAATCACGTTCAGCACGGCCGTGCCCTGGGCATCGTACTTGGCCGAGGGGTTGGTAATTACCTCAATGCGGGAGATGCGGGAAGCCGGAATCTGGTCGAGGCGCAGGCCGGTGCCGCCGTTGCTGCCCCCCGAGGGCTTGCCATCAATGAGGATGGTGAGGTTGGCCGAGCCGCGCAGACTCACTGCGCCGTTGGCATCCACGGCCACCGAGGGCACGTTGCGCAGCACGTCGGTGGCCATGCCGCCCACGCTGGCCAGGTCTTTCTCCACGTTGATAACGCGCTTACCGGGCTCATTTTCCACGGTAGCTCGCTCCCCCGTTACCGTCACGCCTTTCAGTTGAGTAGCAATAGGAGCCAGCTTTACGGTGCCCAGGCGCAGGGCGGGTGAGGTGGCCGTGAGCTGCACCGAGCGGCGGCAGTTCTGGTAACCCACCGCCGACGCCTTGAGCAGATAGGAGCCCAACCCCAGCTTCTCCAGCGCAAACGAGCCGTTTTCGAGAGTTTCGGCCCCGGCCACAAAGCTGGAATCCTGAGCGCGGAGCAGGATAACGTTGGTAAATGGCAGGGGCTGGCTGTTGGCTTGGTCGAGCAGGATACCGCTTACGGTGCCAGTGGGTTGCTGCTGGGCCGCGGCAGCCAGCGGAAAGAGCATAGCAAGGAACCCCAGGCCCCGCAGGGCCCGGCCAGAAGGCAGGAAGGAAGTCATAGGAAGGGAGTGGTTGAGGAAAAATCGGGCAAGGAGAGGCTGGGTCCGGTGGCCGCGGTTCCGCCGGAGGTAGCATGGTTGCCAGAAATTCAAGCGTGATGAGCAGGGGCACAAACCGCCGGAAAAGCGGGTGCCAGATAACCGAAAAACGCTGGGCGGCAGCAGGGAAGCAGGCGCTTCCGGCCGGGGCCCAACACCCGGCCCGGTTGGCGCAAGGTGGTTTTCGGGGCGGGTCGCGTCTAGCCCCGGTGAGGGAGCAGCGGCGCGGCCAGTACTTTATCTAATCAACGTTTCAAAGGTAAGCAAAGGTACTATGTAACGCAAGGTACTGATGAAATTAATTTTATGTTTCCTCGAAAGTCTTGTGTTTTAGTGCTTCGAAGTTGTTCGAAAACAACGCTCAGTTATCAAAGTCCGCCTACCAGGAATTGCTGGCTGACAGGGGGGTAGATGATAGCCAACTCCAAGGGGTTGCCCGGCGGTATATATTTTTTACCATATTCTTCCTGGCGGTAGCTGGTCGCCAGCCAAACCGCTTTCATGAGCACTAACGGCCGATAATGCGGCTTTCAAACCCCCGCACGCTTGTTCATCACGGGAACGTGCCAGGACCGAAATGCCGAGTGCCCGCCAGCTACCCATAAAGTCCGCAATCAGTTGATACTGCTTCCGGAGCCGTTGCGTCAGCGCGGGGCTTTATCTGTGCGCAGTTGCGCAGCAGGCCATCAGCCCCGGACAGTACCGGACAGCCTGTTCGGAAATGGACAGATTTTCAACTTTCTGTGAAGGTATACGAACTTGTATATTGATGATAATAAGGCGTTTGCAAAAATGGCACGGCCATTGGCTACGTTGGGTAGAACCTTCCTTCTACCTGTGCGAAAATGGACAGAGCTATACCTACTTCTACCCAAAACCGCCGTCAGCGCCGCCGCTGGTTGCTCGGGGCGGGTGTTCTGCTGGCGCTGGTAGCTGGCTTGCTGGCTTTCCGAAGCGTGCTTAAGCCCAGCCTCGACCGAAGCAGCATCCTGACGGCCCGCACCGAAACCGGCGACGTAGAAGCGGCCCTCACGGCAGCCGGCGTAATTATTCCGGCCCACGAAGCCGTCATTACCAGCCCCATCCCCAGCACCATTCGGCGGGTGGCCGTGGCCGTGGGTAGCAAGGTGCAGCCGGGCCAGACGATTTTGGAGTTGGACCGGGAATTAACCAATACGGCCCTGGCCAAGCTCCAGGATGAGCAGCAGCAGAACCGCAACAAGAACGGCCAGCTGCAGCTCAGTCTAGAAAAAGCCCTCAACGACCTTCGCTCCCAGGAGCAGGTGCAGCAGGTGAAAGTGCGCAGCCTGCAGTCGGCTCTCCGCGACGAGCAGTACCTGCTCAAAATTGGGGGCGGCACCGCCGAAAGCGTCCGCCAGGCTGAGCTGAACCTGCGGGTGGCCCAACTGGAACTGCGGCGCTTGGGCGAGCAAATCCGGAACCAGCGGGCTGCCAACGCCGCCGACGTGCGGGAACTGGGCTTCACCATGCAGATTCAGGACCGCAGCATTGCCGAGCTGGCCGGCAAGCTGCAGCAGGCCAACATCAGCAGCCAGCAGCCCGGCGTGCTCACCTGGGTGAACGAGGACCTGGGCACCACCGTGCAGGCCGGCGACCCGCTGGCCCGCGTAGCCGACCTGAGCCGCTTCCGGGTGCGGGCCACTATATCGGATGCCTACGCCGACGCCCTGCACCTGCAGGATGCTGTGGTTATCCGCATCAACGGTACCGATTTGCGCGGCACCATCAGCACCATCAGCCCGGCCGTGGAAAAGGGCGTGGTAACCTTCTACGCCACGCTGCAGCAGGACCACCACCCGGCCCTGCGCGCCAACCTGCGGGCCGATGTGTTTGTGGTAACGAAAGCCCACCGCAACGTGGTGCGGGTGAAGAATGGGCCTTTCTACCAGGGTGGCAAGGAGCAGCCGGTGTTTGTGGTGAAGGACGGGAAGGCCGTGCGCCGCACCGTGCAGTTCGGGGACAGTAACTTTGATTTTGTGCAGGTAACCGGCGGCCTAAGGGTGGGGGAGAAAATTGTGGTGTCGGATATGAAAGACTACCTCGATACCCCGGAGCTCACCATTCAAGACTAACCCCTTCACTCACTTATTTCATGTCTCCTTCTATTTCCATTTATCCCATGCTACTGCTTCGCTCCCTTTCCGCTGCTCTCGTTTTCTCGGCGGCTGCTTTGGCTAACGTATCCGCCCAGGCCCAGGCTCCCGGCTTTACTTCTCACCAGCAATTCAACGACACGCTGGTGGCGCAATTCAACCGGGGCGACTTTACCGCCAGTGAGGCATATAGCAGCGCGGCCCTGCGGCAGCTGGAGTCGGCCGGCAGCATGCGCAACTTCCTGGCAAAGCTGAAAGCCCAAACCGGCCAAATTACGGCCATCGTGCCGCTGCGCGACCAGGGCAAGCAGCACGAGTTTGAGTGGCGCGGCGAAAAGCAGAACCTGCGCGTGACGCTGGTGGCCGCCACCCCGGGCGTGCTGGATGATTATATTATTTCCGACTTCATTGCCCAGCCCACGGCCCGTACTACCCCGGCGCTAACGGACAACCAGCAGAAAAGCGTGCTGGACCAGGCTGTGCACCGCGCCGCCACCCTCTATATGCAACACCCGGATGCGGCGGGCCTTTCCATTGGTATCTATCAGGGCGGCAAGATGGCGTTTTACAACTACGGCGAGGTGGAGAAAGGCGCGGGGCGGCTGCCCACTTCCTCCACGTATTACGACTTAGGCTCGGTAGCCAAAACGGTTGTCGGGACGCTGCTGGCCCAGGCGGTGCTCGACAAAAAGCTGAAGCTGACCGATGATATCCGCCAGTATCTGCCGGGCCAGTATGCGAACCTGGCGTTTGAAGGGCAGCCGATTCAGGTGCTGCACCTGGCCAACCATACGTCCGGCATGCCCGGCGTGGCCCAGGTGTACAGCCCCGCCCGCAAGGAGTGGCAAGGCAACATGAGTCTGGTAGAAAGAACAGCTTATTACAACCAATACACCGCCGACAGCCTACTGCAGGATATGCACCGGTTCCAGCTGGAAACCAAGCCCGGCACTACTTACCGCTACAACGGCGTGGCCATGCTGGTGCTGCAGCTGGTGCTGGAGCGCGTGTACCAGCAGCCCTATGAGCAGTTGGTGACGAAGTATGTGCGCACTCGTTTCGGTATGCCCGACACCAAGCGGGTGCTTTCCGCCACCGAGCACCCGCGCTTCGCTACCGGCTACGACAAGCGCCGGCAGCCCCAGCAGCATCCCAACTACACGGGCTACTGGGGTGGTCCGAACATGAGCTCCACCGCCGCCGACCTGCTGAAGTACGCCGCCGCCAATCTCAAGGAGCGGGAGCCGGCCGTCCGCCTGGCCCACCAGCGCACCTACGGGGCTGATACCGGATTTGGGATGGGGCTGGGCTGGATGCTGGATACCGATTCGGAAGGCCAGCGCCGGATTTACCATGATGGGCAGTCCATCGGCTTCAACACCCGCTGTGTGCTCTACCCGGCCCAGGACGTGGCCGTGGTGCTGCTGGTAAACGAAAACATCAGCCAGAGCCGCCTGACCCAGTTGGAGCAGTGCCTGAAACGGGAGCTGCCCTCGGTGGCCCGCGCCACCCGCCCAACGCCGGGACAGTAGCCCGCGCACTTCCCCGCAGTTGCCATGTTGTATGCTTACCTCAACGCCATGAAACCTTTCATGCGGCTGGTTGCGCCCCTGCTGGGGCTGCTCTGCCAGCCAGCCTTCGCGCAAACCCCGCCGGCGCCGCTATCCTTACACCAGGTAATTGAGCTGGCCCTCACGCAGTCGGCGGCGGCCCAGCAAACCCAAACCACCCGCGACAAAAGCTACTGGCAGTGGCGCACCTACCAGGCCAATTACCGGCCCCAGCTGGGGCTGCAGGGCACGGTGCCGGGCTTCAGCCGCGTCATTACGCCCGTGGTGCAGCCTGATGGTACCACCGACTTCCGGGCCGTGCGCATCAACAACTCCAACCTGGCCCTCACGGTCAGTCAGAACATTGGCCTCACGGGCGGGCAGGTATTTGTGGCCTCGGAGGTGCAGCGGTTTGATGATTTCAATGGCCGGCTGAAGCGCTACAACAACCAGCCCGTGTCCATTGGCCTCACCCAGCCCATCGGCAAATTCAATAGCCTGAAATGGGACCGGCAGATTGAGCCCCTACGCTACGAGGAAAGCCAGCGCCAGTACACGGAGGAGCGCGAAACCATTGCCCAGCGCATCACGGAGCTGTATTTTGATGTGTTGGAGCAGCAGGTAAACGCTGAGGTTGCCGGCCAGAATGTGCAGGCCAACGAGGAGCTGCTGCGCATTGGCAAGGAGCGGTACCGGCTCGGCCGCCTTTCCCAGAGCGACCTGCTGCGGCTGGAACTCAACCTGCTGAACGCCCGCCAGGCCCGGGCCCAGGGCCAACTGGATGCTCAGAACGCCGCCGTAAGCCTGCAGAGCTACACCGGGCTGCGCGCCGATGCCCTGCGCCTCGCGGTGCCGGCCCCCACGCCCCGGCTGGTGGTGCCCGCCGAGCAGGCGCTGGTACAAGCCCGCCAGAATCGGAGCGTGGTGCTGGCCTTCCGGCGGCGGCTGTTGCAGGCCGAGCGAGAAGTGGCTCTGGCCCGCGGTACCACCGGGCTGCAGGCCATGCTGTCGGCCAATCTGGGCTACGTAAACCAGGCCGGCAACCTCTGGGACACCTACCTTGCCCTGCAGAACCAGCAGCAGGTGCAGCTCACGTTTGCCATGCCGCTACTCGATTGGGGCCGGCAGAAATCCGTCACAAAAACCGCCGAGCTGACCCGCCGGCAGGTGCAGACGGACGTGGCCCAGGAGGAAACCAGCTTCGAGCTAAGCGTGCAAGTACAGGCCACCCAACTGGCAACCCTGGGCGAGCAGCTAGATTTGGCTGCCCGCGCCGACTCCCTGGCCCAGCAGCGCTACGCCATTGCCCAGGCCACCTACAAAGTGGGCCGCATCAGCCTCACCGACCTCACCATTGCCCTGGCCGAAAAGGACCAGGCCCGCCGCGCCTACATTCAGGCCCTGCGTGCAGCCTGGGTAGCCCACTACCGCATCCGCGCCCTCACCCTCTACGATTTTGAGCGCCAGCAGCCCTTGGCCACGCGGTGAGAGTATGTTGCCATGTGCGCAAAGCCCAGTACGTATAGCACACAGTGCTGTTGGTAGAAAAGTATAAATTTTTAGTAAATAATTTATATATTATGTGTGTCATAGGCCTAGCTACAGTTGTGTCGGAGCTGAGAATAGGACTGGGGGGACAGTCAGTATTTCCACCAATTTTTCAATCATCACTTATGAAAAATAACCAGTTACTTGCTTTTGCCACCGCGTGTATACTCATGGTGGGCTGTCAACGGGAGGAGGTTGTGCCTACCTCTCAACTGGAAGAAGCGCAACACGCAGATGCCGTTGCAGAACCGGCCTGTGATGTAATTAGCTTCACAAAAGCCACCGGCCTGCTAAGCCAGGTATATAGCGACGGTGGCCGCGGCCCCATCCTGATGACCAGCTACAACTCCCGCTCTTCCAGTGAGCCAATAGCGGCCATGGTGTTTAATTCGGCAGTACCGCACTGGGAGGATCTGGATTTGGGCACCCCGAATGAGGCCTTCGGTGGCCCCGGGGTAGGTGCTGGCGGCACGCTCTCCAACAGCGTTCCGCTGGGCAATATTCTGGTGATTCAAAACTTCATTGATTGGGGCCTGACCCCGAACGATGACGACGTGAAGGGCAATATCACCTTCGATTTTAAAAACGTGGGTACCATCACGGCTACTTCCTTAACCGTCATCGATGTAGAAACAGCCTCGGAGCAAGAGGTTGGGACAGTAAATATGTATACTGCCAAGGGCGGAACGCTGCTTGGCAGCGCGACTTTCCCCGATACCGGCGCGGATGGGGTGGGCATTGTGGATTTAAAGAACACAGCTGGAGTCGGGTACATTGAAGTTGTGCTGGATGGGTCAATTGGCATTGATAACCTCGCTTTCTGCGTTACGCCGCCTACCACCAGCCGCTGCACTTACACCATCGGGTACTGGAAAAATCATTCGGAGCGCTGGCCGGTAGCCAGCCTGCAAATTGGTGCCACCACCTACACGAAAGCCCAACTGCTGACGGTGCTGAACACACCGGTACGCGGCAACGGGCTCATTTCGCTGGCGCACCAGCTGATTGCGGCCAAGCTAAACATTGCCAACGGCAGCAGTGGTACGGTTGTGCAGGCCGATGTTGCGGCGGCCGATGCGCTGATTGGTAGTAAGAACCTATTTACGGGTAGCTTGGCTCCCAACCAAACCAGCGGCCTGGTCGGCAAGCTGGATTCGTACAATAACGGCATCATTGGCCCGGGACACTGCAACTAGAAGCCAACCAGCACCAACGCAACTAACACATGGAAAAAGCCGGGCCTTAGGTCCGGCTTTTTTGCTGTCCGGCAGATGCAGCTCCAGCATTTTCAGTGGAAAATGATCAGGTGTAGCACCCATAACTGGCAATTCCGAACACATTGTCCGGAATTGGACAGCTTATGCGAAGTGATTAGAAAGTTATTTGTAAATAAATATCTGAAATACAAGTGTTTATACAAATGGCACGCGACTTGGCAATACTACTGTAACCCCAGTATCGGATTGCCCAAAACCGGACACCCCCTTGTTTCTCTAGCCCTCCACGCTTTCTTCCTCTGCTTCTCATGGAAAACATTCTGACCCCAACCGCAACCCGGCCCCATGCCAACGGTACCGCGCCGGTAGCTACCACTCAGCCCGTTATCCAGCTGCGCGACATTGAGAAAATCTACCAGACCAAGACCATTGAAACGGTAGCCCTGAACCGCGTAAACCTGACCATCAACAAGGGCGAGTTTGTATCGATTATGGGGCCTTCGGGCTGCGGAAAATCAACGCTGCTGAGCATTATGGGGCTGCTGGATGAACCCACGGGTGGCCTGCTTGAGTTGGATGGCCGCCCGGTGCAGTCGTACTCCGATAAAGAGCTGGCCTCGCTGCGCAACCAAAAAATCGGGTTTGTATTTCAGAGCTACCACCTTATCAACGACCTCTCGGTGCTGGATAACGTGGAGCTGCCGCTGCTGTACCGGCCCGGCGTGGGCGGCAAGGAGCGGCGCGAACGGGCCTACGCCGCCCTCGATAAAGTGGGCTTAAGTGCCCGTACCGGCCACTTTCCCAGCCAGCTCTCGGGAGGGCAGCGCCAGCGCGTGGCCATTGCCCGGGCCCTGGCCGGCCGGCCCGAAATTATCCTGGCCGATGAGCCCACCGGCAACCTGGACTCGGTGATGGGAGAGGAGATTATGGAGCTGCTGCTCAGCCTTAACCGCCAGGAGGGCACCACCATTGTGATGGTAACCCACGACGAGCAGCAGGCCCACAAAACCCAGCGCCTCATCCGCTTCTTCGACGGCAGCCAGGTGAGCTAGGCTTGAGTTACCAGTCGCCCGTTTCGAGTTGCCAGTCTGTTCAGGATTCCCCTTCGGCTATGAAAACGCTTGCCTTTCCTTTATCTGATGCTGCTTTGGTAGCCGCCTGCCGCCAGGGTAATGCTGCGGCCCAGGAGCAGCTGTACCAGCGGTTTGCGCCCCGCATGCTGGCCCTGTGCCTGCGCTACGTCCGCCACCAGTTTGATGCCGAAGACGTGCTGGCCCGGGGCTTTGTGAAAGTGTTTTGGGGGCTGCACCAGTTTGCGGGCACCGGCAGTTTAGCCGGGTGGGTACGGCGCATACTGGTGCACGAATGCCTGAGCTTCCTGCGCCGCCGCGAAAATCTTACGCTTAGCCTGGAAGCCGCCGACGTGCGCCACCTGTCTGCCCCGCAACCCTCCGCCGATGTGGAGTTGCAGGCCGCCGACCTGCTCCGGCTTGTGCAGGCGCTGCCCACTGGCTACCGCGCGGTGTTCAACCTCTGCGCCCTGGAGGGCTACACCCATCCCGAAGTGGCCGCGCTGCTGGGTATCACGGAAGGCACCAGCAAGTCGCAGCTTAGCAAGGCCCGGGCTCTGCTGCAACGGCAGGTAACGGCGCTTCACTCTTCTCTCCCCACTTCCTACGCCTACGCTCATGTTGCTTAGCTACCTTAAAATTGCCTGGAAGGTGCTGCTGCGCCGCAAGTTCTTCACCTTCATCAGCCTGTTCGGTATTTCGTTTACCCTGATGGTACTGCTGGTGGTGGCGGCCCTGTTCGACCACGCGGTGGGTGCCCACGCCCCCGAAACCCGCCTCAACCGCATGCTGTTCGTCAACTTCATCCACATCCGGTGGACGAGCGGCGGCAACCAGAACTCGTTTCCCAGCTACTACCTGCTGGATAAGTATGTGCGCCCGCTCAAAACGCCGGAGAAAGTGGCCGTTTACATCAACTTCCACGCCACGCCCAGCTACGTGGGCAACCAGCGCATCGACCTAGACCTGAAGTACACGGATGATGTCTTCTGGCAGGTACTGAACTTCTCGTTCCACGAGGGCAAACCCTTTGGGCCTGCCGAGTTAAAATCGGCCGCGCACGTGGCCGTTATCAACCGCACCACGGCCCGCAAGTATTTCGGTACCGACCAGGGTGTGGTGGGCCGCACCATTGCAGTAAACCAAACCAACTACCGCGTGCAGGGCGTGGTAGAGGATGTGCCCGTCATGCGCATCAGTTCCTACGCCGATGTGTGGGTGCCCCTAACCACCAGCCCCAATGACCTGCAGAATGCGCAGCTGAACGGTGACTGCGGCGCCATTATTTTAGCAAAATCGGAGGCCGATATTCCGGCCGTGCAGGCCGAGTTCAACCAGATGGTAAAGCGCGTGCCCCTGCCCGACCCGAAGAATATGCAGTACCTGCAGATGTACGCCGACTCGCTGCTGGCTTCGTTTTCGCGGCAACTCATGAATCCGTTTACCAACTATACTTCCGATGGTCTGGCGCTGCTACTTTCCATTCTGTCGGGTCTGGCGCTGCTGTTTATGCTGCTGCCGGCCCTGAACCTGGTGAACATCAATGTGAGCCGCATCATGGAGCGCTCCTCCGAAATTGGGGTGCGCAAGGCATTCGGGGCCACCAGCCGCACACTCATCGGGCAATTCCTGGTCGAGAATATCTTCCTCACGGCCATTGGTGGCTTGTTGGGGCTGCTACTGGCCTACGTGGCCCTGCAGCTGATTGGGGGAGCTGAGGTACTGGCCTACGCCCATTTCGGGCTTAACTGGCGGATTTTTGGCTGGGCCATGCTCATTACCCTGATTTTTGGGGTGCTCTCGGGCGTGTATCCGGCCTTTAAAATGTCGCGCCTGCAGCCGGTATTGGCCCTGAAAGGGGGCAGTGACAGCAAATAACTCGAGCACGAAGAATAGAAAAGTAGCCTTATGATACGTCACCTGTTTACCCTGATCTGGAACCGTAAGCGGTCCAACTTCCTGCTGATGGCTGAAATTCTGCTGTCGTTCTTCGTGCTGTTTGTGGTGAGCGTGCTGCTGGTGAGCAATTACTACAATTACCGCCAGCCTATGGGCTTTAAAGCGGATAACGTGTGGGAGTTCAACATCAACCCCGGCCAGGATACCACCAACCGCCGGGAAACGCTGCAGCTGCTGGTGCGGGAGCTGAAAGCCACGCCCGGCGTGGCCGCCGTTACCTGGATGAGCAATACGCCCTTTTCCTTCAGCAACAACAACACGGACGAGTACCGCTACAAAGGCAAAGGTGCCCCCGTCACTGAAATCTACGACACTGATGATGAGACGGTGGGCGTGCTGGGCCTGAACGTAACCGCCGGCCGCTGGTATGACCGGCGCGACGATGCCACTACGCGCTTCACAGTGGTGGTAAACCAGCGCTTCGCCGACGAAATGTTCGGGGGAGAATCGGCCGTGGGCAAGGTGATGACCAACGACAAACACGATGCGCAGTGGCAGATTGTGGGCGTGGTAAATGCCTTCCGGGCCGGCAGCGACTTTGCCTCTAACGAGCCGACCATCTTCATCCGGCGGGCTCTGCAGGATACGGCCCGGCTGGGTAACTCCGAGCAGCCCACGCTATTGGTGCGGGTGCAGCCTGGCAGCGGAGCGGTGCTGGAGCAGCAGCTGGTGCGCAAAATCAAGCAGGTGACCAAGGGTTGGGATGCCAACGTGAACACCCTGGCCGAGAACCGCAAGGACAAGCTCAAGTTCATGATGACGCCCCTGATTGCACTGGGACTGGTGGGCCTGTTTCTGATACTCAATGTGGCACTGGGCCTGTTTGGAGTGCTCTGGTACAACATCAACCAGCGTAAAGCCGAAATTGGGCTGCGCCGGGCCTTGGGGGCCACCGGTAATGCCATCAGCCGTCAGTTTCTGGGCGAAATGCTGGTAGTTACCACGCTGGGCGTGGCCGGTGGGCTACTGCTGGCCGTGCAGTTTCCGTTGATGGGCGTGTTTGGCCTAGCGGCGCCGGTGTATCTGGTGGCTATGCTGGTGGCTACCGTGCTTATTTTTCTGCTCACGGCCATCTGCGCGTTTCAGCCCAGCCGGATTGCAGCGAGTATTCAGCCGGCCGTATCCTTGCGCGAAGAGTAGCTTTGCTGATCGGACGCACTCAGTACGTCCACTTATGCAGAAGAAATCATCCCAGATTCCTCGATTTCTCTGCCGCTTTTCCGTCCTTCGCCCACGCTGAGCTATGATCCTTATTATTGACGACGATATAGCAGTCCGCACTTCGCTGGGGCTGCTGCTGAAGCAGGCCGGCTACGCGGCCAAAAGCGTAGCCACGCCCGCCGAGGCGCTCCGCCTGGTGCAGGATGCCCTGCCGCGCCTGGTGCTCATGGATATGAACTTCTCCCTGGATACCAGCGGGCACGATGGCCTGCAGCTACTGGCTCAGGTGAAGCGCCTGGCCCCGGTTGTGCCCGTTATTCTGATTACCGGCTGGGGTAGCATCACCCTGGCCGTGGAAGGCATGAAGGCCGGAGCCGCTGAGTTCGTGACCAAACCCTGGCAAAACGACTCCCTGCTGCAAACCATCCGCACCATTCTGGCCCTGCACGAGCCCGACGTGGAAACCGACCCCGCCGCCCTCTCGCGCCGCCAGCTTGATAAGCAGTACGAGCTACGCGGCATTGTGGGTCAGGATGCGCGCCTGCTGCAAGTGCTGCGCAATGTGGGTCAGGTAGCCGCCACCGATGCGTCGGTGCTGATTGAGGGCGAATCGGGGACGGGCAAGGAGCTGATTGCCGAGGCCGTGCACCAGAACAGCCAGCGCCGCCGCCAGCCCTTTGTGAAGGTGAATTTGGGCGGCATTTCGGCTTCCTTATTTGAGAGTGAAATGTTTGGGCACCGCCGTGGAGCCTTCACCGACGCCAAAACCGACCGGGTAGGCCGCTTCGAGCTGGCCAACGGCGGCACCATTTTTCTGGACGAAATCGGGGAGTTGGACTTGGCCTCCCAGGTGAAGCTGCTGCGGGTGTTGCAGGACCGCACCTACGAGGTGCTCGGCGACAGTAAGCCCCGCCGCCTGGATATCCGCGTGATTTGCGCCACCAACCGCAACCTGGCCGAAATGGTGCAGCAGGGCCGCTTCCGCGAAGACTTATTCTACCGCATCAACCTGATAACGGTGCGCCTGCCCGCCCTGCGGGAGCGGCCCCAGGATATTCCGCTGCTGGTGCAGCACTTCGTGGATGGACTGCGGGCCACTTACAACCGCCCCGCCCTGAAGGTAAACACCCGCGCCATGCACTGGCTACAGGAACAGCCGCTGCCTGGCAACATCCGGGAGCTGAAAAACCTGGTGGAGCGCGCCGTGCTGGTATCGGGGAAGGATGAGCTGGGCCCCGACGACTTCCAGGCCCAGTTTCAGCGCCTGCCCGCGCGCCCCGCCGAGGCCGGAGAGCTGCCCGAGCCCGGCACCATTACCCTGGATGAGCTGGAGGCCCACATGATTAGGCGAAGTCTGGAGCACTACAACGGCAACATCAGCCGCGTAGCCAAAGCCCTGGGCCTCAGCCGGGGCGCTCTGTACCGCCGGCTGGAGAAATACGCCATTCCCTTTGATGCAGAATGATGTAAGTGAACGTCATGCAGAGCCGGAGGCGAAGCATCTCGCGTGCGGTTGTCAGATTAGTCCTGCAACATCAGCGCGCGAGATGCTTCGCCTCCGGCTCTGCATGACATTCTTTTACTCCTAACTTCCAGCTCCTAACTCCTCAGAGTGCATGACCCTGCGCGTTAAGTTTCTGCTGTTTGTCGTCATCATTCATGCCGTGCTGCTAGTGCTGGCGGCCCAGGTGATGCGCACGAATGCGCCGTTGTTCGTGGGGCTGGAAGCACTGCTGCTGCTTAGTATCGGGCTGACGGTGCAGCTGTACCGCGGCTTTGTGCGGCCGTTTCAGCTCATTGCGGCGGGTACGGAGGCTATCCGGGCCCGGGACTTCTCCATGAAATTCGTGCCCGTGGGTCAACAGGAAATGGACCAGCTGATTGGCGTGTACAACCACATGATTGAGGAGCTGCGCAAGGAGCGCGTAACCCAGCACGAGAAAAGCTACCTGCTCGAAAGCCTCATTCAGGCCTCGCCGGCCGGGGTGCTGCTGCTCTCGTTTGAGGGGCGGATTGAGGGCGTTAATCCGGCTGCCGAGCGAATTTTGGCGCAGCCCGCGGGAAAATTGCTGGGGCAGCCGCCGGCCCACCTGCCCGGTGATTGGGGGCCGGCGCTGGCCACTCTCACCAGCCAGGAGCCGCGCGTGGTGCAGCTCTCCGGGCTCCAAACCTACCGGGCCAGCTGCTCCCACTTCATCGACCGGGGTTTTCAGCGCCAGTTTATTGTGCTGGAAGAGCTGACGCAGGAGCTGATTCAGCAGGAGAAAAAGGCTTATGAGAAGTTGATCCGGATGATGTCGCACGAGGTGAATAACTCCATTGGGGCCATTAACTCCCTGTTGCAGAGTTTTCACTACTACGCCCCCCAGCTCACGCCCGACGACCAAACCGATTTTCGGGAGGCCCTGGACGTGGCCATCACCCGCAACACTCACCTGGCCAACTTCACGGCCAGCTTTGCCAACCTGGTACGCCTGCCGCCTCCCCAGCTCCAGCCCACCGATGTGCACGAGTTGCTACGGTCCATTGAGCGGCTTTTGCAGGTGCAGGTAACTCACCGGCGCATTCAGTGGCAGCAGGAGCTGGCTACTGCGCCCCTGGTAGCCACCCTGGACCCGCTGCAGCTGGAACAGGCCCTGCTCAACATCTGCAAAAATGCCCTGGAAGCCATTGGCCAGGATGGTAACCTGTGGGTGCATACCAGCCTGAGCCCGCCCAGCATCTGCATCGAAAACGACGGCCCGGGGATTGACCCACAGGTGCAGCGCCGCCTGTTTACGCCCTTTTTCAGCACCAAGCGCGACGGGCAGGGCATAGGCCTCACGCTCATACGCGACATTCTGCTGCAGCACAACTTTCGGTTTCAGCTGGCAACCCAGGAAAACGGCCGCACCGCCTTCACCATTTGGTTGTAGCGCCACCTGGGCCAGTCCGGCTGAGGTCGGATTCATCAACTCCACAGTGGCCAACCAAGCCAGCCTAACAACCTGCCCCGCCAGCCCGAACCAGCACAGGTTGCACTGGCGGCTACTTGCGCTTTATCGGGGCCGCGGGTTTGCGGCTGGGCATGGGCCGAACCGCCGGCGCAGGCGCCCCGGCGGGTACTACCTGCCCGTTGCGGAAAGTTTTCTTGTCCTGCACGGTTTTGCCATCCGGCTCGAAATAGCTCCATATCCCGCTTTCCTTGCCGTTGCGGAAAGTGCCGGTCACCTCGGCGGTGCCATCTTCGCGGAGCCGGCGGTAATCACCAGTTTTGAGGCCCTTCAGATACGTGGTTTCCGCCTTTAGCTTGCCCGAGGGGTAAAACTCCTGGCCCAACCCGACGGGTTTGCCGGCCTCGTGCAGCAGCTTGCTTTGCAGCGTGCCAGTGGGGTAATAGGTCAGCTGCTCACCGGCCAGCTTACCGTTCACGTAGGTTTCCTGGGTGGCCACCTGCTTGCCGCCCACATGGAAAGTGCGCCACACGCCGGCCGGTTGCCCGTTCTTGTACTGCTGTTCGCCTTTGGCCATGCCGTCCTCGTAGTACAGCGTGATGCGCCGGTCGCGGCCCTGGTTGCTGTACTCGATTTTCTGCTCCTGCTTACCGCTCTCGTAGAAATCCTGCTGGGTGCCCGTCAGCACACCCTGCCGGTAGGTTTGGGTGCTTTTCAGGGCTCCGCTTTCATAGTAGGATTTGGCCGGACCATCGAGGTTGCTGGTGCCGCCGGCTAGGTTGCGGGCCTGCTTGGTGAGGTCGTCGGCCAGGGGGTTTCTCACGGCCCGGCCTACCAGCGTGGCGGGGGCATAGGTGCCCTCGGTGCGTAGCTTACCCGAGCGGTAGTAGCTGCGGTAGCTACCCTTGCCGCTCTTATCGGCCTGCACATCGGTTTCTACCTGGCCGTTGTCGTAGTAAGTTTTGTACGGCCCGGCCAGCAGGCCTTTGTTGAAGGTGCCCTCACTTTGCAGCTGGCCGTTCTCGTAGTAGGTTTTCACTGGCCCGGTGGCCTGCCCGTTCTGGTAGGTAATTTCGGCCCGGGGCTTGCCCGAGGGGTACAGCTCCCGAATGGTGCCGGCTGGCTGCCCGTTGGTGAGCGTAGTTTCCAGCTTGATTTCCCCATTGGGGTGGAAGTAGCGCAGCAGGCCAGTGGGCTGGTCGTCGGCGTAGGAGCCTTCCTGGGCCAGCTTGCCGTTGTCGTAGTAGGTTTTGAAGGGTCCTTGCCGCACTCCATCCTGGTAGGTTACTTCCAGCCGATGTCCCCCGTTCGGATGAAACTCCACGTACGCCGAATCACGCTTCCCCTCCCGAAAGCTGGTTTGCGACTCTAATTTACCCGAGCGGTAGAACCGCTTGTACGTGCCCTGCATAACCGTATCGGCTCCCACCAGGGCGGAGTAGATTTCGCGCCGCTGGGCGGTGGTAGAATCGTAGTAGGTGGTAAAACGCCGCAGCTTTTGGGCCTGGGCCGAGGCGGCCGACAGCAGGAGCAGGGCAAAAGTCAATCGTTTCATGGGTGCAAGAACGGGGGAAATCAGCAAGTAGTATTCTCCCAGGGTTTCGCCCTGAGATACTCACCCACACAAAAGCCCTGCCGCAACTAGTGCAGCAGGGCTTTTGATTTGATTGTTTGTACAACGAAACAATCAACGAGTAGCCATCAGCAACCGGCCTTACAGCTTCTCCACTACCAGGGAGCTAGCGCCGCCGCCGCCGTTGCAGATGCCGGTTACGCCAATTTTGCCGCCTTCATTTTGCAGCACGTTCAGCAGCGTAGTGACAATGCGGGCTCCGGAGGCACCCAGGGGGTGGCCCAGGCTCACGGCTCCGCCGTACACGTTTACCTTGGTGCCTTCCAGGTTCAGCAACTTGTTGTTGGCCAGGGATACCACCGAGAAAGCCTCGTTGATTTCGTAAAAATCGACTTCCGAAGCATCTACGCCGGCATTTTTCAGGGCCTTCGGAATGGCCAGGGCAGGGGTTGTCGTGAACCACTCGGGTGCCTGCTCAGCATCGGCAAAGCCCCGGATGCGCGCCAGCGGCTTCACGCCCAGCTGCTCGGCCTTTTCGCGGCTCATGAGCAGCACGGCGGCAGCGCCATCGTTGAGGGTAGAGGCGTTGGCCGCCGTTACGGTGCCCTCCTTACCGAAAGCAGGCTTAAGTCCACCAAATTTGGCAAAATCAGCCTTGGTGTACTCTTCGTCGTCGCTGATAACAGTTTCCTTGCCCCGTACCGAAATGGTTACGGGTACAATTTCATCCTTTTTTTTGCCGGCCTGGGCTGCGGCGGCGCTCCGCTCGTAGCTTTGCTGGGCAAACTGGTCCTGCTCCTCACGGGTGATGCCGTAATGCGTGGCCGTGCGGTCGGCGGCTACGCCCATAGCGAAGTCGTGGTACGGGTCCCAGAGGCCGTCCTTCATCAGGCCGTCAATCATCTGGCCGTGGCCGTATTTGGCTCCGAAACGAGCTTTATCAAGGTAGTAGGGCACATTCGACATGCTTTCCATGCCGCCCGCCAGTACCACCTCGGCCTGGCCCAGCATAATGGCCTGGGCCCCGAACATGATGGCCTTGGTGCCCGAAGCACACACTTTATTTACGGTAGTGCACTCTACGGTATCAGGCAAGCCGGCCTTTTTAGCCGCCTGCCGGGCCGGGGCCTGGCCCAGGTTGGCCGAAATAACGTTGCCCATAATCACCTGCTCTACTTCCTTGGCCTCAACGCCGGCCTTGTCCAGGGCCCCCTTCAAGGCAATGGCACCTAGCTCAACGGCCGTTAACGACGCGAGGCTACCCCCGAACGACCCGATGGGCGTGCGTACGGCGGCTACAATAACAACTTCTTTGATTTGCATGATGGGGTTGGGTGGGAATGAGTGAAATCAGGGTTAAAGGTAGCAAGGTTTGGGCTGATGGTGCCGTTTACCAGCCTGGCCGGCCTTTGGTGGCGGGTTTGGTGGCTTTACGGGGCAGTTGCTGAATGTATTGCTGCTCCGAGGCGTGCAGAGCCTCCAGCAACTGCCGCGCCTGGCCGGGGCTAAGGTTCATTTGCTCTAGGCGGGCCTGCTGGGTCTGTAAGTTGGCCTCGGCGTTGGTGGCGGTTTCCGTGCCACCGCGCCGGCTGCTGCTTCCCAATCCTTCGAAGTTGGCTTCCTGGCTGCTCAGGCCCCGCACATTACCCGGAGAGTTGCCCAAAGCCACGTTACGCTCCGCGCCCGCACCCGGCCGGAACCCCCCACTCGCCGCAGCGCCCGGCTGGTTAGAAGGCTGATTCGGGTCGGATTGTCCGGCGGTGCTAGGCCGGGCTTGGGCTGCGGCGGTGGAAGTCGGGCGCTCTTCATCTACTTGGCCGGGTTTATCGGTGTCGGCCTTGGCTCCGGGGCCGAATGAGTTCTGTGGCTGATTGCCGGGCCCGCCATCGGTGCCCGGTGGCGGCGGGGTAGCGGGTTGGGCCATCATCGTGCGGAGCAGCTCATAGTTATAGCGGGCCGCCGCGTTGGCTGGGTCTGCCAGCAGGGCCTGTCGGCAAAGGCCAATAGCTTGGGCATAGTCGGCTTTGCGGGCGGCAATAATGGCCAGTTGCTGAAACGCCACGCTTCGCATGGAGCCCGCTGGGCTAGTGCTCAAGCGGCTGTAGTATCCACGCGCCTCGGCCGGCCGACCAGCCCGTAGCGTTGCGTGCGCAAGGTTCAGCCACACGGCTTCGTCTGGGTTTTTCAGGGTGTTGGCGGCTTGTTTATAGGCTGCCGCCGCGACGCTCCACTCTTGGCGGGCGTAAGCCGTGGCTCCCCGCTGCAGGGCCGCGTTGTGGTTGTAGATGCGCGTAAGGCCGCCAAAAGCGCTCAGCAGCACAACGCCTGCCAGTACCACACTTTTCATGGTCGAATCACTTTTACGGTCAGCACAATATCCAGGGCAATCAAAACGAGGGCCAGCAGCAAGGGGTAACGGTAGCGGTTATCAGCCACCGACACCGTCCGCACCTGTTGCATCAGGCCTTCCACGCGGTTCAGCGCATTCAGTAATAAGGCAAACTCGTTGCGCTGATCCGATAACTCAAAATACTGCCCGCCGGTTTGTTCGGCCAGCTGACGCAAAGGAGCCGCTACCAGCTTGGTCACAGCTTCCCGGCCCCGGGCGTCGCGCACGTACCCGCGCCCCCCCGTCTGCGGAATCCGGCTGCCCTCAGCGGTGCCCACACCCACCGTAAACACCCGCGCCCCGGAGCGAGCCAGCACCCGCACGGTTGGCTCCAGGTTCTCGCCAAAATCTTCCCCGTCCGTTACCAGCACCAGGGCCGTGGCCCGGGGTGGGGTAATGGTGCTGGTATCGGTAGCGTTGCCCAATCGGGCCAAGGCCAGTTCCAGGGGCGGCACAAGGTCGGTGCTGCCGGGAGGCACCAGGGAGGTTTGCAGGGTACTGGTGAAGAGCTGCAGTGCGGCCTGGTCGTAGGTGAGCGGGCACTGCACGTAAGCCTCTCCGGCAAATACGATGAGGCCCAGCCGGTCGGCCGGAAACCGGCTAATGAGCGTGGCTAGTTCTGATTTCACCTTTTGCAGGCGGGAAGGCGCTACATCCGGGGCGTCCATGGAGCGCGACAAATCAACCAGCAGCCACACATCCTTCCCGGCGGTGCGCACGGGAGTTTGCGTAAGGCCGTAAGCCGGACCCCAGAGGGCCACGCCAAGCAGTCCCACGTACAGCACCCGCAACAGCAGCTTCCAGGCCAGTGGCCACCCGGTCTGGCCCAGCGGAGCCGCCAAACGGCGGGTGCGCAAACCGAAGCCGAGGTACAATAGAAAAAAAAGTAGCGCTGCCAGGGCCTCAAACCAGGTAGGCTGGTAAGCCCAACTTAACACGAGGGTAACTTCTTCATGATCAAAATACAACCCGCTTTTCGTGGGGCAGGTGGTAGTGTGCCCCCAGGCACACTACCACCTGCCAAGCGTGATTTGGGCTGGCAAGATGAGAGATATTTTTTTACTGAAAAGGTTTGTTTCTCCATTCTCCTTGTATATTTGCACACCTTTCAGCCGGAAAGTATGCCACCTGGAGAGGTGGGTGAGTGGCTTAAACCAGTAGTTTGCTAAACTGCCGAAGATCTAAAGTTTTCCGGGGGTTCGAATCCCCCCCTCTCCGCATGTATTGTTCTGAAGTATAGATGATGAGTTGTGAAGCAGCTATTCATAGCCCCACATTCATACTTCAGAAATTTTTTCGGGGTGTAGCGTAGCCCGGTATCGCGCCTGCTTTGGGAGCAGGAGGCCGCAGGTTCGAATCCTGCCACCCCGACGTTGCACAAGAAGCCGTTTGCCCACCTCTTGGGTGGACGGCTTTTGTGTTTTTGACCCCGTAGCTCAGCTGGATAGAGCAGCTGCCTTCTAAGCAGCCGGTCATGTGTTCGAATCACATCGGGGCCACTTTCAGGATCAACCACTTGGCACACGCGCTGAGTGGTTTTTTTGTGTCTGGTGCCTACCCCCTGAGCCCATAATTGTCGTTTTGCTGTTGGCGGTTTTCTGGCCTTGGCGCAAAATGGGCAGGAGTAGCGCCGGGGCTGTTAGAATAGCCTCCTACCACAATCGTTTACAGAGATTATTTTCGGAGGAAGGCTGGGTAGGTGCTAGCAGGCCGGTACGGGAGAGCATATATTTGGTGCCATCAGGGCCACTTTAGTACGCACATTAAGCCGCTGCCGGCTACCGGTTGCGAGGCCCACCATACATCCGTACTGCTTCTGAGTTCCACCGCCGCTCCGGGCGGCTTGCTGCCTGCTAACCCTTAAATTTCCCGCCCCTTGTTACTCCACAAATCCATCGTTTCTGCCTCCTTGGCTGTGGCCGTATTGCCCGTGGCCCTGTTTAGCGCCTGCCAGAACAAAACCGCTGAAACAGAAACTGCCGCTACCACTACCGCCGCGCCGGCCGCCGATTCCACCGGTAGCAAGTATCTGGCCCAGCCGCTCATCAAGGATATTTACACCGCGGACCCCTCGGCTCACGTCTTCAACGGCAAAATCTACATCTACCCCTCCCATGATATTGAGACGGAGATGCCGGAGAATGACAACGGTGACCATTTCGCCATGCGCGACTACCACATCCTGTCGATGGACAGCATTGGCGGCAAGGTAACCGACCACGGCGTGGCCCTCGATACCAAGGATATTCCCTGGGCCGGCCGCCAGCTCTGGGCCCCGGACGCGGCCTATAAAAACGGTACGTACTACCTGTATTTCCCGCTCAAGGATAAGCAGGATGTGTTCCGCATTGGGGTAGCCACCAGCAAGTCGCCCACTGGTCCGTTCAAGGCCCAGCCCCAACCCATGGCGGGTAGCCTGAGCATCGACCCGGCCGTGTTTACCGACACTGACGGCAAAACCTACATGTACATGGGGGGCATCTGGGGCGGGCAGCTGCAACGGTGGCGCACCGGCCAGTACGACGCCAGCAACCCTAAAATGCAGGAGCCCGGGCCTAAGGAAACGGCCCTGGGGCCTAAGATGGCCCGCCTCACGGACGATATGCTACGCTTAGCGGAGCCCGTGAAGGAAGTGCAGATTCTGGGGCAGGATGGCAAGCCCTTTCTCTCCGGTGACAACACCCACCGCTTCTTCGAGGGCGGCTGGCTACACAAATACAACGGGAAGTACTACTTCTCCTACTCCACCGGCGACACCCACCTGCTGGTGTACGCCACCGGCACTTCGCCCTATGGCCCCTTCACCTACCAGGGCGTCATCATGAACCCGGTAGAAGGCTGGACCACTCACCACTCCATTGTGGAGGTAGGAGGTAAGTGGTACATCTTCTACCACGATACCCAACTGTCGGGCAAAACCTGGCTGCGCAACGTGAAGGTAACCGAGCTCAAGCGCACTCCCGACGGCCGTATTGAAACCATCAATCCATAGTACAGAGGCTATACCTTCTGCGCAATTAATGAAGCGGGCCTGCCGGTCCGGCGGCTGAAAGCCGTCGGGCCGGTTGTCATTTGGGGCATCCGCACGATGGCGCAACACCATCAGCTTACGGCAGGCGGACCGACGGCTTGCCGCCAAGCGGGCGCGCTGTCCCCGAAGCCGTTGCGCCTGCCGAAAAATCAAATATCCAGCTTAAAAAACTCTGATTTCTGCTTCTCGCTTTTGGCCTTTAAAGAGGATTGGCGGATAACTAGGTCACCGGTGATGACGAAGGTGCGGGGCTGGAAAGCTTCTTTCTGCTGCACCTGCTCCAAGAATAACCGGGCCGCTTGCTGCCCGATGCGGTAGGGGTGGAGGTTCACGGTGGTCAGGCCGGGCTCAATCATGGAGGCCATAAACTCGTCGCCAAACCCAACCACGGCCACGTCCTCGGGCACCCGGATGTGGCGAGCTTTCAGGGCCACCAGCAAATCGAAGGCATTGGTATAATTGACGGCAAAAATAGCGTCGGGCGGCTCGGGCAGGGCCAGCCAGGCATCCAGGGCCTCCACCGCCGACTCGGGCCGGAAGTTGATGTGGGCGCGCAGCTCATTGCGTAGGGGCAAGCCATGCTTGAGGAGGGCACTACGGTAACCCGCCAGCCGGTTCTGGCTGATGAGTAATCCCTCGGGGCCGGCCAGAATGGCAATGTGGCGCGCACCCTGCTCAATGAGGTGTTCAGTTACATTGAAGGCTCCGTTCCAGTCGTCGAGAATTACCTTAGCCGAATCCACCTCGTTGCATACCCTATCAAAGTGCACAATGGGAATACCGCGCGTGGCGGCCGGTTTTACGTGGTCGAAATTCTCCGTCTCGCGCGAGTGGCAGATCAGCAGCCCATCTACGCGGCTCCCGATGAGGGCCTGCACATTGCTGACTTCGATGTCGTAGGATTCTTTTGACTGGCAGATCATCACGCGGTAGCCGGCCTCGCCCACTACCTGCTGAATGCCGCTGACGGCGGTAGCAAAAAACGGCCGCTCAATATCCGGAATTACCACCCCAATGGTCTTGGTCTCGCTGCTTTTTAGGCTCTGGGCCAGCAGGTTGGGCTGGTAATCAAGCTGCCGCGCCACTTCCATAATGGCCCGACGGGTGTTGATGTTGATATCGGAATGGCCGTTGAGCGCCCTTGATACCGTGGAGGGGGCCACGCCCAACTCCCGGGCCACGTCGCTGATAGTAGTTTGCCGGCGCTTTTTCTCCGGCACCACCACGCCTTTATCATCGGTGAAGTGGTAGTTGCAGGCCTTGCAGTGGTAGCGCTGCCGCCCCCGAATGAAGCCCGCGCGCATCACCGAATCGGCCAAGTGGCATTTGGTGCATTTGATCATAACCAGGAATTGAATTATTCCAAAGGTGAGTACATCCTCGCTAAAACCCAAAGACCAGGGTGTTTTTCGTGTTACAGGATAATCTACGGAAAATATTTTGCTGATGCACCGAATATCAATACCTACCGGAAACGTTTTCGAAAACGTTTCCGGTATTTTTTCTTCTAATGCAATGATTTGAAGGCCTTTTTCGGCTTCCACCTATCGGAGAGGTTGTGCTATCTTCGGGAGTAAGTACTTGCTAACTGCCAACAGGCAATAGGCAGCGAAAACGTCGAGCTGCCTGATGGTGTCGGCTATATAATTGAATTTTTTTAATCCAAACTCCTGCGTTTGCCATGCTGCACACCATGCGCTGGTTCGGGCCCCACGACCCGGTTTCGCTTCACTCCATTCGCCAGGCCGGCTGCGCCGGCGTGGTTACGGCCTTGCACCAGCTGCCCGTGGGCGCGGTGTGGCCCCAGGAGGAAATCCGGGCGCGGCAGCAGCTGATTGAGGCCGACAACGCGCAGTACGCGCCTTTGCACTGGGCCGTGGTGGAAAGCCTGCCGGTGCACGAGGACATCAAGAAGGGCCGTCCCGAGCGGGCGCAGCACATTGCCAACTATAAGGAGTCGGTGCGCAATTTGGCCGCCTGCGGCATCCGCACGGTGTGCTACAACTTTATGCCGGTACTGGACTGGTCACGCACCAACCTGAGCTACCAAATGCCCGACGGCTCCAAGGCTCTGCGCTTCGTGTGGCAGGATTTCGCAGTATTTGACTTGTGCATCCTGCGCCGCCCCGGCGCGGAGGCCGATTACGAAGCCGAGGTAGCCGCCGCTGCCCGCGCTCAGTTTGCGGCTATGTCGGCGGAAGAAGTGGCCGGCCTCACCAATAATGTGCTGTTGGGGCTGCCCGGCTCGGAGGAAACCTTTAAGCTGGCCGATTTTCAGCGGGTGCTGGACGAGTACGCCACCGTGAATGCCGCCGCGCTGCGCGAGAACCTTTACCACTTCCTGCGGGAGGTGGGGCCGGTAGCCGAGGAAGTGGGCGTTAACCTGTGTATTCACCCCGACGACCCGCCGTTTCCGCTGCTGGGCCTGCCCCGCATTGTGAGCACCGAGGCCGACCTGTTGGGGTTGCTGCAGGCCTACGACTCGCCCGCCAACGGCCTCACGTACTGTACCGGCTCCCTAGGCGTGCGCCCCGATAACGACCTGGCCGGCATTGTGCGGCGGCTGGGCCACCGCATCCACTTTGTGCATCTGCGGGCCACCAAGCGCGAGGAAAACCCGCGCAACTTCCACGAGGCCGACCACCTGACCGGCGACGTGGACATGTACGCCGTGGTGCAGGCCCTGGTGCAGGAAGAGCTGCGCCGCGCCGCCAGTGGCGCGGGCAATGCCAACCTGCCTATGCGCCCCGACCACGGCCACCAGATGCTCGACGACCTGGAAAAGCGCACCTACCCCGGCTACTCTGCCATCGGGCGGCTGCGGGGGCTGGCCGAGCTGCGGGGCCTAGAGCTGGGCATCCGCCGGGCTCTGGCCGAAACGCCGCCCGTGGCCGCCGACTACCGGGATATGACCGCCACTCGCTTCGTTTAACCGCTCCGCTTTCTGCCTCTTCCACCCATGCTGCTTCGGTCTTTTCTTCTGCTCCTGTTGGTTATCGGTTTCCAAACCGCGGCGCGGGCCGATGATGGCTACCGCCTGTGGCTGAAGTACGACCAGCTGCCGGAAGCAGGACTGCGCAAGGCGTGGCTGACGCGGGCTAAGAGTATCAACGTTGATAAAAATGGGGGACCCACCCTGCAAACCGCCGCCCAGGAGCTGCAACTCGGGCTGCAGGGTTTGCTGGGACGCCCGGTGCCGTTAGGGGCGGCACCGGGCGGCAAGGGTTCCATTCGTCTGCGGGTGGCCGCCGTGCCCGAGCTGGGCCGGGAAGGCTACCGCATCAGCAGCCAGAACGGTGGGCTGGAAATTACCGCTGCTACTGAGGTAGGCGTACTCTACGGCTGCTTTACCCTGCTGCGGCAGGTGCAAACCGGCCAGCTGCCCGGTCAGCTCAACCTTAGCAGCCAGCCCCGCATTCAGTACCGCATGCTCAACCACTGGGACAACCCCAATGGCACCGTGGAAAGGGGCTACGCCGGTTCTAGTATCTGGAAGTGGCTGGAGCTGCCCGAGCGTATTGACCCCCGTTACAAGGATTACGCCCGCGCTAACGCCTCCATCGGCCTCAATGGCGTGGTGCTGAATAACGTGAATGCCTCGGCCCGCTACCTCACGCCCGAGTACCTGCGCAAAGTAGCGGCCGTAGCCGGTGTGCTACGGCCGTACGGCCAGCGGGTGTACCTCTCGGTGCTGTGGGCCGCGCCCAAGGTAATCGGAGGCCTGAAAACCTCCGACCCGCTCGACCCGCAGGTGCAAGCCTGGTGGAAAGCCCGCACCGACGAAATCTATAAGGCTATTCCCGACTTCGGCGGCTTTCTGGTGAAGGCTAACTCCGAGGGTGAGCCCGGCCCCCAGGACTACGGCCGCAACCACGCCGACGGGGCCAACATGCTAGCCCGGGCTTTGGGTGAGCACGACGGCATTGTGATGTGGCGCGCCTTCGTGTACAAAGCCGGCAGCGGTGACCGGTTTCGGCAGGCCTACGAGGAGTTCCAGCCGCTGGATGGCAAGTTTGCCGACAAGGTGCTGGTGCAGGTAAAAAACGGTCCGATTGACTTCCAGGCCCGGGAGCCATTTCACCCGCTGTTCGGAGCCATGCCGCGCACCCCGCTGGTGCTGGAAGTGCAGCTCACCCAGGAGTACCTGGGCTTCGCCACTCACCTCGTGTACCTGGGGCCGCTTATTAAGGAGTGTCTGGAAGCCGATACGCACAGCCAGGGCCCCGGCTC
Organism: Hymenobacter endophyticus; assembly: GCF_032464715.1. Classification (NCBI taxonomy): domain Bacteria; kingdom Pseudomonadati; phylum Bacteroidota; class Cytophagia; order Cytophagales; family Hymenobacteraceae; genus Hymenobacter; species Hymenobacter endophyticus. Next base: position 354,379 of record NZ_JAWDJT010000001.1, on the reverse strand, counting down.
TACGGTGGCGAAAGTGGTGGATGGCTCCCTCGAAAAACATAGCATCAGCGGCATTGCGGGCGTGGCCAACATCGGCTCCGACCGCAACTGGACCGGCCACCTCGTAGGGCAGGCCAACTGGTACGCCTTCGGGCGGCTGGCCTGGGACCACACCCTGCGCTCCGAGGATATTGCCCAGGAGTGGGCGCGCATGACCCTCACCCGGGAGCCCGTTGCGCTGGCCGCCGTGCTGCCGGTGCTTAATCAGTCGCGCAGCATTTACGTGCGCTATACCACGCCGCTGGGTTTGCACCACATCATGGGCCAGGATATTCACTACGGACCGGAGCCCTGGCTTGCCCGTAGCGCCCGCCCCGACTGGACGGCCGTGTACTACCACAAGGCCGATGCCGCTGGTCTGGGTTTCGACCGCACTGCCGCCGGCTCCGATGCCCTGGCGCTGTACGCGCCCGGCGCGCGGCAGCGCTGGGCCAACCCCGCCACCTGCCCGCCCGATTATCTGCTCTGGTTTCATCATGTGGGCTGGGGGCAGCAGCTGAGCACCGGCCGCACCCTCTGGGATGAGTTGACTACCCGCTACTATACCGGCACCGACTCGGTGCAGTGGATGCAGCAGCAGTGGGAGCAGGCCAAGCCGGCCCTCGACCCCGCTTTGCACGCCGACGTGGCCGCCCGCCTGCGCATTCAGCACCACGAGGCCCTGTGGTGGCGCGACGCCTGCGTGCTCTACTTCCAGACGTTTGCCCGGCGTCCGTTGCCGCCCGGGCTGGCCCCGCCCACCCGCACCCTCCCCGAAATCAAAACTCTGGTGGATATCTACCAGCTCCGCTAATCCTCTGCCGCTTTTCCGCTTTCCGCATGGCTTCTCCTGATTCGCTTCTTCCCGCTGCTCACCCGCAGACTGCTCCGGCTTCGGCCAACCCGTTTTCCCTGGCCGGCAAGCTGGCCCTGGTAACGGGCGGCGGCACCGGCATCGGCCTCGAAATTGCCCGCTGCCTGAGCGTGGCCGGCGCTGCGGTGGTCATCACCGGCCGCCGCGAGGCCGTGCTGCAGGAGGCCGTGGCCGACCTCGGTAACTCGGTGCACTACCTCACCAACGACGTGGGCGACCTGGCCGGGCTGGAGGAGTTGGTAGCCCACATCGAAACCACCTTTGGGCCGCTGGATATTCTGGTGAACAACGCCGGTATCAATATGAAGAAACCGGCGCTGGAAGTGACGGATGAGGATTTCAGTCGCATCCTGCACACCAACCTGAACGCCGTATTCGCCCTCACCCGCGCCTGCGCCCGGCGCATGGTGGCCCGCAAAAGCGGCGTGATTCTGATGATTTCCTCCATGGCCGCCTATTATGGCATTGATCGGGTGGTGGCCTACGCCGCGTCCAAGTCGGCGGTGGAGGGGATGGTGAAGGTGCTGGCCTCGGAGTTTTCCAAGGACAACGTGCGCATCAACGCCATTGCTCCCGGCTTCATTGAAACGGAGATGAGCCGCACCGCCATGAACTCCGACCCCGAGCGCCGCGACCGGGCCATGCGCCGCACGCCCATGGGCCGGTTCGGCCAGCCCCAGGACATTGGCCACGCCGCCGTGTTCCTGGCCTCCGAGGCCGCCCGTTATATCACCGGGGCCTCCCTGCCCGTGGATGGCGGCAACTCCATTGGTTTTTAGTGCCCGCTCTAACCGGGCTACCTGCATACTTCCCACAGTTTAATTCCCACAGTCCATGTACACACCACTACGCAAAACGGCCCTGGGCCTGAGCTGGCCGCTGCTTGCGGCCGTAGGATTTCCCCTTGCCACGTCGGTGCTGCCGGCGGGCAGTGCATTTGCCCAAACGGGGCAAACCGTTTCCGGTAAAATTACCAGTCAGGAATCCGGGGAAGGACTGCCGGGCGTGACGATTGTGCAGAAGGGCACTACCAATGGCGTTTCGACGGGGGCTGACGGCAGCTTTACGCTGACCGCCCCCCAGGGCAGCGTGCTGGTAATTAGCGCCATTGGCTTTAACAGCCAGGAGCTGACGGTGACGGGCAGCACCCTCAACGCGCGTCTGAGCACCAACACTACCGCCCTGAACGAGGTGCAGGTGGTGGGGTACGGGGTGCAGAAGAAAAGCCAGGTAACCGGGGCCATTTCCTCGGTGAATGAGCAGGCCCTGCGCGACGTGCCGGTGGCCAACATCGGGCAGGCCCTGCAGGGCCGCGCGGCGGGCGTGAACATCAGCAGCGCCAACACCACGCCTGGGCAGGCCCCGGTTATTCGCATCCGGGGCAACCGCTCCTTCGCCGGCTCCAACGACCCGCTGCTGGTAGTGGATGGTGTGCCCTTCGACGGCAGCCTGAATGACCTGAACCCCGACGATATCACTTCGCTGGAAGTGCTGAAAGATGCTTCCTCAACGGCCATTTACGGGGCGCGTGGCGCCAACGGCGTTATCCTTATCACCACCAAGCGCGGTAAGGCCGGTGCCCCCCGCGCCACGTACAGCGCCTATTACGGTGTGAAGAAAGCATACGGCCAGTACGACCTGCAGAACGGCCAGGAGTACTTCAACTTCCGCTCGGAGGCCTACCGGGCCGCCGGCCTGGACCCGAATACGGCCGCCGGCTTCCTCACCGACGACGAAAAGGCCAACCTCGCCGCCGGCCGCGACTTCGATTATCAGGACCTGCTGTACCAAAACGGCCGCATCCAGAACCACGCGCTGGGCCTGAGCGGCGGTACCGAGCAAACCCAGTACTCGGCCTCGCTGGGCTACTACGATGAAACCGCCATTGTGCCGGTGCAAGGCATTAAGCGCTACTCCTTGCGCGGCACCCTCGACCAGCAGGTGGGCAAGCGGGTGAAAGTGGGCCTGAACACGCTCAATACCTTCACCCAGCAGAAAGACCCGGGCCTGAACAATATGTACAACATATTGACCTCCAGTCCGCTGGCTACGCCCTACAACGCCGACGGTACGCCCAAGCTGTACCCGGTGGATGGTGAAACCGCCTACGCCAACCCACTGACCAACTACATCCCCAACGGCCGCCTGGACCAGCGCCGGCGCATCCGCACGTTCAACAGCCTGTATGCGCAGGTGAACCTGCTCAAGGGCCTGGACTACCGCTTCAATCTGGGGCTGGATGCCCGCGCCGAGTTCAACGAGAATTTCGGTGCCAATGGTACTACCATCCGTGGCAACCAGCAAAGCGCGGCGGGGCGCTCCACCAATACTGCCTTCAACCTGCTGGCCGAAAACCTGCTGCTCTACAACCGCACGTTTGCCGAAAAGCACGACGTGAACTTTACCGGCCTCTACAGCTGGCAGGGCTTCCGCAACGACGGCTTCGGCACTGGTGCGCAGAACCTGCTGGCCAACTACCAGCTGGCCTCCAACCTGGGCACTGGCACCCCCACCTCGGCCACCAGCTTCGAGGGCCGTTGGGATATTATTTCCTACATGGGCCGCCTGAACTACGCCTACGACAACCGCTACTCCATCACGGCTACGGTGCGCGTGGATGGCTCCTCGCGCCTGTCGAGCAACATTTACCGGGCTTTCCCCTCGGCGGCCGTGGCCTGGAACTTGGCCAATGAGTCGTTTATGCAAAGCCAGAGCTGGATCAGCGGCCTGAAGTTGCGCGCCAGCTATGGCCGCACCGGCAGCACCGCCGTGAACCCCTACCAGACGCTGGGCTCCCTAGGCACCGGCCTAGGCAACGGCTACTATAACTTTGGTGCTACCGGCGTGGCAGGTGTGCGCCCGGCCAGCATCCCGAACCCCAATCTGGGCTGGGAATACACCGGCACCACCAACTTCGGCCTCGATTTCGGATTCTTCGACAACCGCGTGAGCGGCTCGGTGGAGGTGTACCAGCAGCGCACCAACGACCTGCTGCTGCCCGACGCGCTGCCCACGTCCAGCGGCTACGGCTCGTTCACGCGCAACATTGGCAAAACCCAGAACCGCGGCCTGGAAATAAGCCTGACCACGGTGAACGTGCGCACGGCAAGCGGCTTCGAGTGGTCGTCGGACTGGAACTTTACCCGCAACCGCGAGGAGGTGCTGGACCTGGGGCTGGGCAAGGATGAAAATGGCAACCAGCGCAGCGACATCAGCAACCAGCGCTTTATCGGCCAGCCCCTCTACGTATTTTACGACTATAAGTACGACGGCATCTGGCAAGCCGATGAGGCTGCTGGCGCTACCAAAGCCGGTACCAAAGTCGGGCAGGTAAAGATTCAGGACCTGAACGGCAACGGCCTGGTAGACGCCGGCGACCGGCAGATCATTGGTTCGCGCCAGCCTAAGTTTGAGGCCGGTACCACGCAGCGCTTCCGCTTCAAGGGCTTCGACCTGAACGCCGTGGCTCTGACCCGGGTGGGCGCCACCATCATCGACCCCGTGCTCTACTCGCCTGGCTACTTCACTACCTACAGCGGCCGCCGCAACCAAGTGAACCTGCCGTACTGGACGCCCGCTACGCCCACCAACCGCTACCCGCAGCCCAACCAGAGCTACTTTGGTGATTTTGTGCCCAACGCGCAGTCGTTGGCCTACCTGAGCGGCACCTTCATCAAGGTGCGCAGTATCGACCTGGGCTACACCCTGCCGAAAGGCCTCGTGAGCCGGGCCAAGATGAGCACGGCCCGCATTTACGTGCAGGTGCAGAACCCGCTGATCTGGTCGCCGGAAGAGTATTTCAAAAATAACAAGGCCATCGACCCCGACGCCCTGTCGTACTCCACGCGCTTCAGCGGCAGCACCTCCGTCAACAACGGCATTGCCTTCGCCGAAGGCGACCTGAACAGCGGTGTGAACAACGGCCTGGCCGGCCGGGGCGTGAACTACCCCACCACCCGCGCCTTCGTCGTGGGCGTCAACGTGGGCTTCTAATTTCTTCCCTCAACTTTTCCGGCGCTCCGGCGCCTCTTTTCCTATGAAAAAGATACTATTTACCGGCACGGCCCTGGCGTTGCTCCTGGCGGCTACCGGTTGCGATAAGGACACCCTGGTGGAAGAGCCCCGCTCGGTACTGGTGCCCAGCTTCTTTGGTACCCCCGACGGCATTCAGGCCGGCCTGGTGGGCGTGTACTCGGGTCTGCGCAACATCACCGCCGACCAGGGCGGCTCGAACTTCATGTCGCAGGGTACCGATGAGTTCATGCGCGGCTTCGGGGCCTCCAACGGCTTTGAGGACTACAACGCGGGCGAGATGAGCTCCACCAACGGCACGGCTACCAACCTCTGGAACGCCTTCTATGGCAACATCAACACGGCCAATGGCGTGTTGCAGTACGCCGGCACGGTGCAGGGATTAGCTCCCGCCGCCGTGAACCAGATTGTGGCCGAAACCAAGGTGCTGCGCGCTTGGAACTACTTCTACCTGGTGCAGTCGTTCGGTGATGTGCCGCTGATGCTCAAGTTTGTAGATACGCCCACCAAGGACATTGCGCGGGCCCCGCTGGCTGAGGTGTACAGCGCCATTATTACGGACCTGAACGACGCCCTGAACCCCACTACCGGCATTGCCAATACGGCGGCCCAGCCCGGCCGCGTGACGCGCGCCACGGCCCTGCACCTGCTGGCCAAAGTGCACCTGACCCGCGCCACCTCCACGGCCCGCGCCGCCGACGACTACGCCAAGGCCGCCCAGTTTGCCGAGGAGCTGATTAGGGATGCCTCCAAGTACGGCAAAGGTTTGGAAGCCGACCCGGCCCAGGTATTCGCCGAAGGCAATGAAAACGGCAAGGAAGTGCTGATGAACGTGCAGTTCAACGCCGACCCCGTGTTCACGGGCATTTCCGACAACGGGGCTGGTGGGGCCGGCCAGAACCAGACCAACTTCCTGTTCCGCGTCCGCTACGACCTGCTGCCGAACATGACCCGCAGCATCCAGTACGGCCGCCCCTTCGGCCGTCTGGGCTCCACGCCCTACCTGCTCGACTCTTACAAGCTGGCCTCGGAAACTAACCCGCGTCAGTGGCGCACTACTGATACCCGCTACGCCAAGTGGTTTTCCACACTGTGGCTGGTAAACTCGCCCGGTGGCAACGGCGGCACGGCTTTCAACCCCCGCGCCGTGGTGGGCGACACCGCCGCCTGGTACGCCGGCCGCGAGCTGACGGCCGCTGAGCAGGCGCGCATCAATACCCGCCCCAATGGCCGCTACGTGGTGGGCACGCCCAGTACCTACACCACCAACTTCTCGCCCTACATCAACAAGTACGACGACGCCACCCGCCCAGCCCTCAACAACAGCTCCGACCGACCGCTGATTTTCTACCGCCTGTCGGAAACCTACCTCATTGCGGCCGAGGCCAATATGTACCTGGGCCGCACTACCGAGGCTGTTAACCAGCTCAACATCATTCGCCGCCGGGCCGCAGCATCAGGCCGCACCGCCCAGATGGAAATTACGGCCGCGCAGCTGAACATCGACTTCATTTTGGAAGAGCGCACCCGCGAGCTGTGCGGCGAGTTTACGCGCTGGTATGACCTAGTACGCACCGGCAAGCTGGTGGAGCGCGTAAAGCTTTACGTGCCGGCTTATGTGGGCTCTAAACCCTCGCCCATTCCCGGCGGCACCGACCAATACGGCTCCAACGCGGCCCGTAACATCCAGTCTTTCCACGTGCTGCGGCCCATTCCACAGCAGGAAATTGACCGCACCAGCGGCAAAATCACCCAGAACACCGGCTACTAGATCCGGCTCGGACGGGGCCTCTTTCCGCTCGGGAGAGAGGCCCCCAGGCCGTTCTGCGGTGTTCCTTCGTCTTACCTGATTCCTACCCTCCAATGCACCACCCGTTCCCGCTTACCACATTGTTCCGTTCCGCGCTGCTGACGACCGGCCTGCTGGCTGCCGTCAATGGTGCCACGGCCCAGGTGCGCCTGCCGCGCCTGGTAAGCAGCGGCATGGTGCTCCAGCGCGACGCCGAGGTGCGCGTGTGGGGCTGGGCCAAGCCGGCCGAAGCCGTTACGGTAAGCTTCAGGGGTAAGACATACCGCACCACCACCGGCCCCAATGGCCAGTGGCAGGTGCAATTGCCCGCGCTGAAAGCCGGCGGCCCCCATACTATGAGCATCAAGGCCAGTAACCAGCTGGAGCTGACCGATATTCTGGTGGGGGACGTGTGGCTGCTCTCGGGCCAGTCGAACATGGAAACGCCCATGAGCCGCCTGCGCGACAAATACCCGGCCGTTATTGCCCAGGCTGCCAACCCCCGTATTCGGCAGTTTGAGGTGCCCATGAGCTACGCCTTCCAGAAGCCCCGCGCCGACGTAACGGGCGGCAAGTGGATTGCCGCCGACCCGCAAACAGTGCTGCAGTTCTCGGGGGTGGGCTACTTCTTCGCCAAGGAAATCAACGCCAAATACCAAGTGCCGGTGGGTCTGATCAAGGACGCCGTGGGCGGCTCTCCGGCCGAAGCCTGGCTGAGCGCGGAAGCCTTGCGCCAGTTCCCCACTTACGAGCAGCAGGGCGCGAAATACAAGGACAGCCTGCTGGTGGCCAGCACCAAGCAGCGCGAAAGTGCCGCCGTAGCCAACTGGTACAAGCAGCTCTACCAAACCGACCAGGGCGAAGCCCGGGGCCAGCAAAAATGGTCGGCCCCCGGCTACGACGCCAGTGTCTGGGCCACCATGAACGTGCCCGGCTACTGGGCCGGCCAGACGCCCCTCGGCCCCGTGAACGGCGTGGTGTGGTTCCGCAAGGAAGTGGAGGTGCCGGCCGCTATGGTGGGGCAACCGGCCCGGCTGGAGCTGGGCACGTTGGTGGATGCCGACTCTACCTACATCAACGGGCAGTTGGTGGGCACTACCGGCTATCAGTATCCGCCCCGCAAGTACGAGGTGAAACCGGGCGTGCTGAAGGCGGGCAAGAACGTCATTACGGTGCGCCTGATCAGCAACGGCGGGCGCGGCGGCTTTACGCTGGATAAGAACTACCAGCTCACGGCCGGCGGCCAGACCCTGGATTTGCGCGGGCCTTGGCAGTACAAGCTGGGCGCTACCATGCCGCCCACGCCCGGCACCACCACCTTTCAGTACCAGCCCGGCGGCCTGTTCAACGGCATGATTGCGCCCGTGCTGCCTTACGCCATCAAGGGCGTGCTCTGGTACCAGGGCGAAAGCAACACCGGCCGCCCCCAGGACTACCAGGCCCTCATGACCAGCCTGATTGCCGATTGGCGCATTCACTTCCAGCAACCCAAGCTGCCCTTCCTGTATGTGCAGCTGGCCAACTTCATGGCCACAAAGCCGGAGCCCGGCGAGAGTGGCTGGGCCGCCGTGCGCGACGCCCAGCGCCGCACTTTGGCTGTGCCCCACACCGGCATGGCCGTAATTACCGACGCCGGCGAGTGGAACGACATTCACCCCCTGAATAAACAGACGCCCGGCCACCGCCTAGCCCTGGCCGCCCAGAAAGTAGCCTACGGTGATGCCAAAGTGGTTTCCTCGGGTCCGCTGTACCAGGAAATGCAGGTGGCTGGCCACAAAGCCACGCTCAGCTTCGGCAGTATCGGGGGCGGCTTGGTAGCTAAGGGCGGCGGCCCGCTCAAGGGCTTCGCCGTGGCCGGCCCCGATAAGAAATTCGTGTGGGCCGAGGCCCGGATTGAGGGCAAGAAAGTGGTGGTCTGGAGTGATAAGGTGCCCGTGCCCGCCGTGGTGCGCTACGCCTGGGCCGACAACCCCGAAGGAGCCAACCTTTACAACCAGGAAGGCCTGCCCGCCTCGCCTTTCTCCACCGAGCCCGACCCGGCCGCCGGGGCTACCGGCCGCCGGTAAGCCTGCCCCGATTCACAACCGCTACTTTCCCGAACATGCAATACCTTCTCGGCTACGACATCGGTAGCTCTTCCATCAAAGCCTCTTTGCTCGACGCGGCCACCGGCCGCTGCGTGGCGGCGGCTACCACGCCCACCACCGAAATGGGCATGGACGTGCCCCAGCCGGGCTGGGCCGAGCAGCGCCCCGAGCGGTGGTGGCAGGAAATCATCAATGCTACCCGCCAGCTCCAGGCTACCTACGGTTTTGAGGGCGCACAGGTGGCCGCCATCGGCATCACCTACCAGATGCACGGCTTGGTGCTCATCGATGCCCAGGGCCAGGTGCTGCGCCCGGCCATCATCTGGTGCGACAGCCGGGCGGTGGAGCTGGGCAACCAGGCCTTTGCCGACCTGGGCGAAGCGCACTGCCTGGAGCATTTCCTGAACTCGCCCGGCAACTTCACGGCCTCCAAGCTCAAGTGGGTGCAGGAGAACGAGCCGGCGGTATACGCCCGGATCCACAAAATCCAGCTGCCCGGCGACTACATTGCCTTCAAGCTGACCGGTGAGTTCCAGACTACCGTGTCGGGGCTGTCGGAGGGCGTGTTCTGGGACTTCAAGAACCAGGCTCTGGCCCAGGAGCTGCTCGACTACTACGGCATCAGCCCCGAATTGCTGCCCGAGGTGGTGGACACGTTTTCGGTGCAGGGCCGTCTGAGCGAGGACGCGGCCCGCACGCTGGGCCTAGCGGCCGGTACGCCCGTGAGCTACCGCGCCGGCGACCAGCCCAACAACGCCTTTTCCCTGAACGTGTTGCAGCCCGGCGAAATAGCCGCCACGGCTGGTACCTCGGGCGTCATCTACGGCATAACTGAGGCTCCGGCGTCCGATGCTCAGTCGCGGGTGAATGCCTTTGTGCACGTGAACAACACGGAGCAGCAGCCCCGCAACGGCGTGCTCATGTGCATGAACGGCACCGGTATCCTCAACAGCTGGCTGCGGCGCATGGTGGGTGAGATACCCTACGACGAAATGAACCGGCTGGCCGCCGAAGCCCCGGTAGGAGCGGAGGGGCTGGTGTTCCTGCCCTTCGGTAACGGGGCCGAGCGGATTCTGGCCAACCAGCCCGCCGAGGCCGCCCTGCTGGGCCTCAACCTGAACGTGCATTCCCGCGCCCACCTGCTGCGCGCCGCCCAGGAGGGCATCGTGTTTGCCCTCATGTACGGCCTGGGCATCATGCGCGACATGGGCGTGGCGGTGCACACCGTGCGCGCCGGTAACGCCAATATGTTCCTGAGCCCCGTCTTCCGCGAAGCCTTCGTGAATACCGGCAACCTCACCCTGGAACTCTACAACACCGACGCGGCCCAGGGCGCGGCCCGCGGGGCGGGCGTGGGCGCGGGCATCTACGCCTCGGTGGCTGAAGCCTTCGGCGGGCTCGAATGCCTGCTCACCGAAAAGCCCGATCCGGCTTTGCAGCCGCAGTACGAGGCCGCCTATGCCCGCTGGCAGCAGGCCCTCCGGCACCAACTCAACGCATCTTCTTCTTCATCCTCAAGCATCCCGACTCATGTCACGCAACACGCTTTCTAAGACCGAATTCTTCACCGGCATCAGCCCCATTCAGTACGAAGGGCGCGAGTCGGATAACCCGCTGGCGTTTAAGTGGTACGACAAAAACCGCGTGGTAGCCGGCAAAACCATGGAGGAGCATCTGCGCTTCGCCGTGTCGTACTGGCACACCTTCACCGGCACCGGTGGCGACCCATTCGGCCCCGGCACCAAGCAGTTTGCCTGGGACGCACAAGGCGACATTCTGGGCCGCGCCCAGGACAAGATGGACGCCGCTTTCGAGTTCTTCACCAAGCTGGGTACGCCTTACTACTGCTTCCACGACATCGACCTGGTGGACGAAGGCAATTCCCTGAATGAGTACGAGCGTAACCTGCGCGCCATTGTGGAGTACGCCAAGCAGCACCAACAGGAAAGCGGCGTGAAGCTGCTCTGGGGCACGGCCAACGTGTTTTCGAACCCGCGCTACATGAACGGCGCCAGCACTAACCCCGACTTCCAGGTATTGGCCCACGCCGGCACCCAGGTGCTGAACGCCATTGACGCCACCATTGCCCTCAGCGGCGAAAACTACGTGTTCTGGGGTGGCCGGGAAGGCTACATGACCCTGCTCAATACCAACATGAAGCGCGAGCTGGAGCACATGGGCCGCTTCCTGACCATGGCCCGCGACTACGCCCGCAAGCAGGGCTTCACGGGCAAATTCTTCATCGAGCCCAAGCCCGCCGAGCCCACCAAGCACCAGTATGACTTCGACGCGGCCACCGTCATCGGCTTCCTGAAAGAGTATGGCCTGCAGGACGACTTCATGCTGAACCTGGAAGTAAACCACGCCACCCTGGCCGGCCACACCTTCCAGCACGAGCTGCAGGTAGCCGCCGATGCCAATATGCTGGGCTCCATGGACGCCAACCGTGGCGACTACCAGAACGGCTGGGATACCGACCAGTTCCCCAACAACCTCAACGAGCTGACCGAGTCGATGCTCATCATTCTGGAGCACGGCGGCATTCAGCCCGGGGGTATCAACTTCGACGCCAAAACCCGCCGCAACTCCACCGACCTGGAGGACATCTTCATTGCCCACATTGCCGGCATGGACACCTTCGCCCGCGCCCTGGTAACGGCCGATAACATCCTGGAGAAATCCAGCTACCGCAAGTTCCGCACCGAGCGTTACGCTTCGTTTGATGCCGGGGCCGGAGCCGCTTTCGAGAAGGGCCAGCTCACCCTGGAAGACCTGCGCCGCCTGGCCCACGAAGCCGGTGAACCGACCATGCGCAGCGGTAAGCAGGAGTGGCTGGAGGCCATCATCAATCAGTACATCTAGTCCAGTTGCCAGTTGTTGGTTGTTAGTTATTGGTTGTCAGGTGCTGATTGTGTGTATTCGGCTGAACTAACAACTGACAACCAGCAACCGACAACCAAATACTAAACAAACCCGGCTGGCCTTTTACAAAAGGGTGTGGGAACCCTGAGGGGGAAGGCCGGCCGGGAATGTTTTGCGGGTGACGTTGCCGGAATACCAGCATTGCGGTACCTTGAGGGCAGCTTTTTCCCTGTTTCCTAGTTTGCGGCCTTCTGGCCCGTCTGTTCATCGTTCATGCAACACCAACTCGCGACTCTCGACTACGTCGTTTTTTTCATCTACTTCCTGATCGTCTCGGGCTACGGTATCTGGATTTACCGGCGCAAAACCGGCCACGACGGCAGCATGGACGGTGATTCCAAGGATTACTTCCTGGCCGAAGGGTCGCTGACGTGGTGGGCCATTGGCTCCTCGCTGATTGCCTCCAACATCTCGGCCGAACAGTTCGTGGGTATGTCGGGCTCCGGCTTCAAGATGGGTCTGGCCATTGCTACCTACGAGTGGATGGCCGCCCTCACGCTCATTATTGTGGCCGTGTTCTTTATACCGGTGTACCTGAAGAATAAAATCTTCACGATGCCCCAGTTTCTGCACCAGCGCTACAATGGCACAGTGGCCATGATTATGGCCATTTTCTGGCTGGCCCTGTACGTGGTAGTAAACCTGACCTCCATTCTTTACCTCGGAGCCATTGCCATCAGCAGCATTGCCGGCCTCAACCTGGAGTTTTGCCTCTACGCGCTGGCTTTCTTCGCGGTGATTATCACGCTGGGCGGTATGAAGGTAATCGGCTTCACCGACGTAATTCAGGTATTCTTCCTGATTCTGGGCGGTTTGGCCACCACCTACCTGGCCCTGAACCTGGTGGCTGACCACTACGGCCAATCGGGCGTGCTGGCGGGCTTCAACCTGATGACTGAGCAGGCCGGGGACCATTTCCAGATGATTTTCAAGCGCGACAACGAGAACTACATGGACTTGCCCGGCCTCACGGTACTGCTCGGTGGTATGTGGATTGTGAACCTGAACTACTGGGGCTGCAACCAGTACATTACCCAGCGCGCCCTCGGTGCCGATTTGCCCACCGCCCGCGGTGGTCTGCTGTTTGCCGCTTTCCTCAAACTACTGATGCCCATCATCGTGGTGTTGCCCGGCATTGCGGCCTTCGTGCTCTTCAAAGCTGATGTATTTGGGGCTGCTGAGTTCGGCTCAGGTGCCGACCTGAACCCCGACCGCGCCTACCCCGTGCTGCTCAACATTCTGCCGGTGGGCCTGAAAGGCTTGTCGTTTGCCGCCCTCACGGCGGCTGTGGTGGCTTCGCTGGCTGGTAAGGCCAACTCCATTGCCACCATCTTCACCCTGGACATCTACAAGAAAGTGCTCAACCCCGAGGCTTCGGAAAAGAAGCTGGTGACCGTGGGCAAAATTGCCGTGGTAGTGGCCATGATACTCGGCGTGTTGATTGCGCCCCACTTGGGCATCGACAAGAAAGGCGGTTTCCAGTACATTCAGGAGTACACGGGCTTTGTGTCGCCGGGTATCTTTGCCATGTTTATTCTGGGCTTCTTCTGGAAGAAAACGACTTCCACGGCGGCCCTGTTCGCCACCATTGGCGGCTTCCTGCTGTCGGTGCTGTTCAAATTCCTGCCCACCTTCGCCGACCTCTCCTTCCTGGCGCCCTTCGGGTTTGCCGTGCCCAATGCGGCCGGTGTGTACGAAATTCCCTTCCTCGACCGGATGGGCTTCGTATTCATCATCTGCATTGTGGTGATGGTGCTGATTAGTCTGTTTGAAACCAGCCGGGGCGTGAAAACCAACGGGCTGGAAGTAGACCGGAGCATGTTCAAAACTACCCGCGGCTTTGCCATCGGGGCCATGACCATCATGGTTCTGCTTACCGCGCTGTATACCATTTACTGGTAGTCGGCAGGGGCTAAGCCCGCAGGGTTACCTAACCCTACCCACGTGAAAACTCTCTTTGCTTTCCGGCACAGACTGGCTACGGCCAGTCTGCTGCTGGCGGGCTTTGCTGTGCTCAGTAGCCAGCAGACCCCTGCGCCCAAAAAAGGCCTCAAGGACTACTACAAAGCTTATTTTCCGGTGGGTGTGGCCGTGGGCCGAGCCCAGCTGCAGGGCCCCGAGGCCGAGCTAATCAAGCAGCAGTTCAACAGCATTACGCCGGAAAACGCCATGAAAATGGGCCCGATTCATCCGGAAGAGGACCGCTACTTCTGGACTGATGCCGATGCCATTGTCAACTTTGCTCAGGCCAACAAGCTGCGGGTGCGGGGCCATAACCTGCTTTGGCACGAGCAAACGCCCAAGTGGCTGTTCAAAAACGCCGACGGCTCCCGCGTGAGCAAGGAAGTACTGCTCAAGCGCCTGCACGACCATATTTCTGCGGTGGTGAAGCGCTACCAGGGTAAGGTGTACGCCTGGGACGTGGTGAACGAAGCCATTGCCGACAATCCCCAGGAGTTCCTGCGCAACTCGGAGTGGTACCAGATCTGCGGCGACGAGTTCATTGCCAAGGCTTTCGAGTACGCCCACGAGGCCGACCCCAAAGCCCAGTTATTCTATAACGACTACAACACCGAGCGGCCCGAAAAACGGGAGCGGGTGTACAAACTGCTCAAGCAGCTGAAAGACGCCAAAGTACCCGTGCACGGGGTGGGGCTGCAGGGCCACTGGTCGTTGCAGGAGCCGACCGAACCGGAGTTGCGCGCCGCCCTCGACCAGTACGCCTCTCTGGGCCTGAAAGTGCAGATTACTGAACTGGACGTGTCCATCTACCCCTGGGAAAAGGACCGCCGCGCCAAGCGCCCAGGCGAGTCGGATGCCTACACGCCGGAGCTGGCCCGGCAGCAGGCGGCTCAGTACAAGATGTTTTTCCGGGTGTTCCGCGACTACAAAAGTGTGCTGACCGGCGTCACCTTCTGGAACGTGTCGGACAAGTACTCCTGGCTGGATACCTACCCCGTGGCCGGCCGCAAAAACTACCCCCTGCTCTTCGACCAGAACCAGCAGCCCAAACAGGCTTTCTGGGAAGTCGTGCAGTTCTAGTCGCCTGCCTACTTTGCTGTGAAGACCATTTGGAGGCCGTAGAGACGCAATATTTTGCGTCTCATCGTTGAACGAACGGGCCCGCGTCTATTAAACAACTTCAGCAACGACGAGACGCAAAATATTGCGTCTCTGCCTCCTGCTTACGCGGCCTGGCGCAAAAAAACGTCTGATTCCCACCCACCGCATCCCACCCGCCCCCATGCTCATTCCTTTCCGTCGTTCCGCGCTGCTGAGCCTATTGCTGCTATGGCTGCTGGCCGGTTCCGTGGCCGCCCAGCCCGCCGCCTACGTTTCCGCCAAGAAATCCAGCGGCAGCTTTCCGCTGGCCGTTTCCGGCCAAGCAGCCCCTCTCTACGCCAGCGCCCAGGACTGGCCCGGTGTGCTGCGGGCCGCCCGCGACCTGCAGGCCGACATCAACCGCGTAACCAAGCGCACCCCGGCTTTCACCACCGAAAAACCCAGCGGGAAGGAGGCCGTGCTCATCGGTACCATTGGCAAAAGCCCCCTAATTGACGGGCTGGTGCAAGCTGGCAAGCTGGACGTAGCGGGCGTGGCCGGCAAGTGGGAGGCTTTTGTGCTGCAAGTGGTAGAAAAGCCGCTGCCGGGCGTGGAGCGGGCCTTGGTTATTGCCGGTAGTGACAAGCGCGGCACCATTTTCGGCATCTACGATTTGTCGCAGCAGATGGGCGTGTCGCCCTGGTACTGGTGGGCCGATGTGCCGACCAAGCCCCAACAGACGCTGCACGTAGCCGCCGGCCGCCACACCCAGGGTGAGCCGAAGGTGAAGTACCGGGGCATTTTCCTTAACGACGAAGCCCCGGCCCTTACTGGCTGGGCCAAGGAGAAGTTTGGGGGCATCAATTCCAAGATGTACGTGCACGTGTTCGAGCTGCTGCTGCGCCTGAAGGGTAACTACCTCTGGCCCGCCATGTGGGGCAACGCCTTCAACGACGATGACAAGCAAAGCCCGGTGCTGGCCGACGAGTACGGCATTGTGATGGGCACTTCTCACCACGAACCCATGCAGCGGGCCCAGCAGGAATGGAAACGCTACGGCAAAGGCCCCTGGAATTACCAAACCAACGAAAAAGCCCTGCAGGACTTCTGGCGCCAGGGCATCCGCAACATGGGAACCCACGAGAGCATTGTGACCATGGCCATGCGCGGCGACGGGGACGAGCCCATGAGCGAGGACAGCAACATTGCCCTGCTGGAGAAGATTGTGGCCGATCAGCGCCGGATTCTGGCCGAGGAAACCGGCAAACCCGCCGCGCAAACCCCGCAACTGTGGGCGCTCTACAAGGAGGTGCAGGACTACTACGACAAGGGCATGCGCGTGCCCGACGACATGACCCTGCTGCTCTGCGACGACAACTGGGGCAACCTGCGCAAGCTGCCCAAACCCGGCGACGCCCCCCGCGCCGGCGGCTACGGCATCTACTACCACTTTGATTACGTGGGCGGGCCGCGCAGCTACCGCTGGCTCAATACCAACCCACTGCCCCGGGTGCGGGAGCAAATGCACCTGGCCTACGAGCACGGCGTCAACCAGATCTGGATTGTGAACGTGGGCGACCTGAAGCCGATGGAGCTGCCCATCAGCTTCTTCCTGGACTACGCCTGGAACCCGGCTACCATCAAAGCCGACCAGGTGGCCGCGTATACGCAACGCTGGGCCGCCCGGCAGTTTGGGCCCAAACACGCTCCGGATATTGCCGACATTCTGGCCAAATACGCCAAGTACAACGCCCGCCGCAAGCCCGAGCTGCTCGACGCCACCACCTACAGTCTGGCTACCGGCGAATGGGCCACCGTGGTAGCCGAGTACAACACCTTACGCACCCGGGCCCAGGTCATCGAAAAGCAGTTGCCAGCGGAGTATCAGGCTGCGTACTTTCAGCTGGTGCTGCACCCGGTGCAGGCCTGCGCCAACCTCAACGAGCTGTACTACACCGTGGCCCTCAACCAGGAAGCCGCCAAAGCCAACCAGCCGAACACCAACGCCTTGGCCGAGAAAGCCCGGGCCCTGTTTGCCAAGGACGCCGAAATCAAAAACCGCTACCACACCCTGGCCGGCGGCAAATGGAACCACATGATGGACCAGATGCACATCGGCTACACCTCCTGGCACGATGAGCCCCGGGACCTGATGCCTGCCGTTGTCACGCTGCCCGCCGGGGCCGCCCCCAAGCCCGTAGTCGCCCCGGTGCTGCCAGCCAGCGGTACGTATGTGTCGTTGGAGGCGGAGCACTACACCCAGGCCGTTGGCGCCGGCTCCGTTACCTGGCAGCGCCTGCCCGACCTGGGCCGCACGCTGGGCGCGGTAAGCAGCTTCCCGACCACGGCCGCGCCGACTCTGGCTCCGGGCGGCAACAGCCCGCATCTGGAGTACCGCATCACGCTTAATCAGGCCGGCCCGGTAACGGTGCAGGCCTACTTTGCGCCCACGCTGGACTTTACCAACACCACCGGCCTGCGCTACGCCGTGTCTTTGGATGAGGAAGCGCCCCAGATTATCAACCTGCACACCGGCATGAAGCCCGGTGAGCATAACCAGATATGGGAGAAAGTGGTGGCCAGTAACATCATTCTCAAAGCCTCCCAGCACAACGTGGCCGCGGCAGGTACACACACGCTCAAATTCTGGCGCATTGACCCCGGCGTGGTGCTGGAGAAGCTGGTGGTGAGCACCGGGCCGCTGCCCGCCACCTACCTCGGCCCGCCACCCACCGGTAAGCGGTAACGCCCGGTCCGGCGGCTGCAAGCCGTCGGGCCGGTTGCCGTGAGCTGATGCTGGCGCCGCAGTAGTCAGATGGCCCGCCCGACAACCGGACCGGCGGCGGCAAGCCGTCAGCCCGGTTCCAACTATAAACCATCCATCCGAAACCCAAACGAAGGTGAAAAACATGAAAAGTAGCCTGTGGCTGATGTCCGCCCTGGCGGGGGCGCTGCTTAGTGCTCCGGCCGCCTCGGCCCAGTCAATTACCCTCACCAACCCCATCCTGAGCGGCTTCTACCCCGACCCCAGCGTGGTGAAGGTGGGCCCGGACTACTACCTGGTAAATTCCACGTTTTCCTACTTCCCGGGCATTCCGGTGTTTCATAGCCGGGACCTCAAGAACTGGCAGCAGGTGGGCAACGTCATCAGCCGGCCCTCCCAGATGAACTTCCTGGGTGACCGGATGACGCGGGGGCTATTTGCGCCGGCCATCGACTACCACAACGGCACCTACTACCTCACCTGCACCCTCATCGACCACAAAGGTAACTTCGTGGTGACGGCCAAAAACCCCGCTGGCCCCTGGAGTGACCCCATCTGGCTGCCGGAAGTGAAGGGCATCGACCCTTCGCTGTTCTTCGATAATGACAAGGTCTACGTTATCTACAACAGTGACCCACCCGACAACAAGCCGCTCTACGACGGGCACCGCTCCATTAAAATCATGGAGCTGGACCCGGCAAAGCTCCAGACCATCGGGGAACCCAAAATCCTGGTGAACGGGGGCGTGAACCTAAGCAAAAAGCCGGTTTGGATTGAAGGCCCCCACATCATGAAGCGCAACGGTTGGTACTACCTGTACGCCGCCGAGGGCGGTACCTCCGTCAACCACACCGAGGTGGTATTCCGGAGCAAGTCGGCGCTTGGGCCGTTTGTCCCCTACGAAAACAACCCCATCCTGACCCAGCGCACCCTGCCTGCCGACCGTAAGAATCCCATTACCTCGGCCGGGCACGCGCAGTTTGTAGAAGGCCCCGACGGGCAGACCTACGCCATTTTTCTGGCTGTGCGCCCCTACGAGGGGAACTACTACAACACCGGCCGCGAAACCTTTATTGCCCCCGTAACCTGGCAGAATGATTGGCCCGTTGTGAATACTGGCCCTCAGGGCGTCGCGTATTCCTACTCGGCCAAATACCCGGAGGTAAAACAACCCGGGGGCCGGCCCCAGAGCGGCAATTTCCGGTACACGCTCACCTTCGAGCGGCAGCTGGACCCGGCCTTGCTGTTTCTGCGCACTTATGATAGCACCATGTTTTCCCTGAGCAAAGCCGCCGGCCTTACTCTCAAGCTCAAGCCCGAAACTTGCGCCGAGCCAGGCAATCCGGCCTTCATTGGGAAGCGGCAGCAGCATATGTACTGCACCACCGAAACCGCGCTGAATTTCACGGCGAAATCAGCTAAGGAGAAGGCGGGTTTGGTGGTATTTCAAGACGAGAAACACTTCTACTACCTCTGCAAAACTCTGTCCGATGGCAAGCCAGTGCTGCAGCTGCTCAAGAGCCGCCCCGATGCGGCGGAGCCGGAGCTGCTGGCCCAGGCTCCGCTCAAAGCGGCCAGCGGCCAGGTGCAGCTCCGCATCACGGCCGCCGCCGATACCTACGGCTTCCAGTTCTCGGAAAACGCCAAAACCTGGATTTCCCTGAAGGAGAAGGTTGATGCGCGCTTCCTGAGTACCCAAACGGCCGGCGGCTTTATCGGCTGCCTGATCGGGATGTACGCCACTTCCTCGGGCGCGCCTACCACCAGTACGGCCGCCTTCCAGTGGCTGAAATATGCCGGTAATGACCCGGTGTACGCTCCGGCCAAGTAGTACGTTTCTTTCCACGCACAAGGCCCGCTACAGACTAGTAGCGGGCCTTGTGCGTAGGTTTGGTAGCGAGGCTGCCGTGGCGCAGCCTATTTACAGTGTGTTTCCGTTGGCTGGCACGGGCCCCGGGCAGTGTAGGCGAGGTACGTGGGGCCGAGGACTGCGCGACCAATAGCAACCTGGGAACCCCCTAGGCTGCACTCACGCCCGCCACAATCTGTGCCTGGTAAGTCTCCAGCGACCGGCCGTACCGGGCCGTAAAGCGCCGCGACACTTCCGCCAGGAAGTTTTCTACCTGCTCGGGCGCTACCAGGTTAATGGTGCAGCCGCCAAAGCCGCCACCCATCATGCGGGAGCCAAACACCCCCGGCAGACCGGTAGCCGCCTCCACCAGGGCGTCCAGCTCGGGGCAACTTACCTCGTAGTCGTCGCGGAGGCCGGCGTGGGAGGACAGCATCTGTTGCCCGAAGGCTGACAGGTTACCGGCCTTAAGGAAGCTGCAGGCCGCCAGCACCCGTTGGTTTTCCTCCAGCACGTAGCGGCAGCGTCGGTAGGTAACCTCATCCAGCTCAGCTTGGTGCGCGTGCAGTTGCTCCAGGGTCACGTCGCGCAGGCTCCCGATGCCCGGGTAGTGCCCACGGAACACGGCCACGCCCTGTTCGCACTGAAGGCGGCGCACGTTGTACTCCGAATCAGCCAGGTTGTGCTTGACGCCGGAGTTACAAAGCACTACCTGCGCTGCCTGGGTGTCGAAGGGGAAGTACACGTATTCCAGGGAGCGGCAATCCAGGCGTACCGCGTGGCCGGTCCGGCTCATGGTGCTGGCAAACTGGTCCATGAGTCCGCACAGCACCCCCGCAAATTCGTGCTCCGCCTTCTGGGCCAGTTGGGCCAGCTCAATCGGCGGCAGCCCGTAGCCGTGCAGCTCGTTCAGCGCGTACGCCAACCCGCACTCTACCGCCGCCGACGAGGATAGTCCTGCACCCATGGGAATAGTGCCGCCAAACACGCAGTCGAAGCCCGCTACGGGTAGGCCACGCTGCTGAAACTGCGCCGCCACCCCCATCAGGTAGTTGGCCCACTGCACCTGCCCCGGCTGCAAGGGCGCAGCCGTCAGCTCCACTTCGTGCCGCTCCTGCTTGTCGAAGGCCAGCAGGCGGAGACGGT
The DNA here is from genome assembly GCF_032464715.1 of Hymenobacter endophyticus. Lineage (NCBI taxonomy): Bacteria > Pseudomonadati > Bacteroidota > Cytophagia > Cytophagales > Hymenobacteraceae > Hymenobacter > Hymenobacter endophyticus. Next base: position 333,856 of record NZ_JAWDJT010000001.1, on the reverse strand, counting down.
TAAGCCCATTGGGAGCCACCGCAAAGTAGATTTCCTTGTTGATGGCGGCTGGTAGCACAAAGCCCTGGTTGTAGTCGGTGTGCTCGCCAATGAGATTCACGCGGCCGGGAGCCCGCACCAGCAGCGCCGGCTCCCGGCCGAACGCATCCTGAAACGCTCCGGCAATGGCTTGAACAAGAGGTTGCATGAGAAAGTCAAAAATGGGTGGGACAAGGTAGGGCAGAGGTCAGGGCAGGAGGCGCAACGGGTGGAGTAGAATTCGGCTGGTAAAGCCCGGGTTAGCCAGGCTTTTTCAGAGGGCAATGGCGGCACAATAGCCGTTTACCGCAGGTCGTAGATGCCTACTGCATCCATGTCGGTGTACTCCAGGTTTTCGCCGGCCATGCCCCAGATAAAGGCATAGGCCGCCGTGCCGCAGCCGGTATGAATAGACCACGGCGGCGACAGAATGGCTTGCTCGTTGCTGACCCAGAGCGGGCGGGTTTCGCTGGGCTCGCCCATCAGATGCAGCACGCGCTGGTTTTCGGGCAGGTTGAAGTAGAGGTAGGCCTCCATGCGCCGCGTGTGGGTGTGGGAGGGCATGGTGTTCCACACCGAGCCGGGCTTGAGCTGGGTGAGGCCCATTACCAGTTGGCAGCTCTGAATCCCCTCGGAGTAGATGTACTTGTAGATGGTGCGTTGGTTGGCGGTTTCCAGCGTGCCCATTTCCACCGGCGTGGCCTCGGCCTGGGTTTTGCGCGTGGTGGGGTAGGTGTGGTGCGCCGGCGCCGACAGCACGTAGTACTTGGCTGCCTCGCCCCCGAACTCCACGCGCTGGGCACCCTTGCCCACGTACAGGCAGTCCTGGTGGCCCAGCTCGTACACGGTGCCATCCACGGTTACCTGTCCGGGCTGCCCAATATTGAGAATGCCCAGCTCGCGGCGTTCCAGAAAATAGCGAGCCTTTAGCTCCTCAGGGCAGGGTAGCAGCACCGGAGTTGCGCCGGGCTGCACGCCGCCCACAATCATGCGGTCGTAGTGGGTGTATACCAGCGTGATTTCATCGGCCACAAAGAGGTGTTCAATCAGAAAATGTTCCCGCCGTTCGGCAGTCGTCATGGCCGCCGTTTCACGGGGGCTCACAGCAAAGCGTTGTTCCATCAAAGGTGAAGTGGTGAGTTTGCGAAGTAGTGAAATTGTGAAGTGGTGAGTTTGTGAAGTGGTGAAATTGTGACTCAACAGACTATCTGCCGGCCAGTTTCGCCCAGCAACTTCACAATTTCACCACTTCACAAATTCACCTACCGTCCCATCCAGCCGCCGTCTACGGTGAGGATAGTGCCGTGTACGTAGCTGCTGGCTTCCGAAGCGAGGAACACAGTAGGGCCCTTGAAATCATCGGGGGTGCCCCAGCGGCTGGCCGGAATACGGCCCAGAATGCTCTGGCTCCGGTCGGGGTCATTGCGCAGGGCCTCGGTGTTGTCGGTGGCTATGTAGCCGGGAGCAATGGCGTTTACGTTTACGCCGCGGCCACCCCACTCGTTGGCTAGGGCCTTCACTACGCTGCCAATAGCGCCCTTGCTGGCGGCGTAGCCCGGCACATTGATGCCACCCTGAAACGTGAGCAAAGAGGCCGTGAAAATGATTTTGCCCCCGCCCTGCGTTAGCATGCGCCCCCCAATGGCCCGCGCCACCCGGAAGGGCGCATCCAGGTTGATGTTGAGCACCTCGTCCCACAGCTCGTCGGAGTGTTCGGCTGCGGGGGCCCGCTTGATGGTGCCGGCATTGTTTACTAAAATATCAATGCGCGGGAAGTCGGCCAGCACCTGCGCTACAAAGGCATCCACCTTCACGCGCTGGCTGAAATCGGCCTGATAAGCTGTAAACTTCCGGCCCAGGGCCTGCACTTTCTGCTCGGTTTCGGAGCCGCTCAGCGCCATGGTGGCCGATACGCCGATAATGTCGGCCCCGGCCTCGGCCAGGCCCAGGGCCATACCCTGGCCAATGCCTTTGTTGCAGCCCGTTACCAGGGCAATTTTACCAGTCAGATCAAAAAGTGGCATCACGAGAAAGAGGGTAGAGGTGAACTACTACGGCGCGCCCATTTGCCGCATTGGGCCTGCAAGTGCGGAAGGTAAGCGGTTACCGGCGTTTGGTCCGTTATACTGGCAAAGGTGCCACGCAATCGTTTGATTTTCTGCAAACAATTTTTGGCAATCCTGCTCCCACATGCTTTGGAGCAGGCTCCCATAGATAGTGCTTGCCAAATAGAAGACAACTGAACGGGTTTGACCACCACACCGTGTCAAAGCTGCGTCTGGTCGTTTCTGGCCCGTTAAGCTTCGGGCAATTCCGCCTGCACTTTACTAAGAAGGCCTCACTCAAAGTGCAGAAAACGTGTGACAGGCTTAGAAAAGTAAAGTTCATCCGGCGAACTAATGCCGATTTTTTTAGATGATCTACACAAACGATTGTGCTTCTAAGCTGATACCAGTAGCTTTGGCAGTAGCAGTGCCCGGTTCTTCCCACGCCCGACACCCACATCCCCACCAATTCTTCCCGCCTCATGCCACTTTCTCTTTCCTCTCGCTTCGTGGCTCGTAGCCGCCACGCGGTGCAGCAGCTTACTTTCCTGGCCGGCCTGGGCTGCGCGCCCCATCTGGCTCCGGCTCAATCGAAGGGAGGAGTAAGCCAAGCTGTGCAGATGACGGTGCAGCCCGGCAACCCCAAGCTCATTGTCAGCAAGCACATACAGGGGCAATTTGCCGAACACCTGGGCCGCTGCATTTACGATGGATTCTGGGTGGACCCCGCCCTGAACGTACCCAAGCAGGGCCGCATTCGGATGGATGTGGTGCAGGCCCTGCAAAAAATCAAGGTGCCCAATCTGCGCTGGCCCGGCGGCTGCTTCGCCGATACCTACCACTGGCGCGACGGAGTGGGCCCCACGGCCCAGCGGCCCAAAATGCTGAACCTGTGGTGGGGCAACGTGGTGGAGGACAATTCCTTCGGCACGCACGAGTTTCTGGAGCTGTGCCAGCTGCTGGGCACCGAGCCCTACCTGGCCGCCAACGTAGGCAGCGGCACGGTGCAGGAAATGGCGGGCTGGATGGAGTACCTGAACGCCAACGAGGACACGCCCATGGTGCTGGAACGCCGCAAAAACGGCCACCCCGAGCCCTACAAAGTATCGTGGTGGGGCATCGGCAACGAAAGCTGGGGCTGCGGGGGCAACATGACGGCCGAGTATTACACCGACGTGTACAAGCGCTACGCCACCTTCGCCCACGACTACCCCGGTACCCAGCTCAAGCGCATTGTGAGCGGGGCCAACGGCGACGACGCCCACTGGACGGAAACGTGCATGAAGAACATTCCGCTGAACATGATGTGGGGCCTGACCCTGCACCAGTACACCCTGCCCACCGACAGCTGGACTGGCAGCAAGGGCAAGGCCACCGGCTTCGGGGAGCAGGAGTACTTCAATACCCTGCGCAACGGCCTGCGCATGGAGCTCATTGTGACCAAGCACGCAGCCATCATGGATAAGTATGACCCTGAGAAAAAGGTGGCGCTGCTGGTGGATGAGTGGGGCGTGTGGACGGATGTGGAGCCGGGCACTAATCCGGGCTTCCTATACCAGCAAAATACCCTGCGCGACGCTCTGCTGGCCGGCACCACGCTCAACATCTTCAACAACCACTGCGACCGGGTGCGCGGGGCCAACCTGGCCCAGGCCGTGAACGTGCTGCAGGCCGTTATCCTGACTGAGAAGGAGAAGATGCTGCTCACGCCCACCTACCACGTATTCGACCTCTACCAGGTGCACCAGGATGCCCAGTACCTGCCCCTGCAGTTCCAGAGCCCCGAGTACGTGTTGGGCACCGAGAAAATTCCGGCCCTGAACGCCTCGGCTTCCCGGGACAAAAGCGGGGCCGTGCATATTTCCCTGGTCAACCTGAACCCCAACAAGGCCCTGCCGCTGGAAACGGCCCTGCCGGGCGTAAGCTGGAAGAAGGTATCCGGCCGTATCCTCACCTCCGGAAGCGTGAGCGACTACAACACCTTCGATAAGCCCAACGCCGTGCAGCTGGCCGACTTTAAGGGAGCACGCAAAAAAGGCGACAACCTGGCCCTGACGCTGCCGCCCAAATCGGTGGTGGTGCTGGAGCTCAAGTAGCCGTGTGCCACCGGCCGCTGCGCTGCGCGGGGCCGGCCGTAACCTTTTCTCACTCATCCTGCCCCGTCATGCGTTGCCTGCCCGTTTTTGTTGCCCTGCTGTTGCTGACTACCACCACCCATGCCGCCGAGCCTGTTCGGGTGGGTAGCCCCAACGGGGCCATCCAGGTTACCGTTGTCCTGGATGCGCAGGGCCAGCCCACCTACGCCGTGCAGAACGGTGGTAAGGAAGTGCTGCGCCCCTCCCGCCTGGGCCTCACCCTGGCTACGGCTGATTTGTCGCGGGGGCTGCAGCTGGATAAAGCCGGAAAGGTGGAAACCGTAACGGATAGCTACGTGCTCAGCACCGATAAGCGTGCCCAGTGCCGCTACCGGGCCAACCGGCGCGTTATCCGGTTTCGGGGTGGGAGCGGGCCCCGGCTGAGCGTGATATTCCAGGTTTCCAACGACGGTGTGGCGTTTCAGTATCTGCTGGAAGGCGCTAGCGCGCAGGTGCAGCGCATCACGGCGGAGCACACCTCCTTCCGGCTGCCAGCTGGGGCCCAGGGCTGGCTGCATCCGCACGCCAAAGCCCAGACCGGCTGGTCTAATACCCAGCCTTCCTACGAGGAGTATTACCAGCAGGGTATTGCGGCCGGCACCGCCTCGCCGCTGGGAGAAGGCTGGTCGTTTCCGGCGCTGTTCCGGGCCGGCGGCAACTGGCTGCTGCTCACTGAGGCCGGCCTGGGCCGCAGCTACTGCGGCAGCCACCTGGCCCACCAGTCGCCGGAGGGCGAGTACACCGTGGCCTTTCCCCAACCCGCCGAGCGCACCACCGCCACGGCCCCCGTACTGCCCGAAAGTACCCTGCCCTGGCGCACGCCCTGGCGCGTTATCGTGGTGGGCAGCACGCTGGCCCCCATCGTAGAATCAACGCTGACTACCGACCTGAGCGCCCCGGCCCAAACCCCGGTATCGGTGGCCGGGCCGGGCAAGGCGTCTTGGTCCTGGGTGCTGCTCGGCGACAATAACACAACCTACGAGGTGCAGCGCCGCTTCATCGACTACGCCGCCCGTATGGGCTGGCGCTACTGCCTGGTCGATGCCCTCTGGGACAAGCAAATCGGCTACGATAAAATGGCCGAGCTGGCCCAGTACGCCCGCGGCAAAAACGTGGAGCTGCTGGTGTGGTACAACTCCAACGGCAGCTGGAACCAGGCACCCCAAACCCCGGCCAACAATATTATGTTCGAGGCGGAACGGCGGCGGCAGGAGTTTGCCCGCATCCGCAAAATGGGCATTACCGGCGTCAAAATCGACTTTTTCGGTGGCGACGGGCAGTCGTTCATGAACTACTACCACGACCTGCTGACCGATGCCACGGCGGCCGGCCTGCTGGTCAACTTCCACGGCACTACCCTGCCCCGGGGCTGGAACCGCACCTACCCCAACCTGATGACCATGGAGGCCGTGCGCGGCTTTGAGTTCCTCACTTTCGAGCAGGCCAACACCGACCAGGAGCCCACCCACTGCGCCGTGCTGCCCTTCACCCGCAACGCCGTAGGGCCTATGGATTTCACGCCCATGTGCTTTTCGGAAATTCCGGGCAAGCAGCGCCGCACCTCCAACGCGTTTGAGCTGGCTTTGTCGGTGTTGTTTCAGTCGGGCATTCAGCACTACGCCGAAACCGACGAAGGCATGGCCCGACAGCCCGCCTTTGTGCAGGGTTTCGTGAAAAACCTGCCCCCGCGCTGGGCCGACGTGCGGTTTCTGGAGGGCTTCCCCGGGCAGTACGCCGTGCTGGCCCGCCAGGCCCCCAACGGCCGCTGGTACGTGGCCGGCATCAACGGCACCGACCAGCCCAAAACTATTCAGGTAGACCTAAGGAAGCTGGGGGGCAAAGGCGGCACCCTGATTCTGGATGGAGCCACTAACCGTAGCTTTGACACCCGGGCCGTAACGGAGCAGGTGCTGAGCCTGACCCTGCCGGCCCGGGGTGGCTTTGTTGTGCAGCCCCGATAGTGTGTCTGGGGTGCTCCGTCGCCAGCTCAACCTGTATTTTCTCTACTTCTTTTCCGCATGAACCTAGTACGCTCCTTTTTGGGCGCGGCCCTGCTCACGGCTGGCTACCTGCCCGCCGCTGCCCAGGCCCGCCACGAGTACCTGCTGACCACCAACTGGAAATTTACCAAGGGCGACGTGGCCGATGCTGCCAACCCCGGCTTCAACGATGCCAAGTGGCAGACGGTAAGTGTGCCGCACGACTGGGCCATTTATGGGCCGTTCAGCCCCCAGAACGACCTGCAGACGGTGAAGATTGAGCAGAACAACGAGAAGGAAGCCAAAACCAAGGCGGGCCGTACCGGCGGGCTGCCCTTCATTGGCACGGGCTGGTACCGGCGGCAGTTGCAGGTGCCAGGCTTCGGGGCCGGGCAGCGCGCCGTATTGGTGTTTGATGGGGCTATGAGCGACGCGCATGTGTTCGTGAACGGCCGCGAAATGGGCGCCTGGCCCTACGGCTACAACTCCTTCGCCGTGGATATTACGGAGGCAGTAAAGCCCACCGGCGACAATGTACTGGCCGTGCGGCTGCAGAACCTGCCGGAACAGTCGCGCTGGTACCCCGGCGCGGGCCTGTACCGGAATGTGCATCTCATCGTAACCAACGAGGTGCACATTCCGGTGTGGGGCACCTACCTGACCACGCCCACCATTACGCCGGAGTACGCCAAAGTGAAGCTGCGCACCAAGGTAGCCACGCCCGGCAACGCCTTCCAGCCCCTGCGCCTGGAAACCGACATCCGGGACGCCGGCGGCAAGGTGCTGGCCACCGTGTCTACGCCGCTTACTGCTACCGATGGGCAGGAGTTTGAGCAGAACCTGGTGGTACCCCAACCCCGGCTTTGGTCGCCGGAAACGCCGGTGCTGTACGCGGCCACGTCGCGGCTGTATGCCGGTGAGGTACTCAAGGATGAGTTTACGACGCCTTTTGGTATCCGCTCCTTCAGCATTGAGGCCGGCAAGGGCTTCGTGCTGAACGGGGAGCCGCGCAAGTTCAAGGGCGTGTGCAACCACCACGACCTGGGCCCGCTGGGGGCGGCCATCAACGTAGCGGCCCTGCGCCGCCAGCTCACCCTGCTCAAAGACCTGGGCTGCGACGCCATCCGCACCTCGCACAACATGCCCGCCCCGGAGCTGGTGCAGCTCTGCGACGAAATGGGCTTTCTGCTGATGGTGGAGTCGTTTGATGAGTGGAAGACGCCCAAAGTCAAGAACGGCTACAGCCGTCTGTTTGATGCCTGGGCTGAAAAGGACTTGGTGAACATGGTGCACCGCGACCGGAACCACCCGTCCGTCATTATGTGGAGCATCGGCAACGAAGTGCCCGACCAATGGGCGCCGGGCGGCAGCAAGCTGGCCAAGCGCCTGCAGGATATTGTGCACCGCGAAGACCCCACCCGCCCCGTAACGGCCGGCATGGACCAGTTTGATGCCGCCGTGAACAACGGCTTTGCGGCGGTGCTGGATGTGCCGGGCTTCAACTACAAGCCCCACCGCTACCCCGAGGCCCAGGCCAAACTGCCCCAGGGCTTTCTGCTGGGCTCCGAAACCGCCTCCACGGTGAGCAGCCGCGGGGTTTACAAGTTTCCGGTGGAAAAGGCCAAGGACAAGCGCTACCCCGATAACCAGTCCAGCTCCTACGACCTGGAAGCCAGCAACTGGTCGCAGACGCCGGATGAGGAATTTGCCGCCCAGGATGAGCTGGCCTACACCCTGGGCGAGTTCGTGTGGACGGGGTTCGACTATTTGGGGGAGCCTTGGCCCTATGATGAAAGCTGGCCTTCACACAGCTCCTACTTCGGGATTCTGGATCTGGCCGGGCTGCCCAAAGACCGGTTCTACCTCTATCGGGCCCGCTGGAACCCTACTCAGCCCACCCTGCACCTGTTGCCCCACTGGACCTGGCCCGGCCGCGAAGGTCAGACTACGCCCGTCTTTGCCTACACCAATTATCCCTCGGCCGAGCTGTTCGTGAACGGAGTAAGCCAGGGCCGCCAGACCAAAGGCCCCTCCAGCCAGCCCCAAACGCGCTACCGCCTCATGTGGAATGAGGTGAAGTACCAGCCCGGCAGCATTAAAGTAGTAGCCTACGACGACGCCGGCAAGGCCGTGGCCGAGGAGGAAGTGCGCACCGCTGGCCAACCCCATCACATCCGCCTCCTGCCCGACCACACCACCCTCACGGCCGATGGCCAGGACCTGGCCTACGTGACGGCCCGCGTGGAGGACGCCCAAGGTAACCTATGCCCCGAAGCCACCAACCAGCTGCAGTTCAAGGTGAAAGGGGCGGGCCGGTTCCGGGCCGTAGCCAACGGCGACGCCACTAGTCTGGAGTTGTTTCATGAACCCCGGATGCACGCCTTCCGGGGCCTGCTGGTTGCCACCGTGCAAGCCACCGATACCCCCGGCGCCTTGCAGCTCACAGCCGCTAGCAAAGGCCTGAAAAGCGCCACCGTGCAGCTGACTGCCCAGGCTAAACCAGTGAAATAACTAGCCGCTACCTCAAACAAGAAAGGGCTTCCTGGCAACTGGAAGCCCTTTCTTGTTCAGGATGCCTTAGTCGTTACTTGCCGGCCAGTTGAGTTGTTACCTCGGGGCCGAGGGGGGAAATGGCCGGGCCGAAGTAGTTGAGCAGGCGGCCGTCGGCGCTGATGAGGTACTTGGAGAAGTTCCAGTCGGGAGCCTGGTCGTTCCAGCCGTTGCGGCGGGCATCCGTGAGCCACTGGTACACGGGGTGCTGCTGGGGCTGCTTTACCACCACGCTTTTCTTCATCAGCGGAAAGGTAACCCCAAAGTTGACCTGACAAAACTGACTAATGACGTGGTCATCGGCCTTTTCCTGCTCCTTGAAGTCGTTGGCCGGAAAGCCCACCACCACCAGTTGCCCGGCGTACTGCTCCTGCAGCTGCTGCAACTCCTGGTATTGGTTGGTATAGCCGCAGTTGGAGGCCGTATTCACCAGCAGCACCTGCTTGCCCTGCAACTCCTGGAACGGCAGCGCCTGCCCGGTGTTGAGGGTGCCCGTCAGCTCATAAAACGAAGCGGGCGGGGCCGTAACTTGCTGGGCCTTCAGCACTTTGCCTTTGCTGCTGGATTTGGATAGGTGCATGATAAGCGGGTACAATGCGCCCATGATTTTCTGGCGGAATGAAGCCATATGCAAACGAAAATGGAAGTGACAACCTGTGAAAGTGCGGGCCTCGAATACCTCATTCGGCCCCCAAATGTTTTGCCGGGCGCTATGATGCAAAAGTAGCAGGGTAGTATATAAAGCGCCGGTGCCCGGCGGCCTGCCTGGTTGCGCTTGGCCCGTAGCGGCCAGCTGTTACCTTTACAATTCAGGCATTTTAACTAGGATAAGGTGGGGTACCTTTTGTTTGTAGACACGGAAACAACCGGCCTGCCCCGGCGCTGGCAGCAGCCGTACTCCGTCGAGCACAACTGGCCCTACATTGCCCAGCTGGCCTGGCAGTTGTACACCGAAGCGGGGGAGCTGGTAAAGTCTGAGGAAGCCTACCTGCCGGTGCCGGCCGGCAGCATGAGCGCCGCCTCCCAGGCTATTCACGGCCTCAGTCCGGAGTTTCTGGCCGCTCAGGGTCAGCCCCCCGAGCAGGTGTTACACCGCTTTCTGGCCGATGTGCAGCAGTACCAACCCCGCCTGGTGGGACACTTTCTGCAGCTGGATTTCCATATGCTGGGCGCAGCCTTCTGGCGGGCCGGGCTACCCAACCCCTTGCCCGGCCTGCCGCAGTTCTGCACCATGCAAAGCAGCCGCCTGCTGCCCTTCATGCCCGCCAACCGGCCCCTGCGCTTAGCGGAGTTATACGCGCTGCTGTTCCAGGAAACCATGCCGCGCCTGCATGATGCCCGCACCGATGCGGCGGCTACGGCCCGTTGTTTTTTCGAGCTGCGCCGCCAGGGCGTCATCTCCGAGGCAGTGCTGACCGGGCAAGTTCCGCTGGCCGAGCCCACCGGGGTGGTGCCGCCCACCGGCTGGGCACGGCTGCTCCAGGCCCTGCTGGGTGCGCTGAGTATACTTACTGGCTCTAACTGACTGATTTCATGGAAGACCGCCTGGCCATTCTGCGCCGCGTAGCCCCCTTCAATTTACTGCCTCCCGAGGTGCTCAATGGCCTCACCGGCCTGCTGCAGGAAGTGCACCACTCCCGCGAGCAGCTTCTCTACCAGCAGGATGCCACCAAGCTCCGCCACCTCGATATTGTGGTGGAAGGGGCCTACGACACGTTTTTCCTGGATAGCCAGCAGCTCAAGCGTCTGCCTGAGGAGTACGGGCCGGGCACCTGCTACGGGGGCATGTCCATCCTGCTCAACCGCAAACGGTCGTTGCGCACGGTGGTGGTGCGCAAGGGTACCCGCGTGCTGCAGCTGCCCCGCCGTGATTTTCGGGCGCTGTGCCTGGCTTATGAGCCGTTCTTCCACTACTTCACGGCCCGCTACGGGGAGCGGATGCTCAACGAGGAGTATGCCAACTTCGTGAAGGCCGTGGCCCCGCCCGAGCAGAACTTCCTGGTGGCCGACCAGCTGTTTTCCCGGCGCATCAACACCATTGAGGTGAGGGAGTTGGTTACCTGCCCGGCCCAGCTGCCCATTTTTGAGGCCGCCCGGCGCATGGCCGCCGCCAAGGTCAGCTGCCTGTTCCTGACGGATGAGCACACGGAAGAAATCATGGGCTACTGCACCGACATCACCCTGCGCGACACCGTGGTGGCCCAGTGCCTGGATGCCCGCCTCCCGGTGGCCGAGGTGGTGGCCACGCCTTTAGTGTCCATCAACCGCAGCGCCTTCGTGTACGAGGCCATTCTGCGCATGTTCCAGACCAAAACCCGCTACCTGCTGGTGGAGGAAAACGGCCGTTACCTGGGGTTCCTGAGCCGCAACAAGCTGCTCTCCGACCTGGCCCAGTCGCCGTTTATGTTTATTCAGGCCGTGAAGCTGGCCCAGAGCACCCGGGAGCTGAAGCGGCGCTGGGAAATGGTGCCCGACATTGTAAACCAGCTTCTGAGCCGGGGCGTGAAAGCCGACATCGTAAACCAGGTTATCACCACCGTGGCCGATACGGTAGCCCGCAAAGTCATTGAGAACGTGCTGGCCGACATCGGGGAGCCCCCGGCCCGGTTCGTGTTTATGGTGCTGGGCAGCGAGGGCCGCCAGGAGCAAACCCTGCTTACCGACCAGGACAACGCCATCATCTACGAGGACAAGGCCAACGAGCAGCGGGAGCTGGTGCGCGCCTACTTCCTGCGCTTCGCCACGGCCGTTTCCGACGAGCTGGACCACATCGGCCTGCACTTCTGCACCGGGGGCTTCATGGCCAAAAACCCCAAATGGACCCATTCTCTCTCGCACTGGAAGCGCAACTACCAGCAGTGGATGAGCGAGTCGAACCCCGAAACGGTGATGCAGTTTGCCACCTTCTTCGACTGCCGCTACCTCTACGGCGAGGAAAGCCTGATGCAGGAGCTGCAGGGGTTTCTGCACCAGGAGCTGGCCCAGCCCCTCGACCGGTTTCTGTTTTACATGGCCAAAAACGCCCTGCAGTACGAGCCGCCCCTCACGTTCTTCCGCAACATTCGCACCTTTGAGCAGGCCGGCCAGCAGGTGTTCGATTTGAAGAAGGCCATGGCGCCCATCGTGGATCTGGTGCGGGTGTATGCCCTGCGCTACCAGATTTTTCAGACCAATACCGGGGAGCGGCTGGCCCGCCTGCGGGAGCTGGGTGTGTTCAAGGACAAGGAAGTGCAGGAGCTGCTGCAGGCCTACTACTACCTGATGGGCATGCGCCTGCAGAAACAGGCCCGCCAGATCATCCAGGACCACACCGCGCCCACTAACTACCTCGACCCCCGCACCCTTACCCAGGTGGAGCAGGTCACGCTCAAGGAGATATTCAAGATCATCGGCGACTTCCAGCTGAAAATTAAGGTGAGTTTCGCCAAAACCTTGTAACTCCTTCGTTCTGTTTACGCTACTGTATCTGTACCATGACACGGGCCCTGGTTGTGCGCGCCAGCTAAGGCTACTGATCAGCCAAAAGGAGAAATAGTAGAATCTACTTTTTCTTCCCCCCGCCGCGCGTATCTTGCTAGTTCCTTTTCAGCCCTTTCACGCCTTTCCGAAGATGAAAAAACTGATACTATCCTTGGCCGGCTGCCTGGCTTTCGGTCTTTCGGCTCAAGCCCAATGGGTGCTGCAGCCCTTCTCCTTTGCCCCCGCCGACAACCTGGCCCTGCTCGATGCCGTGGATGCCAACACCGCCTGGGCCCTGTCCGATGGGTACTTCTCCCGCGAATACACCAACCAGGTAGCCCGCACCTTCGACGGCGGCCAAAACTGGACCGTGCTGACCGTGGCTCAGGTAAATACCAACGAAGAAGGTATCGAGGCACTGTCGGCCGTAAGCGCCGCCACGGCCTGGATAGCTACTTTAGGCGATAATGGGGGGCGGGTACTCAAAACCACCAACGGCGGCAGTACCTGGACGGTGCAGAGCACGTCGGCCATGTACAGCGGGCCACGGAGCTGGCCTAACGCCATCCACTTCTTTAATGCCAACGACGGGGTGGTAATAGGTGACCCGGCAGTGCGTAACGAACCGGCAGCGCGTAACGAAGCCATGGAAATCTACTACACCTCAAATGGTGGTACCTCCTGGACGCGCTCAGCCAACGTGCCCATTGGCACAGTTAACGAGTTTGGTACTCTAACCCTGCCGGCCGTAGCGGGCAACTCCATCTGGTTTACCAATGACAGAGGTGACATCTTCCGCTCTACCGACAAGGGCGTTACCTGGGCCGTTACCCGGGGCGTTGGTCCCCGCGAAATTGAGGCCCTGGCTTTCCGCGACGAGCAGAACGGACTTGCCCTGATTTCCGATAATGCCACTAACCACACGCTTTACCGCACCACCGACGGGGGCGTAACCTGGAACCAGCTCAGCTACACCGGCCCCCTGCGCAGTTTTGCCCTCGATAACATTCCCGGTACCAACAACTACATTTCAGTCGGCATCAACTTTACTAATTTTACCAAGAGCGACGCGGGCTCCTCCTACAGCCGCGACAATGGCCAAACCTGGACCAGCATCGAAACCAGCATCAACCACTTCAACGTGGATGCGGTCAGCCCTACCGCCGTTTGGGCCGGGGCCATTGGGGGAAACGCAGATGGTGAACCAATTGGCATTGGTGCCGCCAAGCTCACCAGCACCGTGCTGCCCACCCGCGCCGCTGCCGCAGTGCTGGGAGCCAGTCTGGCCCCCAACCCCAGCGCCAGCGGCCAGTTCCGGGTGCAGTGGCCCGCCGCTGCGCACACCGGCACTATCACCCTCACAGTGGCCGATGCCTTGGGCCGGGAAGTGCAGCGCCGTAGCCTGGAGGCTGCCCGCGCCACTGAACTGAGCCTGGACCTGAGCGGTGAAAAAGCCGGGGTGTACCAGGTTACTCTGACCTCGGCAGCCGGCGTAAGCCGCCTCCGTGCCCAGGTGCTGTAGCCGCGTACTCTGGCCCCATAAAAAAGCCGTTGCTCCTGTGTCGGAACAACGGCTTTTTTATGGGTGGATGGCAGGGGTAAATCGGCCTTGCGGCTGGCAAAAACCGGATTTTTTCGGTATCTTTGTAGATGCCCAATCAGGGTTGAATTAACTGCCTCTCATGAGTGAAACACAAGAGATAATCGGAACCTCGGACTACTCCGCGGATAGCATTCAGGTGCTCGAAGGGCTCGAAGCGGTACGCAAGCGGCCCTCCATGTACATTGGAGATACCGGCGCGAAAGGACTGCACCATTTGGTGTGGGAAGTAGTCGATAACTCCATTGATGAAGCCCTGGCCGGCCAGTGTGACCGGATTGAAGTAACCATCCACCCCGGCAACGCCATTTCGGTGCAGGACAATGGCCGCGGCATTCCCGTGGGCATCAACCAGAAGTTCGGCAAGTCGGCCCTGGAAATTGCCCTCACCGTGCTGCACGCCGGCGGTAAGTTTGATAAGAACAGCTACAAAACCTCCGGCGGCCTGCACGGCGTGGGTGTAAGCTGCGTGAATGCCCTCAGCACCCACACCCACGTGACGGTGAAGCGTGACGGCCACATCTACGAGCAGGAGTACACTATTGGCGTGCCCCAGTACGATGTGCGCCAGATTGGCGACACCACGGAGCGCGGCACCCAGGTATGGTTCCAGCCCGACGGCACCATCTTCGACGAAACCCTCATCTACTCCTATGAGCGGATTGCTACCCGCCTGCGGGAGCTATCCTACCTCAACCGGGGGATTCGCATCATCCTCACCGACCTGCGCACGCCGGAAGATGGGGGCGAGCCCCAGCAGAGCGAGTTTTACTCGGAAGGTGGCGTGGCCGAGTACGTGCAGTACCTCGATAACAGTCGCACGGTGCTTATGCACAAGCCGGTGTACGTGGCTACGGAGCGCGGTATTCCGGTAGAAGTAGCCTTTCAGTACAACGACTCGTTCCAGGAGCACATCTACTCCTACGTCAACAACATCAACACCCACGAAGGTGGCACCCACGTTTCCGGCTTCCGGGCGGCTATTACCCGCGTGCTGAAGGCCTACGCCGAGAAATCGGGGGAGGTAGCCAAGGCCAAGGTGGAAATCCAGGGCGACGACTTCCGCGAGGGTCTCACCGCCGTTATTTCGGTGAAGGTGGCCGAGCCCAAGTTCGAAGGCCAGACCAAAGGCAAGCTCGGCAACTCCGAAGTAAACGGCGCGGTAAACACCGTGGTGGGCGAAATCCTGAACCAGTACCTGGAGGAAAATCCCAAGGAGGCCCGCGTTATCATCGATAAGGTGATTCTGGCCGCCAAAGCCCGCATTGCCGCCAAGAAGGCCCGGGAGATGGTGCAGCGCAAAACTGTGCTGGGCTCCAATTCCCTGCCCGGCAAGCTGGCCGACTGCTCTGAATCGGACCCCGAAATCTGCGAGATTTACCTCGTGGAAGGTGACTCGGCCGGTGGCACTGCCAAACAGGGCCGTAACCGCGCCTTCCAGGCCATTCTGCCGCTACGGGGTAAAATCCTGAACGTGGAGAAGGCTCAGGAGCACCGCATCCTCGAAAATGAGGAAATCCGGAACATGATTACGGCCCTCGGGGTCACCTTCGGGATGCCCGCCGACCCGGAAAACGGTATCGAAGCCGACGCCAAAGCTCTGAACACGGCCAAGCTGCGCTACCATAAGGTCATCATCATGACCGACGCCGACATTGACGGCTCTCACATCCGGACGCTGATTCTAACCTTCTTCTTCCGCTACATGCGGGAGTTGGTAGACCGGGGCTACATCTACATTGCGCTGCCGCCGTTGTACCTGGTGAAGCGGGGCAAGGAGGAGCGCTACTGCTGGACCGAGGAAGAACGCTCTCAGGCCCAGGAAGACCTAGGCCGTGGCAAGCCCGAAACGGTGAACGTGCAGCGCTATAAAGGGCTGGGCGAGATGAACGCCGAGCAGCTTTGGAGCACTACCATGCAGCCCACCACCCGTTCCCTCAAACAGGTAACCGTTGACTCGGCCGCCGAGGCCGACCACCTGTTCTCCATGCTCATGGGCGACGAAGTAGCTCCCCGCCGCGACTTCATCGAGAAAAACGCCAAGTACGCCAAGCTAGACGTGTAACTGCTTTCGAAAAGGCCCGCTGCGAAGCGGGCCTTTTTTGTGACGCCTCATCTGTAAGCTATGCGCCAAAATATTTCCTCCGGGGCTCCCTGGGAGGCAACAGTGGGCTACTCCCGGGCCGTGTGGGTGGGCAATGTGGTGGAGGTAGCTGGTACCACTGCGCAGGATGGTAACACCATCACCGGGGCCGATGCATACACCCAGGCCAAGCGGGTGCTGGAGAAAATAGAGCAGGCCTTGGTTGACGCAGGTGCTATCCTAGAGCACGTCGTCCGTACGCGAATATACCTGGCAAGCATTGCCGACTGGCCCGCTGTTGGGCAGGCGCACGGTGAAGTATTCGGCACCATTCGGCCAGCTTCTACCATGTTGGCAGTGAGTAGCTTGATTGATGCGCGCTTGCTGGTAGAAATTGAAGCCACCGCTATTATTCCGGCCTAGCTATACTACTGCGGGCGTTTGCTCGTATTTTGTCCGGCCTTTCCTTGTTACCGCATGAAACTCTTCAAATCTGCCGACCTTATCCGCAAAAGCAAGTACATCAGCCGCGACCTGAGCTGGCTGCGCTTTAACTACCGG
This sequence comes from Hymenobacter endophyticus, assembly GCF_032464715.1. Lineage (NCBI taxonomy): Bacteria > Pseudomonadati > Bacteroidota > Cytophagia > Cytophagales > Hymenobacteraceae > Hymenobacter > Hymenobacter endophyticus. The sequence continues at coordinate 317,426 of NZ_JAWDJT010000001.1, read as the reverse complement.
GTACTGGACCAGGCCCGCGACGCCAGCCGCTCCCTCTTCGACCGGCTGCGCTTTATGGCTATTACCAGCAGCAACCTCGATGAGTTTTTCATGATTCGGGTGGGCTCCCTGTACAATTATCTGGATTACGGCAAGGAGCGTATCGACTACTCGGGGCTGCGCGAAATGCCGTTCCGGCGCAAGCTGCTGGACTTTGCCCACCGCTTCGTCAACGACCAGTCCCTGACCTACCTCAACGACCTGAAGCCGCTGTTTGAGAAGAACGGCTTCAACGTGCTGAAGATGGAGGAACTCACGGAGCTGGAGCTGAAAAAGGCCGACGGCTACTTCAAGAACACCATCTTCCCGCTGCTCACGCCCATGGTGTACGACAGCTACCACGGCTTCCCGCTGATGATGAACCAGATGCTCATCTTCGGGGTAGTCACGCGGGCCGGGGGCGGGCTAGATGCTGAGGCCGAGCGGGGCCAGGAGCGCCTCACCTTCGTGCAGATTCCGCAGAACCTCTCGCGCTTTTTTGAGCTTACCCGCAAGGATAAGGTCATTTTCGTGCCCATTGAGGAAATCGTGCGCGAAAACCTGCCCAAGCTGTTTCGTAACGTCGAAATCGTGTCGGCCGATATGTTCCGCATTACTCGTAATGGCGACTTTACGCTGGAGGAGTCGGACGATATTGATGTGGACTTCATCAAGGAAATTCAGCTGGGTCTGAAAACCCGCAAAAAGGGCCGCGTAGTCCGTTTGGAAGTAGAGCCCAACGCCTCGCAGTTGCTAATGAACGTGCTCAAGGAGCGGTGGAACATCGACAACGGCAACGTGTTCGTCATCAGCTCCCTAATTGACATGAAGGGCCTGCTGCAAATCCTGAAGCACCCGAATTTCCGGGGTAAGGGTTTCAAGCAACCAGCGGCCATTACGCCCCTGAGCCTGCCCGATGGAGCTGAGGACAACCTGTTTGAGTACCTCAAGCACCATGATGTGCTGCTGCACCACCCCTACAACAACATTGACCCGGTGGTGCGGCTGCTGGAACAGGCGGCTGAGGATCCGCACGTTCTCGGCATCAAGCAAACCATCTACCGCCTCGCCGACGACTCCCGGGTATCGGCCGCGCTGCTGAAAGCCGCCGAAAACGGCAAGCACGTATCGGTGCTGTTTGAGGTGAAGGCGCGCTTTGATGAGGAGCGCAACATTCGGGAAGGGGCCAAGCTGGAAAAAGCGGGCTGTTTCGTCATTTACGGGGTGAGCAAGTACAAAACGCACACCAAGATGATGATGATTATCCGCAAGGAAGGGGAGAAGGTGACGCGCTACGTACACATCGGCTCGGGCAACTACAACGAGCAGACCTCCCGCATCTACACCGATGTGAGCCTGCTCACCACCAACGACGTGTACGGGCACGACGTGTCCGAATTCTTCAACGTAATTACCGGCCATTCCCAACCCGACGACTACGAGTACCTGATTACGGCCCCCAAAGACATGCGCCAGCAGCTGATTTCTCTTATTCGGGAGGAGGTGCGCAACGCCAAGAAGGGCCTGCCCTCGGGTATCGTTATGAAGATGAACTCCTTGGAAGACAAGGAGATGATAGACGAGTTTTACAAAGCCAGCAAGGCCGGGGTGCCCATTCGCTTCATCGTGCGGGGTATTTGCTGCCTGCGCCCGGGCCGCCCAGGCCTGAGCGAGAACATCGAGGTGCGCAGCATTGTGGGCGACTACCTGGAGCACTCCCGCTTGTTCTACTTCCACCAGGCGGGCAACCCCAAAGTGTACGCCGGCTCCGCCGACCTGATGGTGCGCAGCTTCGATAGGCGCATTGAGGCTCTGTTCCTGATTGTGAACCCGCCGCTCAAGCGCGAGGCCATCAACGTGCTGTATTTCAACCTCAAGGACAACCAGAATACCTACGTAATGCGCGAGGACGGGGCCTACATTCACCGCCAGCCCAGCGCCGATGAGACCGTATTCAATGTGCATAAGGAGTTCTACAACAAGAACTTCAGTATGGTGGTGGAGAATGCCTTATATGAGGAATGGCTGTCCTGCGCCGCCATCCGCAACGAAGCCTCCGCCGATGTTGCCGAAGCTGCCCCATCCGTACCCGTCGACGACCAGCCCAACGCCCCGGAAACGGAGGCCGAAAGCGTGGCCGTGGAAGTAGTGGAAGAAAATCCAGAAACTGAGGCAGACCTAGCGTAAATAAGGCAAACGCCCACAGGTTACCCGGAGCACCACGAAGGGCTTTACCTCGTCAGAACGACGGTCGTATTAACGACTTGTTCCAACGCGGTAAAGCCCTTCGTGGTGCTCCGGATAACCTGCGGAGTTTTTACTCTGACTACTTACTCGACCTCCGTGGGGCGGGGCTGCTGAGTAGGTTTCGGACGGCCAAGCTGGTGGTCATCGGAGGCCCGAAAGTCTTCGAAATGATCCTCAAACAGCGCCTGTAGCATACCATCCTTGAGGCCCACGTCCGGCACCAGCATCTGGTGCACGTTGGCCCACTCCATGGCCGAAAGGTAGATGTGGCCGGCCGGCACAATAACGTCGGCGCGGTCGGGGTTGAGCAGGGCCACGTTCACGCGCTGCTCCATCGTCATGCCCGTAAGCTGGTCGAGGATGGCGGCAATGCGCCGGCGGGTTACGGCTTTGTCGGCGGCCTTATCGGGGGCCGTTTGGGCCATGCTGTACAGCTTGTTGATATTGCCCCCAGTGCCAATGGCGCGCGAAACGTGGTAACGGCGGGCGTTTTCGCTTACCCATTCCTCCATACGCTGCCAGGTTTCGCGCATGGCCTCGGTACTCATGCCGGCCTCTTCCTGCTGCATGCGCCGGATACTGCCCACCTCAAACGACTGCGAGGCCACCTTGCGGCGGTTATGGTAGATATTGAACTCGGTGCTGCCCCCACCTACATCAATGTGCAGGTAGTGCTTCTTGTCTTCAAGCAGATTTTCAATAACCCGGTTGATGTAGGCCGCCTCATCCTGCCCATCAATCACCTGCACCGTCATGCCCAGTTCCTGCTGAATGCGGGCGGCCACTTCCGGGCCGTTTTCAGCGGTGCGCATGGCCGAGGTAGCGCAGATGAGAAAGTGGTTGGGGGCCACATCGTGCACTTCCATCAGTAGCTTCAGCGCGTGCAGAAACTTAATAAACTTCGCCTGCTTCTTCTCCGAAATGCGGCCGGAGGCAAATACGTCCTCGCCCAGGCGCAAGGGGTAGCGCACGTACTCCACCCGCTTGAGCCGGTACCGGTCGCCGTAGTGCAATACCGCCGAAATCTGGCAGCGCACCGCGTTGGATCCAATGTCGATGGCAGCCAGTTTCAGGAGCGGGTATTCCATGCAGAGAAATGTGAGGACGAGAGTAGGTGGCGCAAATATAGCCTTTCAGACAAGCCAAGGCGCGAAAAACGCAAAATGGTCCGCTGTTTCCGGGAATACCCCGGTCCGACGGGCGTAACCCTTCGGACCGGTTGAAGGCTGCTGACACCCGAATGACAATGGAATCACGTCAGCTTGCGGCAACCGGTCCGACGGCTGGAAGCCGCCGGACCGGCCCCAATTGTTGCACACAGCCCTACTGATCAATGCGGAAACCTAAGCCAAACTGAATCAGGCCATTTTCCACAGATTTCTGGTAGGATACCGATAGAGCCAACTGATCGGAAACGGGCGCAATGTAAAATCCGGCCCCGTAGCCCTCGTGCCAGCCGCCCGGCGAAGAACCTTTGAAGTACACCCGGCCCCGGTCATAGAAGCCAAACACACCGTAGGAGAAAGGCAGAAAAGAGGTTTGTACGCGGCCCAGCGCCAGGCGCAGCTCCGTATTCAGGTAGAGGCTGGCGTCGCCGGTGAAGCGGGTGCGGTAGTAGCCGCGCAACCCCTCGCGCAGGCCTAGGTTGGCGAATTTGTAGAAGGGAATATCGTCGTCGTTGCCGTAGTTGCGGGCCCCGCCGCCCTTCACCACCAGCGTTACCGGAATGCCCAGGCGGGCCGTGCCGTAATACTCGGCAAAGCCCTGGGTGAGGCCGAAGTTGCCTTTGTTGCCATTGAGCTGGTGGTAGGTGTCATGCTGAGCACGCAGGCGCACGCCACGCCGGGCAAAGCTCTGCCGGTCCCGCAAATCCACGTCCAGCAAGGCGTTCAGACCAATGAGGCGCTGGAAGTCAGTGTTCGGAATTCGGTCGTCGGGCACCGGAATCTGCCCCCGTTCCAACTGGCCCAGGTAGCTGCCAGCGGCGTAGCTGGAGGTGTAGTGCTCGTAGCTGGGCCCAATGCGGAACAGGCTGCGCTGCCAGAATACCCGTTCCGCAAAGGCATTGATAATAAACCCTTTATAGCGGGCTTTGTAGTATTTGTCGTCGTAAAGGTCCTGGTCTTTCCGGGTGTTATTACCCAGGCCGAAAAAGTTGTAAAAGGGAAAGAAATTGCCATACTCAGCGCGTGTACCTACATCCCAGCGGCCAAAGGCATAGCGGTAACGCGAGGCCAAGGAAACCTGAAAGTTGCCGCCGCTGGAGCCGCGTACGTCAAAGGAATATAGGTTTTTGAAGCCGGGCTTGCGGAACCCCTGGCGCACGAAATCCACGCCTGCGCCCACTCCCAGGCCGTCATTGGCATTCACAATGACGGTGGCGCGAGGCTTGTAAGTGTTGAATTCGAACTGCTCCCGGTCATACTGGTTCACATCGGGGCGGGTGGAGGTGCGGTTATCCGCTTCCGGGCCCAGCTTGAGGTCGGTATCGGGCACATCGTACACCTTGGTGAGGGTGCGCAGGCCGCTCACGCGGGAGTCGTCGGTAATCTGGTCTTTCCCATCACCCCCAACGATGCGCACTAGCACGCTACGGCTGGCCGAGCCGGTTACCGTGAATACGTCCTTACCATCGAGGCCGTAGAGGGCCACTTCCTCGGTTTCCTTGGGCGAGAACGTGCGGTCGAACAGCGCCGGGCCGTTAGGCTCGTCCGTGTCCTTGGCCTTATCGAACATCTGCACCCGCACCCGGCCATCGGCCTGGCGCTCTACCCGGAACACCTCGGCCTTGTTGGAGCCCACCACATCCACCCGCTTAGCCAGCAGCTGGTAGTACTCGTCGAGGGCCTGGGGCAGCTCCTGAATACGGGCCTTCAGCTTGCGGTTTAGCTCGGTGGTTGATAGGTCTTTCAGCTCGGGAGGCAGCGTACCGGTGGCCTCGTCGATGGCGGCGGGCGTGATGCGCGCCTGCAGGTAGCGGGCAATATCCTGCCATTGCTCCCGATTCAGGCTTTGCAGCAGGAACCTATCTAAGTGGCGGGCGGGCCAGTTCAGGCTTTTCATATCCCCGAATTCCGCCTGGAAATCCTCAATGCTGGGCACGGCCCACTCCCGGTTGGCCAGGTAGGTGAGGGCCCCGTTCCAGAGCGTAAACGACTGGTCCCGGTCCCGGGGAATGGGCTTGTACACGGTTTTTTTACCCTGCTTGTAGCCAGCCCATTTCCAGTTGTCCTCGTGCTTACCAAAGTCGGCCACCAGCATATCAAACGCCCGCGCCCGGCCCAGGGCCACGGCATCAATGCGGTTGTCGTTGTCTTTGTACAGCTGGCGGAAGAAGCTGAAGGAGCGGCGCACTTCATCGGCTCCCCCGAAACCAGGCAGGTTGGGCTTGGGGTCGACGGGGCGGTCCTCCAGGGTGCCAAACAGGCCGGCGTACTCCTGGCGGTAGGGGCCCAGCAGGTTGTTGTTGGGCAGCACAAATAGCCGGGGCCTGGCGTGCAGAATGTCGGTTTTATCCAGCAAAGAGCCGGTTACCAGAGCCGAATACGGGTGCGCCGTGGGGGTTATGTCGCGCAGCACGCTGGCCGCCACCGAGTGGCGCAGCTCCGGCGGCAGAATCCGGGTCACGTCCTTGTCTACTGAGCGGAACACGTACTCCGAGGAGTCGGCGGCAATGAGCTTGAGGGAAGTTGTCTGGCGGCCCCCGCCGGGGCCGAAGGGGCGCAAACCGCCTTTCTCGGTAGCCAGGTTCAGCGTCCGGGCCTGGACCGGCTGCGTCCAGGAAGTACGGTATGCTTTGCCCAGCCAGAAGCGGGAGCCTCGCGAGCCGGCGTACTGCTTGCCCGCCGCCAGAGTTTGCGTGGCTATAAAGGGCGCATCCTGCTTTACCTGGGCTACTCCCTTCGGGGCCGAAGGACACTCGGGGATAAAGGAATTGACCGGTACACCCGCCTGCTCCGGTCCGCAGGCCGAGCGGAACAAGGTAGCGGCGTATGCCTCCTTGGCCGCGTCGCCACCATCAAACGTGTAGAACGTGGTTTTGACGGTGCCATCAGAATAATAGTCGAGACGGGAGAAGCCCTCTTGCGCCTCATTGAATTGCGACTTCGCATTAGCCCCCACGTGCTGCTTCTGGGCAAAGGAGCCCGAAACCAGGTGGTAGCTGCCCTGCTGCTCCGTGAGTTGCAGGCTGTAGTCGTGGGCGGCGGCGTACACCGCTCCGGGGTGGTCACGCAGGGTATTCAGCATTTCCTTCTGGAACTGCTGATAGGCGGGGTTGGCCAGGTCGCGGGGAGAGCCCACGTTCTGGCGGTAGGCGGCGTACACGGTGCCGGCCACCGGGGGCAGCAGGTGGCGGCTTAGGGGCATGTGGCCGCCGTACACTCCGTTGCTGAGCACCGGCTGATGGCCGACCAGCAGCACGTTGCGGCCCTTGGTTTCGTCCAGCACATCCTGCAGCTGCTCCCGAAACTCCTCCACCGTCATAGTTTTGCAGTCAGTATCGGGAGCCTCGGGCCGGTCGTAAGGGTGCGTCCACCAGGGTGAGTTAATGGCCACCAGGCGCACCAGCGGGGCCACGTCCACCACCTCAGGGCCAGGACAGCCGCCGGTAGGTAGAAAGGCATTCTGGCCAGGTAGCTTGCTTTCGATGTACTTTTCCAGGCGGCGCACCCGCTTCAGGCCATCGGGGCCGGAGTTGGCCCAGTCCTTGTCACCGGGCAGGAAGTAAATTTTTCCGTTGGGCAGACCTTTTACCAAGGCAATAAGGGCATCGGCGCGGGCGGTTTGGCTGGTCTGGGCCGAGTCCTGCTTGCTGCCCAAGCCCTCGTTACCCACAATATCGCCCAAATGCACCACCGTAAAGGGTCCGGTTTGCTGCTCCAAGGTGTGGCGCAGGGCCTGCAGGTGACGGACAGGAAACTCAGCGTTAGCCGTATTGCCCAGCAGAAAAACGGTGTGCGCCGGCGCCGCTGATTGCGCAAAAACGGGAGCGGTAACTGCCAACCCGAGGCCGGTCAGCAGCGCATGCGTGTAACGAAAGGGCATAGGAGGGGAGTATGGAAGCCTCTTCTACGCAAAATCTGCTGTTCAGATTTAATGTTATCTTAATTTCCTGCTGCTCAGCGAAGCTCTACAGTACGTTGGCTCCTGAGCAGGCGCTGAATCAGCAGCAGAATGGCGCAGGGCAGCAACACCCACTGCACCTCACTACGCAGCACCCGGGCCGCCCAGGCACCCACAAAGTTCTTCACCCCAATCGGCGACACGGCAATGGGCCGCAGCCCCAGAAAGTACCGCTCCGTATCAAAAGGGCTGAAAAATGCCACGCCTTCGCCCCCGGTGGTCATAGCATCCAGCACACCGTGCGAGGCCGTGGCCAGAAACAGCAGCAGCCATAAGCGGCCCAGCGGCGGGCCGGCCGGCCAACGCCAGCGGCTGAAGGCGGTGAGCATTGTGGCAACCAGCACGGCGGCCAACAGCGAATGACTCAGCCCCCGATGGCCCCACAAGCTGGCGTAGTCTACCCGGAATTTAAAGCCGATAACGTCGGCATCGGGCAGAAACGCACACGCGGCGGCCAGCACCCAGTAGGGCCAGTGGCGCCGCTCCGGCAGCAGCAGTTTACCCAGCGTAGCACCCAGGGCGCAGTGCCCAATAATAGAAGCCAAGGAGCGAGTGAATTTGTGGATGTGAACTTCTTTGTCAGCGTACTAATGAGGCATAGGGCGGAAAAAGTGCCAGTACCAGTGCCAGCAGCTAAAGCAGGATAAGCCGCCGTTCCTGCCCGGCAGGGGTGCCCGCGCGGGCCATGAATTTCCGCTTGCCGGCCCCGATAATTGCTGCTACGAAACCCAGAAATACAGCCAGCAGCATAAGGCCGCCAAACCTCAGAAGGCCGGTGATATCACCAAGTAGCAGCAGGGGCCGCAATGAAAACAGGTTGGCTATATGCGTTACCCTTGCTGCCGCAGTTTCGCCGCTACTTGCGAAACACCCACGGAGGCTGGCTCAGTGATAAATTGCAGATTCGGGCGGCTGCTGACCGGCGGGCGGGTGGGGTCGATGATGTAGATGGGGGTGCCGCGCCGCACGTAGTCTACGAGGCCGGCGGCCGGATACACCTGCAGGGAAGTACCCACCACCAGAAACACATCGGCGGTGGCGGCTTCCTGAGCGGCCAGTTCCAACAACGGCACGGCCTCCCCAAACCACACAATGTTGGGCCGCAGCTGATGGCCTTGCTCGCATAACTCTCCCAGATCAATCCGGTCCGACTCCATGGGGTACACTAAGTGGTCGAAGTGGGAGCTGCGGGCCTCGAACAGCTGCCCGTGCAGGTGGATAACGCGCGAAGAGCCGGCCCGCTCGTGCAGGTCGTCCACGTTCTGAGTCACAATCACCACCTCGAAATCCTGCTCCAGCTCAGCCAGCGCCAAGTGACCCGCGTTGGGTTGGGCTGCGCGGGCCGCAGCCCGGCGCTGATTATAGAACTCGAGCACCAACTCGGGGTTGTTAGCCCAGCCTTCGGGCGTGGCTACTTCCTCTATGCGGTGATTTTCCCAGAGCCCATCCGACGCCCGGAAGGTAGCCAGGCCACTTTCCGCCGAAATTCCAGCCCCGGTCAGGGCCACTAGTTTCTTCTTCATAAGCGTACTTTTTGACTGCGTAAGGAGCCTCTAAACTACTCAAACCGACCTAGCTCCTCCCGGCGAAATGTCCATTCCGGCGTACTGACCTTACGGGCCTCCGGGTCGAGCAGAAACCAGGCTCCCAGGCCGGTACCGTCCCAGAGGTTGGTGAGCACGTGCATCTGCTGAGCGGGCATATAGCTCTGGGCCAGTAGTGCTACGCGGCGGCCGGTACCGGGGTGCACCGCCACGTCCAGCACCAGCACGGCATGCCCCGGTGAGCCACCCCGGATGAGCACGTCGCCGGGCTGCACCTGGGCCAGGGGTACGGGCCGCAGCTCTTTACTGAGCGACAACGTGCCGGCGTAGGTAAAAATCTGGTCGAGGTAACGGCGGAAGACGGCATGCGTGGGTGCTTCGGCCGGGCGCGGAGCCGCCTGCACGGCGTCGCCTACCACCCGAAAGCCCATGCCAGTGTACCAGTCTCGGAACCGGATATCGTCGCCGCTGGTGAGGTGAAAATGCACCTGGTCGGGTTGTCGGCTGAACAGGTACTCGGCCCGCAGCCGGATAACAGCATCAGCACACTGCTGTAGGTCGCGGGCGCCCACATCAATGTCGAGCACAGCCGCGTGCACGTCCTGCCGATCCTTGGGCTGGTGGTTGTAGAGCTGCACGGGCGTGCCCGCCGGCAGCAGCGGCAGGTGGCGCAACCAGTGTCCAAACGAGCCCGGTTGTACAACTACACGCTGGTAGCCCTGAGGAGCCGCAAACCGGGCTGCTACTGTTTGGCGCGGGTTGTAGCGGCCGGCCCGTAGCCACTTATAGTCCGTGGCGCGGCCGGGTGTTTCGGCCGGGGCCTGGGCAGTAGGCTGGGGTGCAGCGGGTGTTTCAGCCGAATCGGTGGGGGCGGGAGAGCAGCTGAGTAGCCCGGCCGCCAAAGCCAGAAAGGCACGTTTCATAAATGGAATAAGCAAAACCAGATAGAGCCGCAATAACGGATTTTTCAGGTGCTGTATTTCACTTAGCCGCCACAAGAAAAAGCCCCTCCAGGTAGGAGAGGCTTTTTTGGTTACTAGGAATAGAAATTGGGCTTGAAGACTTGAGCTGGCACAGTTACTTAGCCTTCGGGGCTGCTTTAGGTGCAGCTTTCTTGGCGGCCGTGGTACCAGCTGCTTTTTTCGCGGCGGGCTTCTTGGCCGCCGCTTTTTTGGCTGCCGGCTTCTTAGATGGGGTGTCGGCTTTTTCCGCTTTTTCAGTAGCCGGAGCGGCCTTTTTACCGAAGCGGCCTCCCTTGGCAGGCTTATCGGGAGTGGCCTCGGCCAGTTCCAGGCAGCGCTCCAGTGTGAGGTCGGTGGGCTCTTCCCCCTTCGGAATCTTCACGTTCTTCTTGCCCGCCACAATGTAGGGGCCGAAGCGCCCGTTGAGCACCTGCACGTCCGGGTTTTCGGGGAATGACTTAATCAAGCGCTCCGAATCGGCTTTGCGCTTGGCTTCAATCAAGTCAACTGCCTCCTGGGCCGTAATGGTGTGCGGGTCCTGCTCCTTGGTGAGGGAATAGAACTTGCTGTCGTGGCGGATGTAGGGGCCGAAACGACCCAGGGCCGCCGTCATGTCCTTATCCTCAAATGAACCCACGATGCGCGGCAGCTTAAACAGATCCAAGGCCTCCTCCAGCGTGATGTTCTCAATAAACTGCCCTTTGCGCAGGCTGGCATACACGGCCTTCTCGCCCTCGGGTGCGCCTTCCAGCGGCTCAATTTGCACGTAGGGCCCAAATCGGCCCAAACGCGCCGTCAGCTTCTGGCCGGTTTCGGGGTGCAGGCCGATTTCCCGGTTACTGCCCAGCGTATTACGCTCAATATTCTGGCCCCGCTCCACGGTTTCGTGGAAGGTCCCGTAGAAGCCCGCCAGCATGTCGGTCCACTGCTCCTGCCCATCAGCAATGCGGTCAAACTCGTCTTCTACCTTGGCCGTGAACTGGTAATCCACAATTACGGGGAAGTGCTCCACCAGGAAGTCGTTGACCACCATGGCCGTATCGGTCGGGAACATTTTGGCTTTATCGGCCCCGTAGGTTTCGGTTTTTACCTCCGTTTTGACTGCTTCACCGTCCAGGGTCAGCACATGGAATTTGCGCTCCTTGCCTTCCCGGGTGTCCTTCTCCACGTAGCCCCGCTTCTGAATGGTGCTGATGGTTGGCGCGTACGTTGAGGGCCGGCCGATGCCCATTTCCTCCAGTTTCTTAACCAGGGAAGCTTCCGTGTAGCGGGCCGGGGGCGAGGCGTACCGCTCGGTGGCGCGCAACTGCTGTAAGGGCAAATCCTGACCCACATTCAGGGGCGGCAGTCCCCGCGAAAACGACGATTCAGCAGTTTCATCCTGCTCCTCCTCATCCTTGCTCTCAGCGTAGGCTTTCAGGAAACCCTCAAAGGAAATAACCTCGCCAGTAGCCGTAAGTAAAGTGCCCGGCTGGGTGCTGATGCTGATGGACGCAACAGTCCGCTCAATCACCGCATCGGCCATCTGCGAAGCCATGGCCCGCTTCCGAATCAAATCATAGAGGCGCTGCTCCTGGGAGTCAGAACCCGCTTTAAGCAGGGCAAAGTCAGTGGGGCGAATAGCTTCGTGGGCCTCCTGCGCCGACGCCGATTTGGTTTTGTACACCCGTGTTTGGGCATACTCGGGGCCGTAGGCCCGGCTGATTTCCTCCTGCGCCGCCGTCAGAGCATCCTGCGAGAGGTTCACGGAGTCGGTTCGCATGTAGGAAATCTTACCGGCCTCGTACAGCTTCTGGGCCACGCTCATCGTCTGGGCCACCGAGAAACCTAGCTTGCGCGAGGCTTCCTGCTGCAAGGTTGAGGTGGTGAAGGGCGGTGCGGGGCTGCGTTTGCCGGGTTTTTTCTCCAGATTTTCGATGCGGTAGGCTGCCCCCACGCACCGGGCCAGGAAAGCCTCGGCTTCCTCACGGGTTTTGAAGCGGGTCGGCAACTCGGCCTCCAACACCGCGCCCCGGCCCGCATCAAAGCGCGCTACTACGCGGTAGGCGGAGGAGGTCTTAAACTGGCTGATTTCCCGTTCCCGCTCCACCACCAGGCGCACGGCCACGCTCTGCACGCGCCCCGCCGAAAGACCCGCCTTTACTTTTTTCCAGAGCACGGGACTCAGCTCAAAGCCTACCAGCCGGTCGAGCACGCGCCGGGCCTGCTGGGCATTCACCAGGTTCAGGTCAATTTCCCGGGGGTTGTCAATGGCATTGAGGATGGCATTCTTGGTAATTTCGCGGAAGACAATACGCCGCGTTTTCTGGTCGTTCAGGTTCAGCGTTTCCGCTAGGTGCCAGCTAATAGCTTCACCCTCCCGGTCATCGTCACTGGCCAGCCATACCACTTCCGCTTCCTTGGCCAGCTTCTTTAGTTGACTGATAATTTCACGCTTGTCGGCCGATACTACATAAGTTGGCTTAAAGCCATTGGCAATATCAATAGCGTTGTTATCCTTGGGCAGGTCGCGTACGTGCCCGAACGACGACTTCACCACGAAGTCCTTGCCGAGGTAGCCTTCAATGGTTTTGGCCTTGGCCGGAGATTCGACGATGACTAGATTTTTGACCATACGGGGTGGGGAACACTAGGCGGTTTCGGTAGGAAACGACGCGCGCAGTGTAAAAGTTGAATTTTGCCGCAAAGATGCTGGAATAATCCGGCCCTGGCACGAGCGGGTCCAAATATTGGAGTAGGCCTCTGTCTATATATAGGAGTGGGCGTTGAAACAGTAAGGAGCAAGCGGCTCATTTTCCGGCAGTTACCAATTGCCGGCAAGATTTTGCGCAGGATTGTGTCGAACTGGGCTTATCTGCTACCTTTGTTCGTTCTGGAACCCTATGCCCGGTGGTTCCATTTGTGCCCCGCCTTCTTTTCCGCTGGCTCCGCCGCCCCTCCATTAGTATGGCATCAGCTAAGACGCCCAAACCCACCCCCTCAGCTTCGGCTGCCCCGGCAACTCCTGCCACCGCCACTGCCGTTGTCAACGGCAAGGCGGAAACTACTCCCCGCTCCAACGGCAACCATACCCGCAAGCGGGGTGAGGCCACCGGCAAATTCGAAGCCCAGGACCCGGACTACATCAACGACCAGTTGAACCGGGTGCTGTACGCCCTCGATGCCTTTAAAAAGGGCGACGTGTCGGTGCGGCTAACCAAGCAGAATGACGACATCTTCGCCGAAATAGCCGAAGCCTACAACTCCATGGTGGAGATGATTGGCGGGGTAGGCGGGGAGGTGTCGCGCATTTCCAAGGTGGCCGGGGTGGAAGGCAACCTGAAGGCCCGCGCTTCCGGCGAAAACGCGGCGGGCTTCTGGCGCGACATGATCAACAACATCAACGGGCTGGTCGACAGCATTGCCGTACCGGTGTTGGAGGTGGGCAAGGTGCTCAAGAACATCAGCAAAGGCAATCTGGACGAAACCTTCCAGATTCCGGTGTCGGGCGACTTCAAGGTGATGGCCGAAACCATCAACAAAACCATCGATAACCTTAACCTGTTCGCCGGCGAAGTAACCCGCGTGGCGCAGGAAGTAGGTACTGAAGGAAAGCTCGGCGGTCAGGCCAGCGTGCCCAACGTGGGCGGCATCTGGAAAGACCTCACGGACAACGTAAACTACATGGCCTCGAACCTGACCTCTCAGGTGCGGGACATTGCCAACGTGGCCACGGCCGTAGCCAAAGGTGACCTGACGCAGAAGATTACCGTGGACGTGAAAGGGGAACTGCTGCAACTCAAGCAGAACCTGAACCAGATGGTGGACTCGCTGAACCTGTTTGCCGGCGAAGTAACCCGCGTGGCGCAGGAAGTGGGTACGGAGGGTAAACTAGGCGGCCAGGCTTCGGTACCGAATGTAGGGGGCGTATGGAAGCAGCTGACAGACAACGTAAACACAATGGCCTCGAACCTGACCTTGCAGGTGCGGGACATTGCCAACGTGGCCACGGCCGTAGCGAAGGGCGACCTGACGCAGAAGATTACCGTGGACGTGAAAGGGGAACTGCTGCAACTCAAGCAGAACCTGAACCAGATGGTGGACTCGCTCAACCTGTTTGCCGGTGAGGTGACCCGCGTGGCGCAGGAAGTAGGTACCGAAGGCCGCCTTGGTGGCCAAGCCATTGTGCCCAACGTGGCCGGCGTTTGGAAAGAGCTGACGGACAACGTAAACTACATGGCCTCGAACCTGACGCTTCAGGTACGCGACATTGCCAACGTAGCCACGGCCGTAGCCAAAGGTGACCTGAGCCAAAAGATTACGGTGGACGTGAAAGGGGAACTGCTGCAACTCAAGCAGAACCTGAACCAGATGGTGGACTCGCTCAACCTGTTTGCCGGTGAGGTGACCCGCGTGGCGTTGGAGGTAGGTACCGATGGTAAGCTGGGTGGCCAGGCCTCGGTACCTAACGTAGCCGGCGTATGGAAGGAGCTGACGGACAACGTAAATAACATGGCCTCGAACCTGACGCTTCAGGTACGGGACATTGCCAACGTAGCCACGGCCGTAGCCCGCGGCGACTTGAGCCAGAAGATGACCGTGGATGTGAAAGGAGAAATCCTGGAGCTGAAGAACATCCTCAACCAGATGGTGGACTCGCTCAACATCTTCGGCGACGAAGTAACCCGCGTAGCCCGCGAAGTGGGTACCGAAGGCCGCCTCGGTGGCCAGGCCTCGGTGCCGCGCGTGGGTGGTACCTGGAAAGAGCTGACGGACAACGTAAACACGATGGCCTCAAACCTGACTTTGCAGGTACGCGACATTGCCAACGTAGCCACGGCCGTAGCCAAAGGTGACCTGACCCAGAAGATGACGGTGGATGTGAAAGGCGAGATTCTCGACCTGAAAAACATCCTCAATCAGATGGTGGACTCGCTCAATATCTTTGCCGGTGAGGTAACCCGCGTGGCCCGCGAAGTAGGTACCGAAGGTATCCTAGGCGGTCAGGCCAACGTGCCGAGCGTATCCGGTACCTGGAAGGACCTGACGGACAACGTAAACACGATGGCCTCGAACCTGACCTCTCAGGTACGGGACATTGCCAATGTAGCCACGGCCGTAGCCCGCGGCGACTTGAGCCAGAAGGTGACGGTAAACGTGCGCGGGGAGCTGTTGCAGCTCAAGGAAAACCTGAACCAGATGGTGGACTCGCTGAACACGTTCGGCGACGAAGTAACCCGCGTGGCCCGCGAAGTAGGCACGGAAGGCCGCCTCGGCGGTCAAGCCGTGGTGCCCAACGTGCGCGGAACCTGGAAGGACCTCACCGACAACGTAAACTTCATGGCTGCCTCGCTCACCAGTCAGGTGCGCGACATTGCCAACGTAACTTCCGCCGTAGCCCGCGGCGACCTGAGCCAGAAAGTATCCGTTGATGTGAAAGGCGAGCTGCTCGACCTCAAGGACAACATCAACCAGATGGTGGACTCGCTCAACGTGTTTGCTGGCGAGGTAACCCGCGTGGCCCTCGAAGTAGGTACCGAAGGCCGCCTCGGCGGTCAGGCGAACGTGCCCAACGTAAGCGGGGTGTGGAAGGACCTGACGGACAACGTAAACACCATGGCTGCCAACCTCACCACCCAGGTGCGGGGTATTGTGAAGGTAGTAACGGCCGTATCGAAAGGTGACCTTACCCAGAAGCTGACGCTGGAAGCCAAAGGCGAAGTAGCCGACCTGGCCGATACCATCAACCGCATGGTGGATGACCTGAACCGCCTGGCCTCGGAAGTAAGCCGCGTGGCCCGCGTAGCGGGTGGCGAAGGCAAGCTCACCGAACGCGCCACGGTAACCGACGTGTCGGGCTCCTGGAAAGAACTGGTGGATACGCTCAACGCCCTGATTGAATCTATTGCCTCCCCGGTACTGGAAGTATCCCGGGTAGTGCGGGCTATTTCGGAAGGCGACCTGCAGCAGCAGGTAGAAATCGAAACCACCGGCGACATTCGCGCCATGGCCGACGCCCTGAACCTGGCCGTGGACAACCTCAACGAACTGCTTGGGGAAATCAACGAGTCCTCGCAGATTGTAGGGGAGTCATCGGAGGAAATGGTAGTGAAAGGCCAGGAGATGAGCCGGGTAACCGTTGACGTGGCCCTGGCTATGCAGCAGATGGCCGAAGGTGCTCAGAACCAAGCTCTCAAAACCGACCAGGCCTTCAAGCTGATTGAAGAAATCATGCAGGCCACCAAGGAAACCGCTGGCAAAGCCGATGTGGGTATCAAGGCGGCCATCCTGGGTGAGCAAACCTCCCAGCTGGGTCTGAAAACAGTGGCCGAGGTGGTGAAAAACATGGAGGAAATCAGCAACGCTGCTGCCCAAACCTCCAAAACCATCGAAGTACTGAGCACCCGCTCGGGTGAAATCAGCAAGTCGCTGGGCGTAATCACCGACATTGCCGCCCAAACCAACCTGCTGGCCCTGAACGCGGCTATTGAAGCCGCCCGTGCCGGGGAAGCCGGCCGTGGTTTCGCCGTAGTAGCCGAAGAAATCCGCAAGCTGGCTGAAGGCTCCCGCAAATCGGCCGGGGAAATTGCCACGCTGGTAGAGGATGTGAAGAAGGATACTACCTCGGCCGCCTCCGCTATCAGCACCATGGAAGGCCGGGTACTGAAAGGTAAGAATGCCACCTTCGAGGCCAGCTCGGCCTTTAAGAACATTGCCACTTCCTCGGGCGAAACCCTACGCACCTCCCGCGACATTCTGACGGCCACCGAGATTCAGAAAACCTCGATTGGCGACGTGGTAAAGTACGTGGAGGAAGTAGTAGCCATTGCCGAGCAAACGGCCTCCGGCACCCAGCAGGTAGCCAGCACCGCCAAGCAGCTCTCCACGAGCATGCAGGAGCTGACGACCAGCAGCCAGAACCTGACCGACATTGCCGACGACCTGCAACTGGGCCTCTCAGCCTTCCAGCTGATGGAAGACATGGAACCCGAACCCGAGCCAGAACCCGAGCCCATCCGCCGGTCGGTGCTACGCCGAATTGGTACGCAAGCCAGCAAACCGGCCACTACGCCCCCGGCCCCCGCGCCGCGCCGGCGGGCCTCTGCTGCCGCTGCTACTGCCGAAGCGCCAGCCACGCCCGAACCAAAGCGGGCGAGCCGCCGTGCGGCGGTAAAATCGGCCCCGGAAGAGTCGTCTGCCACCGAGGCCTCGGTTACTACCCGCAAGGCTGGTACACGACGGACTGCCAAGGTCACTCCGGCCACGGAGGCTCCCGTCGAAACGCCCGCTGCCAAACCTCGGGCCTCCAAGCGCAAAGCCAAATAAGCTAATGTTTCCTTCGTCATGCAGAGCTGCCTACTAGGGCGGTTCTGCAGGGCGCTATACCCTCAGGCATGCCTGATTCTGAAAAAAGCGTCAAACAAGACCCCATCATCCAGCTCATCGTATTTCGGTTGGGTGAGGAGGAGTACGGGATTCGCATTGAGCAGGTGAAGGAGGTAACCATTACCCCGGAAATTGCGCGGATGCCTAAGACTCCATCCTTTGTGAAGGGCATTGCCAACCTGCGCGGCGACATCATTGCGGTAATTGACCTGGAAGAACGGTTTCGGCTGCGTGCTGCGGGGCAGGAAATGCCGGCCGTATCCTATACCATGGCCATCGAAGCCAAGGAGTACACCATCGGCATCATGGTGCGGGAGGTGCCGCAGCCGCTGTCCATTCAGCAGTCGGTTATCGAGAAAGCACCGGAATTCATTCAGGACATCAACATTCACGACAAATACATTGAGGGCATCGCCAAAATCGAGGACCGCATCATTGTGGTACTTGATATGCTCAAGCTGCTGACTCCCTCTGAAATTATGCAGCTGCAGCCGAAAGCGGAATCTTCCGGTTCCGGCAGCCGTACAAAGGCCTAGTTTACCTGAACGGCTAAGCTTATTTCCCTCATTCTGCTTTTTGCACTTCCTATGAAAAACCGCATCCTCATCGTCGACGACTCTTTCTACATGCGTACGATGCTCAAGAATATGCTCACCGACGCTGGCTATGAGGTAGTGGGCGAGGCCGCCAACGGCCAGCAAGCCCTGGAAATGGCTTCCGATACCAAGCCCGACCTGATTACCCTGGACGTGATTCTGCCCGATAACACTGGCCTGGATGTGCTGAAAGGCATCCGGCAGGAGCAGCCAGAAGTGAAAGTGGTGATGTGCTCCGCCGTAGGGCAGGAAGTAATTGTAAACGAGGCTCTGGAAAGTGGGGCCACCGCCTATATCGTGAAGCCTTTCTCCGAAGAGAAGGTGCTGGAAATTGTGGGCAGTGCCCTGCAGGAAGCAGGTTCCGATCAAGCCTAACCATTGTGCGCTGGCCCGGTTGTCCCGGAGCACCCTCAAGTTCGTTCATCTGCCTTAGTGTCCGCTATACTCCCGCCTTTTACTTTGCTGCTAGGAAACCTGTCCTCCTCCGTGCAAACGGTGCTGACCAGGTTGCTGCGTGCTGCTCCCGAGCTGGCCGTAGTGGGTAACGCTGCGTCCGCTGACGAGCTGCCTACGCTTGCCCGCCGTCTGCGGCCCGGGGTAGTAGTAGTAACCGAGGACCAGCTTTCGGGGCTGGAGCGCCTGCAGCAGCAATTTCCGGTTCCGGTATTGCTCTACAGCGCGCGGGCACCATTGCCGGGAATGCTACGCGAGGCAGCGCGCCTGGGAGTGTACGATTATATTACACCCGCCCCAACGGCGGCGGCAGAGCTTATTGAGTGGGGCCGGCAGCTGCGGCGCAAACTACTTGCCGTGCGCCCCCGCCCCTTGCAGATGGGGCCGCCCAAGATTCTGGCTCCGCGGGTTCGGGTTATGCCGTTGCCTCCGCAAGGCATTGTGGTGATAGGCGGCTCTACAGGCGGAGCCCCGGCAGCCGAAGTTCTGCTGCGCACCTTACCGGTTGACTTTCCTTGGGCAGTGCTGGTAGCGGTGCACTTGCCAGTACACTTTACGGATACTCTGGTAGAGCGCCTGCGCCGGGCCAGTCGGTTGCCCGTGGCCGCTGCCGGCAGTGGCTCCCGCCTGGAAGCTGGCCGGGTACTGGTAGCTCCCGGGGGGCGCAACCTGCTGGTGCAGCCCGTAACCGGCAGTCCATGGTTAGGATGGGAAACCGAGTTTACCAGTGAAGCCAGCCTCGATGTACCATCCGTTGATCTGCTCATGCAGTCGGCTGCCCGCTTGGCTGGCCGCAACGTGGTGGGTATAGTACTGACTGGCCTCGGCCACGATGGAACGCTGGGCGCGCAGGCTATTCGTCGGGCGGGGGGAACCGTCATTGTTCAGGATGAGGCCTCTTCGGCCGTATTCGCCATGCCCAAATCTGTAATTCAAGCCGGTTTGGCTACCGAGGTACAGCCACTGGCCAGCATGGCGGCCGTACTTGCTCGGTACGTGCCCACTCGCTTGGCCGGCAGTGCCTCCCGTTCTTTCTCCCGCCCTCAACCCGTTACCGCCCAATGAAGTCACGGGAGCAGGAATACCGGGAGATTTTTATGGCGGAGGCGTTGGAGTACTACGACGCCATGAGCCGCCACATCAGTGAGCTGGAGCGTAACCCCACCGACGAGCCGGCTCTGAACGAGCTGTTTCGGCTCATGCACAACCTCAAGTCCAACTCCCGGGCCATGGGGTACAACTCCATCGGCGAGTTGGCTCACCACATGGAAACCATTTTCGGGCTGATTCGCAGCAAGGAGAAGTCTTTCACTGGCTCCGTGGTGCCAGTGCTGTTCAACGGGGTCGATACCATCGGGGAGATGATCCGGGCAGTGGGCGCCAACGAGGATATGCCCACCGTGGAGCGACTCATGGACAACCTGGACCGGCTGGTGCGCGGCGAAGAACCCATGTTGGAGGAGGAAGAGGAAGATGCCGATGAAGACGCCAACCGCAAGCTGGAGCTATCCGACCTCGTCTACATTCAGATCAAAAAGCTGGACCACCTGATGAATTTGGTGGGGGAGCTGATTATTGACCGGGACCGGGTGCTTACGCTGGGCCAGGAAATTGATAACCCCGCGCTACTGGCCGCCGCCGCCCACCTCTCCCGTATTGCCGATGAGCTGCAGTACAGCGTGATGGACGCCCGGTTGGTAGGAGTAGGATCCTTGTTCAGCAAATTCCCACGGGTGGTGCGCGACGTGGCTGCGGCCGAGAAAAAGGACGTGGAGCTGACCATGCTGGGGGAGGATATTCAGATTGACCGCAACATCCTCCAGATTATTACCGACTCCCTGCTGCACTTGGTGCGTAACGCCATCGGCCATGGCCTGGAAACGGCCGCTGAACGGGTAGCTGCCGGGAAGCCAGCCCAAGGCCATCTTACACTCTCGGCCCAAACCGAGCGGGATGATGTGCTGATTCAGGTGCAGGATGACGGACGGGGCATCAACGTGGAAAGCGTGCGGCGCAAGGCTGTGGAGCGGGGCCTGGTGGCCGCCAACGTGGCCGCCACTCTGGACGACAGCGCGGTGCGGGCCTTCCTGTTTGAGCCTGGCTTCTCCATGGCCAAGGAAGTAACCGAAATTTCGGGCCGGGGCGTGGGCCTGGATGTGGTGAAGCTGGCCATTGACTCCTTGGGTGGCCAGCTGCGCGTTGATTCGGTGCTGGGTCAGGGAACCACCTTCACGCTGGTACTGCCCACTTCCATTGCCGTAAAAGGTGCCTTGTTGTTCCAGCTTGACCAGCGCAATTACGCCATTCCGCTCATGCACACCGACTCAGTCGTATCATTGCTGCCTGAGAGCTTCAATGTGGTGGGCGGGGTGCTGATTACGCGCATCCAGGACGAAAACGTGCCAGTGGTGTCGCTGCGGCGGCTGCTGCACAATGGCGACGGGCCGCTGCCGCCCGCGGTGAAAGCCGATGTGCAGGGCCGTCAGGATATCATCATTGTAAACTACAACAACCGCCGGCTCGGCCTTATTGTCGACCGGTTTTTACGCCAGCAGGATATCGTGGTGAAACCCATGAGTAAACCACTGGATACCATTGACTTGTTTGGTGGCGTTACCCTACTGGGAAGCGGACAGGTGTGCTTGGTACTGGATGTGCCCGCATTAACTCGACTGTTTTTAGCCAAACGACCATAATTCTCGTAATTGCAGCCTCTGGCAACCGGTTTCGGCCGAATGCCTTTTCAACTGACTCCTATGGATTTGCACATGACGGAACTGGAGCGGGACATTATCCGCGAAATCCTGAATATCGGGCTGGCTCGTGCCGCCGATTCATTCGCGGTTATCGCCCAGGAGAAGGTGCTGTTGGAAGTACCCAATCTGGATATCGTTTCCGGTAAAAGCGTACTGGAGAAGGTAGGCGACCTGCAGGCCAGCCACGTCGTTATCCAGTCCGATATTCGAGGCGACTTCAACGGTACCACCCTGATGTTCTTCTCCGGTCAGCATGTGCAGCGCCTCTCGCGGGTATGCTTGCGCATGAACACTTCCGATTCCGTCCAGATTGACGAAATGCAGGAGTCGTTGCTGCTGGAAATCAGTAATATCATTACGGGCGCGCTGGTTACCCAACTGGCCAATATCCTGAAGGCCCACATTTACGGGGCCCCGCCCGCGCATCCCCATGGCGACATGGCCGCCGCCCTACGTAGCCTGCTGGTTGACCGGCCAATGGTACAGCCCTTGATTTTCTCGGTGGTGACGCAGTTCTCCGACAAGGAAAATTCGGTGGAACTGCCCCTGATGATTTTCTTTGACCGGGATACGTTCGAGAAGATTCTGGATATTATCCGCACCTACGACTTTATGGGCGGACACCAAGCCGGCTTATAAATTTGCGGCCTTTGGCTGGGTTGATTTTACTTTTGTAGGCAGTGGCCCCCGCCGCTGGGTATGACGCCTGGAATGGCTGCGTAACCGGCACAGCGGGGGCCACTGCCGCGTATACTCACGTCTTTCTCACTTCTTTATTTTCCTTCTATGGCTGATTCTTCTGCGCTGGAACGCAAACTGGCCAGCTTTGACCCCAATGCCCTAGGCGATACGGCTGGCGGCCTCTATGGCCTGCCTTTTACCCTTGAAGAGGCTCAGGTAGTAGTAGTGCCCGTGCCTTGGGAAGTAACCGTATCCTACCGCGCCGGCACGGCGGCGGGCCCGGAGGCTATCCGCCACGCCTCCTTGCAAGTAGACCTCTACGACCCGGACCTGCCCGAAGCCTGGCGGATGGGGTTGGCCATGGAAGAGCCCGATGAGAAAATTGCTGCAGAAAGCCACAGCCTGCGCCCCCTGGCGGAGGAGTACATTGGCTGGCTGGAGGATGGGGAGCCCGAGGAAACGCATGCTTCCTTTGTGGATGTACCCACCCGCATCAACCAGCGCGGGCAAGCTCTGCTGGAGTGGCTCAAGAACAAGACTGGCGCTTTGCTGGATGCCGGCAAAGGCGTAGTGGTAGTGGGTGGCGACCATAGCACTCCGCTGGGCTATCTGCACGCGCTGGCTGAACGCCACGAGGAGTTTGGAATTCTGCAGATTGACGCCCACTGCGACCTGCGCCCCGCGTACGAAGGCTTTGAGTTCTCGCACGCCTCCATTATGTACAATGCCCTCAAACTGCCTCAGGTCAAGAAGCTGGTGCAGGTAGGTATTCGGGACTATTGCCAGCAGGAGGCCGAGTACGCCGCCCAAAGCAACGGGCGCGTTACCATGTTCACCGACCGGTTTCTGCAGAGCGAGATGCTGGGCGGTAAGTCGTGGAAAAAGGAGTGCAAGAAAATAGTGGCCCAACTGCCCCAGAAAGTATATCTGAGCTTTGATATTGATGGGCTGGACCCCAAGCTGTGCCCCGGCACCGGTACGCCCGTGCCCGGCGGCCTGGAGTTTGAGCAGGCCCTGTACCTGATTCGGATGGTGGCGCGCTCGGGCCGCATTATCATCGGCTGTGATTTAAACGAGGTAGCTCCTGGTGACACGGAGTGGAATGCTATTGTGGGTGCCCGCCTGCTGTTCCATATGGCCAATTGGATGGGCGTTTCCCAGGGGCGGCTCAAGGCTCGGCCTTTGGAAAAGTAAGCTCTGTCCGAACTAAGAGAAGCTAACAGCCCCTAGGTAAGCCTGAGCAAACACGGTTCAGCTTACCTGGGGGCTGTTACTTTTTCGCGCGGGCTACGTACAGCATCAGACTCCCCGAATACTGTACTTTTCTCACCTAATCTTCTCCCCTCGGTATGGGCTTTATTCTCAAATTTCTCTTGTCGGCCATCATCACCTATGTGTTGGCCAAATTTCTGCCTGGTTCGCAAATTGGCGGTTTCGGCGACGCCATCATTCTGGTCGTTGTGCTGGCCGTACTGAATGCGGTAGTAAAGCCCATTCTGAAAATCATTGGCTTCCCTATCACCGTTCTTACGCTGGGCCTGTTTCTGTTCGTTATCAACGCGCTGATTGTAATGCTGGCCAGCTACCTGCTCTCCGGCTTTGAGGTGGATGGCTTCTTCTCTGCCTTGATATTCAGTATCGTACTGTCGTTGGTGACTTCAGTGGTTGACATGATTGTGGATTAGTTAACTGCTTCGCCAAACAACGCAAAAGGCCCCTGAAACGAGAAGTTCAGGGGCCTTTTGCGTTGAATAAGCCGCCACTACTAGGTGGTCAATCTTCGCCAGTAGCGGTAAAGCAGCCACGCTGCTACCAGTAAGGAGAGGGGCCAGAGGTAGGCCAGGGCCACTACAAACTCTCCCAGCAAGTGCCAGCCAAACCGCAGCCCCGCTTGCAGCCGCGGAGCCAAGGGCGGCTGCGGGGCCATTTCGGCAGGAATGGGCTGGTAGTAGGAGAGGCTTAAGGTGCCCATCGTAGCCTCTTCGGCCAAAAGCGCGTCGTGAGCAGATAACACGGCGGCGGCAGTATCCTGCGTGCGTACTTTTAACTGCTCACTAGCCAAGTCATGAGAGGTAATGTCCTTGCGCTCAACGTAGCCCAGGCGGCCCAGAGCAAAGGTGAGCGGCAAAAACCTGCCCGACGGTACCCGGATAGATAGATTCTGCATGTGCCGGCCGTCCTCGGTTGCTTCATGCGCTTCGGCCAAGTAGGCCCCGTGCGCATACAGCAGGGTATCCAGGCGCTTGGTTGCCGCCTCGAAATCGGTAACCTGCATGTGCATGCTACCCTGGTAAACCACCGGACGGCGGCTCTGCCACAAGCGGCCCAGCGGAACATCCGGCAAAGCGGGGGCCGATGGTAGTACCACCGTTTGCGGGGTCGTTTCAGTTGCGGATGCCTCTTCTTGTTGCTGGGCGCAGCCACCCAGCAACAGCCCCAGTAGTGGGAGCAGTTGCCCTAGTTTTTTCATCGGTGAATAAAGAAAACGGGTAGATGAAAAAGCTGCGCAGCTTCTAGCTGTTTATACAAACTTGCTGGCAAACGTAACCCAGAGCCCAGCCAACTGCGCTGCCAGTAGCGCGTAGAAGCAATGGCAACTGCTTTAATTCACCCCTGTATCCATGACTACTTCCTTGCTGCCTGCTGTGCAGGCTGCGTTGGCTCAAGCCTCGTCTGATGAGGCGGGCATTTCTGATGTGCTGCGGCTGGTAGGCGAGTACTTGCACGCCGACCGGTGTTTTCTGTACGTGCGTGATCCTGCTGTAGGACGCGGACGTATTGCCTTCTGCTGGCGCCGCACGGAGGCCATTGCCAACCCCATTCACGACTAGCAGGATGATACTACCAGCCTGCCAGAGCAAGATCCGCTGTTTAGGGCTGCATTGGCGGCCCGGCCCTCAGTGTTCGTGGAGGACGTGGAAACCGCGCCACCCACTGTGCTCAACCGCACCTTTGAGCATGAAACATTTGGGCACCGGGCGCTCATTCATGCTCACATTACCGAAAACGGCCAGCTTTGGGGTATCCTGCAGCCTTGCATATTCGGGCAGCCCCGGCACTGGACGCCCGCTGAGCAGGCGGCAGTAGAAAGTCTGCTTCCGGCGCTATTGCCGGTTATCAAGCACTACATGCGTGCGGGGGCTGGGCAACTGGCATCAGCTGGCGCGGCGGGCCCTACGCCGGCGCCACCACCAGCGCAGTAGCACACCTCCCGCCAGCAGGCCCAGTAGCAGCGGCCAGATGCTCACCAGCCCAAGCAGTAACTCAATCAGCAGTTGCCACCCAGTGTATACCGCCTCCAACAGCCGGCTCCCGAACGAGAGTACCGGCCGGTCGGGCGTAGGCAAAGAAAGCGGCTGGTAATACAGGAGCGTGATAGTGGAGTAGGCTACTTCGTTGTTGAGGGCGCGCAGGCGGCTTTCAGTGGCCTCAATATCTTCCCGAATCTTACCCATACTTTCCTCAATTTCGAGGATGTCGGATACTTTGCGGGCCTGGCTCAGGAGGGCAATGTAACGCTGTTCCAGGGCGCGCTTGGAGCGCAACCGCGCTGAAACATCGGCGTGCTGGGTCGTTACATCCTCGGTGGTCAGTTCCTTGTGCTCAACAGTTCCCAAGCCGCCCAAGCCGTTCAGGAGTGCCTGGAAGCGGCCCGGCGTCACCCTGATCTTCATCTGGTGCTGCCACTCGTCCGCTTCCCGGGTTTCCGAAACTTCCTCCACGTAGGCTCCAAAAGCGCGCACAAGGCTGTCCATGTGCTGATTGGCCCGGGGTACATCGGTAACCTTCATCTTTACCTCGGCGTGGTAGATGAGCTTACGGGCGGCCGGTGGCTGAACTTCTTCGGAGGCTTGTGTAGCCGCTGAGGCGGGCGGCGGACCTGGAGCTTCCGGCGGTGGGGGCGAGTCGGCCTCGTAGTTCATAACGGTTAGCTCCTCAGCGGCTGATTCTACTTTCCCCTGCGTGGAGAGTTTAGGCTCTGACTGGCTACAGGCTAGCAACCCAACAAGGGCAAGCAACGGAAAAGCTAACGGGATACGCATGTGTGGACTGGATAAACAAGTATTCAAATAACCGAACCAAGTGCACGCTGACCTGCTGCTGGTTCAGGCTTCGATACTATACTATCCCGGCCACAAAACCAACGGCCCGGTCGTCAGCAAGACAACCGGGCCGTTCGGGCAAATAGCACAATGGTATTACAAGCGGCGCAGTTGGGCCCCCAGGGCTTGCAGGCGCTTATCGATGTTCTGGTAGCCTCGGTCAATTTGCTCCACGTTCTCAATCACGCTGCGGCCATCGGCCGAGAGGGCCGCAATGAGCAGGGCCACGCCAGCCCGGATGTCGGGCGAGGTCATGGTGATGCCGTGCAGGCGCTTCTGGTGGTCGAGGCCGATAACGGTGGCGCGGTGCGGGTCGCAGAGAATCACCTGCGCGCCCATGTCAATGAGCTTATCCACGAAGAACAGGCGCGACTCAAACATCTTCTGGTGAATCAGTACCGTACCCTTGGCCTGCGTAGCCACCACCAGCACAATGCTCAGCAGGTCGGGCGTGAAGCCGGGCCAGGTATGGTCGGAGATGGTGAGGATGGAGCCGTCGAGGTAGGTGGCAATTTCGTAGTGCTCCTGGGCCGGAATGTGAATATCGTCGCCCCGGAACTCCATCTGAATCCCCAGCTTGCGGAACGTATCGGGAATGATGCCTAACTCCGGAATCTGACAATCCTTGATGGTGATTTCCGACCCCGTCATGGCCGCCAGCCCAATAAATGAGCCGATTTCAATCATGTCGGGCAGCATGCGGTGCTCGGTGCCACCCAGGCGCTCCACGCCCTCTACCGTAAGCAGGTTGGAGCCGATACCGTTGATTTTCGCGCCCATCCGCACCAGCATCTTGCAGAGCTGTTGCAAGTAGGGCTCACAGGCCGCGTTGTAAACGGTGGTAGTGCCCTTAGCCAGCACGGCGGCCATTACAATGTTGGCCGTGCCCGTCACTGAGGCCTCGTCCAGCATCATGTAAGCACCCGTCAGGCCATTTTCGGCTTTGATGCGGTAAAAGTCGGTGCCTTCCAGCGTGAGCTTGCCACCCAGCTTTTCCAGCCCCAGAAAGTGCGTATCCATGGGCCGGCGGCCGATTTTGTCGCCGCCCGGCTTGGGCAGCTGGCACTTACCGAAGCGGGCCAGCATGGGCCCCAGAATCATTACCGAACCGCGCAGCGCGCCGGCCTGGGCAATAAACTCGGGCGTATCGAGGTAGTCCAGATTAACGGCGTCAGCCTGGAAGCGGTAGGTGTCGGAAGCCAGCTTGCCCACTTTTACGCCCATGTCGCGCAGCAGCTCAATGAGCTTGTTCACGTCGCGAATGTCCGGGATATTAGAAATTGTAACGGGTTCCTCGGTCAGTAGAACCGCGCACAGAATCTGCAGCGCTTCGTTCTTCGCGCCCTGAGGTACAATTTCACCTTTCAGCGGCTTGCCGCCAATCACTTCAAAAGAGGCCATTTGTTGAGTAGCTGTTAGCTAATGGCTGTTAGCTATTAGCTTTTAGGTTCTAAAGGAAAAAAGTCAAGAGCACTGAATTCCTGACTGTCTGGAGCAGAAAGCCAACAGCTTGCAGCCAGCAGCTAGCGGCCCATAACCACTACTGAGGCGGTTGCTGGGGCTCCTGGCGGTTTTTCTTACCGCCCCGGCGCTGTTTGTCGCGGCGGTTATTGTTGCCCCGGCGCTCGGAGCCGCCCCGGTCCGAGCGGCTTTCGCGCTCCTGTCGGGGCTGGGGCACGATGAAGGCGGCGGTCCGGCTGCCGGTGTTGGTGGCCGGCTGGGTTGAAAACTCGAACAAGCCCTGGGCGTCTACCTGGGTAGGGTCCAGCGTGAGCTGCCCCCCCGAGAGTTCCTTCAAGTGCTTGAGGATGGTGACGTCTTTGGCGTTTTCCTTGTTATGGGAGCGGTACAGAAACTTCATGGTGCGCCCAATAACAATGGTGGCCTGCTCCCGCTCCGAGGGGTCTTCCAGGGTGAGGGCCTGCTCCACCAACTGCTCCACGGCTCGGCCGTAAGCCCGGAATTTAGGGCCTTTGCTGGGGTAGGCTACGCGGGCGGGGGCCTTCATGTTGGCCTGGGCTACCAGTTCAAACGGCGCGTCCACATCCAGCTCGCCATCGGCCATTTCGTAGAGGTGGTTCCACACTTTTTGCTGGCCATCGGGCTGGTCGCGCAGACTGGGCTGAATACGGAAAATCATCTGCACAATCAGCTGGGCGCGGCGGGTGCGCTCGGCGCGGTCTTCCACCTCGCGCAGCTGCTGCACCAGCTGGAAGGTGCTCTGCCCGTATTCGCGCTGGAGCAGCTCGTGTTTATGAAGAGAGGGTAAGGTCATCAGGAATGGTATTCGGAGGGTCAAATATACGCCAAACCTTGCCCTGTTGGCATCTTGTGTTGGACAAGACCCAGCCGGGCAAGGTTCGGAAAAGAAAATAGGGCGCTGCACGCACGGCAACGGCTCTTCTAAAAGTACGGGAAAAGCCGGAGGAAGCGAGGCGCTCCGGTTTCCTGTACGGCTTAATGCACACGCAGTTTGGCAAAACTCAGGAGCAGGGTTTTCTCACCCACTTCCTCAAACAGGATAACGGCCTTGGTGGAGCCCTGCACGGTTTCGAGCTTGCTCACGGTGCCAAACCCGAACTTGGGATGCTCCACCCGCTGGCCTTCCCGCAGGTTGCTGGTGTCGGAGGGTTTGAAGTCGGAGGGGGCTACGTACTTGGTGGCGGCCGTTTTGCGCGGGGCCGGGGGCACCAGGTTGCTGCGGCGCTCAAACACGTGCCCAAACGGCGACTCGCCCGGTCCGGCGCGGTCGGGCCCGGGGCCGGCCGAGTACTTAAAGTCTACAAATTTCGGGTCAATTTCATCCAGGAAGCGGCTTTTCTCGCAGCTGCGCAGGTTGCCCCACTGGTAGCGGGAGGTGGCGTAGCTCAGGGTCAGCTTCTTCTCGGCCCGGGTGATGGCCACGTAAAACAGGCGGCGCTCCTCCTCCAAATCGGCCCGGGAGGTAATCATCATCTGGCTCGGAAACAGGTTTTCCTCCATGCCCACAATGTAGACGTTACGGAACTCCAGGCCCTTGGCCGAGTGAATCGTCATCATCGTCACCTGCTCGCCCTCGGCCTGGGCGTCCTTGGTATCGGCATCCGTCACCAGGGCAATGTCCTGCAAAAAGGCACCCAGGCTCTTTTCATCCCGCTCGGGGTCTTCCACGAAGGCCTTGATGCCGTTGAGCAGCTCTTGGATGTTCTCGTAGCGGGAGAGGCCCTCAATGCTTTTATCAGCGTAAAGCTCCTCAATCATGCCCGAGTTCTTGGCAATGAACTTGGCCGCCTCAAAGGCATCGTCCTTGGCCGCCACGGCGGTGTAGGCCTTGATCTTCTCGGCGAAGTCGACGATGGGGTTGGCCGTGCGGGTGGGCAGAAACTTATCGGCGTTGCTGACCACCTCCCAGATGGTGTGGTTGGTTTCCTCCGCCGAGGAAATGAGCTTGCCCAGCGTGGTGTCGCCGATGCCGCGCTTGGGGTAGTTGATGACGCGGCGCAGCGCCTGCTCATCGTTGGGGTTTACCGTGAGGCGCAGGTAGGCCACCAAATCCTTGATTTCCTTGCGCTGGTAGAAGCTCAGGCCGCCGACAATCTTGTACTTGATATTGAGCTTGCGCAAGGATTCCTCCATGGCCCGGCTCTGGGCGTTGGTGCGGTAGAGGATGGCAAAGTCATCGTAGGACAGATGCTGGTTCATCTTGTCCTCGTAGATGCTGTTGGCTACCAGCTTGCCCTCCTCGTTGTCAGAAGCGGCTTTTAGCACCTCAATCAGGGGGCCTTCCTCATTGTCGGAGAAAACGTCCTTGCGCAGCTGGGCCTGGTTGTTTTTGATGACGGAGTTAGCCGCCCACACAATGTTTTTGGTGGAGCGGTAGTTCTGCTCCAGCTTAAATACCTGCAGCTCGGGGTAATCCTTCTCGAAGTTGAGAATGTTCTGAATATCGGCGCCCCGGAAGGCGTAGATGCTCTGCGCGTCGTCGCCCACCACGCAAATGTTACGCTCCTTAGCGGCCAGCTTACGCGCAATCAGGTACTGGGAGTAGTTGGTGTCCTGGTACTCGTCCACCATCACGTAGCGGAACATATTCTGGTACTTGTTCAGTACGTCGGGGTGGTCCTTGAACAGCACGTTGGTCTGGTACAGGAGGTCGTCGAAGTCCATAGCCCCGGCCTTGAAGCAGCGGTTGGCGTACTGCTGGTAAATCACGCCCAGCTTGGGCCGCAGCGCCGCCTCATCGTCCTGGCGGATAACCGGGTCGTGAAGGTACTGCTGCACCGAAATCAGCTTGTTCTTGGCCGAGGAAATGCGTCCCAGCACCATGTTGGGCTTGTAGAGCTTGTCATCCAGCTCCAGCTCCTTGAGAATCTGCCCGATGAGGGTTTTGGAATCCTGGGTGTCGTAGATGGTGAAGGAACGGGGGTAGCCGATTTTATCGGCCTCGGAGCGCAAAATCCGGGCGAAAATGCTGTGAAACGTGCCCATCCAGAGGTTTTTGGCCTCCGGGCCAACCACCTTCTCAATTCGGGCGCGCATCTCCTTGGCGGCCTTGTTGGTGAAGGTAAGAGCCAGGATATTGAACGGGTTGACCTGCTTTTCCAGCAAGTTGGCAATGCGGTACGTCAGTACCCGGGTTTTGCCCGAGCCCGCGCCGGCTATAATCATGCAGGGGCCTTCCGTGTGGAGCACGGCCGCCGCCTGCGAGGGGTTCAAAAGCGAATTATAATCGAGTCCCATGCAGTCAGTCAGAATCGGAAACTAAGCTTGTTGGCTTGTTAGCAAAGGTAGGGCTTTGGGGTGGGGGAAGGAAATGTCAGATGGCGGAGTTATGTTGATGAACTCATTCACCTGATCCACGCCTGATGCAAGCTGATGAAGTATCCTAGAACAACCCCATAATCCGCGGATTCGTTGCCACCACCGCGTATTATGCGCTAGGCTTAGGCACGACCTGCGTACTGGCCCAGCGCATGCCGCTTGCGGGTATGTGCAACCCAGGCATCCCGCTACTGGTGGGCGCGGCGGTGTTGGCTGTAGGGCTCCTGCTGACTTTCCTTACCTTGGGCATCCTCTTATTCAGCCGCCGTCGTCAGTTGCAAGCCATGGGCAGCTTATTTGCTCATGTAGTTTGTATCAGTGTATTTATAGTGTTTGCAGCCCTTAACACGCTGCAGCACGGGTAAGAGGGCCGCCCGTATCTTCGCACCATGAACCCTGCTTCCCCACCCGCCGCTGTGTTTCCGCTGTCCATTTTGTGCCTTTCGGATAGCTGGGGCGGGCTTGAGCTGAACACGGCCCGGTTTGCCGGCTGGATGCAGCAGCGGGGCTGGCCCGTGCAGGTTATTACCCGCGCCGGCTCCCCGCTGGCCGCTCGTGCCGCCGAGCTGGGCCTGCCGGTGGTGCCCTTCGAGAACCGCTGGAAAGCCCTGGACGTGCCCGCCGCCCGCCGGCTGGCCCGGCACTGGCAGCAGTTCGGCACCCGGGCCGTACTCATCACCCGCAACGCCGATCTGGGCGTGGCCGTGCTGGCTAAGCGGCTGTTCAGCCCCGGCATGCCGCTGATGTACCAGCAGCACATGCAGCTGGGCTTGGCCAAGCGTGGGCTGGTGCACACGCTGCGCTACAACGCCCTGGCCGCCTGGCTTTCGCCCTTGCCCGGCCTGGCCCGGCAGGTGCTGGAGAAAACCCGGTTGGCCCCCGAAAAGCTGCACGTAGTGCCGCTGGGCGTGGAGCTGAACAAGTTCACGGATGCGCACCTGACCACCGCTGAAGCCCGCCACCAACTCCAGCTGGAGCTACCCGCCGGAGCCGTGTTGCTGGGCGTTATTGGGCGGTTTGATGAGGGCAAGGGCCAGGATTTTGTGGTAGAAGCCTTGGCCCAGCTGCGGCCCCAGTTTCCGCAACTGCACTTGCTGCTGGTCGGGGAGCCTACCCGCAATGAGGGCAGTGCCTATTACGATGCGCTGCTGACCCGCATCCGGGAACTGAACCTCACCGATGTGGTGCACCTGCGCGGCTTCACGCCCCAACCCGAAGTGGCCTACCGCGCCCTCGACGTGTCCGTAACGGCCTCCGTCAACGAAACCTACGGCATGGTGACCATTGAGGCCCTGGCAGCCGGCCGGCCAGTAGTGGGCGCGGCGGCCGGCGGCACCCGGGAACTGCTCGATGACAACCGCACCGGCCTGCTGTTTGAGCTGCACAACCCGGAATCCTTTGCCGCCTGCATCGAACGGCTGCTGACGGAGCCCGGTCTGGCTGGGCGGCTGGGCGCGGCGGGGCAGGCGGAGGCCCTGGCCACCTACGCCCACACCCGGCAATGTGAGCTAACGGAACAAGTGCTGCGGGCCGTGGCGGGGTAATTCGGTATCTTTGCGGCCAGATTTCACGCAGTGTTTCGCAGTGGGAGGCGCAGTGGTTCGCAGTGAACGACCACCGCGAACCACTGCACCTCCCACTGCGAAACACTGCGCGACAACCCCATGATTCAGATCCAGCACACCATCATTTCCGACGATATTCGGGAGAATTTCTTCGTTTGTAACCTCGAAGCCTGCAAGGGCGCCTGCTGCGTGGAAGGCGACCTGGGCGCTCCGCTGGAGGACGAAGAGCTGCAGATTCTGCAGAACGAGTACGAGGCCATCAAGCCCTTCCTTACCGAAGCCGGCCGCCAGGCCATCGAGCAGCAGGGCCTTTACATCAAAGATTGGGAAGGCGACTACAGCACCACCACTATCAACGACCGGGAGTGCGCCTACGCCCTCTACGATGAGCGGGGCATCCTCAAGTGCGGCATCGAGCAGGCCTACCTGGCCGGGGCCACTTCGTTCAAAAAGCCCATCAGCTGCCATCTGTACCCCATCCGCATCACCAAGTACGACGGCTTCGAGGCCCTGAACTACGACCGGTGGACCATCTGCTCGCCCGCCTGCTCCTTCGGGGCCAGCCTGGGCGTGCGCATCTACCAGTTCCTCAAAGATCCCCTCATCCGCAAGTACGGCGAGGCGTGGTATGGCGAGCTGGTAACGGAAATTGAGCAGGGCGGGGAAGCGGGGAAATAAGCTTTTTGTTAAGGGCTGCTTCGCCATAGATGAACCATAAAAAAGGGTCGGCCAAGTGGCCGACCCTTTTTTCGGGATAGTAAGTCAGATACAGTTGCCTACTGCCAGGTTTCGGTGCGGGTCTGGCTGGTGCCGCTGGGGGTGAAGGTGCGGTTGGAGCCGCCTTCGTAAAGCACGTTGCCGGCCGCATCCTTACGGATGTACTTGTACTGCACGCTGGTGCCGCTGGTCAGGTTGATGGTGCCTTTCCACACGGGGTAGGTGGCGCCGCTGAGCTTGATGGCGTTGGCCGTGTTCCAGGCCCCCAGCTGAGCGGTGTTGCCCAGCACGTACACATCCTGGCCCGATACCGTGCCGCTGTACGTTACATTAAAAGAGACGGCCGTGGTGCCGGCGGTGGGGGGAGGGGTGGTGCCGCCCGTTGTACTGGGCACCCACACGGCGTAGCTGCGGCTGTTCACCGGGAATACGCCGGTGCCATTGGCGTCGGTGGTTACCGTGCCGCTGGTATTGCCGGTTTTGTCGGTCAGCGTGGCACTCTTGAAGGGCGTGGTGATGGTTTTGGAGCGGGCCGAGCCGCCGTCATTCAGCAGCATCAGCAGGCCGGGGTGGGAGGAGTCGCCGGCGCGGGAGTAGGCGTACACGTCGGCGTCATTTACGCTGGTGTACTCGGCGGCGGCCCCGTACGCGTTGGCCTGGCGGATACTGTTTAGGGTTTTGATCTGGTTGCCGAGGCCGTAGTTATAGTAGTCTTTGTAGAATACGCAGGGGTAGCCGTTGGCGCGGGTCAGGATGTAGGCGTAGGCCAGCAGCTTGAGGTTGGTAACGGGCGAGTACAGGGCACCAGGGTGGTCGGTGTCGTGGTTATCCACGAAGCTCACCGACAGCGTGGGGTTCGACTCGGTGAAGCCGGCGAACTGCAGGCCGCGCATATCCCAGCTGCCGTTGCCATTGCTCATGTCCTGGAAGGTGTAGTGCAGCGGCACGTCGAAGAGGCTGGTGCGGCCCCCGGTGGCGGCGGCATAGTTCTTCAGGTCCTGCAGGTTGCGGAACCAGGCCTCCGATACGGCAAAGCGGCCGTTGGTTTTCACCGCGTCCAGCCACTGGTTCACGTAGGGCGTGTAAATGTGCTTGGTCGCATCGAGGCGGTAGCCGTCGAGGCTCATCTTGGTGGTAATCCAGTTGCCCCAGTTGATGGTTTCGGTCTGGTTGGAGGCGTTGTTATTGTACTGGATTTCCGAGCCCAGCAGATTGTCGTAGGCGTCGTTGTTGGCGTAGGGTTGGAAGTCCCAGCTTTTCCACTGGTACCAGCCGTTGTTGGGGGCCTGCTGCGTGCCGGTGAAGTTGTTAAAGCCCCACTTGTAGCTGCTGTACGTGTTGCCGCGGCCGGGGAAGTTGAACTTGGTGTACACCAGGTTGCCGTTCACGTTTTCCTGCGCATCGGCCCAGGTCATGTGGTTCATCACCATGTCCTCATACACCTGCAGGCCCTGGCCCTTCATGGCCCCAATGGCAGTCTGCAACTGCCCGATAGTGCCGTAGCGCGTGGCCACGGTGCCTTTCTGGTTGAACTCGCCCAAGTCGTAGCGGTCATACACGCCGTAGCCCACGTCGCTCTGGCTGCCGCCTTTGTAGGCCGGGGGGAGCCACAGGGCTGTAATACCAGCGGCCTTCAACTCGGCGGCCCGGGAGCCCAGCACCTGCCACCAGGTACCCTGGGCGTTGCTGATCGGCACATCCCAGTAAAAGGCCTGCATCATGACGCCATTGGTCACCACGGCGTTCTGGCCGGAGGAAGTGGCGTGGGGTACGGCCGTGGTTGTGGGCTGCAGTTCCTCTTTGCTGCACGAAGACAACAGGGAGCCAACTGCCAGCAGCCCTGAGAGGGCTACGGTCAGATTTGCTTTCATAAAAGTGGGTGTTTTGGTTGGTAAGAAAGAACAGTGCAAGTATAGGGTGGCTGAGACGGGATTATGCAATTTCAGGTAGGTACATGGGCCAGATTTAGTGAGTGGTTACTAACCCAAAATAGGCCGTTTTTAGCAATGTTATTGATGCTTGATTAACCGTTTCAGTGCAATTTCAAACTGTTTGTGTATAAATAATGTTCTATTTGCTACTTATGGTGCCTAATTGATAAACCGCTTGCGTGTAAGATTTTGGCGTAAACGCAAACAGGCCTGACCCATACGAGTCAGACCTGTTGTGGAAAGCAGCAAGTAGGATGCCTTACAGTTCCGAGAAATCGAAGCTCGATTCCAGAAATTTCGTGGTGAAGTCGCCGGCTTTAAACTGCGCGTTGTCCATCAGTTTGAGATGGAAAGGGATGGTCGTTTTCACGCCTTCCACTACGAACTCGCTCAGGGCACGCTTCATTTTCACGATGCACTCCTCCCGGGTCTGGGCCACGGTGATGAGCTTGGCAATCATGGAGTCGTAATTGGGCGGAATCTGGTAGCCCGCGTACACGTGCGTATCCACGCGTACCCCGTGGCCACCCGGAATGTGCAGCACCGTAATCTTGCCCGGCGAGGGGCGGAACTCCTTGGAGGGGTCCTCGGCATTGATGCGGCACTCCATGGCGTGCATCTTGGGCGAGTAGTTATTGCCCGAAATTGGAATGCCAGCCGCTACCTTGATCTGTTCCTTAATCAGGTCGTAATTGATAACTTCTTCCGTCACGGGGTGCTCCACCTGAATGCGGGTGTTCATCTCCATGAAGTAGAAGTTCCGGTCTTTGTCCACGAGAAACTCGATGGTGCCCACACCCTCGTAGCCGATAGCCGAGGCGCCGGCAATGGCCGCCGCGCCCATTCGCTCGCGCAGCTCCTCCGTCATAAACGGCGAAGGCGCTTCCTCCACCAGCTTCTGGTGGCGGCGCTGGATGGAACAGTCCCGCTCCGAAAGGTGGCACACGTGGCCGAACTGGTCGCCGCACACTTGAATTTCGATGTGGCGGGGCTCCACCACAAATTTCTCCAGGTACATACCGTCGTTGCCAAAAGCGGCTTTCGACTCGGTGCGGGCATCGTTCCAGGCTTTCTCAAACTCGTCCTCGGCGTTGATGATGCGCATGCCGCGTCCACCACCGCCGGCCGTAGCCTTCAGAATAACCGGGTACTTGATTTCGGCGGCAATTTTCTTGCCTTGCTCCACCGATTCCAGCAAGCCCACCGACCCCGGAATGCAGGGTACACCGGCCTCAATCATGGTAGCCTTGGCCGATGCCTTGTCGCCCATGCGGTTGATCATGTCGGGCGTAGCACCGATGAATTTGATGCCGTTTTCCTGACACACGCGCGAGAATTCGGCGTTTTCGCTCAGGAAGCCGTAGCCCGGATGAATGGCGTCGGCGTTGGTGATTTCGGCGGCGGCAATCAGCGTGGGGATGCTCAGGTAGCTCTGCGACGACGGGGCCGGGCCAATGCACACGGCCTCATCGGCGAAGCGCACGTGCAGGCTCTCCTTGTCAGCCGTGGAGTACACGGCTACCGTTTTGATGCCCATTTCCTTGCAGGTCCGAATTACGCGCAGCGCAATTTCGCCCCGGTTGGCAATCAGTATTTTCTTGAACACAGTTTCTTCAATTAAAAATTAAAAATGATGAATTAAAAATTGGAACCGGGTCCGGGCGCAGGCTCTTTCACGGTCCATTTTTAATTTTTAATTCTCAATTTTTAATTGGCCTACATCGGCTCAATCAGGAACAGCGGCTGGTCGTACTCCACGGGGGAGGCGTTTTCGACCATGGCCTTCACCACGCGGCCCGACTGCTCGGCTTCAATTTCGTTGAACAGCTTCATGGCCTCAATGATGCAGATTACCTGGCCTTTCTCCACCAAATCACCTACCTGCACAAACACCGGCGAGTCGGGGCTGCTGCTGCGGTAGAAGGTGCCAATCATGGGCGACTTCAGGGCCACGTGGTTGGCACTGGCGGCTTCGGCGGCTGGCGCGGCGGGGGCCGCTGCCGGGGCCGGCGCAGCTGAAGGAGCTGTGGGCGCGGCAGCGGCCACGGGGGCCGGAGCAGCGGCCTGCAGCGCAACGCCGGAGGAAACTACCTTAGTGCTGGGCTCACGCTGAACCGAAATCTTGAATTCTTCGGTTTCGATGTTGACTTTGTTCAGACCCGACTTGGCAATGAAGTCGATCAGGTCTTGCAGTTCTTTGGCTTTCATGGGCGCTGGAGAGGGCTTGGTGGGCTGCTTATTTGACTCTTTCGACATAGGAATAGTCGCTGGTCTTGATGCGAATTTTGGTGTCGGTATCAATGAACAGCGGCACCTGAATGCGGGCGCCCGTTTCCACGATGGCCGGCTTGAGGGTGTTGGTGGCGGTGTCGCCTTTCAGGCCGGGCTCGGTGTAGGTTACCACCAGCTCCACCGTAGTGGGCAATTCGGCCGTGAGGGGCTGCTCGGTTTCGGCATGGAACAGGATGGTAGCCACCTGACCTTCCTTCATGATATCGGCGAAAGGTACCATGGCCTCGGGCAGTACCACCTGCTCAAACGACTCGTTATCCATGAAGGTATAGCCGTAGTCGTCCTTGTACAGGTACTGGTGGGGGCGCTGCTCCACGCGGGCGGTTTCCACTTTCACCCCGGCGTTAAAGGTGTTGTCAATAACGCGGCCGGTTTTGATGTTGCGCAGCTTGGTACGCACGAAAGCCGGGCCTTTGCCGGGTTTCACGTGTTGAAATTCGGTAATAACGTGCAACTCGCCGTTGTAATTCAGAACGAGCCCGTTGCGGAAATCTGCAGTGGTGGCCATGGAGGGAGGGAATTGAGAGAAAGTAGCTGCGGAAACCCGGTAAGGGAGCCGGGGGCTTCAACAAGCAGAAGATGAGTAACTAGGGTGGAAACGCAACGTGCCGTCCCGGAAAACTGGCGGGGCGGCACGTCGGGAGTGCAAGTATAGGAGGTTTTCCGTTTTCGCGCCGCTTCAGCTTATGCCGCCGAGGGGTCGGGTTTGGGGTCGTAGGCCCATTTCAGGTAGAGGGAGCCCCAGGTAAAGCCACCCCCAAAGGCCGCAATAATCAGGTTGTCGCCTTTGCGGAGCTGCTGCTCGTAGTCGGAGAGGCAGAGCGGGATGGTGCCGTTGGTGGTATTGCCGTACTTATGGATGTTGAGCATCACCTTCTCCGGGCCAATACCCACGCGGTTGGCCGTGGCATCAATGATGCGCTTGTTGGCCTGGTGGGGTACCAGCCAATCAATGGTTTCGGCGTTCAAACCATTACGCTCGGCTACCTGGGCAGCCACGTCGGCCATATTTTTCACGGCAAATTTGAATACCGCCGAGCCCTCTTGGTATACGTAATGTTCCCGGTGAGCCACGGTTTCAGCCGACGGCGGACGGCGCGAACCGCCCGCTTTCTGGTGCAGGTACTGCTCCCCGTTGCCATCGGAGTGCAGCTCCTGGTCAAGCAGGCCAAAGCCCTCGGTATTCGGCTCCAGCAGTACGGCCCCGGCCCCATCCCCGAAGATAATGCAGGTGGAGCGGTCCGTGTAGTCAATGATGCTCGACATTTTATCGGCCCCCACCACAATCACCTTTTTATAGGTGCCGGTAGCAATAAACTGGGAGCCGGTGGCCAGCGCGTACATAAAGCCCGAGCAGGCCGCCTGCATATCAAAGCTGAAAGCTTTAGTAGCGCCCACGGCCGCCGAAATGATGTTGGCGGTAGCCGGAAATACCAAATCGGGGGTTGTGGTGGCGCAGATGAGCAGGTCGATGTCCTCGGCTTTGTTACCGGTTTTGGCCAGCAGCCGCTGCACCGCTTGAATACCCATTACCGAGGTGCCCTGATTCTCGCCCTTGAGGATATGCCGCTCCTTGATGCCGGTTCGGCTCATAATCCACTCGTCGGTGGTATCTACCAGGGTTTCGAGCTCTTGGTTGGTCAGCACGTAGTCGGGCACGTAGGCGCCCACTCCGGTAATGGCAGCGGTAATCTTCATCAGCGAATTGGGAAACAGCAGATGCGGCAAAGGAAAAGTCCGGCGCGGCGGCCGGACTTACAGTCGCTCTTTAGGACTTGAAGGTATTTTTTATCTGGTCGGCAATGCCGGAGCTGGCCATTTGGTAGCCTTGCAGCAGCATGTTACAGATGGCAGTGGGCGTGCTCACGCCGTGGCCGATGATGGCGTTGTCGTTGATGCCCAGGATGGGAGAACCGCCCACGGCTTCATAGTTGAACTGATCCAGGAAGGGGTCGTGAATATTCTTCTCGGCAATGACATCGTACACCGACTCCGCCATTTTTAGGACCACATTGCCCGTAAAACCGTCGCACACAATCACGTCGGCTTTGGCATTGAACAGGTCGCGGCCTTCAATATTGCCGATGAAGTGAATATGAGGGTTCACCTTCAGCAACTGGTGCGCGGCCTGGGTAATGGCAGTTCCCTTACCTTCTTCCTCGCCCAGGTTCATGAGGCCTACTTTCGGCTTATCGATGCCCAGCACGTACTGCGCGTACAAAGAGCCTAACTCGCCAAACTGCTCCAGCATTTCGGGCTTGCACTCTGCGTTGGCACCTACGTCCAGCATAATACCCACGCCCCCGTCCAGCTTCGGAACGAAGTTGGCAATGGCCGGACGCAGTACGCCAGGTACGGCTTTCACGCTGAACATGGCACCTACCAGCATAGCTCCGGTATTACCGGCCGAGCAGAACGCCTCTACCTCACCGGTAGCCAGCATTTTGTACCCTACGGCGATACTAGAGTCCTGTTTTTGCTGATACGCTTTAGCCGGATGCTCGCCCATCTCAATAATCTGGGAGGCGGGAACCAGCGTGAGGTCGGCGGCGGCCGCACCATGCTGCTCCAGCAGCGGGCGCACGGCATCTTCCTGGCCAATGAGCACTATCTGGGCCTTACCGGCCAACGCTTGCGCGGCCAGCACGGCCCCATCGACGGCGGCCTGCGGAGCAAAATCGCCCCCCATGGCGTCCAGGGCTATCTTCATGAAAGGAGAATCAAAGAGGTCCGGGAGAGAAACCTCGGGCCGCCGCAAGCCGCCCGGTTTTTCACGGCCGTTGTGCGGCACTGCGAAAAAACCGGGCGGTAGTGTGCGTTGCGAGCCGCGAGGCAATATGCGGCTAACGTGCGACTATTCTTCGTCGTTGTCGGTAGTGGCCGGGGCGGCTACGGGAGCGTAGTCTTTGATGGCTACTTTACCGTTCAGGTACAGGTCGCCGTCAACTACGTAGGCTTTATGACGCAGGTGCAGCTCGCCGGTGTTCGAGCACACGGTAACAGCTTTAGGGGTCAGTTTGTAGTGGCTACGACGCTTGTCACGGGTAGCGGAGGAGGTCCGGCGCTTAGGATGTGCCATTTCTGAAAAGAATTAAAAAATGAAAAATTAAGAGAAAAGAATTAAGCTGATTCAGCCTAATTCAGGTTTTTAAGCGCATTCCAGCGCGGGTCTGTATCATCGTCGTCCGAGTTATCGTCACCTTCCTGGCGGGTGGTGAAGATGAGTTTGGCGTCGGCGTCGGGATTTTCGTCGGGTTCGTTTTGGAAGCGGGGGTGCAACTTCTTCATGGGTAGCGCCAGCCCGATGTAGTCGAACAGGTGCTGGGCCAGGGGCAGGTTCTGGGTGTCGGGCGTGATTTGCAGCACGTTATCGTCCAGTTCCTGATTTTGGTCGCCGAAGCGCA
Organism: Hymenobacter endophyticus; assembly: GCF_032464715.1. Lineage (NCBI taxonomy): Bacteria > Pseudomonadati > Bacteroidota > Cytophagia > Cytophagales > Hymenobacteraceae > Hymenobacter > Hymenobacter endophyticus. The sequence goes on along the minus strand of NZ_JAWDJT010000001.1, from coordinate 276,868 downwards.
CCAGCAGCTGCTCTTGGGCGTCAATTTCCTGGTCGTACTCATCCAGGCTCCGGTCGCAGGTCTGGCGCACGGTACCCTGCAGGTCAAAGTCAACCGTGATGAGACGCTCGGTTTTAGTCAGCGTCACGTCGGCGTGCACGTTACCGTCCGGAATCAGCTCCTGGTCGAACTGCTCGAAAAAGGAGCGGTCCAGATCAAACGCGAAATGGTGCGTTTTATCGGCCAGCCGGGCAATATTGATGTCGTATGGCGAATCCTTCTTCACGGTGATTTTTTAGCAAGGGGCAAAAGTAGTAAGTTTTGCCCGTTTCGTAAAAGCGGTGATTGAGTTGAGTTAGGCGTTCTTGAGGATAAAATCCGACGGAATACCCAACCGCTCATACAGTCGTTTGGCCAGGTCCAGCGTCACGCGCCGCTTGCCACTCAAAATCTGGGAAAGTCGACCCGCCGGTACTTCCAAAAGTTCGGCTAACTCCTTTTGTTTTAGACGCATCTGCTGGCGCTTCAACTCAATCATTTCGGCCAGGGAGGTCGGTAGATTGGGAATCGGCAGCAGCCCCAGTTTACTTTCGTAGGCGTCCAGAGCAGTAATCAGCTCCCGAAATTCCGCTTCCAGGGCTGCATTGCCCTCCACGCCCGCGGCTACCAGCGCATCCAGGCGGCGCAGGGCAGTACGGTAGTCGGTGGGCGAAGTCAGGGTCATGGAAGCGGGGTAAAAGCAAAGCGGAACCGTAGAGGCTCCGCTCATTACTGCTGCAAATGTATGGCAGGATTTTAAAACCGCAAAGTAAATTTCGATTTTGAAAAGATTATTTCGTTTTAGTAGATAAATATGCGCCCCCCAAAGCGTTGCTTAGAACACGCATGTTTAGTGCAGTGCTACAATCGGCAAGCTGAATCGATTAGTCGTGGCGGGCGCTGCGGAGGGGCGGGCCGGGCGTGATGGGCTTGATTTCGGCTTCGCCCTTGCGGTAGCGCACCAGCTCGCAGGCCAGATACAGTGCTTCGCGGAAGGAGGTGGCATCAGCCTGGAACTTACCGGCCAAGCCGTAGGCCGTGCCATGGTCGGGGGAGGTGCGAACCACCGATAAACCGGCCGTGAAGTTCACGCCCCGCTCGAAGGCCAGGGTTTTAAACGGAATCAGGCCCTGGTCGTGGTAGAGCGAGAGGGTGGCATCGAACTGCCGGAACTGGCCGGTACCAAAATAGCCATCGGCCGGGAAGGGACCGTAGGCTAGGTGGCCTTCGGCCTGCAACTGTTGGAGTACGGGCGTTACTACGGCGGCTTCCTCGGTGCCCAGCAGGCCATTTTCGCCGGCGTGGGGGTTGAGGCCCAGCACAGCTACGCGGGGCTTGGCAATGCCGAAGTCGTTTTTGAGCGAGTTCAGCAGGATGCGCAGCTTGGTGGTCAGCAGCTCCTTGGTGAGGCGGGCGGCCACGTCCTTGAGCGGAATATGGCCCGTAACGGTGGCCACGCGCAGGCCGGCGGCCTCGTCGGTGAGCAGCATCAGGCTTTCCTTAGCCTCGAAGAAGCTGGTCAGGAACTCGGTGTGGCCGGGGAAGCGGAAGTCGTCGGCCTGAGTGTTTTCCTTGCTGATGGGCGCCGTTACCAGCGCGTCGAGCAGGCCGGCTTTCAGGTCGCGGGCGGCGGCTTGCAGGCTTAGGCGGGCGGCGGTGCCGCTGGCCTGGCTGGGCTGGCCGGGCGTGAGGTGGTAGTCCTCTTCCCAGCAAGTTACGGCGTTGTGCTTGCCAGGGGCAATATCGGCCGCCTCGCGCACTTGGCGGAAGGTGAGCGGCTCGTGGTCGGCGTCCTGGGGGAAGTCGTCGAAGAGCACGGCGGCGGTGCCGTACACCACCGGCGTGCAGAACTTGAGCAGGCGCTTATCGAGGAAGGTTTTATAGATGATTTCCGGACCAATGCCGGCCAGGTCGCCGACGGAAATACCGATGCGTGGAAGCATTCTGGAAGTAATGAGGTGAGGAAGTAATGTGATGAAGGGTGTGGCAGGTCGTCATTCCGAGCGAAGTCGAGGAATCTCGCGTGCTGATGTCAGAGTTACCATTGCAACGTCAGCACGCGAGATTCCTCGACTTCGCTCGGAATGACGTTCCTACGTACGTTATCCTACTAATCCCTTCAAAAACGCATACGTGGAGCGGATGGCGGTGCCGGTGCCGCCTTTGCCGCGGTAGGAGTCGGGGGCGGTGAGGAAGGCGGGGCCGGCAATATCGAAGTGCACCCAGGGGTAGCCCTCGGTGAAGCGCTCCAGGAACTTGCCAGCCGAAATGGCGCCGGCTTCGGCTTTGCCCAGGTTGCTGATATCGGCAATGGGGCTCTTGATGTGGTCGGCGTACTCATCCCAAAGGGGGAATTCTACCAGCCGCTCGTGGGTGGCGTTGCCGGCTTTTTTAAGGGCCAGCATGGTATCCTCGTCGGCGGTGCCCATGTACACGGTGCCCTCGATGCCGATGGCGCGCACGGCCGAGCCGGTGAGGGTGGCGTAGTCGAGTACCAGCTGGGGCTCGTATTTCTTGGCGAAGGCCAGGGCATCGGCCAGGATGAGGCGGCCTTCGGCGTCGGTGTTCATCACCTCCACCGTGAGGCCGCTGTACATGGTGATGACGTCGCCGGGGGCCAGGGCAGGGCCGCCGGGGCGGTTATCGGTGGCGGGCACCAGGCCGATGACGTGCAGGGGTACGTTGTTCTTGGCCAAGGCCGTCAGGACGCCCACTACCACGGCCGAGCCGGCCATGTCGCACTTCATCAGGTCCATGCTGTTGGGCGTGGGCTTGAGGCTGAGTCCGCCGGTATCGTACACGACGCCCTTACCTACCAGCACGATGGGCCGGGCGTTGGTGGCCCCGGCGGGCTTGTATTCCATAATGGTGAAGGTGGGCGGCTCGGGGCTGCCCTGGTTCACGGCTAGCAGACCGCCCATGCGCAGGGCCTCAATGCGCACCAGATCCAGCACTTCCACGTGGAAACCGGCTGCCTCGCCGGCCTCTTCGAACTGCTGGGCCAACTGGGTGGCGTTGAGGTGGGAGTAGGGCATGTTTACCAGGTCGCGGGCCAGGTACACGCCCTGCAGCACGCCATCCAGCTCCTGCACCTGCTCGGCGGAGAGGTCGGGGCCGACTAAAGTGAGCTGCTGAAGCACGGCGGGCTTCTTCGATTTCTCGTCGGTTTTATAGCCTTCGAACTGGTAGGCTGTGAGAGCTAGGCCTTCGGCCAGGGCGAGGGCTCCGCCAGTGGCAGTCAGGTTGCAGATGTAGAGCTCCGCCACCTCATCGGCCTTGAGCTGGGCGTGCAGCTTGTGGCCGGCTTTGCGCAGGGCTTCGGTGCTGAGGTCGGCGGTTTTGTTGTCCTCGGCCACCACATAGTAGTGGTGGTGGGTGTACTGGTTCACGCTGATGAGCTTGTCGTCGGCCTGGAGGCGGGCGGCCACGTACTGGCGGGCGGGCTCGGGCAGGTCGGCGGCGGCGGTTACGGGCAGCTCCCGGGTGCCGGCCGGCAGAATGAACACCGTGTCGGCAATGGCGGGAAAATCGGCGGAGTAGGCGAGGGCTAGGGGCATGAGTGGAAGCAGATAAGGAGGAAGCCAGGGCCGCTTTCCGACCTAGGGCCGGAAGAAACGGCCGGGACTGGCGTATCTTTGGCCGTGAAGGTAGCCGATTTATAGAAGTGAGTACAGAGAAGCCAGAAGTTAGACGTAGTTCTGACGGATACGCTTCGGACTTGCTTCCGGCCGGGGTTCACGCAGAACCCCCGCTTCCTTCCCCGCACTCATTTCAGCGCACAGCATGGATTCCGTTAAAGCCAAAAAGCACCTCGGGCAGCACTTCCTCAACGACCCCAACATTGCCCGCAACATTGTGGAAGCCCTGCGCCTACCCGATGGGGTGAAGGAAGTGCTGGAAATTGGCCCCGGCATGGGCGTGCTCACCCAAACCCTGCTCCAGCACCCCGAGTACCGCACGTCGGTGGTGGAAATTGACCGGGAATCGGTGGAGTACCTGGGCAAGCACTACCCGGCGCTGGAAGACCGGATTTACTCCCAGGATTTCCTGAAAATGGACCTGGCCAAGCTCTACGACGGCCAGCCGCTGACCATCATCGGCAACTTCCCTTACAACATCAGCTCCCAGATTTACTTCCAGGTGCTGGCCCACCGCCAGCAGGTGCGCGAGTGCGTGGGCATGATTCAGAAGGAAGTGGCCGACCGCCTGGCAGAAGGCCCGGGCTCCAAAACCTACGGCATCCTGAGCGTACTGCTGCAGGCGTTCTACGACATCGACTACCTGTTTACGGTGCCCCCGCACGTGTTCAGCCCCCCGCCCAAGGTGCAGTCGGCCGTTATCCGCCTTACCCGCAACAAAACCGAGCAGCTGGCCTGCGACGAAAAGCTGTTCTTCAAAGTGGTGAAGCAGGCCTTTTCCACCCGCCGCAAAACCCTGCGCAACGCCCTCAAGCCTCTTGGCATGCCCGCTGAAGCCACCACCGACCCCATCTTCGACAAGCGCGCCGAGCAACTCAGCGTAGCCGATTTCGTGGGGCTAACCCAGCACGTAGAGAATCAATTAAAAATCAAGAATTAAAAATTAAGAATGATGCTATGAAGCGGCTACGTGTGGCGGTTGTTGCGGGGGTATTGCTGACGACTGTCGGCTTGCTCAATGGCTGCGAATGGGCTTTGAGCTTAATTCCTGATGAGGATGAAATCACGCACGTAGCTGGGCGCTACTACACGGCTGCTATGGGTGAAACTGGTACAGCGCTGCACTGGTACCAGGATGAATTTCACTACGGCACCGAGCCCCTACTAGAGGCAGTGTATGATACTAGGCTTTGCGGTGGCTACCTCGTGGCGCGGGCCGGAACAGATTTTTATGTCGTGTATCCGGTGCAGGTGCAGTCGTTGGAAGAAGCCCGGCAAAAACGACAAGGGCCCTTCGAGCGAAAGGAATTGATGCAGGCATTGCTGCGCTTAACAGGCGACACCACGTTGCGGCAAACGGGCAATTTTTAATTTCTAATTCTCAATTTTTAATTGAAAACTTCCCTCTGCCTCGTCATCGACGAAATGCACCCCAGCCTCCCCGAGTACCTGGAGCCGCTGGGCGTAACGCTGCACTACCGCCCCGATCTGAAGGCGGCGGAAGTACCCGCTGCGCTGGCCGCGCACCCCTACGACGGCCTCGTGGTGCGCTCCAAGCTGCGCGTGACGCGGGAGCTGCTGGCCCACGGTCCGCACCTGCGCTACGTGGGCCGGGCCGGAGCCGGGGTCGATAACATTGACGAAGCGGCCCTGGCCGAAGCTGGCGTGACCCTGCTCAATGCCCCCGAAGGCAACCGGGACGCGGTGGGCGAATACGCCGTGGGCCTGCTGTTGGCCTTGTTCCGCAACATTGCCCGCGCCGACCAGGAAGTGCGTCAGGGCCAGTGGCGGCGGGAGGCTAACCGGGGCGAGGAACTCGGGGGAAAAACCATCGGATTGCTGGGCTACGGGCACATGAGCAAGGCCTTCGCCAAGCGCCTGCAAGCTTTCGACTGCACCGTGCTGGCCTACGACCATGACCCACGCGTGGAGCCCAACCACCACGCCACGCTGGTGCCGCTGGCCGAGCTGCAAGCGCGGGCCGAGGTATTAAGCCTGCACATTCCGTATTCGGCGGCCAACCACCACTTCGTAAACGAGGCGTTTCTGGCGGGCTTTCACAACCCGCTGTGGCTGCTGAACACGGCCCGGGGCGAGGTGCTGGACCACGCCGCCGTGGTGCAGCGCCTGCAAACCGGGCAGGTGCGCGGCGCCGCCCTGGATGTGCTCGAAAACGAAAAGCTCACTACGCTAAGTCCCGAGCAGCAAATCAGGTTCGAGTATTTACGCACGGCCCCGAACGTGGTGCTTTCGCCCCACGTGGGTGGCTGGAGCTTCCAGAGCTACGAGCGCATCAACCGGGTGCTGGCCGAGAAGCTGCGGGCGTTTCTGGATGGGAGGTAAGTGGTCTGCTCTGTCAGCCTGAGCGGAGCGAAGGGCCTTATTATGGTAGCCCGATAATCGTACGTAACCACTTGTTGGTGGGTGATAAGGTCCTTCGCTCCGCTCAGGATGACAGGCCCCCCCGCTGGTCCCGCCCGTACTGCCACACCGTTTTCCCCAACGTTTCGTATATTTGCCTAAACCTGTTCCGGGGAGAACGGCCAGCCGCGCTGGCCGTTCTCCTTGTTTTTTGAGCTTACATCACCCCACCATGTCTACCATCAACTACTATACGCCCGAAGGTCTTCAGAAGCTGAAGGATGAGCTCCAGGACCTCAAAATCCGTGGCCGCGCCAAGGCTGCCGACGACCTGCGCGAAGCCCGCGACAAAGGCGACCTGAGCGAAAACGCGGAGTACGATGCCGCTAAGGAAGCCCAGGGGTTGTTGGAGTTGAAAATCTCCAAGCTGGAAGAAGTGGTGGGCAATGCCCGCCTGCTCGATGAAACCAACCTGGACCTGACCAAGGTGCTCATTATGAGCAAGGTGAAGCTTAAAAATCTGAAAAACAACATGGTGCTCGACTACACGCTGGTAGCCGAGGAAGAAGCCAACTTGGCCGCCGGCAAAATCTCCGTAAAGTCGCCCATCGGTAAAGGCCTGCTGGGCAAGTCGGCCGGCGACACCGCCGAAATTACCGTGCCCGCCGGCAAGCTGCAGTTTCAGATTCTGGAAATCAGCCGCTAGCGGTGAAGTTGTGAAATTGTGAGTTGGTGAATTTCATCAACTACGCAAAAGGGCGAAGCCACTGGCTTCGCCCTTTTGCGTTTTGCCCCGTACTTTGGCTGAACTCTGCCCATAGTTGTTCACCACTTCACAACTTCACCACCTCACCATATGCCTTCCGTTTTCTCCCGCATCGTGTCCGGCGAGCTGCCCGCTTTCAAGGTGGCCGAGGACGAGCATCATCTGGCCTTTCTGGACATCACGCCCCTGGTAGAAGGCCACACGCTGGTCATTCCGAAGCGCGAAGTCGACTACATTTTTGACTTGCCCCCAGGCGAGCTGGCGGCGCTGCACCTGTTTGCCCAGCGGGTAGCCAAAGGCGTGAAGGCCGCCGTGCCCTGCAAGCGGGTGGGGGTGGCCGTCATCGGGCTGGAAGTGCCCCACGCCCACATTCACCTGATTCCGATGAACCAGGTATCGGATATGAACTTCGCCAACCCCAAAATCAAGGTGGCCGAGCAGCGCCAGAACCAGCTGGCCGCCGCCATCGGGGCCCAAGTGCCGGCCGAGGTAGCCGGTACGCCCGCCGCCGCTTCCGCCGACCCGCGCGACACCAAAGGCGGCCGCGAAACCGTGGAGGCATCGGAGCCCCAGGCCAAGCACGGCAAACCCGCCGCAGCAGCCGCGTCCGATGACCCCACGCTGGCTCCGTTGCGCGACATGACCGAGGGCCTCGTGTACATGAGTGAAGGCGACGCTCCGTTGGAGCCCGTTAGCTTCCCGGCCCCGGCCGGCGGCCTTACCGATGCCGCCCTGGCCCAGCTGGCCGGCCTGCCCGCCGATACCCAAGTGGAAAAGCAGGAGCTGACCTATTTCCTGCGCAACCACACCGCCGACGACGGCGTGCTGGGCAACCCCGAGCTGGCCAACCGTTTCAAAGCCCTGCAGATGTATCTGAAACAGGAGCTGAGCGGCACGCAGGTGTACCGCTTCGGTACGGGCCCGCAGGTGCCGGTGCTGGTGCTGGGCGAGGCCGAAGGCGGCAAGCTCCAGGGCTTCAAAACCGTATTGACGGAAACCTAAGCCGGTAGTATCCTGCCTAATAATTGAGGAAGCTTGGCATTGCTGTAATGTTATTGCGAAGTTTTTGTAGGATTGACTCTATTTCACATAAACCCTGATTAACGATGGACGATTGGATGGCAGGCCTGATTGGGGGCCTGGCCGGTGGCGCTGTTGTTTTGTTGCTGCGACTGCTACCGGCCTCAAACAATAGGGACGGGTCATATCGGCGGCATTTAACCAATGAAGAAAAAGCACAGTTGCGCGCCGGGCAAATCGTCACGAAAACGCATCGGGCATCCTCTGATATCTGGGGGAAGCATCATTACGAAGGCCCGTTACGAGTAGAGCAGCTACCTGACAGCAAGCTGCGCTTTACCCCCTTCGGCACTTGGCAGCAGACGAAGGCCGACGGGCGTATTTCCAGTACGTGGGAATACACCGGGATAGGCCAGGAGACTATAACCCGCGCATACCACCCAAACGGCGCGCCCGATGTGGTGATATATTGGGTGCCTGCGGTGTTGCAGGGCGACTCAGTACGCGAGGAGCGGGTAGTATATTTCAAGTTGGACAATCCTCAGGATACCGCATTCGTGCAACACGATTACTATAAAAATAATAGGAGTCTGAAAAAGAGCTTCTGGTCGTATGATGCCCGGGGCAAACAGCCTGTTCCGGCCGGCTGGAAATTTATTCGTTGATGAGCCTGGGCTGTCGGCAGTTCTGCCCTGGGGCGTGCCGACAGCTGAGGCCGTTCCGATACCGGCCATTGCGGGGGCTTCGGGTATAGGAAAGTAGCAGCGCGTGGCTCAAGCGGGCGTGGCGGAGGTTTTGCTCTTGAATACGGTGATGATGTAGAAGGAAAAAGAGTAATGGTTCTAGCCCCGGAATAACGTTCTATGTCTTCTTCCCGGACGCAGATTACTCCCGTACGCGCCGGGCCAGCAGGGCTACCACAATACCCATCACCGCAATAAGGGAGAAGGATACGCGCAGGCTGGTGGCCCCGGCCACCAACCCAATTACCGGCGGCCCCAGCAGAAACCCGGCAAAGCCCACCGTGGAAACCGCCGCCAGCGCCACCCCCGCCGACATCGTTTTGGACCGCCCGGCGGCCCCGTACACCAGCGGCACCACCGACGATACGCCCAGCCCCACCAGCATAAACCCGATGGTGGCCGTCAGGAAGCCCGGAAAAGCCACCGCCAGCAGTAGGCCGGCAGCCTCCAGCAAACCGCTGAGCACCAGCGTGCGGGTGCGCCCGAAGCGGTCCGTAAACCAATCGGCAATGAAGCGGCCGGCGGCCATGGTGCTCATGAAGGCGGCAAAGCCCACGCCTACCTGGGAAGCAGGCGCTTCAACTACTTTGCGGAAATACACCCCGCTCCAGTCAAACATGGTACCCTCGCAGAGCAGGGAGCAGAACGCCAGCACCCCCAGCAGCAGCAAGGACTTATCGGGCAGCACGAAGATGGGCGCATCGGCCTCGCGGGGGGCATCCTGGGGCAGCAAAAAGGGGCGCGCTACCAGCAGGCCCAGCAGCACCAAGCCGGATATGAGCAGGAAGTGGGGTAGGGGCGCTACGTGGTGAGCAATCATGAACGAGCCGATGGAGGCTCCGGCAAAACCCGCCAAACTCCAAATACCGTGAAACTTGGCCATAATGGAGCGCCCGTACAGGCTTTCCACGCCCACAGCCTGAGTATTCACGCTGATATTGGCCATGTTGCTGGCCAGCCCAAACAGCACCAGCCCAGCCAGCAACTGCGGCACCGTGGCCGCCAGCCCCAGCAGCGGCAGGCCCAGCGCGTACAGCATCACGCCCAGCACGGCCATGGGCCGGCTTCCAAACCGGGCCACCAGCCAGCCAGTTAGCGGCAGCGAGGTAACCAGCCCCACGGGTACGGCCAGTAGCACCCCACCCAGTTCGGTATCCGAAAGGCCCATTTGCTGCTGTACCGTGGGGATGCGGGCCGCCCAGGTAGAAAAGCACAGGCCCTGCAGCAAAAACGTGCTACCTACGGCCAGACGGTAGGTGCGCCGGGACCGAGCCGGGGCAGAGGAAACGGTTTGCGTAAGCATAAGGCAAGGAGCTGACAGCTCAAAAAAAGACCCATTCCGCCCCGCAACAGGACAGAATGGGTGGGATGCTTCAAGGGAAAAACGATAACGCGGTGGGGCGCGCCAAGGCAAAGGTACGCGGCCGGCCCCGGAATCGTTCGGACGAGCTGCCTTCCCGTAGCCTACCGGACCGGGGCGGTGTCCACCTGTGCCTCCAGCTTATCCTGGGCGGCCAGCGGAATTTTGCTCAGCAAATCAAGGCCAGTGGCAATTTCAATGGCATCAATGCTGGTGCGGTACTGGCTCCAGTTGGGGCTGACGGTTTGGTCGTTGGGCGTGTCCACGGCCAGTAGGCGGGCCTGGCCGGCGGCAATGCGCTGCAGGTCATTGGAGCCCTCGGGCAGGATGACCAGTACCTTCCACACCCGGGCCGGCACGGTTACGTGGCCGTTATCAATAGTAGTTTTGAAGCCGTTGGCGCCAGTGCCCCCTTTGCCGTAGCTGCCCATTATCACGTATACCTCCTGCCCCCGCTGCACCTGCCCCCGCGTCCATTCCTCCAGGCTGCTCCAGGTGCGCTGGTTGTTGTTGCCGGCCTGCGGAATCATGTTCGTCATCAGGAAAGTGGCCGAGTTATCATCCAGCTCCCGGGTGCGGTCGGCGCTGGGGCAGTTATGGCCCTTGTCGAAACCGGAGCCCGAGTAGGAGTTGCGCGTAACCTGATAAAACTCCCGGGGCAGGGCCGGGTCGGGCCGGAAATCATCCTGGCGCGGGGCCGAGCCCATATCGGTGCGACTGAGGTGCCAGCTCACCCAGGTAGGAGTGCCGCGCAGGGCATTGTAGCCGATGGCAAACTGGGGCTTCACCAGCAGGTAGTTGGTGGGCATGCTCACGTTGGCCGTGGCCCCGCTGGGGTTGCCTAAGCCCAGGTTGTCGTTATCGGTTGATAAAGCCTGCCCGGAGGCCGGTGCCCCTTGGGAGCTTGGCGCCTGAGTGGATGGGCGGGGTGCCGGCGTGGAGGGAGCCGGCCCAGGCACTGCAGCCGTGCTGCCACCTGCCACGGCCGTGCCGCTGCTGGTTTCCAGTACAATGTCGTCAATGTTCAGGCGGCCGGCGCCCCCGTCAGTCTTGCGGATTTCCAGGCGCAAGGGGCCGGGCGTGGTACCCTGAAACGTGGTAGTAAGCAGCCGTGGACCCTTGGCCTGCACCGGGTTGCCAATGCGCCGAAAGCTGCGGCCCCCATCCACGCTGCCCCACAGCTCCCAGGTGCTGGCCACATCCTGCCCGTAGGCTGCCGAGCTGACGCGGATGGTGCGCACGCCGCTGGGCGCATCAAAGTTCATGCGCAGGCGGCCCCGGGCGCGCAGGCGGGCGCCCTGCTGCCCGCGCTTATGGTCCTGGTCGGAGGAGCCGATGAGGGCCTCCGTAAAGTGCCAGCTGCCCGAGGCCAGCTGCTCGTCGCCTTCCGAGTAAGCCCCTTTGCCGCCCTGCTCAAAGGTTTCGGGGAAGCGGCCGGGTGCTTGCGCTGCTACCGGAACAGATTCCGTTGGAATAACCGGCGGCCCCCCAGCTGCAGGGGCGGCCGTACGGGCCGTTTCGGGCGGGTTGGGTGAGCAGGCTGGGGCCGAGAGGCTGAGCAGCAGGCCGGAAAGGAGGAGGGAGGAAAAGCGGCGCATGACAGGAAAGCAGTTTATCCGGCGAATGTAGCGCGAAGCGTTGGTTTCGGGTGGCATGGCCGGTTTACTACGGCTGCACTTCAGGGAAGCGGGGAGGTATCTGTAAGGCTGTTATACCGCCAGAGCGTCATTCCGAGCGAAGGCGGAGCCGAAGAAACTTGCGTGCAATGGTACTCCTGTCGTACGAGGTAGTTGTTTCAACGTCAGCACGCGAGATTCCTCGGCTACGCTCGGAATGACGTTTTTTTGGTTTGTTACCTCTGACGTACTTTGTTGGTGGACTCTATTTGCGCTTGATTTTGAGCTTGGTGGTGTTGACGGGGGCTTTGGCTTGCTGCATCTGGGCGGCCAGGGGCAGGCTGCTCATAGCCAGAATCACCTGGTCGTTGGGCAGGGAGGCGTAGGAGAGGGCCACTAAGCTGCCCTGCCATTTGTAGCTGAACCCATCGGGGCGGCCGGGGCCGTAGAGACCCTCGAACATGGGCAGCACCTGCCCGGTGTGCTCAGGGCCCCTTACGATGATGGTGACGGTAGCAAATTGGTCTTTAAAGAACTTATAATGGATGCGGGCCGCCGAAAACCGGCCCACACGCAAATCCTCATCGGTGCGCTCGTAAATCTTCTCGTCGCCCTTATCCTGGAGCAGCTTGAGGTGGAGGCTTTCCGTGAGCGGGGTACCGAAGCGCAGACCCCGGAAGCCGTTGCTCTCATCGAGGCGGCGGACGGAGGCCGGCTGCTGGGCACGCAGGGCCAGGGGCAGCAGCAGGAAAAGGAGCAGAAGAAGCCGGGTAGCTTTCAACCGGGAAATCTGGGATAAAAAGAAGTGCATACGCGGTAGGGGGCGGAGTACGGGCCCGTTGAGGCAGCCAACGCGGAACCGGGTAAAAACGTGTCCGGAAAACAAGCCAAACCCGCTGCTTTTTCGCCTAGCCCCGGCCGGCCAGGAAGTCGGGATAAACCTGCAGGCACACGGGGGCGGCTACCTCTACACTGGTGCCGGTGGGGGTAAGGCGGCCGGTGCGGGCATCGGCCAGATAGGTTACGATGGTGTTGCTCTGCTGGTGGGCTACCAGCACCACCCGCCCGCTGGGGTCGAAGGCGAAGCTGCGCGGGGTTTTGCCGGGCAGCTGCACGTGCTCTGTCAGGGTAAGGCGGCCGGTGGCTTCCTCCAGGGCAAACACCACCAGGCTGTCGTGGCCCCGGTTGGAGCCCACCACGAAGCGGCCATTGGGCGACACGTGCACATCGGCGCAGGCATTCCAGCCCGTAAAGCCAGCCGGCAAACACGGCACCGTCTGGATTTCGCGCAAAGTACCCTGGCGGGCATCGTAGGCCAGGGAAGTCAGGGTGGAGTCCAGCTCGTTGATGAGGAAGGCTAGGGGGCGGCTGGGATGAAAGGTGAGAATGCGCGGCCCGGCCCCCGGCTTGGCCCGGAAAGCCGGAGCCGCGCGGCGCACCAGGCGGCCCCCGCTTTCCAGGGTGTAGCCATACACGGTATCGGTGCCCAAATCCACGGCGAAGAAGAACTTGCCGGCGGGGTCCGGCAGGATGCAGTGGGCGCGGGCGTTGCCCTGGTTTTTGTGCGGGCCTTTGCCCGTGTGCTGGTCTACGGAGGAGGCGGGCTGCAGCTGGCCCTCGGCCGTAAGGGGCAGAGCGGCCACGGTACCGTTGCCATAGTTAGCCACGAAGGCGTGCTGGCCCGCTTTATCGAGGCTGATGTAGCAGGGAATGGTACCGCCCGAAGCCTGCTGGTTAAGCAGCGTAAGGCCGCCAGTAGTGGCATCAATGGCAAAGGCACTGACGCCGCCATTGGGGGCGTTCTGGTAATTATCTACCTCATTCACGGCGTAGAGGCGGCGGTGGCGGGCATCCACGGTGAGGAAGGAGGGGGCCGCCCCGCCCCGGGCTCCGACCACGCGGGTAAGCGCGCCGGTACGGGGGTTGAGGCGGTACAGCCAAATGTTATCCTGCTCGGCGGGGCCGTAGCTGCCCACGTACACCAGGTAGGAGCTGGCATCGGTAGCGGAGCCGGCTCGCAGGCAAGCGGGCAGCAGGGCGGTGCCGGCCGCGCCTAGGCTCAGGGTGTACAGGAAGCGGCGGCGGGAGAAGAGCTGGGACATAGCAGGGCGACAAGCAGATGGCAGAGCACCAAATGTAGTGCGTAGCCGCCGGGTAGCGCGCTGTTCTGCTTTAGGGCATGCGCTGCAGGCGAGTAGGTGGCAGGGCACGGCATGCGCAGAAATTCGTTGGCTCGTGCGGGGCAAAGGCTGCCCGTCGGCAAACTTACCAGGGCGCGGGTACAAAACTGAACCGTACTGCCGCAACGCAGGGCAACAACCTGCGTCCTTTCGGCGCTACCTTGCACCCCTGGTTCCCTAGCCCCTTTCTATGTCCTCCTTTTTCTCTGCCAACACCCTACTGGCTGCGGCGGCCCTAACAGCCGGCTTGGCCAGCTGCGGCTCCCAGTCCGACGGCCACCGAGTAGCCGACGCCGATGCCCAGCCCGACGCGGCCTTTGAACGGTATAAAAGCCGCTTTATCGACTCCCTGTGGTACTACAACCCCGAGTGGGCCAGTGGGGCCGGCTACCACCGCTACGACTCCCTGCTGGTAGTGCCCAACGCCGGCCGCCGCCAAACGGAAGCCGCTGCCCTGGCCCGCCGCCGCGAGGAGATGAAGACGATTAAGCTGGAAGACCTATCGGTGAATAACCAGACCGACTTCCGCCTGATGCAGAACTACCTGCAGTCGGCCCGCTTCTACGCCGATACCCTGCGCGACTGGCAGTGGAACCCGGCTAACTACAATCTGGGCGGCTCGGTGGCCGAAATTCTGAACGGGCGCTACTGGCCCCTGGACCGCCGCCTGCGCGCCATCAGCAGCAAGCTCAGCCGGGCCGTGGACTACTACGAGGCCGCCAAACAGAACATCCAGCAGCCCACCCGGGAGCATACCGACCTGGCCATTCGCCAGAACCAGGGCGGACTGGAAGTATTCGGGAAGGCCTTGCAGGATTCGGTGGCCAAATCGGGCCTCTCGGCCGGGGAAAAGCAGGATTTATTGAGCCGCGTGGCTGCTACCCGCCTGAGCATGGAGGGCTACGTGCGCTTTTTGCAGCAGGAGGTGCTACCGGCCGGGCAATTCCGCTCCTTCCGCATTGGCAAAAACCTCTTCGCCCGCAAATTCGCGCTGGATATTCAGTCTACCTACTCGGCTGAGGAAGTGTACCGCAAGGCCCTGGCGCACAAGCAGGAGCTGCTGCACGACATGAAAAAGCGGGCGGCGCGGCTATATCCTAAGTATTTCCCGGGCCAGCCCCAACCCACCGACTCCCTAGTTGTGGTGCAACAGGTTATCAGCCGCCTTTCGCAGCAGCACGCTACGCCCACAGGCTTCGTGCAGGCCGTGCAGGACCAGATGCCCACCTTAGTAAAGTGGGTAGACGACCACAAACTGCTTACTCAGGATCCTACTAAACCGCTGGTAGTGCGCGAAACGCCACTCTATATGCGGGGAAGTGGGGCGGGTGCCAGCATCTCAGCCCCCGGCCCCTACGACAAGGCCGCCAACACCTACTACAACGTGGAGCCGCTCACCGGGCAGCCCGCCGCCCGCGCCGAGAGCTACCTACGCGAGTACAACCAGTACACTCTGCAAATCCTCAACATTCACGAGGCCATTCCGGGTCACTACACCCAGCTGGTGTACGCCAACCGTAGCCCTTCCCTAATCAAATCCATCTTCGGCAACGGGGCCATGATTGAGGGCTGGGCCGTGTACGCTGAGCGTATGATGCTGGAAAGCGGCTACGGTGGGGGCACCGACGAAATCTGGCTGATGTGGGACAAGTGGAACATGCGCGTGACCCTCAATGCCATCCTCGACCACGAGGTGCAGGCTGGTAGCATTACCGAAGCTCAAACCGTGGCTATGCTGCGCCGCGACGGATTTCAGGAAGAAGCCGAGGCCCGCAACAAGTGGCTGCGCGCCACGCTCAGCCAAGTGCAGCTCAGCAGCTACTTCACTGGCTACACCGAAATCTACGACCTGCGCGAGGAGCTTAAGCGGCAGCCGGGCAGCAAGTTTGACCTCAAGGGATTTCATGAGCAGTTCTTGAGCTACGGCAGCGCCCCGGTGAAATATATCCGGCAGATGATGCTAAAAGGCAACAAGCTCAACTGATTTCCCGTTTTAGGAGACAAAAAACCGCACTGGGAAGGAATTTTCCGGCGCGGTTTTTTTGTCTGCGAGAAGTTCACGTCGGTCAGTCTGCCGGCGGGCTTCTACCCATCAGCTTACGGCATGAAAATAATTGATACCAACGACGAGGGCCTGCGTACCCTCATCCACGACTACCCCCGGGTAATTGCCAAGTTCACCTCCAAAGACTGCGCTATCTGTGACCTGCTGGCCCCGCCTTTTGAGCAGTTTTCCCTGGATGAGCAGTTTCGCAACACGGCATTCTTGCGCTTGGATGCCGCCGAAAACCCGGTAGCCCGCAAAATGATGGATACCAAGGTAGCTCCTTTCTTTGCCTCCTACTGCCGGGGCAGGCTGGTAGAGTGCGACACGCTCCGGGAAAAAGATGAGGTACTGGAAATGCTGCAAAACCTGCAGCGCTGCACCGATGTAGCCCCGCAGCCAGCGTAGCTTCTTAATCCCGAAAGAGCGCAAAAACCGGTAGCCGCGAAGCACTGGCAGCATTTCCTGCCGTAGCTTCGTGGCTATGTTTTTTATTTTCTCCAAGCTTCTGGATTTTGTGTTGTCGCCGGCTGTGTGGCTGGTAGGGCTGGTGATGCTGGCCCTGCTGGTACGCAACGCCCGCTGGCAAAAGCGGCTGCTGTGGGCCGCGGCCACCGGGCTGGTGCTGTTCACCAACCCCGCTCTGCTCAATGCCGCCATGCTAGCCTGGGAAATACCGCCCGTTACCCTACGCCAACTGGGCCACCACGATGCGGGCATCCTGCTCACGGGTATCACGGAGGGCAGAAAGTCGCCCCACGACCGGGTGTACGTGAGCCAGGGCGCCGACCGGCTGCTGCACACATTGTGGCTGTACCGGGCCGGCCGCATCCGGCGCATCATCATCACGGGTGGCTCCGGGGCGGTTGGTGGGGCGCAGGGCCACAGTGAGGCCAAGGAGTTGCAAATTCTGCTGCGGCTGGCTGGTGTACCCAAGCAGGCTATTCTGCTGGAAACCCGCAGCCGCAATACCCGCGAAAATGCCCTGTTCACCAAGCAGCTCCTGGCCCAACACCCCGAAATCAAGTCAACGGTCCTGATAACTTCGGCCTTCCACCAGCGCCGGGCCATTGGCTGCTTTGCCAAGGTAGGCCTGCACCCGGCCCCGTTCCCGGCCGGCTACTATTCCTCCGACCACAAACCCACCTTGGCCTACTGGCTGGTACCCGGCGACCAGCCGCTGGCTCTTTGGAGCATCCTGCTGCACGAAATGGCCGGGTACGCCGTGTATCGGGTGTTGGGCTACGCTAGCTAAAGCGCGTTGCTGTTTGAGCAGCCTATTGAAACGCGGGAGCAGGCGCTACATCCAGCGCGGCAATCTGGGCCCGGTAATCGAGGGGTAGCAAACTGGTTTTCACCCATTGGCTGAGGCGCAGATGCTTGGTGGCGCGGTAAAGTGGCACTATCGGCTGCAGCCAGGAGCGGCGGCCGAAGCCCAGCAGCTGGCTTACCAGCGCGGGCACTACCAGGCGCTGGCCCTGCAGCAGCAGGCGGTAACGCACTGGGCCCAAGTGGCGGCGGTACTGGCGGTATAGGTCGGTGGTACAGGCGCTGTGCACGAGGTCCTGCTCCAGGTGGTGCTGGCGGTCTGGGAGCCAGGCCGCGTACGTAGCCGGCAAATCCGGAATACCCATGCGTTGGCCCACCCGGCAGAACACGTCGAACACCTCGGCCCGTTCCGCTTCCGCAAGGGGCCGTTCCAGCAGCTCAAATGCCCGAATAGAGTAATCCATGAGCATATAAAGTACGTCGCGGTAGGCCCAGGCCGGAATCTGCTGGCCCCGCTTGGCCTCTACGGCGCCATGAATGGCCGCAATGGTGTCAATGGCCTGCTCTGCGCCCTGAGAGTCGGCAAATACAATCCGGCGCGCGTATTCCACCGTCGAGAACAGCCGGCCCAGCGGGTCGGCGGGCAGCCGGCCCGTGAAGTACAGCCAGTCCACGGCTTTATTAACGGCAAACTCGGCAGCAGCACCGGCAAAAATGAACAGCACAGTGTCGGCCTTGCCCCAAATAGTGCGCACTACTGAGTTTTGAGCAACAAAATATTCCATACAACTCTGCAATAATCCCACCTGACCAGAAGGCAGGATTAGGTATTTGTTGACACAATAATAATTCAAATTACTTTGTATTGCAAAGTAAATAAGAAAATTGCCTCCGCTTCAGGCTAAGCTGTTTGCCCGGTAGCGGCCCTGAAAGGTGCCCGCGCGGGCTGGTCAGCAGCCTCGGCCACAACACAATGGTTATCAGTCGCCCCAACGTGTTCCGCTCCTTAACTACCGCCCACATGCCTACCCGCAGCCAACTTCTCTACACGTTTTTATCCCTGCTGACCGTAGTGCTCGGGCTTGCCTCGCGGCGGTACGGGGGAGAGCTGCCCGGTTGGGTGGTCGCCTACGCCGGCGACGCGCTTTGGGCGCTGCTGGTGTTCTGGCTGCTTGGCTGGTGCCAGCCCCGGCAGCCCGGCCGCTGGGTAGCAAGTTGGGCGCTATTGGTGGCATTCGGGGTGGAGTTCAGCCAGCTTTTTCACCCGCCCTGGCTAGATACCCTCCGCCACACTACACTGGGCGGCTTGGTGCTGGGGCGGGGCTTTCTGTGGAGCGACTTACTCTGCTACACCCTCGGGGTGGCAGTAGGGGCCGGGTTGGAGCAGTTGTGGGCGGGACGCGGCAAGGCCCCTGGCTTTTGAGCGTTAGCGCGAAAACCAGGGGCCTTGGGCTGGTGCGTAGCCGTTATTCTACCTTCTTCTTTTCCTCGGGTTTGGCGTTGGGCGCTACCCAAATGGACTTCTGGTTGACGAATTCCCGGATGCCCAGGTGGGATAACTCCCGGCCGTAGCCCGACTTCTTCACGCCCCCGAACGGCATTTCCGGCGACGATTTTACCAGGCTGTTCACGAAGACCGCGCCGGCTTCCACGCGCCGGGCCAACGCCTGGCCCCGGGCCGCGTCGCGGGTCCAGATGGAGCCGCCCAGCCCAAAGCGGGAGTCGTTGGCCAGCCGGATGGCATCATCGGCGTCTTTGGCTTCCAGAATAATAGCCACGGGCCCGAAGAACTCTTCCGAGTAGGCCCGTTGGCCGGGCTTTACCTGACTGAGCATTACGGGCCGGAACAGGGCGGTGCCGGGCTTGCTCTGGCCGCCATACAGTTCCACCTTCGCGCCCTGCTTCACTGAATCCCCTACCTGCTGAGTCAATTCGTCGGCCAGGTCGGCGCGGGCCAGGGGGCCGTACTGGGTAGCCGGGTCCAGCGGGTCGCCGGTACGGAAGGCCAGCAGATGAGTTTTCATCTGGCTGATAAATTCCTTAAGCACTAGCTTCTCTATGATAAAGCGCTTGGCGGCAATGCAGCTCTGCCCGGCGTTAATCATGCGGGCCTGGGCGGCGGTTTTGGCCGCCAGGGCCACATCGGCATCAGCCAGCACAATAAAGGCATCGGAGCCGCCCAGCTCCAGCACGGTTTTCTTGATTTGGCGGCCTGCCGCAGCGGCTACGGCGGCCCCGGCCGGCTCCGAGCCGGTGAGCGTCACGGCCCGCACCCGGTCGTCCTCAATCAGCTTTTCTACCACTTCTGAGCCCACCAGCAGCGTGCGGAACGTGGCGGGCGGAAATCCGGCATCATGAAAAATCTTCTCCAGCGCCAGGGCGCACTGTGGCACGTTGGAGGCGTGCTTGAGCAGGCCTACATTGCCCGCCATCAGGGCCGGGGCCGCAAAGCGCACCACCTGCCAGAACGGAAAGTTCCAGGGCATTACGGCCAGCACAATGCCAATGGGCTCGTGGGCAATGAAGCTATGCTGGGCGTCAGTTTTGATTTGCTCATCGGCCAGAAACTGCTCGGCGTGGTCGGCGTAATAGTCGCAGCAGAGGGCACACTTCACGGCTTCGGCGCGGCCATCGGTAACGGGCTTGCCCATTTCCCGGGCCATCAGCTCGGCCAGCTCCTGCTGCCGCTCCCGCAGCAGCTCGGCGGCGCGGCGCATCAGGCGGGCCCGGTGGTCAAAACTGGTGGTGCGCCACTGGGCAAAGGCCTGGTGGGCCTGGGCCACTATACGCGCCGTTTTGGCCCAGCCAAAGGCCCGGAAGCGGCGCTCAACGCGGCCGGAGTAGGGGTTTAAAGACTCAATAGGCATACAGATAGGCTCAGAAAGTAGATGGAAAATACCGCCGCAGGACTTCAGGACAGCAAGTAAGGCAACAAACCAGTCGCCGTTGGGTTATTTGCGGCCATAACATCCGTGGGCCGCTGGCCGTAGCACCGGAGTTTGGTAGGAACAGCTGGTAGTTCGCGCCCTGCTTCGACCACATTGTGCGTTTATCGTGTACATTCGTTTCATCTGCGGGGTGGGCTTTGCTACGCCGCCCTGTCACTCTTAGTTGCTGCCCGTGTCTGCTACTACACCTGAGTCAGTTACCCTGGAAACGGAAAACCTGCTCGTGCAACGCCTGCGCGACCGGGACGAAGGGGCCATGACTATTTTCTATGACAAGTACTCCGCAGCTCTGTATGGCGTTATTCTGCGGATTGTAAAAAAAGAAGAGCTGGCCGAGGATGTGCTGCAGGAGGCGATGGTGAAAATCTGGCACTCATTTCCCTCCTACGATGCCGCAAAAGGGCGTTTGTTTACCTGGGTGATGAACGTATGCCGAAATTTAGCCATCGACAAAATCCGCTCCCGACAGTACCGCGTAGGTAGTCGTACGCAGCCGATAGAGGAAAGTGCAGCGCTGCGCCAGGCCGCCGAACCTTCGTTCCGGCCTGAGCACATTGGCTTGCAGGAAATGACGCGCCAGCTGAATCCGGAGCAGCGGCAAATCGTGGACCTGCTTTATTTCGGCGGATTTACGCAAAGCGAAGTGGCAGAAGAACTGAACCTTCCCCTCGGTACGGTGAAGACCCGCGCCCGGGCGGCTATTAAAGTACTTTCTAAACTGATTCGGTAATCGTGAACATTCAGGAATATATCGAATCCGGTATTCTCGAAGAGTACGCCTTGGGCGTGCTGAGCGAGATGGAGCGCTCTGAAGTAGAGCGTGTTGCAGAGGAGCATCCGGAGGTAGCCCGGGAGTTGCTCCAGGTCCAGCACAGCCTGGATGCCTACGCTGAGGCCCACGCCGTAACGCCTCCCGACGATATGCGGGAGCGGGTGCTGCGGGGCTGGCAGGAGGCCATCCGGAACTCTGGGGAACAGCAAAGCCAGGTGCCGCCCGTTACCGCGCCTCAAATGGTGGCCTCTTCGGCCCCGGAGCCGGTAGCGGTGCCCGCTCCGCCGCAGGAAAATGGCGTGGTTCGGCAGCTACCTACCGCCGAGCCGGCCCCCAGCCGGTTGAAGTGGCTGATTGCCGCATCCGTGGCCTTGCTGGTGTTGAGCGGTCTGGGTAACTACTTGCTGTATAGCCGCCTGCAGGAAACCGAAGCCAACTTGGAGGTGGCCCAGACTGAGCAGTCGCGCTATGCGGCTACGCAGCAGGCGGCCCTGAAAGAGCGTGACCAGGAGCTGGCAGTGCTCCGCAGTGCCGATTTCCGCTCGGTAGAGCTGAAAGGCACGCCCAAAGCTCCCGAAGCCTTGGCCCGGGTATACTACAACCCTACCACCAAGGCCGTGTACGTGGATGTGCGCAACCTGCCTGCTCCGCCCTCCGGCAAGCAGTACCAGCTCTGGGCCCTCGACAATGGCAAGCCGGTGGATGCCGGTGTACTGGCTACCGCCACTGCCGCCGGCGACAGTATCCAGCAGATGAAGGACATTGCCAGCGCCCAGGCCTTTGCCATGACGGTGGAAGATGTTGGGGGAGTAGCCTCGCCCACGCTGAGCACCATGACGGTAATTGGTAACCTATAAGGCTGGACAGTAGTTAAAGCAGGGAGTTGATTGCTACGGCAGTCGGCTCCCTGCTTTTTTATGTTCATTCACTGCCAGAAAAACCGGTTTGCCTTGCGGCCTTTCCTGGTAGTATACCTGTCTTTGTCCGTGCACGGAACCATCTTTACTCTCCTGAAACGCTACGTACAAACCCAGTACGACCACAGCACCTGGGTGCGGCTACTGGAAGTGTCGGGGCTGACTGCGGCCGACTTCGACCACAAGCATGTGTACCCTGATGAGCATATGTACCGGCTAGTGGGGGAAGCTGCCACCATGACGGGCCTGTCGGCCGATGAATTGCACGAGAAGTTTGGGGAGTACCTGGTGCCCGACCTGATGTACATGTACCAGCGCCTGCTTCAGCCCGAGTGGAATACGCTGGATATGCTGGAGCACACTGAGAATACCATGCACCGGCAGGTACGGCAGGAGCACGCCGACAATGCCCCGCCCGTGCTGAATGTCACTCGGGTTTCGCCCGACGAGCTACTAATTGACTATGTATCGAAACGGCGGATGGGCGGGCTGGCCGTGGGCATTGTGCGGGGAGTAGCCGCCTACTACGATGAGGCAGACCAGATAGAAGTAGAGCCAGTTACCTCCGAAAACGGGGAGAAAGTACGGATTCGGGTGTGGCGCGTGCGCAAGTAAATCCGGCGGGTACACGAACATTCGGCCTGGGTTTGCGCGTAGTAGGGCCTACTCCTGAGTTTGTTTCCCCTCCCGATATGTTGCGTACCTCCTTTTCAGTCGTTTGCTTGTGCGTGGGCACCAGCCTGCTGTCCTGCTCTTCCGAATCAGGCAGCAGGAAGCCCGTAAAAACGGAACCGGCCCCGCACGGCAACCCCCTGACGCAGCAAGGAAGCCCATTTCTAATGGCCTGGGCAATGAACCCTCTGTGGGAGGATGGGCAGGAAGAAGTGGCCGTGTATGAGGCCGAGCAGAAAGTGGACGGCGAAATCCGCCGCTTTGTGTACACGCAGGCAACGGCCAAGGAGGAATTCAACCAGCAGTACAACGTGCGTACCGATTCGTTGGAGCGCAAGGATATTTTTCCGGTGATGCGCCTCACTCAATTGTACAGTATGCCGGGCACCGCCTATCCGCACCACGCTCAGGCTACGTTGTTTTTCCGCCGCGACCAGCCAGTGGTGCTGCACAAACTCACCGCCTCGGTGCAGGAGTGGGCAGGCAACGTGTTCAAGGCAATACTGGATGATGGGCTGCAGTACCAGCAAGCCTACACCTCCTACCACGATGGGCAGGGTAGCGGGCAGCGTGTGCTGCGCCACAACGTGCTCTTTGAGGATGCCCTGCCCTACACTCTGCGCAGTCTGGATTTTGCCCGCCGCCCCTCTTTCCCGGCGGCTGTATACGAGTTGCAGCTAACAAACCAGGCCAGCAGGCCCACCCTATACCAGGCTCAGGTGCGGGTAGAAGAGGGGGCCCCCACCGACACGCCCGACCCCGCCTGGCGTGTGCGCGTGACCCTAACCGACGCCCGTCAAAACCAATACTGGTTTGCCAAGGCCTACCCCAATGTGCTGCTACGCCGTACTACCTGGGACGGCCGTACCCTGTGGCTGAAACAGGTAAGCCGCCGCGCCGCTCAGCTTAGCTCCACTCCAGCCGCCCCCGACTCGGTAACCACCCCTTCCGCAAGCGCTACAGTAGTGAAGGGCTAAATGCGTAGCTTCACGCTTCTAATCGTCTGAAACCAGGGTATGGAAGGGCTATTCCAGGAAATTTTAAACAGGGCGCGGCAAGAAAAACGCCTGCTGGGTGTGCGCACCAGCCAAAGTGAGCCGGGCCGTTTTTCGGTGGGCTACGTGCTTAGCTTCTCCGATGAAGTGCTGGTGCTGCGCATCATCAACCGCGACGGAATGCCCACGGCCATCCAGTCGTTTAACATGCAGGAGGTGTTTCAGCTGGACTTCGATGACCAGTACATCCGCCACGTTGAGTTCAAGGCCGATAACCTGGATAAGGTGTACGCCGGGCTCAAGTCGCCTCAGTTTCTGGAGCAGGAGTACGTGTCGGTGCCGTTGCTGCTGGAGCGGGCGCACCAGCTGGGCCAACTGGTAAACGTGTACACCCATCTGGGCATGGACTACTTCGGCTACGTGCGCCAACTTACGCCGGAGCAGGTGCTTATGGAGTGCTTCACCGAGTACGGGGCGGCCGACGGGCTGGTTGTGTTTCGGGTAGAGGACATCCGCAATTTTATCTGGAGCAACGAGGATACGCGCGTGCTGGAGTTGCGCCTAAAGCAGCGCGGCCCCCTGGGAGCCTAGTAAGCCTGGCATAACTTAAAACCAGGACAGGCAGTTTACGAGGTGGTTTCTCTGAGTCTATCTGTCTGCGTATGCTACGTTTTTGCCTTTGCACTCTACTCGGCTGTTGGTTGCTGTTAACCTGTGCCCGGGCCCAATCTCCCTCGCCTACCAGCCTGAACGCCACCCTCGATGGGCTGGATTATCCGTATCCGGTGCGCTACCTGCCTTTGCAGCTGGAAGGGCAAGCCGTGCGTATGGCCTACATGGATGTGCCGGCCCGCAGTGCCAGCAACGGCCGCACCATTGTGCTGCTACACGGTAAAAACTTCTTCGGGGCTTACTGGCGCGAAACTGTCCGGTTTCTGACCGGCAACGGCTTCCGGGTGATAGTGCCCGATCAGGTGGGGTTCGGCAAATCGGACAAACCCGATATCCACTACTCTTTTCACCAACTGGCCCTCAACACGCACCGCCTGCTCGATACGCTGGGCGTGCGCAAGGTCGTAGTGGTGGGACACAGTATGGGCGGCATGCTGGCTACCCGGTTTGCCCTGCTGTATCCGCAGCAAACTGAGCGGCTGGTGCTGGAAAACCCCATCGGGCTGGAAGATTACCGCGTAGGCGTACCGTTTCAGCCCCTGGCCCAGGCCGAAGCCAGTGAGCTGAAAACTACCGAAGCCAGCCTGCGGAAATACCACGCCACCTATTACCCCCACGGTTACCCTACGGCTCACGACGAATGGCTGCTGCCCCTGCTAGCGCAAACCCGCCACCCCGATTTTCCGCGGGTGGCCCGGGCCAATGCCCTCACCTTCGATATGATTTACCAGCAGCCGGTATGCTACGAGTTCAGCCAACTACGGGTGCCTACGCTACTCGTTATCGGCCAGGATGACCGGACGGTGGTAGGTAAAGGGCTCATCAAGGACGCGGCCGTGCTGGCGCGCATGGGGCAGTACCCCGCGCTGGGCCAGCGCACGGCCGCTCAGATCAAGGGTAGCCAACTGGTTTCTTTGAGAGGGGTAGGCCACATCCCGCATCTGGAAGCTGCGGCGGCTTTTCACCGTGAGCTACTGGCGTTTCTGAAGAAGTAACGTGTGAGCCTAGTGGTGATGATGGTGGCCACTGTCGGGCTTGCCAAACAGGTTGAGTAAGGTGCCAGCTACGTACAGGCCCAGCCAGCAGAGGTAGAGGTAGTTGTAGCCTTCGGGCTGGGTTTGGCCCAGCCACCGGATAATGAGTTGCGCGCCCCCACTCATAATGGCCCCCACCACGGCAATGTACTGGAAGCTGTTGAGGGCGCTGGGACGGTATAATTTTGAAAAATCCATGAGAAGGGCAACACTGAAAAGTACAGGACGCAGGAAAACGGGTTCCGGCTGAAATTAAAATCAAGGTCTTTGCCAAAAGCAAGCTGAAACGCCCCGGCAAAAGTACGTACGAGAATAGCAGTGCGGAGGTAGGCCCAACATTACCCACCCAGGCCTACCGTTTGAATGGTAAAAAGCAGCGTCTGGCGGGCAGCTACCATCAACCCTGGCACCCGGCCACGCGTACAGCTGGGTAGTACCAACCCCACCCATCAGACAATTCAGCATGGCTACTTCCAACGAGACCTCCAATAAAGACATCGTCCATAACAGCGAGCAGGCTATTCCCGAAAACGAGCAGCTGGAAAAGGAAAAGGAATTTAAAAAGGACATGAGCAACGGCAAAGCTGCCAGTGACCCCTCGGCCCAGCGCAACACCGGCGCCGGTGGCTACACCCAGCGCTCCGACCAAAAGGACCAACTGGAAAACCTGCACATTGGCGGGGGCGAAGGGCAGCCGCAAGGCGGCAACGAGCACCACGAAGCCGGTGAGCAGGCCAGCGGCCCCGGTTTTGGCGTAGAGGGCAGCTACCAAATGGGTAACGACATCCGCACCCAGGATCAGGATTTCGGCGAAAAGGCCCCAAGCGGCCCGGCTAAGCCGGCCCACGACTAATCGTAGCTACACTTAGAAAAACAAGGAGCCCCGCTTTCTACTGGTAGAAAGCGGGGCTCCTTATTTTTTGCATACTGACATAAAACAGGGGCATTCATTGCAATCAACCCGGGAAATAAATCCAGATATTGGAAATGCTGTTAGGAGAAGCACTGCGGAAAGATTTATCTTTAGCGGCCGTTCGTGTGGGGGTAAGTGCCCACTTACTCCTGCAGGCTCTTTTACTTCCTCCGACTCACACACACTCCCCACTTCATTCTTCCCCTGATTTATGGATGTAAACACTTCTACTCAACCTGAAGAAGTTCCTTCGGACCTCAACCTCGAAGAGGAAGATCTGTCATCGGGCAACCGCCGGCTGGCTATTATTGTAGGCGCCATTGTAGCAGTGTTGGTGTTGGGTTACGTGCTGTTGCCGGCCCAGGCTACCCGCCGGATTGCCAGTGCCATGCCCGTAATGGAGCTGGGCGAGGCCACGGTAACGGCCTCGCGCCCCCAAGAAGCCGCTGCTGCAGAGGAAAAGTCTGCCGAGGATGAGTCGGCCGCTAAGCCCGCCACGGCAGCGGCTAAGCCAACGGCCGCTAAACCCACTACCACTGCTGCCGCCGTAGCTGCGGCTCCGGAAGCCGCTCCGGCCGATGAGCCCGTAGCAGTGGAACCAGTGCCCGCCGCCGTGGCTCCCGCCGCAGCTGAGGCGGCCCCCGCCAACGTGACCATGACGGGCCGCATTCTGGATGAAAACGGCCGGCCCATGGCCGGCGCTACCGTGATGGTGCGCGGCCTGAAGAAAGTGGCCGGCACCGATGCCAATGGCAACTACTCCATTGAAGTACCCGCCGGCGAAAATACCCTAGTATACGGCTACGGTGGCTACGAGGACCAGGAGGTGCGCACCCGCAACTCCCAGCCCCAAAACGTAACGCTGCTGCCCAAAGAAGGAGCCCGCCGCAAACGCCGCTAGCAGCCAATCAACCGAACAAGTAGCCAAAAAAAGCCCCGCCCGGTAAAACCGGGCGGGGCTTTTTTTGGCCGGAAGGCTCTTCTTATCAGGAGTCAACTCTCTCGCTCTTGCTGGCAAACTGCTTCCCGAACAGGAAGTACACCGGTACGCCTACGGCCACCAGCAGCAAGCCGCGCTGAGCGAATTTGGAGTTGGCCGGGTCGGTGAGCAGGATAAAGCAGAAGGCCGAGGCCAGCACCACGTACAGCAGCGGCACCACCGGGTAGCCCCAGGCCCGGTAGGGGCGGGGCGCATCGGGGCGGGTGCGGCGCAGCACAAAAATGCCGATGATGGTGATGACGTAGAACAGAATTACCGAGAACATCACGTAGTTCAGCAGCTCACCATAGGAGCCCGACAGGCAGAGCAGGCAAGCCCAGAGGCACTGGCCCCACAAGGCCACGCTGGGCACACCCGCCTTGTTGAGCTTGGCCATACCGGGGAAGAACACCCCATCTTTGGCCATGGCGTAGTAGGCCCGCGCCCCCGACAGCAGAATGCTGTTATCGGCGCTGAAGGTGCTAATCATGATGAGCACGGCCATGATGTAGGCACCGGGCGCGCCCATGATGCTTTCGGCGGCGGCCGTGCCCACCCGCTCGTTGGCGGCGTACATGATGCCCCGGCCCATTACATCGGTGGCGGCAGGGTCGCCGTGCAGGGGCAGTACCAGCAGGTACACCACGTTGATGAGAATGTAAAGAGCCGTGACAATGCCGGTGCCCAGGGCCATACTGAGTACGATGGTACGCTCGGGCCGCACAATCTCGTCGCCCGAGAAGCCGATGTTGTTCCAGGCGTCGGAGCTGAACAAGGAGCCCGTCATGGCCAGGCCAATGGCCGATACCAGGGCCGCTACCGTGAGGGGTGTGCCCTGCCCGGCCGCGTCAAAGCTCATGGCCTGCCACACGTTCTCGAAGTTCTGGCTCACGGCCTGCTCATTCACCCCCAGAATCAGCCCAAACAGAATCAGGAGGCCCAGGGCCACCAGCTTGGTGCTGCCGAAGACGTTGGAAATCAGCTTGCCGGAGCGCACGCCCCGGGAGTTGATGAAGGTAAGAAACACCAGCAGCAGAATAGCCAGCAGCTGCACGGTGGTAAACTTAAAAGTGCCCAGGAGCGGGACGCCTTCCAGCTGAAACAGCACATTGGTTTCGGAAAACCGGGGCAGCAGCACGCCCGTGAAGCGGGCAAACGCCACGGCCACGGCCGCAATTACCCCGGTTTGAATCACCAGAAACAGCGTCCAGCCGTAGAGGAAGGCCACCAGCTTGTTGTAGGCCTCGCGCAGGTACACGTACTGCCCGCCTACTTTCGGGAACATGGACGACAGCTCACCGTAGCTCACGGCCCCGGCCAGGGTAATCACGCCCGTCAGCAGCCACACCACCAGCAGCCAGCCGCTGGAGCCTACTTTGCGGCTGATATCGGTGCTGACAATGAAAATGCCGGAGCCAATCATGCTGCCGGTCACAATCATGACGGCGTCAAACAGCGTAATGGCCCGCTGAAAATGGCCTTGTTTTTCGGACATAGGGAGAAGAGTAGGAAGTGTTTCGGGGCGGAAGATAGAAAACTGCCCTGCAAACCCCGCACCCTGCCCGGCCGTAGCAACAGCGCACTCCGCGCCGAATAGCTATTTTTGACCTTCCCACCTCCCGGGTTTCCCTGCATGTCGCAACGAGTACTGGTTTTCTTGACGGGTTTGCTGCTGCTCACGGCGCTGGGCTCCTACGTGTACTACCGCCGCACCGTGGCCCGCGTACCGGTAGACCCCTGGGCTCTGGTACCCGAGGATGCCGTGCTGGTGGCCGTCACGCGTGACCACCCCACGCTGGTGCGCCACCTCAAGGAAACCCAGCTCTGGGATAACCTCTCGGCCGTGCGCTATTTTCAGCAGGTGGAGGACCAGCTCACCCTGGCCGACAGCCTGACCGGGGGGCGCAACGTGGTGCTACGGTTTCTGGGCCGCAAGCGGGTGCTTACCTCCCTGCACGTTACGGGCCCGGGCCGGTTTGATGTGCTGTTTCAAATACCCATCAGCAGCGTGCGGGAGTACCGGCAGGTGCGCAGCCTGCTGGAGGGCCTGGGCCGGGACCCGCGCTTCGAGGTATCCGACCGGGAATACGAAAACCAGCTGCTCACGGAAGTGCGCCCTAAAGGGAGCCAGGAGGGCCTCACGCTGCTGAACTACCGCAACCATCTGCTGCTGAGCGCCAGTCCCGCCTTGGTAGAGGCCGTGGCCCGCCGCCTCCAAACCCCCGAGGCCCCCACCGTAGCCGCCGACTTCCAGAGCACCGATTACTTCCAGCTGCGCGACGTAGACGCGACCCTGCTGCTCAACCAGCGCCGCCTGCCCCAGTTGCTGGCCGTGTTCTTTCGCCAGGAGCTGACCCCCGAAATGGCTACTGTGGCTAGCCTGGCCCGCAACTGCATGACGGAGATGAAGCTGGTCGGCAACAAGGTCGCCTTTACCGGCTTCGCCAACCCTGAAACTACCCACGATGGCCTGCACCAGCGCCTGCTGGGCCAGCCCGCCCAGCGTCTGCGCATGGCCGAAGTGCTGCCGCTGCGGGCCGCTCTGGTAGTGCATCTGGGGCTGGGGCCACTCGCCGTATTGCGGGGCAACCAGCGCCCCACCACTCCCGATTCGGTAGCGGCCAAAACGGGTGGGCTGCTGGACAGCCTCACGGCTCAGCTCAGCCAGGAAGCGGCCCTGTGCTATTTAGGTACGTCTTCGGCCCGGGCCCGGCCCGGCAAGCTGGCTCTAGCCTACACGGCTAACCCCGGGAAGATAAGTCTGCTGCTGGGCCAGCTGCGGCGGGCGGCGGGGGCCAGCCCGGCCTTTGGGCGGGTAGGCCCTTATCAGCTTTATCAAACCGGCGTACCCGAGCTGCCTCGCCGGCTTATGGGGTCTGTGTTCCAGGGATTTGCGACGCCGGTAGTGGCCCAGGTAGGTAATTACGTGGCTTTCGGCGACGATGAGGCCGCCTTGCAGCAGTGGCTAACGGATGTGGCGGCCGGGCAGGTATGGAGCCGTTCTCCCACGCAGGTGGCCTTTTTGCAGGAAACCCAGCCCCTGGCCCGCCTGCGGGTGCTGCTGGACACCCGCAACTGCTGGAACCTGTTGCTGCGTGGGCTGCAGGAAGAGCGGCGGGCCGGGCTGCTGCGCAACGAAACCTTATTCAAACGCTTTCCGCAGGTGTGCCTGCAGTGGGTGCCGGCCGCCAATGAGCAGGAGGCCGGGGCCCAGTACTTCACCCAGTTTGTACTGCGCCACCCCGTGGTAGGCCCCGCTGAGGCCCGCCCCCAGAACCAGAGCGGCACGGGCAGCGTGCTGGCCTTCAAAACGCCGCTGAGCAGCTCCCCGGAAGCGGTGCTCATCACCGGAGCCAAGCTGCCGGGCGTACTGGTGCAGGATACCGCCCACGTGCTGCACTACATCACCCCCGATAACGTGGTGGCTTGGTCCGATACGCTGCCGGGGCCGCTGGTGGGGCCGATATTTCGGCTGCCGGGTACTTCGGGCTTCCTACTGGCTACCCCTGGCCAACTATTCCAGTACAGTATACGGGGGCAGGTGCAGCCCAACTTCCCGCTTAACCTCCCCGATACCGTGCGGGCCACGTCCCTGAGTGTATCGCCGGGTGGGGGCGGGGTGCGCCGCCTGCTGGTGGCCGGGGCCAGCGGCAACCTGTTTCTGTATGATACCCAAGGGCGCACGTTTCCGGGGTGGCAGCCCAAGCAGCTGGAGTTCCGGCTGGCGGGCCCCCCGCACTACCTCACCGTAGCCGGCCGCGACGTGCTGGTGGTGCTGCTCGAAAATGGCTACGTATATGCCTTCGATGAGGCCGGGGGCACCTACCCGGGCTTCCCCATCAGCATGGGCGGGCGCCTGTCGGGCAGCGGCCTGGCCGAAACAGGTGCTACGCTAAGCCGCAGCCGCCTGACGGTGGTAAACCAGCATGGAGAGTTGGTGAGCTTCAACCTGAGTGGGGATATTGTGAGCCGGCGGCGCGTGGCTACCTGGAGCCGCAGCAGCCGCTTCCAGCTCATCCCCGACCAGGCCCAGCGCAGCTTTGTAGTAGCGCGGGAAGAAGGCGGCCGGAGTGCCTTGTTTGATGCCTCGGGCCGGCAGATATTGAGCCAGCAGTTCGTCACGTCGGCCCCGCGCTCGGTGCAGTACTTCAACTTCGGGCCGGGCCGGCAGTTGTATGCCCTTACCGAAACCGGCCCCGGCAACCTTTTCCTCTACGATGCCAAAGCCCGGCTGGTAAGCGGGCAGCCCTTCCGCAGCTCTGCCCCCCAGGCCGCCCTCACCTTTGACCCCGCCACCGATATTTACCACCTGTTCCGGGTAGTAGGCTCCGAGCTGCGCCGCACCAACGTGAAGTTGTAAAATGGTGAGCGGGCACCTGTCAAGGTGAGCAGCGCGAAGCAATCCGTCCTTTTCAATGCTCAGAGACCTGATAAGCAGCAAGCCCCTAACGTCTGGTGCTGATGTCAGGGGCTTTTGAGTAGACCAATGGGAGACGCTTTGTGAAGGATTGCGTCGTCGTGCCTCCTCACGACTTCACCCTTTCACCACTTTACTTATTCGTCAGCCAGCCTTTGCGGTAGAAGTAGGTAAGCTGGAAAATGACAATTAGCCCCAAAATCATCAGCAGGATGGGGTAGCCCCAGGGGCTGTATAACTCCGGCATGTTGAGGTAGTTGATGCGGCCATCGGGCCCTTCCCGCTGGAAGTTCATGCCGTAGAGGCCCACCACGAAGCTCAGGGGAATAAAAATACTGCTGATGATAGTCAGTACCTTCATTACCTCATTGGCCCGGTTGGCCTGGTCCGACATGTACAGCTCGACCAGGCTGCTCACGGTTTCGCGGTAGCTTTCGGCCAGGTCCAGGGCCTGAATGGCGTGGTCGTAGCAGTCCTTGAAAAATACCTTGATTTCCTCCGGCATCTGCTCCTCGGGCATGCGCAGCAGCTCGGCAATTTTCTCCCGCTCGGGGTACACCAGCCGCCGAAAGCGCACGATATCCTTCTTGATGTGCAGAATGCGGTTGAGCACCCGGCGGTCGGGCCGGCCCTGGAAAATGCGTTCCTCCAGAGTTTCCAGGTAGTCGCCGATGGCCGCCATGGTAGGGTAGTAGTGGTCGAGTACTACATCGGTGAGGGCGTAGGCCAGGTACAGGGGGGAGCGGCGCCGGATGTTGCTACGGCCGGTGCGCAGGCGCAGGCGCACGGTTTCCAGGCAGTCCTCATAATCATCCTGGAATGTGAGCACGTAGTTGGAGCCCGTAAAAATGGACAGCTGGTCGTCGTCAATGTCGAGCAGCCGCGTGAACTCCGTCATGCGGGACACCAAAAACAGCCCATCCTGGGTTTCCTCCACTTTGGCCCGCTGGTAGTCGTTCAGTACATCCTCCATTTGCAGCGGATGAATGCGGAAGTCCTCCTGCAGGCGCTGCATCAGTTCCAGGTCGTTGTAGCCGCGCACATCTATCCAGTGCTTTAGCTCGGAGTGCTGCCGAAAACAGGCCAGCAGTTCCTCATAGCTCTGGTATTCCTGCTCCTCAAAAAAGGTGTCATCGTAGGAAATCAGAAAGAGGCGGGGCGCAAGTGCTCCTTCCCGAATGTTAAGTGTGCCCGGCCGCTGCCCTACCCGTTGCAGCCGGGCCTGGCGCGTAGCGGCCCGGTCGGCGGTGATGGAGGTGTGGGGTCCCTCATCCTCGTCCTCGGACGGAACAGGCGTAGCGGGCAGTAGTGGCAGGGGAGTAGCGGTGGCAGAAGAGCTCATGCGGGGTAAGAAGCAGTGGGGCAGATAGTCTACGGGGATTTGGCGGAAAAGCTCAACCAGAGGGGGCGTTACCCCTGAAAACAGCACAAACCGGCGTTTCGTACAGCTACAGGCCAGAAAACCTCGTACTTTCGCCCCCCTCTTCTCCGTTGCCCTTGCTTCCATCCTCACCCACTTCGGCGTATTCGTTGCCCTTGCCTGCCCAGTGGGAGCATTATGCCCTGCGGATGGTGAGCGGGTGGGTGGCGCAGCCCGGGTTGCCGCCGGCCTATGAGCCCTGGCTTTACCAGCAGCCCGAACACCTGGCCCTGCAGCAAAGCCCCGGGGAGCGGCTGCACTTTTTTCTGGAGGAACCCGCCGAGAACCGTACCGTAGCGCAGCTATCCGTGTTTCTGAGCGCCGACGGGACGGTCGCCCGCAGCCCCTGGCAGGCACCATTCGGGGCAGTGCAGCTCGCCCCAGACCTGCCGGCCGCTGCCCTGCACGCTTTGCTAACCGCAGCGGAAACGGCCCTGCGGGAGCGGGGCGTCCGCCACCTCACCATGCGCCTGCCGGCCTTTGCGTACGAGCCCACCACTACGGCCCGTTTAGCTGAGGTGCTGCGGCAGCGGGGATACGCGGTGAAACTGGCCGAAATAAATCATCATCTGCCGCTGCACCAGAGCTTTCGGGCGGGGCTGCACCCTTCCGAGCGCCGGCGCCTGCTCAAGTGCGCGCGGCACGGTCTGCAGTTTGAGCAGGAGCCGCCGCTGCTACTGCCCTTGGCCTACGAGTTTCTGCGCCGCTGCCGCGAGGAGAAAGGCCAGGAGCTTTCCATGACGCTGGAGCAGCTGCAAACGCTGTTTCGGGTGCTGCCGCAGCAGGTGTTCCTGTTCTCGGTACGGAACCCGGCCGGGGAGTGGGCCGCCCTTACCGTTGCCATTCGGGTGCGCAAGGATGTGCTGTACAACTTTTACCCGGCCAGCCCCTTGGCCTACAATACGTTTAGCCCGGTAGTGCTGCTAAATGCCGGCCTGCACGCCTTCGGTCAGGCCAGTGGCATACGCCTGCTCGACCTGGGTACGTCCACGCTGCCGGAGGGCCTCAACCGTTCCTTGCTGCAGTTCAAGCGCCACCTGGGCGGCGTCCCGGGCCTCAAGCTAACACTGGAAAAAGCCCTGTACTAGCCCGGTAGCTTCAGGGTGAGGCGGGCCGGGTTATGGGCAAAGCAAAAGCAGGTGAAGCCGTTGTGCTGATCAGTACAAGAAATACACGCGGAAGGCTGTGCCCTGGTTCAGCTGGCTTTCTACCGCAATGCGGCCCCCGGCATTTTCCACGATTTTCTTGACCATGTACAGGCCCAAGCCGGTACCCTCCACATGCGTGTGCAAGCGCTGAAACATGGCAAAAAGCTTGTTCTGACCCCGAGAAAGGTCTAAGCCCAGGCCGTTGTCTTTCACTTCCAGTACTTTGCATCCTTCCTCGGCATAGAAGCGCAGGTATACTTGGGGTAGCCGCTCGCGGTGGCAGTACTTGAGGGCGTTGCTGAGCAGGTTGTACACCACGGAGCGCAAATTCTTCTCCGAAAAAGTTACCGTTGAGCCGGCGGGTATCTGCACGGCTAGTTGGGCCTGGGTCTGCTGCAGCAACGGCAACAAATCAAGGCGTACTGCCTCAACCACCGAAACAAGCTGCACGGTTTCGCTGGCCTGGTTATGCTCTTGTTGCAGGCGCGCAATATCCGTCAGGTGCTGAATGGTGCGCTGAAAACGTTCAGTGGCCTCCTGCATCAGGGTCAGTATCTTGGGAATGTCGCCCAGCCGGCTGGCGGCTGGCATCTCGTGCTCCAAAGCCAGCAGCAGACCCTCAATGTTACTGATGGGCGCTTTCAGGTCGTGGGAGGCAGTGTAGATGAAGTTGTCCAGGTCGACATTAGTGCGCGTGAGTTGCGTATTGCTGGCGTGCAGGTCGGCATTGGTAGCCGTTAGCTCCTGGTTGAGGCGCTCCACCTGCTGGCGGATGCGCACCTGCTCAGTTACATCGTGGGCAAAAATAGAGATGCCCGCCACCTCTCCGTTTTCGCGGTAGGCCTGGTAGGTGAAGTCGTAATAAATGGGGTGCGGGGGCTGCCCTGGTTCGGGTAGAGCGGTGAAGGGCATTGCCTGCCCCACGTAGGTTTCGCCGGTCCGGTAGGTGCGGTCCATTAGCGTTACAAACCCTTGGGTTTGCATTTCGGGCACGGCCTCTGCTACCGGCAGGCCCACCAGCCGCCGCCCCGGAAACAGGGCCTGGTAGGCGGGGTTCACGTACTCGAAGCGGTGGCCCGGGTCACGCAGCAGGGCCACCAGCACGGGGGCCTGCTCGAAGATATTGAAAAAGGCCAGACGTTCGGCCGCCTGCTCCTGGGCAGCGGCCAGCAGCCGGGCCTGCAGCGCGTCGGCCTGCTGCCGACTACGCACGCGCTAAATAGTAGTGCGCCATTGCCTCATCGGGTTGCTTCACAAGGACGGAAACTTCCCGGCCTTCTATGAGCTGGCCCGTATGGTACACGCTGTCGAGCATCTGCACAAAGCCTTGCTCCACCATTTCCGGCAGCATCTCCGCCACGGTTTTTCCGGCTTGTACGCGCCGGCCCACCAACTGCTGGTAGAGCGGATTGGCAAACGCAAAGCGGTGCTGCGGCCCGTTGAGCGTGACAATGGCGGCTGGTACCTGCGCCATAATCTGATGGAGCAGGCGCTGTTGCTCGGCCAGCTCCCGGGTGCGCTCCTGCACGCGGGCTTCCAGCTCCTGGTTGAGCTGCTGCACCTGCTGGCGGGCCCGCACCTGCTCGCTTACATCGTAGGAGAAATCCAGCACTCCGTCAATTTCGCCCTGGGCGTTGCGCAACGGGTGCAGGTAAAGGTTGAGAAATACCTGCTCCGGCTGCCCATTGCCCTGAAAGTCAAACCAGCCCTCCATCTCGTGGCTATAGTACGGCTCACCGGTTTGGTAGATGCGGTCGAACAGGGCCACCACGCCCAGCGCGCTGGCCTCCGGCGTGCCCTCCCGGAGCGGCCGCCCGAGAAAGGAGCGGTGCGGAAACAAACTCTGGTATGGCGGATTGACGAACTGGTAGATGTGGTCGGGGCCCTGGTAAACGGCTACGTAGGCGGGAAGCCGCAGCAGCACCTCCTGAAAGCGCTGGCGCTGCTGCTCGGCCTCGGCACGGGCGAGCTGCTCGGCAGCCTGGCTTGCGCGCAGGGCCTCCTCTACGGCTGTACGGGGCTGGTTGTTGGTATCATCGAAGCTGATAATAAGCCACTCGCCGCTGCGCCGGGCCGCCACATGGAAGAAGTTGTCGAGGCCATCGGTCTGGTAGTTCACGTTGCAGTGGCCTTCCTCGCCCGTTTCCATTACCTGCCGGTACAACTCAAAAACCCCGTTGGTGAAAAGGCCAGGAAAGCGGGTACGCAGGGTACCGCCGGGCCGCTCCGTCAGCCCAGTCATGCGTTGGGCGGCGGGGTTCAGGTACTCCAGGGCGAAATCCTCCACCTCCCGAGCAAGGGTATAAACCGGGCGCAGCACGTTAACGCCACTAAGCGAAACTGTTAGCAGGTCGAGAAACATGCCCTCGGGCACAAAGGAGAAAGAGGAAGGGCCAGCAGCCATGAACAGACAAGCGGAAGTCAGTGGGAAGGACTATGCGCCGGCGCAGCTGGTCTGCGCGGCGGCTAATGGCAAAGTGGGCCAAGTATTCCGGAAGAGCCGGCAAGGTGCAAAGCCGGTACATTCCCAGCGCAAGCAAGAGCCAGTTGCGGGTAAAGATAACGGGGTTCTGCTGTCGAGCTGCCTATTCAGGGCCGGCCCGTGGCCCCAGGGGCACCACAACCCCATTATCTTTACCCCTCACCCGGCCGTCTTGCCCCGAGTCTCCCTGGCTTTTACCCGCTTATGCCTACGCCTCCTGCCCGCCCTGAACCCCGCGCCGCCGTACTTGGCCGGTTGCTGCGCGGTTCCGTGGGCTCCGGGGTGGCCGTGGCTGCCCGCACGGCCGGGGCGGTGGTGCTCAATAAGTTGCTGGCCGTGTATGGTGGCCCGGGTGGCCTCACGCTGCTGGCGCACTTCCAGAACCTGATGGCCCTGTTCACCACCCTGCCCAACGACGGGGTGCATGTGGGCACGGTGAAATACCTGGCCCCGCTGCGGGCTGGTTCGGGGCGCTACCGAGCCTGGTTGGGCGCCGGGCTGGGGCTGAATGCAGTGGCCGTGCTGCTAAGTGCGGGGTTGCTGCTGTTGTGGCCGGGGCCGCTGGTGGGGGTGTTCGGGACTGGCTGGGGCTGGACGCTGCTGTTCTGCCTGGGGCTGGCGATGCTGGTCGGGCACGCGTTTGTGGTGACGGTGCTGCTGGCCGCCGGGCGGTTAGGGGCCTACGTGGGCCTCACGGTGCTGCTCAGCGCCAGCGGCCCGGCGGCCGTGGCGGCGGTGCTCTACGCGGGCGGCTCGGTGCCCAGCGCGTTGCTGGCCTACCTGCTGGCTCAGGGCGGCACGCTGCTGCCGGCCGCCGCCGTGGCTGGCCGGGCCGGGCTGCTGCCCCGGGTGCACGGGGCCTTCAGCCGCCCGGCGCTGCGCGGCCTGGGCCGGTTTCTGCTGATGGCCCTGAGTGTGCTGCTGTTTTCTAAAGTCGTGGATTTCAGCCTGCGGGAGGTGCTTATCCGGCAGTTTGGATTAGCCGCCACCGATTTGTGGCAGGCCGTAGCCAAGCTCTCCGATAACTATACCATGGTTTTTTCGGCCCTGATGAGCAGCGTCTATTATCCCCGGCTGGCGGCCCTGAGTGCCCGCCCCCAGGAGCGGGCCCGGCTGGTGCGTACCGTACTAGCGGTGCTGGCTCCGGTGCTGGCCCTGGGGCTGGGCTTGCTGTGGCTGCTGCGGGGCTGGCTCCTGCCCCTGCTGTTTGAGCCGCGCTTTGCCGCCGCTGCCTACCTACTGGGCCCCCAGCTGCTGGCCGACTGGCTGAAGTTCCTGACCTGGATTCTGCTGTTTCTGCTTACGGCCCAGGCCCGGGTGGGCCGCTACGTAGCAGTGCAGGCCGCCTCGGCGGTGCTGCTGGCGGGGTTGCTGGTGCTGCTGCTGCCGCGCTTCGGGCTGCTGGGCGCGCCCCTGGCTCAGGCCCTGCGCTACGGTTTGCTGCTGGGCTGGTGCCTCTGGTACTTCCGGCGCGCCATCCGGCCGGCCTGAGGTGCTGGCGGGCAGGCCGTGCGTATCTTGCCCCCGATGCCCACAGCTGAACAGCCCCTCGTCACTATTGTAGCGCTGTGCTACAACCACGCCCGGTTTCTGGAAACGGCCCTCAATTCTATTGTGGCCCAAACGTACCCGAACCTGGAGGTATTTCTGGTAGACGATGCCAGTACCGACGCTAGCCCGGAAATACTCCGCCGCTATGCCGCTGCCCACCCCGGCTGGCACCTGCGGCTGCTGCCCGCCAATGTGGGCAACTGTCAGGCGTTCAACTCCGCTTTCCGGGAGTCGGCCGGGGAGTTCGTCATTGACTTTGCCACGGATGATGTACTGCTGCCTGAGAGGGTAGCTCAACAGGTAGCAGCCTTTGCGGCGGCCGGCCCCCGCTGCGGCATGGTGTATTCTGATGCTGAGCTGATTGACGAAACTGGCCAGCTTGTTCGCCACCATTTTCGCCGCGACGCCAATGGGTGCTTGCACCCGCGCCCGGCCAGCGGCCCAGTTTTCGCCGACGTACTAGCCCGTTACTTCATCAGTACGCCCACTATGCTTATGCGCCGGGCTACGCTGCTGCAGTTGGGCGGCTACGATGAAACCCTGGCCTACGAGGATTTTGATTTCTGGGTACGGGCCAGCCGCCACTGGGAGTTCTACTTCCTGAATGCCGTAACCACCCAGAAGCGGCTGCACCCGCAGTCTATGTCCAGCAAAGGCTACCGCCCCCACGACCCTTACCTGCGCTCCACCATTGCGGTGTGCCGCAAAGCCCAGGCCCTGTGCCGTACCTCCGCCGAGCGGGCGGCCCTGGCCGTGCGCGTGCGCTGGGAGCTACGCCAGGCCGTGCGCCACCAAAGTTTTCCCGAAGCCCAGGACCTTTCCCAGATATTACGGGAGCTCCGCGCCGTGCGTCCTTTAGATTGGCTGCTGGGCCAAGTCGCGAAGTGGAAAAGTTGATAACAATGCTCCCTGGTGCTAAATCAAACGTTACGGAATGGCGTTGCCACTTCTCACTTCTCACTTCTCACTTCTCACTTCTCACTTCTCCCGCCTAACTCCACCTCGTATAGCTCCACGCGGCCATCCTGGGCCAGCAGGCGCCGCCGGGGGTACCAGCCCAGCACCGAATCGGGGGAGTAGCGGATAAGCTTGCGGGTCAGCTCGTCGTTGCTGAGAGTGGCGCGGTTGAGCAGCAGCCAGGCGTGCTCCTTGGATGCCAGGCGCACCGAGTCGCGGGCCCAGTAACGGCGGTACTGCAGCCCGGCCGGCATCTGAAAGCCATACATAAAATCGTAGTTGCCAATCAGGTAGTCATCCACCAGCACCGTGCCGCGGGCTGCCCCCTGTAGGTGTTGCCGAAGTAAGCGGGCCTGCGCAAAATGCTCTGAAACCGACGGCTTCTGCATGAAATACACCGGCCGGATAGCCAGGGACAGGGCCAGTACCAGTACGGTAGCGCCCGCCAGAACCGGCGCGCCGGGCCGCAGCCGACGGGGCCACTGCCGCAAGCGGCTGCCCCCGGCTACCGCCAGCAGCCACAGCCCAGGCAGCGCATACAGCACGGCCACCGCATTGTGCAGCCAAGCAGCCAGCAGCAACAGCAACAGGCCAGTTGCCCATAGCCGCCAGCCACCATCCTGCACCACCCGCCGCACTCCAAACCCCGCCGCTAGGGCCAGCGGGGGCAGGAGCGGAGTCGTCATGCGGGGTAGTAGGGTAATGGGGTTGTAGCTACTGAGGGAAGTGCTGCCCACCCAGTATAACAGCAACGTGCAGCCCGCCAGCAGCAGCCAGAATGGCCGGTCCGCGGCCGGGCTGGCAGCTCGTTCCCGGCCCACTGCTACCGCCGCCAGCACCAGCATCAACCCCAGGCCTGCGCCCACAAAAAAGGTGAGTGGCTGCCAGGTAACACGGGCCAGCAGCGCCGCCCGGTTGCCCACCAGGTAGTTGCCTTCCTTTAAAAATGCGTTGGTGTGCTCAATAAGATGGATGCGGTACAGCGCGTCGCCGGTGTAGTGCTGGTACAGGCCCAGGTACCCCAGTAGGAGCAATGCGCCCGTACCCACCGCCGCCAGCCAGAACCGCCCATTGCGGCGGCGCCAGGCATCCAGCCCCATCACGCCCAGATAAAAAGGCAGGTAGTACACAATGGTTTCCTTGCTGAGCAGCGCGGCCAGGTTGAGCAGGGCAAACCCAGCGCCCCACCACCCGGCGCGGCGGCCCGGCTCCCGGCCCCGTAGCAGCACGGCCGCGCAGCCCAGGCACCAGAACATCAGTATGTTATCAGGGTAGAGGTAATTGGTGAGGTTGAGGGTGAAATAGTGCAGCCCCAGTAGCAGCATGGCGCCAGCCGCCACCACCGGCTCCCGGCGGCGGTACAGCCTCCAGAGTAGCCCCGCGCAGCCCAGCGTAGCCAGCAAAGGCCACAGAGTGGCGCTGATGATGTTGAGTCCGAACAGCTTGAAAAACACGGCTACCGGCCCAAAAATCAAATACCGCTCCTTCAGCGGGTCGTGTAGCAGGCCCTGCGGGTCGGGGGCCAGCCGGAAGGTGCCCGCCAACAGCTGGTGGGCGTAGCGGGAATAATAGTAGTCATCGAGGGCATAGAGGCCTTCGTGGGTCAGGAAGAAATAAGCCAAAGTTAGGGTCACCACGAACAGCAGCGTCCAGTCTGGCAAACGGGGTATAATTCGGTTCACCGGGGCAAGATAGTGAAGGGTTGAAACGTGCCAGGTAAAGCACACTGCGTACCGGTCGACGGGTGAGGGGCCAACAACAAGTCAACCGCCCGCCTCCGCGCCGGCGCGGAACCGTGGGTGCAGATGCTGCCTTGCTGCTGCCATCGGCGCGCGAGGTTGATCCGCCCGGAATGTGGTGTCCCTCTCTCGCCTCTCGGCCCCTTCCCATATCTTGCAACCCATGTCGCGCCGTTTCCTGCTTTTGCTGCTGCCGTTGTTACTCTTGCTATTAAGCGGGGCAGGGTTGGGCTGCTACTTTGAAACTAACGATGATCTGACCGTTGTGGCCCTGCTTCGGGGCGAAACGGCCGCCGCCCCAGTCACCGACCTCTACCTCTACTTCCACGGATTTGCTTGGGGTTGGAGCCAGCTATACGCCGCTCACCCTACGGTGCCCTGGTACGGCCTCACGCTGTACGGGCTGCTGTACGTGGCCACGGTGCTGGTATTTGCGGTGCTCTGGCGGCTGCTGCGGCCTCACGCCGGCTGCGGGGCCGTACTGGCGGTGCTGGTGCTGTTTTGGGGCGTGGGCTGGTTGGAGCACAGCCTCTGGTTCAATTATATGCGGGTCCCGTTGCTGCTGGCCGGGGCTGGGATGTTATTTGCCGCCCAACGCGCGCCGGTGCGGTGGGCGCTGGCGGTGGGTGTGCTGGCGTTTGGGATAAGCTGGCTGATTCGGCCCAGCGCGGCCATCCTAGGGGCGGCCGTGGCGGCGCCCGGCGCGTGGTGGCTGACGGGCCGGCGCAGCCTGCCGGTGCTGGCCGGGGCGGGAGCGTGGGCCGTGGTGGGTGCGCTCTGGCTCAACCTCACCTGGAGCCCCGCTGCCGCCACGTTTCGCCGCCTCGATGTACTCAAGTCCAATCTTAACGACTTTCAGCTAAGCGCGCCGCCTTCACTATCCCTTTCCCCCCCCGACAGCCTGGGACTAGCCGCCGCCCGCAACTGGATGCTGGCCGACTCTACGCTGGTGAATGAGCCCATGTTTGCCCGCGCAGCCCCATTTCGGCTAGGGTACTTTCTAACGAAAACGGCTTCTGTAAAGGTGTTGCTGCTGTTGCGGCAGCTTCCCCGCGACTATTTTCCCCTGCTCCTGCTGCTGGTCGCTACCGGGGTGCTGCTGTGGCGGCAGCCCCGTAGCCGGTGGTTTTGGCTGGTGCAAATTGGCTACGTGGGGCTGCTGCTGGGCCTGGGAGCAGTGCTGAAACTGCCGCCCCGGCTGGCTTTGCCGCTGCTGGATTTCTGGGCTATCAGTAACTTGATTTTCGTGTTTGGCCGCCAGCCGTTACCGCGCCGGACAGTGCCAGTGCTGCTGGCCGTGTTGGCGTTGGCGGCGGTGCCCTACGGGTACAAAACCTGGCACCGCAGCCGCGTATTGGCGCGGGAGCAGCAGCGCAACTATCAGCAACGGGAGAATCTGTACAGGCTGGCAGGCCTCGCCGATATGGTCGTATCCGATCTGTGGGAGGAAACTTACAAATCGCAAAGCCCGCTCACGGAAGGACACTTGCCGGGAAGTTATGCTTTCCGAATCGTCAAACCCCGCAAGCACCTTTCCCTACTGGGCTGGCAGACTCTGCACCCCTCGCAGCCTGCGCTCCGGCGGCAGCTCACCGGCTCCCGCGACTTTACGGCGGCGCTGCGGCGGCTGGGGCGGCTCCCCAACGTGGCCTGGCTGCTTTCCCCGGAAGGCGCGGCCCTACTCAACCGCCATCTGGCCTTACGCCGGCAACCCGAGCAGCCACTGATGCAGCTGGTACCTGCTCAGCCCAACCGCCGAGCCCGGAAAAATGCTATGCATGCAGACCTTTTTCGTGCAAAATTCCCGCATTCATCTTCGAAAGCCAAAATTTTGTAGTTCACCCTGGACTTATTCCGGCTATGCGGGTGTGGGGGAACTGTACCTTTGAAGTTGCTAGTACCTTTTGCTCCTAATTCCCATGATTACCGCCAACATGACCTCCCGCGGGGAAGTACTCCAGCACATGGAAGGCTTCCTGAAAGACAACCTGGGCACTTTTCTGAAAAGTGTGGAAACCAGCTGGCAGCCCTCCGACTACCTGCCTGATTCCCGGCTTGATACCTTTTTCGATGAGGTAAAGCTGTTGCGCGAGCGGGCCAAGGAGTTGAGCTACGACCTATTGGCTGTACTCATCGGCGACACTATCACGGAGGAGGCCCTGCCCAACTACGAGGCCTGGTTTCACCAGCTCGATGACCTGAACCGGGACCCCGATAACGGCTGGGCCCAGTGGATCCGGGGCTGGACGGCGGAGGAAAACCGCCATGGCGACTTGCTCAACCGCTACCTCTACCTTTCGGGCCGCGTGAACATGCGCGAGTTTGAGGTGAGCACCCAGTACCTCATTGCTGATGGATTCGACCTGGGTACGGCCCACGACCCGTACCGGGCCTTCGTGTACACCAGCTACCAGGAAACGGCTACCAACCTCTCGCACCGCCGCGTGGGCCAGTTGGCCCG
Source organism: Hymenobacter endophyticus (assembly GCF_032464715.1). NCBI lineage: Bacteria > Pseudomonadati > Bacteroidota > Cytophagia > Cytophagales > Hymenobacteraceae > Hymenobacter > Hymenobacter endophyticus. The sequence goes on along the minus strand of NZ_JAWDJT010000001.1, from coordinate 233,776 downwards.
CAAAGTCGGCGACGATGGCTTGTCCAAAATTTGCGGCATGATTGCCGGCGACGAGAACCGCCACGCCCGCGTGTACAAAACCTTCGTGGAGAAGATTTTCGAGGTTGATCCTTCCGAGATGATGCTGGCCTTCGAGGATATGATGCGCAAGAAGATTGTGATGCCCGCGCACTACATGCGCGAGATGGGTGTAGAAATGGGTAAAACCTTTGGCCACTTCACCGACGCGGCCCAGCGCCTGGGCGTGTACACCAGCCACGACTACACCGACATTCTGGATACGCTTATTGCCGACTGGAAAATCGACCAGATTACTGGCCTCACCGGCCCCGCCGAAAAAGCCCGCGAGTACATCATGGCCCTACCTAACCGCTTGCGCCGCGTGGCCGACCGTATGCCGGTGCCCAAGCTGGAATACAAGTTCAAGTGGATTGAGTAGGTAGTTGGTGCTAAGTACCTAGCCGTTAGTGCTTGGTTTCTGATGGAAAAACAATAAAAAAAGAGGCCCCGCCGGGTTACGGCGGGGCCTCTTTCATACCAGCTAAGCACTAAGCACTAAGCACTAACGCTGGGCACCCATTACTAACTTGCCGCTGGGGTCAAGCGTGTATTCTACGGTGCGGTTGCCAGCAGTTTTCGTTGAGTCAGTAGCAGTTACTGGGAATGTACGCACCAGCTTGTTGCCACTGATTTGGTACATGTCCTGGCCGGAATAGCCCATACCTGCCTGACCGCCCGGGGTGCCGGGGAAGCTGATGGGCGTGTAGCCACGCTCAGCAAACTCGTAGGCGTACAGGCCACCATTGGCTTTCTTATTATCGGTCATGATATAGAGCTCAGGCTTGCCGTTGCCGTTGAGGTCAGCGGCGGCTACGTTGGTTACTGCTCCAGTAACTTCCATCCGCAGCGGATCAATGGTTTGGGCCGAACCCCGGTACGAGCGGACACTTACCACGCGGGGCTCCTGGGAGCCAAACGTTTTTACCGTAAAGCGGTAGTCGCCCTGGGTTACTTCCCGGTTGAAGCTTACGTCGCTTTCATCAACGGTAGGAGTAGAAGGCAGGGTGTCCGAAGAAGATTCACTGGCTACCTGGCGCGTAGAGTCGCAGGCAGTGAGCGTGGCGGCCACCACGCCGGTAGCCAGCAGCAGACAAGATAGGGAGGAGGTACGCATGGGTAAAAAGAAGATTAGGGAAGATGCAGCAAATTGCCTTGGTACTCACCAAAGCAGAAGTTCATCAGGGGAGAGTTTGGCAATAATTAACGCAATGTAGCCAGATTAAGTTGTATTTTTTCTATTATCTGAGTATTACGTTAATAGGGCTCATCTATATATAAAATAATTTATACGTATGCATTATTGCCGTATTGGTGCCCCCAAAAAAACCGGTGGGAGTTCAGGCTATTACTTGCACCCCTTTCCAGAAAGCCACCCGGTTCTTGATGGCAGCGGCGGCCTCTTTGGGCTCGGGGTAGTACCACGCTGCATCTTTGTTCAACTCCCCCCCAACGCGCAGGGAGTAGTAGCTGGCCCGGCCTTTCCAAGGGCAGGAGGTGTGGGCAATACTATCCTCGAAAAACTCCTGCTTAATGGCATCAACAGGAAAGTAATGGTTGTTTTCGATAACAATGGTATCGTTGCTTTCAGCAACAACGGTGTCTTTCCAGATGGCTTTCATAGGGAAAAAGGAATTGGAGGATGAATGGCTGTTTACACTCAACTGGCTGTGGGCTGAATGTTAGCTGTTGCCGCATTTTGCTGAGTGGCGTGAAAAGGCGGGAAGTCGGAAATATCCAGCCAGAGCCAAAATCAGGCAACCGTAAACCAACTCGGCCGCCGCGTTGTTCTACTGGCTCACTCCCCATCTACTATGTCCGCAGGCTTTCGTTTCCGGGATTTTACGCCCGAGGAGTCCGGTAACCCTGGCTTCGACTCTCTTTTCAAGATATTTATGCAGCTGGTTACCATTACCAGCGGCGACGTGAGTGAGGCCATGCAGTGGCTCAATGAGCTGGATAAGCAGTACGGCCTCACCAACGATGAGTATGGCATGGGCGACTTTATCGAGGACCTGAAGAAAAAGGGGTACATCGATGAGAATCCGCAGGAGCCGGGGGCTTTCAACATTACGGCCAAGAGTGAGCAGAATATCCGCCGCTCGGCCCTGGAGGAAATCTTCGGCAAGCTCAAGAAATCGGGTACCGGCAACCATCGCACGCCCCACACCGGCCAGGGTGACGAAATGAGCACCGATATGCGGGAATTTCGCTTCGGCGACTCCCTGGAGCAGATTCAGATGACCGAGTCCATCCGCAATGCCCAGCTCAACCACGGCATGGACGACGACAACTTCCTGCTGACTGAAGGCGACCTAGAGGTGCGCGAGAATGAGCACAAAAGCCAGACCAGCACCGTGCTCATGATTGACATTTCGCACTCCATGATTCTGTACGGGGAGGACCGCATCACGCCCGCCAAAAAGGTGGCTATGGCCCTGGCGGAGCTGGTGAAGCAGAAGTACCCCAAGGACTTTCTCGACGTGATTGTGTTCGGGAATGATGCTTGGCAGATTGAGGTGAAGGAGCTGCCCTACCTGCAGGTGGGCCCCTACCACACCAACACGGTGGCCGGCCTGGAGCTGGCTTTGGATCTGCTGCGCAAGCGCAAAACGGCCAACAAGCAGATTTTCATGATTACCGACGGCAAGCCTACCTGCCTGAAGGAACCCGGCGGCTACTACAAAAACTCCTTTGGCCTGGACCGCAAAGTGGTGAACCGCACCCTGAACCTGGCCGCCGCCGCCCGCCGCCTGAAAGTGCCTATAACCACCTTTATGATTGCCGACGACCCCTACCTGCGCAGCTTCGTGCAGGAGTTTACGGAGGTGAATCAGGGCAAAGCCTATTACAGCTCCCTGAAAGGCCTGGGCCATTTGATTTTCGAGGATTACAAACAGAACCGCCGTAAGTCGCTGTAACGGTTGAACGGTTGTAGAGACGCGTATTCGCGTCTCAATCGTTGAACGAATTCGGTATACAAAACCGCCAACATTACTCGCTGATATGGCGCGAACGGCGAGACGCGAATACGCGTCTCTACAACCGTTCAGCCTCTTCCCATTCGCACATCCTACTTTTCCTACATGCCTTCTTACGCTTCCCTTTCTGCTGCCGAGTTGCAGCAGCTTACTACCCTCGGCCAGCTGAAGGCCAGCGGCTACCAAGCCCGCTCCGTGAAACAGGAGCTGCGCGAAAATCTGATTCAACGCCTCCGCAGCAAACAGGACGTGTTTCCGGGCATCTACGGCTACGAGGAAACCGTTATTCCGGAGCTGCAGCGCGCCGTGCTGGCCGGGCACCACATCAACCTGCTGGGCCTGCGCGGGCAGGCCAAAACCCGCATTGCCCGCCTTCTGGTGGGGCTGCTGGATGAGTACGTGCCCATGGTGGCCGGCTCTGAGCTGAACGACGACCCCTTGCAGCCCCTGAGCGTGTACGCCAAAAACCTGATTGCCGAAAAAGGCGACGATACGCCCGTCAGCTGGCTGCACCGCGACGAGCGGTACACCGAGAAGCTAGCCACTCCCGACGTGTCGGTGGCTGACCTTATCGGCGACGCCGACCCTATCAAAGCCGCCACGCTCAAACTGCCGTATTCTGATGAGCGGGTGATTCATTTCGGGCTGATTCCGCGGGCCCACCGGGGCATCTTCGTTATCAATGAGCTGCCCGATTTGCAGGCGCGTATTCAGGTTTCCTTGTTCAATATCCTGCAGGAGGGTGACATCCAGATTCGGGGCTTCAAGGTGCGGCTGCCGCTGGATCTGCAGTTCGTATTTACGGCCAACCCCGAGGACTACACCAACCGGGGCTCCATCGTGACCCCGCTGAAGGACCGCATCGACGCCCAGATCATCACGCACTACCCGAAATCCATCGAAATCGGCAAGCGTATTACCAAGCAGGAGGCCCGCATCCGGGAGGAGCAGCGCGGCCTGGTGACTACCAACGATGTGGTGCACGATTTGGTGGAGCAGGTGGCCATTGAGGCCCGGGCTTCGGAGTTCGTGGATGCCAAATCGGGCGTGTCGGCCCGCCTCACCATCTCGGCCTACGAGCAGGTAATTGCGGCAGCCGAGCGGCGGGCCCTCATCAACGGCGAAGCCCACACTTACGTGCGCATTGCCGACTTCCTGGGGGCCGTGCCGGCCGTAACGGGCAAGGTGGAGCTGGTGTACGAGGGCGAGCAGGAAGGCGCGGGCATCGTGGCCGAGAAGCTGATGGGCAAGGCCCTGCGCACCCAATTCCTGCAATACTTCCCCGACCCCGAGAAAACCAAGAAGCAGAAGGACAAGCCCAACCCCTACAAGCCCGTGCAGGACTGGTTCGGCTCCCGCACCATTGATTTGCTGCACGACGCCTCCGACGAGGACTACCGCCAGATGCTGGACGTCGTACCGGGCCTGAAAGACATGGTGCAGCAGAGCGTACCCGCCGAGCTAAGCAAGGACAACCTGCACTTCTGGATGGAGTTTGCCCTGCACGGCATGGCCGAGCACAGCCTGATTTCGCGCAACCGCCTTACGGCCGGCTCCCAGTTCAAGGACCTGCTCAGCAGCATGTTCACCATGCCCAACTTCGGCGACGACGATGACGACGACGAGGACTACCAATCCTCCAAGAAGCGCAAGCGCCGGTAGGTAGGCAAACCACCAGCAATTATCCAAAATGGCCCGCTTTCCACCGAACTGGTTGGAAGCGGGCCATTTGCGTGCGACAGGTAGCCAAATGATACGGCTGGTACCAGATTGGGTCCTCAAGTTCCCGGCTTCGCACAGGAAAAATCTGTGTTCAGAGAGAAAGGAGCCAGGCTTGGCTAATGAGCCTGCAAGGTGGCGGAGGCGTGCTGTTCCTTTGTAGTGTTCCCGGCAGGCAAGCCCCGCCGCACTTCACTTCGACACTCCTAATGCCCCCTTATATGAAAGCTGTTCTCGCCGCCCGTTTCGCCTGCCTCGCCTTAGTTCTCGCTTTGCTGGCTCCTAGCATCCCTGCTTCGGCGGGTAACAATGGCCCGGCTCGTTATTACAAAGGCGGTATGCACCGCCCCGTATACAAAAAATACCAACCCGGCTGCCGCTGGATTTTCCAGAAGCGCTAGGCTCAGGCATTACCCGCAGGCCAACCACACCTGGAGTAGGGTGAAGGAAGCCAACAACTATATCATAAGCACAAAAAGGCCCCCGGATAAACCGGCGGGCCTTTTTTGGTGGCTTTGCAGAAAAGATAGGCCGCCTACGCCTCGTTTACTACAATCTTGTCGATGGTATCGTTGGCTTTGATCTGGTCGATGATGTCCTGGCCTTCTACCACTTTGCCGAAGCAGGTGTGGTTGCGGTCAAGGTGGGCGGTGTTGTCGCGGGAGTGGCAGATGAAGAACTGGGAGCCGCCGGTGTTGCGGCCGGCGTGGGCCATGCTCAGCACACCCCGGTCGTGGTACTGGTTGCCGCCGTTCAGCTCGCAGTCGATTTTGTAGCCGGGGCCGCCGGTGCCGGGCGTGCCGCTGGCCCCCGCGCGGGTGTTAGGGCAGCCGCCCTGAATCACGAAGTTGGGCAGTACGCGGTGAAACTTCAGGCCGTCGTAGTAGCCCTTCTGGGCCAGGTCGGTGAAGTTTTTAACGGTGTTGGGCGCGTCTTGCTCGTAGAACTCAACTTTCATCACGCCCTTGTTGGTGTGGATTTCGGCAGTTTTCATGGTAAAATGAAACGTGGGTGGAACGGCCCGTATACGTGCAAAAGGCCGCCGGCGGGTGCCGCCGGGCACAAAGGTAGCCAAAATGCCCGCCGCAAAACATCCAAGTAACGGTTGGGCTCGTAAGCAGATTCTCCAAGCTGGCCCGTAAGGGATTCGCTCTTCTTTTTCCTCCAACCAACCCTCTCTTTCGCTCCTGTATGAACCACACGCAGCGCTTCGCCACTTTCGCTCTGTTTTCTGCTGCCCTGCTGGGTCTCAGCAGCTGCGGCGACAATAAGCCCGCCGAAACCGCCACTGCTCCCACTGGCTCCATGGAAACCACCGTCGACTCCACCGCCATGCTCGCCGACTCGGCCCGCATGGGCAAAACCGATGGGGTGATGGTAGACGGCGTAGCCATGACGCCCGATAAGACCATTGTTCAGAATGCCGTAATGGCCCCCAGCGTAACTACCCTAGTGAAAGCCGTGCAGGCCGCCGGTCTTGACGGTGCCCTCAGCGGCCCCGGCCCCTTCACGGTATTCGCCCCCACCAACGCCGCCTTTGATAAACTGCCCAACGGGGCCTTAGCCGGCCTGCTGAAACCCGAGAGCAAGGAGAAGCTGAAAGGCGTGCTCACCTACCACGTTATCCAGGGCCGCTTGGTAGCCCAGGACCTCAAGGACGGGCAGGAGCTAACCACCATGAACGGCGAAAAGCTGAAAGTATCGGTGAAAGACGGTAAAATCATGATTGGCAACGGCACCGATGCCCCCGTGAACATCCTCACGCCCGATGTCATTTCCAGCAACGGCGTCACCCACGTTATTGATGGCGTAGTACTGCCGCTGGCCAAGTAACCGGCAGATGCTTCTTGCCTGAAAGAAAAAGGTCCGGCTGTTTCAGCCGGACCTTTTTTGTGGCAGTAGGGCAGGTGTGGAAGCTGGTGTTTGAGTTAAACGTCATGCTGAGCCTGCCGAAGCATCTCTACCGCTTCGTTGGGTTAGTACTGCAACGCAGCGGTAGAGATGCTTCGGCAGGCTCAGCATGACGTTCTACTTATGTATTAATGTCAGCACGCGAGATGCTTCGGCTGCGCCTCAGCATGACGTGCTGGTTCGTAGCATTTAAAAACTACAAGCCGGCGCCGTCGGTGATGCGCTCGGCAAAACCGGCCCAGTCACCTTTTTCGCTCTTGGCTACGGTGGTGGAGAGGTGGTCGTGCAGGATGTTGGCGAAGGGCATGGGTACCAGGTGGGCGCGCGACTCGTCCAGCACCAGGCGCATATCCTTGCGGATGATGGCCGGGGCCGCGCCTACCGGCTGGTAGTGCCGCTCGGCCACCAGCTTGCCGTAGCCCTTGTAAATGGGCGTGTTGAAGAGGGTGGAAGTGAAGAACTCGTACACCTGCTGCCGCTCCAAACCGCTTTTCTGGGCCAGGGTAAAGGCTTCGGCCATGGCTTCAATGGCCGCGCCCAGCATGAAGTTACCGCAGAGCTTGACGGTGCTGGCGGCCCCGGCATCGTCGCCGAAATCGTGGGTGCCCTGGCCCAGGGCGCTGAGCAGGGGCGTGACTTTGCGCCGGGCGGCGGCCTCGCCGGAAATGGCCAGCCACAGCTTGCCGGCCGCCGCCACATCGGGCTTGCCAAACACGGGTGTGGCTACCAGGGCGCTGCCGTGGCGGGCATGGGCCTCGGCCAGGCGGCGGTTGGTAGCGGGGGCTACGGTGCTGCAAGAAGCGTGCACGGCTCCGGTAGGTAGGGCCGGCAGCAGCCCATCGGGTCCCAGACACAGCTCTTCCAGGGCGGCGTCATCGGTTACCATCGTGAAGACGAAGGCCGCGCCGGCTACGGCCTCGGCGGGCGTGGCGGCCACGGTGGCCCCCAGCTTTTTGAGGCGGGCGGCTTTGCTGGCGGTGCGGTTGTATACGGTGAGGCGGTGGCCGGCTTTGAGCAGATTTTCGGCCATGGCCTCGCCCATGTTCCCCAACCCGAGGAAGGCAATGTTATGGTGTGTCAAAGGTGAAATTGTGAAGAGTGAAGTTGTGAAAGTTGATACGGCCAACTTGTATGCGCCGCCTCGTACACTACGGAAAGCAGCGCCTGCATGGCCTATTTCGCAACTTCACTATCTCACAACTTCACCATTTCACAACTTCACCATCTACTTCCGGTTGTCGTCGGCTTGCTGCATGCTCACGTAGCTGTCGTAGCGGGGCAGGGCAATGCGGCCCTTGTCCACGGCCTCGCGCACGGCGCAGCCCGGCTCGTGCAGGTGCTGGCAGTTGTGGTAGCGGCATTGGTTGAGCAAAGCGCGCATCTCGGGGAAGTAGTGGGCCAGCTCGCCCGGCTTCATATCTACCAGGCCCAGCTCCTTGATGCCCGGCGTATCAATAAGGTAGGTGCCGGGGCGCACTTCCAGCATTTCGGCGAAGGTGGTGGTGTGCACGCCTTTGTCGGAAAACTCGCTGATTTCGGCCGTTTTCAAATCCAGATCGGGCACCAGGGCGTTGATGAGCGTGCTTTTGCCCACCCCCGAGTGCCCCGAGAGCAGGGATACTTTGCCATCCAGCAGGGCATCAATGTCGGCCACGCCTTCGCCGGTGTGGGCCGAGCAGCGCAGGCCGGGGTACCCCACGCGGGCGTACATTTTCAGAATCTGGTCCTGATAATCGGCCAGGTCTTCGTCGTAGAGGTCGGTTTTGTTGAACAGCAGCGTCACCGGAATGCGGTAGGCCTCGGCCGTCACCAGAAATCGGTCAATGAACCCGAACGAGGTAGCCGGGGAGGCCAGCGTAACCACCAGCAGGGCCTGGTCGAGGTTGGCGGCCACGATGTGGGCGTGCTCCGTCTTGTGCACCGAGCGGCGGATGATGTAGTTGCGCCGGGGCTCGATGTGGTGAATCACGCCGGCCCCTTCCGTTTGCTCCTCCACGGTGAAATCCACCTGGTCGCCCACGGCCAGCGGGTTGCTCACCTTCAGGCCCTTGTGCTTGAATTTGCCCCGCAGCCGGCAGCGGTGCAGCTGCCCCGTCGTATCGCGCACCACGTACCAGGAGCCGGTTGATTTAACGATGATTCCAGTCATGGAGTAGGGTAGGAAGGTTTGAGGGTAGGAAGGTTTGAGGGTAGGAGGGTTTGAGGGGCATGGTGGGAGGGAGAGGACAATGTGATGGAAACAGGCACAGCCATTCCGGCAATAATTACCTCATACCCCCTTACCCTCTTACCCTCACCCCCTCAATCCAGTGCATGATTTTTCGGGTGGCGCCGCTGTAGTCGTGTACGTAATCCAGGCTGATATCCTGCACGTGAAGGCGGGCTTCCTCGCGGTGAAAAAGGGGGCCGAAGGCGGTCAGCAGCTCATCGGCTGAGGCAATGGGGAAGGCGCAGCCCCGCTCCACCAGGTCGCGGGCTTCCTGAAACTTGTAGTAGCTGGGCCCGAAAAACAGCGGCAACCCGAAGGCGGCGGCTTCCAGCGTATTGTGCAGGCCTTTGCCGAAAGCGCCGCCCACGTAAGCAAAATGCCCAAACCGATAAAGCTGACTGAGCAGGCCCACGTTGTCCATGAGCAGCACGCGGGCCTGGGCCACGGTAGCGGCATCGGCCTGGGAGTAGCGCACTACCAGGCCGGGCAGCGTGGCCTCTACCTGCCGCAACGTGCTCTCCTCGATTTCGTGGGGGGCCACAATGAAGCGCAGCTCCTGCTGGTACTGCCGCAGCAGGGGCGTGAGTACGGCAATATCCTCGGGCCAGCTGCTGCCGATAATCAGCACGGGGGCCCAGTCGTCGGTGAAGGCATCCACCAAGGGCAGAGTTCGGGGCGGGGCCGTGGCCGTGCGCACCACCGTATCGAAGCGGGTGTCGCCGGCCACGCTGGTTTGGGTGATGCCGGCCGCCCGCAGCAGCTCCACGGAGGCTTGGTTCTGGGTGAAGATGTGGGTGAAGCGGCTCAGAATCCGCCGGAAAAATCCGCCCCAGGGCTTGAAAAAGGCCTGCTCGGGCCGGAAAATGGCCGACACGCAGATGGTAGGAACCTGGCGGCGGTGCAGCTCGGTGAGAAAGAAGTACCAGAACTCGTACTTCACAAACACCGCCAGCCGGGGCTGCACCGCGTCCAGAAACGCCCGGGCATTGGCCGCCGTGTCCAGGGGCAGGTAGAAGATGTAGGCCGCGCCGGGCCAGTTTTTGCGCACCTCGTAGCCCGAGGGCGAGAAAAACGTCAGCACGATTTTGTGGTCGGGGTGGCTGGCCGCGTAAGCCTCCATAAGCGGGCGGCCCTGCTCAAACTCCCCCAAGGAGGCGCAATGAAACCACACCAACGGCGCTGTTTCCTCCCGCAGCGTTGCCCGGATGTGAGCCAGCAGCCCCTGGCGGCCAACTGTCCATTGGGCTGCTTTGGGCATAAAAGGTGCCACCAGCCGCAGCAGCAGCGCATACAGGTGAAGGCCGAGGGAATAGAGCAGGTGCAAGGAGGATTACTTAGAGCTGGAGGCCGGAGACAAAGGAACAGAGCGCACCATCCGATAATTAGGCAGTTCCACACCACGTACTACCATTTGCTGCTCCCGCTCCACTGTAAAACCATAATGGTTGAAAAAAGGCCGGGCCGTTACACTGGCATCCGTGTAGAGACTTGCTAAGCCCAGATGGGTGGCGTGGTCGAGCAGGGCTAGTAAGAGTTGGCCCGCAATACCGCGCCGCTGGTGCCGGGTATTCACAAATAAGAAATCCAGGTAGCCATCGGCGGCCAGGGAGGCAAAGCCGCTCAGTGGGCGGGTGGCATCATCCTCAGCTACCAGAAAGTGTTGGCTGCCAATCTTTGCTTCCCAGCCCGGCAGGTTCTGCCAGCCGCCCCGCCACGCGGCCACCTGCGCCGCAGTGTAGTCGGCGCAGTTTACCTGCGTAATAGTGTCATAAAACAACTGGCCGATGCGCGGAGCATCAGCAGCCGTGGCCCGGCGGAGTAGCATACGACAAAAGTACAGCCTTCCGCCCATTCTCAACAAAAAAGCCCCGCCGTAACCACGGCGGGACTTTCTACATACACTCTAAGCTCTAAGCTCTAAGCTCTAAGCTCTAAGCTCTAAGCTAGTGCGCAGCTTGCTTGCCGAGGTAGTTGGCTACGCCCTCACGGGTGGCCGACATGGCTTCTTTGCCTTCTTCCCAGTTAGCGGGGCATACTTCGCCTTTCACCTCAAAGTATTGCAGGGCATCCACCATACGCATAGCTTCGTCGATGCTGCGGCCCAGCGGCCCGTCGTTTACCACCTGGTGGCGCACAATGCCGTCTTTGTCAATCAGGAACAGGCCCCGGTAGGCCAGGGGTGAGCCTACGAAGGTCATTTCGCCCGCCTCATTGTAGTCGTAGTGGCCGCCCAGCACGTCGTAGTTAGAGGCAATGGTTTTGGTTGCGTCAGCTACCAGCGGGTACTTTACGCCCTCAATGCCGCCATTATCGCGCGGGGTTTGCAGCCAGGCGAAGTGCGAGAAGTGCGTATCGGTGGAGCAACCCACAATGGCTACGCCCTTGGCCTCAAAATCGGCCAGGCGGTCCTGAAACGCAATTATTTCGGTGGGGCACACGAACGTGAAGTCAGCGGGGTAGAAGTAGAAGATGACGTGCTTCTTGCCCAGGTACCGGTCAAGGGAGAAATCCTCCTCAAACTCGCCATCAATAACGGCGGTAGCTTTAAAAGAAGGAGCACGTTTACCTACGAGAACTGCCATGAGTAATTAAAAAAAGTGAAAAAGGAACTAGAGAAAAACCGGGGAGGGCTGCAAGAAAGGTGGGTGGGCTAACAACCGTGCCTTAATCCTTTAGCACCTTGTTGCCGGTGATATGCAGGGAAAAGGAGTGGGGCTGAAAGTCACTCAGTCCCTTGGCGGCGAAAAAGTCCCGAATCAGCGCATCGAGCTGCGGGTCACAGTAATCAATGATTTCCTGCGTGTTGGTGCAAAACAAGTGATGGTGCTCGGTGCAGTCTGCGTCGTAGCGGCGGGAGCTGCCCTCGGCAGATGCCACCCGCTTGGTGAGGCCCGCCGCCACAAATGAGTCCAGCGTTTTGTACACCGTACCCAGCGAGAGGGACGGGGCCTGTTCCACTGCTTGGCGGTGCACCTGCTCGGCGGTAGGGTGACCCGGCAGCACCAGCAGGCATTCCAGAATCAGGAGGCGCTGCTGGGTGGCCCGGAGTCCTGCAGCCATCAGCCGCTCCCGCAAAAAATTGGGTGCCAAAGAGGGGTGCAAGGTGTCGGGGGAAAGGCTCACAGCTAAGAATAATTCTCCGCAAAGATAGGGCTATAAGCCGCGCGCTGGCAAAAATGTTTCATTCCGGCTCGGCCAGGGAGATGAGAAGAAGACGTTCAGGGGTTCTTCACGGAGTTCTGCATAACCGAGTTTTTGCCAGCCACACCAGCCCTGCTGCCTACTTCGTGAACTCATTCACCTCGCCCCGGCAAACAAACTGAAAGGTTTGGCGGCTGCGCTGCTCCAGCAGCAATTCGCGGCCCTCCGTCAGGCGTTTGATGCTGGCCGTATCATAATTCTTAATGGTGTACAGCTCCAGGCCCGTATTGTAGTGAATGGTGAACTGGTCACGCAACAAACCCAGTAGCTTGTCCAGGCGGAAGGCCGAAAAATCAGTACATACTGAAAAGCTGATAGCCGAATTCTGCATCAGATGAATCTTGAGCCGGGCCTGGGCTAGCGCCCCGAAAATAACCTCCAGGTTCTCCTCCGAAATAAAGGTGAGGTCCCTGGACTCGAAGGAAATCAGACACTGTCCCGTCTTCCGAATCAGGGCGGGCACCAGCAGGCCGTGGCGACAGTCGTGAATGATGGTGCCTTCCGCCGCTGGATCCACAAACGACTTCACCAGTAGCGGAATATGCTTCACGGCCAGTGGTTTGATGGTTTTGGGGTGAATTACGCTGGCCCCGTAGTAGGCCATTTCAATGGTTTCCTGGTAACTGATTTCCGGGTAGCGCACTGTATCGGCAAAAATCTTGGGGTCGGCATTCAGCAAGCCCGCCACATCCTTCCAAATAGTTACTGATTGCGCGCCCAGGCAATACGCCAGAATAGCGGCCGTATAGTCGGAGCCTTCCCGCCCCAGGGTGGTAGTTTGTCCGCTGGAGGTGCCACCCAAAAAACCCTGCGTTACCACTGGGCCGTGCGCAAGCTGCGCCGCTACCCCGGCCTGCAACAGCCGCTCGGTAGCGGGCCAGGCCACGCGACCCTCCCGCCAGGTATGGTCGGTGCGGATCAGGGTGCGGCAGTCGAGCCACTGAGCTTGCAAGGCCCGGGCCACAATGCGGGTAGCCAGCAGCTCCCCAAAGCTCACAATCTGGTCGTACTGCTTGTCAAAATCCCCGGGCTGTACCGTGGAAAGGCGGTCCTGCAACTGCTCCAGTAGCTCCACCAGCGCCGGGCTGCCAGCGTTGGCATCATCTACCCCTAACTCGGTGGCCACCTGCAGATGAAAGTTTCGCAGGCGGGCCAGCGGCGCCGCGTAGTCATGGCCAGCGTGGGCCAGCTGAAACAACTCTTCTAGGGCATTGGTGGTTTTGCCCATGGCCGAAACCACCACCAGCAAAGGCCCAGGCTGGCCGTGCGTTTGTACAATGTCGCGTAAGTTGCGAATAGCGGCCGCATCTTTTACCGATGCGCCGCCAAACTTAAAAATCCGGAGTTGAACCGCTTCCTGCATGGCCCAAATGTAGCGCGCCGCCGCGGGTTGTACCCTGTAGTGGTAGCGCAGGCGCGCAAAACACACTTGGGGCAGTAGGTAGCGAAATTTCGCTACCTGTCCGGTAAATTGGTTAATTTTGACTTTTCCCACCCGCTTTTCTCTCACCTCATGACCAACCACGACAAGCTGGCCCTGCCCGTAGGCACTACCCTGGACCGCTTTATTATGCGCAAGCAGGAAGATTTCCCCTACGCCACCGGCGAACTATCCCAGCTGCTGCGCGATATTGCCCTGGCGGCCAAAATCGTGAACCGGGAAATCAACCGCTCTGGCCTGATTGATATTGCCGGGGCTTATGGCAACCGCAACGTGCAGGGTGAGGACCAGCAGAAACTGGACGTAATTGCCAACATCCGCTTTATCCGGGCTTTGCGCAATGGAGGTGAAGTCTGCACCATCATTTCGGAGGAAGACGACGAGATGATTCAGACCGGTAACCTGCAGGGGAAGTACGTGGTGGCCATTGACCCGCTCGACGGCTCCAGCAACATCGATGTAAACGTCAGCATCGGTACTATTTTCAGCATCTACCGCCGCGTATCACCCACCGGTATCGAAGGCACCACCCAGGACTGCTTGCAGACGGGTACGCACCAGGTTGCGGCTGGCTACGTGATATACGGCTCCAGCACCATGCTCGTGTACACCACCGGCAATGGCGTAAACGGCTTCACCTACGAGCCCAGTCTGGGTGAGTTTTTCTTGTCCCACCCCAATATCCAAACGCCCCAAACCGGCACCGTATACTCTATCAATGAGGGCGTTTCGGAGTCGTTTTCGGAGGGCATGAAGGCCTTTGTAGCCCATTGCAAAGAGCAGAACTACTCGGCCCGCTACATTGGCTCCTTGGTGGCCGACTTCCACCGTAACTTGCTGAAAGGCGGTATCTATCTGTACCCAACCTCCAAAAAAGCTCCCAACGGTAAGCTTCGCCTCATGTATGAGTGCAACCCCCTGGCTTTCATTGTAGAGCAGGCCGGTGGCCGCTCCAGCAATGGCCGCCGCCGCACCCTGGAGCTGGAGCCCAACGACCTGCACGAGCGGTGCCCCCTGTTCATCGGCTCGCCTGACTTAGTGAAGAAAGTAGAAGAGTTCCTGGCCCCCGAGTTTGCCCACGACGCCGTGCTGAAAGAGTAGCGGCCGGTCTGGTTGTTGGAAATATTGTTCGAGCGCACCGCGCACAAGAAAAGGCCACCCGTAACCGGGTGGCCTTTTCTTGTGCGCGGTGTCAGAGAAAAAAGAGCTATTCAGCCTTTTTCTTCGTCGTTTTTTTGGCTGGTTTGGCTTCCCCGGCTTCGGGGTTGCCGGCGGCGTTGGTTTCCTCAGCGGCCGGAATGATGCCGGCCGTGCTCAGGGCCTCATCGGCACCGGCTTCGTCCTTCTTGGCGGCTTTTTTCTTGGCCTTGGGCTTCTCCTCCGTGGCGCTGGCCTCATCGGTCGTATCCTCATCGGCAGCCGGCGCCTGGTACTCCAGGTTCTTGCTCACCACGTGGTACCACTGCACCAGCTTCTTGATGTCCGACATGTACACCCGCTCCCGGTCATAGTCAGGCATAATTCCCGACATGAACTCCGACAGGTCCCGGTCATCCGATTTGTTGGTGAGGGCAAGGCCCGTGCCGTGCTTCTGGTAGATCCGGTCAAACACCTCTGACAGCGGCACCGTTTGGTCGTAGTCCTGGGTGTACATGGAGATTTCCTGGAGCAGCGACACCTTGTTGCGGGCCGAGGCTACGGAACGGGTGCCTTTGGCATCAAGAGCTTCAATGATAACGCCGGCGCGGGTAGGTTTCACCAGACGGTACAGACCGGGCATTCCGCTGATGGCGGCAATTTCCTTCAGGTCGTAGGGCATAAAAAGTAAGCGGTTGTTGAAAGTGCAAAGTTACTCAGTAGGGGCGGCTTGGCCGGGGGTAGGCAGCTTGAAGGTGATAGGGATGCTGGTTAGCACCGCATAGTCAGGCTTGTTGAACTTGAGCAGGCGTACCACCCGCAGCGCTTCCTCGCCACAGCCGCCACCAATGTTTTTCACCAGCTTGATGCCCGACATGGTGCCGTCCGTGTTCAGCGTGAAGCTCACAATGCATACACCTTGGATCCGGTTGCGGCGGGCCATAATGGGGTAGCGCGTTTCCTTCTTGATGAAGTCGTACATGGCTTCCTGCCCACCCTCGTAGTACTCCGCTACAGGTATGGCTTTCGGAGTGGCGGGTTTAGGTTCCGCTTCCTCAGAGTTTTCCGGCGTTTTCTGCGCACCGGTTTCCAGGGTGGGGCCGTCAGTCTTGACCTTTATTTTGGTTTTCTGGGCCAAGGCCGGGGCCGAGCAGGCCAACAGCCCAATGCCCAGCAAAAAAGCAAGTTTTTTCATGTAGAGTGAAGCGGAGAAAAGCGGTAAAATACGGTGGGAGGACTCCCGCCGGAGCCACGCAATTACGAGGCCAATCTACGCATTATCGCCCGGTTCTGCGAACTGCCGGTTCACCTCTCCAATAAACTCTAGTATCTCCTCGCGGCCGGTTTTTTCCTCCGCCGACGTAATAAAATGGCGGGGTAGCTCATCCCAGCTTTCGGCCAGTTTTTGCATGTAATCCGTTACGTTTTGGTGGGTGCGACTGCCCGATTGTTTATCCGCCTTGGTAAAGGCCAATACAAATGGAATTCCTTGGGTGCCTAACTGCTCAATAAATTCCAGATCAACCGCCTGCGCGCTGTGTCGGGAATCAATAAGCACGAAAACACACATCAGATTTTCGCGGCGGCGCAAATAAAAATTAATCATCCGGCCCCATTTCTCGCGCGAATCTTTGCTTACTCGCGCGTAGCCATAACCCGGTAAATCGACCAGGTACCACGTATCGTTAATAATAAAATGGTTGATTAGCTGAGTTTTACCTGGTAAAGAAGACGTCTTCGCCAGCCCCTTATGATTCGTCAACATATTAATCAACGACGATTTGCCCACGTTGGAGCGCCCAATGAAGGCGTACTCTGGCAGGGTGGGAGCTGGGCAGGCCTCTACGCGAGAATTGCTCATCAGAAATTTTGCGCTCTGGATATTCATCGGGTCAGCTACTGGATATAGGCCCCAAAGGTACGCATTCGGAAACGGGTGGGAGAATTGCATAATTTTTTGGGGAAAAACATTGTAGTTTAAGTAGTCAGCCTATATTTGTGCGTCCAGCAATGGATGTATAAACAGTTTTGCGATTGAAAACACCAATTCTTTTCTGCTTCAGCGTCAGCTATTTTATAGAATTAGATACGGTCAAGGCTGTATAATAAAAGTTCTATCTTTGACCGCTAATTCCCCGGGTATGGGGCTGGTCAGCTGGGATACACAGGAAAGGACACTGGCTCATTTTGCCTGTCGCCTGACTTTTTTCCCAAGGTCTTCTCAACCCTGAAGCAGGTTTTCAGTATAAGAGGCAACTCTTGAAAACCCGCTCCGCGCGCAGTCGGCGTGCCGGGTTATCACTCCCTTTGCAACTCCTTATTTCCTTAACACCCTCCAAAATGGACAACTTAGTCAGAAGGTTATTAAAAGCCTCGTGCGCCTTCGCGCTTACGGCTGCTGTGGCCCAGCCTGCCCTGGCTCAGAGCACCCGTACGCAACTGAAGACGGCTAACAAACTTTTTGCGCAAGAGAATTACCGAGCTGCCCTGCCGTATTATGAGCAGGTACTGGCCAAAGAGCCTAACAACGCGCAAGCGCTGTTTCGGGCCGGTATTTCCTACATGACGTTCGACAAAGAAAAAGCCAGCGACTACATCTACAAAGCGCAGCGGCTGAAGAAGAACGTGTCGAAAGACGTAGAATACTGGTTGGGCCGGGTTGACCACCTCAACTACAACTTTGACGAGGCCATTACTCACTTCCAGGCCTACAACGCGACCTTGAAAAGCAAGGACACGCGCAAAAAGGAACTGGCGCAGCTGATTCAGCACAGCAAAAATGCCAAGGTTCAGTTCAACAGCCCCAAGGATATTTTTGTAAAGAACCTGGGCCCGACTATCAATACGCAATGGTCGGAGCATAGCCCGGTTATTTCCACCGATGATAAGGTGTTGCTCTTTACCTCGCGCTCCGACAACATGAGCAATGCGCCCGTGACGGAGGATATGCAGGGCAAGAAAAAAGGCAAGGGTAAAATTGCCGCCGATGGTCAGTATTACGAGAACATCTACGAGGCCAAGCGCATCGACGATGAGAACTGGGAGAAGCCTCGCTCCTTGAGTTCAGTACTCAATGCCAAAGGCCACGATGCTTCCATTCAGGTATTCGACAACGATACCAAACTGCTCATGTACCGCAACGATGAAGATGGCGACATCTTCTACTCGGAAAAAAGTGGTACTGACTGGACGGAGCCTAAGAAGCTGAACAACAACATCAACTCCAAGAGCTATGAGTCGGATGCTTACATTACGCCCGATGGCTTAACCATCTATTTCTCCACCAGCAAGTACTCGGAAGACAACACGCTGGATATCTACTACGCTACCCGCCAGCCCGGTGGCGACTGGGGAGCGGCTAAAACCCTTGGTACGGCTATTAATACGGCCTACGATGATGATAGCCCCTTCTTGAGCCGCGACGGTAAAACGTTGTACTTCTCTTCGCGGGGCCACAACACCATGGGTGGCTACGATATCTTCAAGTCAGATTGGGATTCGGTAGGCCGCAAGTGGGGCCGGCCCGAGAACATGGGCTACCCTGTGAATACGCCGGACGATGATACCTATTACCGTTTGTCGCCGGATGGTTCCTACGCCTATCTGTCGTCGTATCGAATTGGTGGCTACGGTGAGAAGGACATTTACACCATCAACTACATCAAGAACGCCATCATCCGGGGCCGGGTGCTGAGCCAGCGCGACAGCACGGTAATTCCGGGCGTGGAGCTGGTGTTCAGCGGCACCCAGGCCGATAAAACGGCTCTGAGCTACCGCGACATCACCAAGCCCGTAACCGGCGACTACCAAGTAAACGTGCTTTCGGGCCGTACTTACCAGGTAGCCGTGTCGAAGGATGGCAAGAACATCGAAACGCAGGAGTTTGCCGTTCCGATTTCAACCAACGACTCCACCACGATTACCAAGGACTTCTACGTACCGTACATCGATACACTGAATCCTGCCTACGCTACGCTGAAGCCGATTTACTTCGACACCGACAAGTACAAGCTGCGGCCGGAGTCGATTACGGAGTTGAACCGCATCAGCGAAGTGCTGAAGGCCAACCCCGGCATCAACATTTCGATTGAAGGCAATTGCGACTCGCGCAACACCGACGAGTACAACATGGTGCTCGGCCAGAACCGTGCTGACGTGGCCTACAACTACCTGAAGAAGCAGGGCGTTGCTGAAACCCGCATGGTAACGGTAAGCTACGGTGAGCGTCGTCCGGCGGCCCCGAACGATTCGCCGGAGAACATGCAGCTGAACCGCCGCACCGATTTCCGCGTGATTACCAAGGAGGGTGACGCTGCTCCGGTGCTGTCGAACCCAGCCCCAGCTTCGGGTGCTAACTCTACCGGTTCTTCTTCAACTGGTACCAGCACGACTACCACTGCCCCCTTGCAGCCTGGCAAGAGCAAGGCTAAGTTGCCCGATGGCACAAAGGTGAAAACCAAAGTGGACGAGGACAGCGACAAAGTGAAAGTGAAAACCAAAGGCGCTAACGACGAGAAGAGCAAGACCGTAACCAAGGACGGTACCATCGACTCGAAGGCGAAAGACGCTGACGGTGCCAAAACCAAAGTGAAGACGGACAACGACTAAGCACTGGTTTTGAACAGAGCAAACGGGTCGGGCCAGCAGCCCGACCCGTTTTTTTTTAACATAATGCTGGGCGGGCCGTTGTAATTGGGCAATTTCGCCTGAGTTTTCTCGTTCTTCGCCCTGAGAAGTATGTCCGTAGTACCCTACAAAGATGACGCCGCCGGCAAAAAGTCACAGGTGGCCCAGATGTTCAACAGCATTGCCGGCAAGTATGACTTCCTGAACCACTTCCTGAGTGTGGGCACGGACATCTACTGGCGGCGCAAGGCCGTAAACGAGCTGAAGCAGCTTCGGCCTGCTCGCGTGCTGGACATTGCCACCGGCACCGCCGACTTTGCCATTGAAACGCTGCGGGCCGCCACACCCGATGCGCAGATTACTGGCGTGGATATTTCGGAGGGTATGCTGGAAGTAGGGCGGCGCAAGCTGCAGCAGAAGGGGCTGGGCCACCGCATCCGGTTGGAGCTAGGTGACTCAGAGGCATTGCCTTTTCCCGATAACCACTTTGATGCTGTGACGGCCTCTTTTGGGGTGCGTAACTTCGAGAACCTGGAGAAAGGCCTCTCGGAAATGTACCGGGTGCTGCGTCCTGGGGGCAAAATGGTAGTGCTGGAGTTCAGCAAGCCTACGGCTTTCCCGATGAAGCAGGCCTACAACTTTTATTTCAAGAACATTCTGCCGGTATTCGGTAAGTTGATTTCCAAAGACCGCGCCGCTTACACGTACCTGCCCGAATCGGTGCAGGCATTCCCGGATGGTCAGGAATTTCTGGCAATCCTGCGTAAAGTCGGCTTTACTACTCCTGCATGGCAACCCCTCACGTTCGGTATCAGCTCCATTTACACAGCGCAAAAATAGTGCGGGCAGCTTTGCTGCTACTGGCCTGCGGGGCCATATCGGTGAGTGCGCAGGCCCAGAAAAAAAGCCTCACGGGCGCCAGCCGCAGCAAAAGCGGGCGGGTGAAATCAGTAACGGTGAACAACCTGCCTGGCTACGACGACCGATGGCTGCACCTGGGCATGTACGTAGCGCCCAATTTCTCCCGCTACAAGATTGAGCACGCGGCGGGTTATCCGACTCAGGGCGTATCGGCCAACTCTGTGGTAAGCCCCGGGGGCTCGGTGGGCTTTCTGGCTGATCTGCGGATTGGCCACTACGGTGCGCTGAACCTAGCTCCCGGCGTGAGCTTTCTGACGCGGCGGATTGAGTTCAAAGAACAACCAGGATACCAGCCTGGAGCCAACGATCCTAAGGAGATTGAGGACCAGGAAATCGGGACCACGCAGGTTGACTTTCCGGTGCTGTTCAAGCTAAAATCGGAGCGGCGGCGCAACACCCGGGTATACATCATCGGGGGCGTGAAGCCCAGCTTCACCATTGGGGGGCGTAAGAAGGACGGCGACCTGACGCTGCTGGAAGCCAGCCGCTCGGATGTGGCTCTGGAGTACGGTGTAGGAATGGACCTGTTTTATCCCTTCTTCAAATTCTCGCCCGAGCTGCGCTTCTCCCACGGACTCACCAACCTGTATGTAGCTGGCAACAACGACGTGTACAGCCGCAGTCTGCAAAGCATGAAAAGCAATACTGTAACCCTGTACCTGAACATCTGGTCGGGTCGGTAGGCACCAGGCTGTTGGCTATTAGCTGATGGCCATTAGCTTTTCTGTTTCGATGCAACTCCTGTCCTCACCGGACATACACGCTAACAGCTAACAGCTAACAGCTAACAGCTAACAGCTAACAGCTAACAGCTAACAGACTATGAAAACTGCATTTGTTACCGGCGCTTCGTCGGGAATTGGTCGGGCTACGGCCGTGGCGCTGGCAGAAGATGGCTTCCGGCTGGTGCTGGCGGGCCGCCGCCGGGAGCGGCTGGAAGAATTAGCCACGGAGCTAGTGGGTACGCCCACCCACCTGCTTACATTCGATGTGCGCGACCGGGCCGCCGTGGAGGCCGCCGTGAGTAGCCTGCCCACCGAATTTCAGGACGTGGATGTACTAATTAACAACGCCGGCAACGCCCACGGTTTGGCGCCCATCCAAGAAGGTAATCCCCAGGACTGGGACGATATGCTGGATGGTAACGTGAAAGGGCTGCTGTATGTGAGCCGCGCGGTGCTGCCGGCCATGATGCGGCGCAACGTGGGGCATATCGTCAACATTGGCTCCATTGCGGGGCATGAGGCCTACGCCAACGGAAATGTGTACTGTGCCTCCAAAGCCGCAGTGGCTTCCCTTACCAAAGGCATGCGGCTGGACCTGCTACCCCACAACATTCGGGTGGCGGAAGTAAACCCCGGGGCAGTGGAAACAGAATTTTCGGAGGTGCGCTTCAAAGGGGATGCGGCACGGGCCGCGAAAGTGTACGATGGGTTCGAGCCATTGAAAGCGGAAGATGTGGCCGACGTTATCCGGTTTATGGTAACGCGCCCGCCCCACGTGAACGTGGCCGAGGTGCTGCTGCTGCCTGCCGCGCAAGGGGCGGCCACCACCATCCGGCGTACCTAACGCAAGTGTTTATGCATCAGAAAAAGGCTCCACTTGCTAGGCAAGTGGAGCCTTTTTTAGGCTGGAAGACAGGCTAGCTGCGCCAGCGTAGGAGCGTGTAGCACATGGCCACCCGGGAAGCGAACAAGACGGGGGGTGGCCCCTAGATGTTCCAGGAAATGCTGTTGCTGGTGGAGGCTGGCCTCGGTCACAAATTCATCATCGGTGCCACATACCAGCGTAACGGGCACTTGGCGGAGCAACTGTGTGGCAGTGGGCAGTTCCATATCGGGCGGGAAGCCTCCAGCCCAAAGTACTAGGTGGCTGGGCCGGAAGACAGCCTGGGCCAGCCAGCGGCTGACGGTGGCGGCTCCTTGTGAAAAGCCTAATACCGTAATTTCTACCCCAGCGGAAGCCTGCGGGAGCAACTGCGCCGCCAGCTGGTTGAGGTAGGCCACGTAATCGGCAATTTCCGTCAGGCGGTCATCTTTGGTCATCCAGGTGGCGCCTACCCGGCCGGAAGTTCCCTGCAGGTAGAAGCGCGACAATGCTTCCGGGGCTATTACTACCAACTCCGGGTCGGCGGCGGCGAGGTGGGCAAAATGGCGGATAAAGTACGCCGCCAACTGACCGTAGCCGTGCACCACAAACCACACCCGCCGCGTAGCCCCCGACAGCTCACCTAACTGGTAGTAGCGCGCGGTTCGGGTGACGTGTATGTGTTGTTCCTGTGCGGCCATACTTATCGCGCGGGCGGCAGGTCGTCGGGGGTAAAGCCAAAGGGCAGCAAATCCGAGAGGGAGCGGAACCGGTAAATGCTGCCATCGGGGCCGGGCAGCAGCAACGGAATGGCTTGCTTCTGGCGGTGCTCGTACTCGGCCATTACCTGCCGGCAGGCCCCGCAGGAAGTAACCGGCACGAACTCCCCGTTGGCGGGGCGGGCAGCTACGGCCATGCCCACAATACGCCGCTCCGGCTGGGTGGCAGCCAACCCAAACAGGGCGGTCCGCTCGGCGCAAAGGCCCGAGGGAAAGGCCGCGTTTTCTTGGTTGGTACCCCGGAAAATGGAGCCATCATCGAGTAGCAGGGCCGTGCCGACGTGAAAGTGGGAGTAGGGCGCGTAGGCGTGGTCGGTAGCCGCGCGGGCTGCCTGCCAGGTGGTGGCTTCGGCGGCAGTAAGGTCGGCTTCGGAAGCCACCACGTCAACGGTGATGGTCAGATGAAGGGGGTGGGCCATGGGAGGCAAAGAACGGCCCGGCACCGACTGGTGGCCCCGGGTAGTGAAAAAGGGGGCGGCGAAAGTACAACTTTTCTGCTAGTTCCAGTCAGGTCGGATAAAAATAAGCCTGCCCATCTGCCGCCGGGCAGTTCGTCGGGGCCGGGCTCAATCATTTCCCCGATATTGGCAGCCAAGTTTCCGCCCCGCATTCCACCCCCTGTATGACCCGTATTCTGCTGCTAGGCGCCGGCCGCTCGGCTTCTTCCCTGATTCAGTATCTGTTGCTGCACGCTCCCGCCGAGGGCTGGCAACTGACCGTGGCCGACGTGCAACCGGCCCACCTGGCACCCGTGCTGGCGGCTCACTCCGAATACGCCCGCGCCGTACCGTTCGATGTGCACGATGAGGCCCGGCTGGAGGAACTGGTGCCCCAGGCCGATGTGGTTATATCCATGCTGCCGGCCCTGTTTCATGGGGCGGTGGCGCGGGCCTGCGTGCGGCACCGGCGGCACCTGGCCACGGCCAGCTACGTGAGTGAGGAAGTACGAGCTTTGGATGCGGGCGCCCAGGAAGCCGGCATAACCTTGCTGATGGAATGTGGCCTCGACCCTGGCCTCGACCACATGTCGGCCATGCGGGCACTAACGGATATCCGGGCGCGGGGCGGGCAGCTGACCTCGTTTAAATCGTACTGCGGGGGGCTGCTGGCCCCGGAGGCTGAAGGGGATAATCCGTGGAAGTATAAGTTTACCTGGAACCCGCGCAACGTGGTGCTGGCGGGCCAGAGTACGGCTAAGTTTCTAGACAAAGGCCACTTGCGCTTCATTCCATACCAGCACCTGTTTGCGCGCACCGAAACGCTGGCGGTACCCGGCTTTGGGGAGTTTGAGGGCTACGCCAACCGCGACTCGCTGAGCTACCGCGCCCCCTACGGCCTGGAGAATATCCCGACGATGCTGCGCGGTACCCTGCGCCGGCCGGGCTACTGCGCCGCCTGGCACGCGCTGGTGCGCTTGGGCCTCACCGATGACGCCGTGCACCTCGACAACCCCGCTACCCTGACGTGGCGGGAGCTGGTGGAAGCCTACCTGCCTACCGGGGCCGGTAATTTAGCCGCCCGCTTAGCCGCTTACCTGGGCCTGGAAGCGCAGGGGGAGGTGATGCAGCGCCTGCAATGGCTGGAGCTCTTCACGGCCCGTCCCGTAGGCCTGGCCAACGCAACGCCGGCGCAACTGCTGGAAAAGCTGCTCACCGAAAAATGGGCCCTGAAGCCCCACGACCGGGACATGATTGTGATGCAGCACCAGTTTGAGTACGAGCTGGAAGGCGAGCTGCACGAACACACGTCCTCCCTGGTAGTGTTGGGCGACGATGCCGTGCACACGGCCATGGCCAAAACCGTGGGCCTGCCCGTGGGCATGGCTGTGCGGCGGCTGGTGCAGGGCAAGCTGACGCAGCGCGGCGTGGTTATTCCCACGCAGCCGGAGCTGTACGAGCCTATCCTGGCGGAGCTGGAGCAGGACTACGGTATTCGGTTCGTGGAGGAAAGTCAGCCGGTGGCAGCCCGCGTGGCGGCGGCCGAAAAATAACTGAGCCGCAGCAGCGTTGAGGCAGGCATGCGCCATTATTTACTTCTGCGCTTTCTCTTGCTGGGCCGTTTAGTGCGCGAGCTGGGCTGGTGGCGGCCGCTGGTGCTGGGCATGTTTCTGGTGCTTTCCCTGGGACGGGCCTTATTTGTAGCGGCGGCCAGTTCGGGGCTGGGTTGGGTGGTGCCCGTAGTAGTAGGGGCCCTGGCCCTGAGCCTGCACCGCCGCCGCGCCGATTTAGCGTTTCTGCACCTGGCCGCGCCACGCTTTCGCCCTTGGCTGGCCGCAGAGTACGCCCTGCTGAGTGTGCCCGTGGCGCTGGTGCTGCTGGGCCGGGGCCGGCCGGGCCCCGCCGCGTTGGTGCTGATGCTGGCGGCGGCGGCGGCCCTGGCCCCGGTGGCTGGCGCTGCCGCGCAGCACGGGCCCGGACGAAGCCCTTTCCGGAGCGTGGCCTTTGAGTGGGTGAGCCTGGGGCGGCGCTGGTGGCTGGGGGGGGGCTGGCTGGGGCTGCTGCTGATAGCCTGCGCAACCCGAACCACGGCCACCGGCCCGGCGCTGACTGTAGTGGGCTGGCTTTTCCTGCTGACCGAAGCCTACGGCCCGGCCGAGCCGATGCTGTGGCTGCTGCCGGTACTGCGGCAGCCGGCCGCGTGGCTTCGGAGTCGTGTTGGGTGGGCTTGGCTGTATTTCGGCCTTACGGTGGCTCCGCTGGCCTACGTGATGCTGCAGGGCCCGGCCGGAGTGGGCGGCACGCTGGCGCTCCTGGCCTGGTGCGCTACGGTGCTGATGATGCTGGTGCTGGCCAAGTATGCCTTCTACCCCCACGCCACGCTGAGCCGGCTTACTCAGGCGGGCGCGGTGGTCGTGGCGGTATCCATTCTGGGCAGCAACCCAGCTTACATGGCGCTACTGGCGGCCTGCTTTCTGGGGCTGCTGGTGAAAAGCCGCCATCGGCTGGCCTACCTCATTCCGCCGATTGAAGATCCGGCAAGTGGCCAATAATCAAATGTAAATCTGAATCTGAATAGTATTCCCGCTGATTGCCAGATATATGCGAGCATCAACTACAAGCTTCGCATACATTTCTTACCCGATTTTTATGCTTGAAATACGCAGTCTGCAGAAAGCTTTTGCCGGGCAGCCGGTGCTGCGCCACGTTGATCTGACCATTCAATCGGGCACGCTGCACGGGCTGGTAGGGGCCAATGGAGCCGGGAAAACCACCCTGCTGCACTGCCTCTACGGCCTGCACCCGCCCGACGCGGGCAGGATCTGGGAAACGTCCGGGCGGCCCATTCGGGAGCTGGCTGGCCTGCTGCCCTACGAGCCCTATTTCTACCCGCGCATTACGGGCCGGGAGTACATCGAGTTCTGCCTGCAGGCCCGCCACCGCCCCGTACCCGATTTGGGCGGATGGAGCGAGGTGCTGGAGCTGCCGCTAAACCGCTACGCGGAGGATTACTCCGCCGGCATGAAGAAAAAGCTGGCTCTGCTGGCTCTATTAGTGCAAAATTTCCGCTACCTCATCCTGGATGAGCCCTTCAATGGCCTCGATTTGAGCAACAACCTGCTGCTGCTGGCTCTGCTGCGCCGCCTGCGGGAGCAGGGCGTCGGTATTCTGCTGACCTCCCACCTTCTGGGCTCCCTCACCGAGCTCTGCGACGACATAACGGTGCTGGCCGACGGGCAGGTGCTTCGCCAGTATCCGGCCGCTGAGTTTGCGCAATTATCCAGTGACTTACTGGATTCCCTGCACCAGCAAAAGCTGGCGGCGCTGGCCGGGCTGCTACCTCAGCCGGGATGAGGCGCAGGGCCACAGCCTAAAGAGCCAAGTAAAACGGCCCCATCACCTCCCGAAACCAACTCGAGTACGCTTCCGAATCGGCCTCGTGGAGCGGTAACTCCTGCTGCGTTACGGCGCCTTGTTGCCGGCCAAAGGTAGTAATGTGGCGCAGGGCTTTGCTGCCGGGCCGGTGGTGCAGTACGTTTCGGGTCAGGGGAAAAAGGCCCGCTGTGGCCGCTTCTTGCTCAAACTCCTGCATTTCGGATGGGGGCAGTAGCACCGTTAGCTGGCCGGTGGCAGTGAGGAAGCGGGCAGCAAAGCCGGCCAGCTCGGCAAACGTGAGGCTATCCTCGGCGGTGTGGCGGGCGGTGGTGCGCTGGGGGCTGGGGGAGCGGAGGGAGTTACGGAAAAATGGGGGGTTGCACACGATATGGTCGAAGGGCGCGGGCTGCCCGGCGGCGAAGCGCGCCAGCGGCAGAGCGTGCAGTTGCAGCCGGCTGGCCCAGGGTGAGGCGGCAAAATTGGCCGCCGCCTGCTGGGCCGCCGCTGCATCCAGCTCCACCGCCTCAACCTGGGCCGTAGGGTTGCGCTGCGCCGCCATAAGGGCCAGCAGGCCGGTGCCCGTGCCAATATCCAAGAGGCGGTGCGCCACTGCAACGGGGGCCAAAGCTCCCAGCACGCAGGCATCGGTGCACACCTTCATGGCGCAGGCAGCCTGCTCTACCCGAAACTGCTTGAACTGAAAATACGAGTTAGCCACGGCCGGGTAGGTTAGCCGCGCCGGGCTTCTATCAGCTCGTAGCCTTCGTCCGTCAGCAAGGGGCCCTGGGTGGCGCTGCGCACGGCCAGCTGGTCGCACCGCTCGTTTTCGGGGTGGCCGTTGTGGCCGCGCACCCAACGGAACTGCACCGTGCGCTGCTTGTATACTTTCACAAAGCGCCGCCACAGGTCTTCGTTGGCCTTCTTGCCGAAATCGGGTTTGGTAAGCCAGCCGAACACCCATTTCTTTTCCACCGAGTCCACCACGTATTTTGAGTCGGTAACCACGGTAATGGGCAGCTCGGGGCGGTTGATGGCTTCCAGGCCCACTATCACAGCCAGCAGCTCCATGCGGTTGTTGGTGGTGAGGCGGAAGCCCTGGGTCAGCTCTTTTTCGTGCTGGCCGAAGCGCAGAATGGCGCCGTAGCCGCCAGGGCCGGGGTTGCCCCGGGAGGAGCCGTCGGTATACAGGTAAATCAAGCGGAAAGCGGTAAAGCCAAAAAATGCAGCCGCAAGGTACGAAGTGGTGAGTGAGTGAGTGAGTGAGGTGGAATGCTCAGGATGACAGACACAAATACAAACCCTACTTTCCAAACAGCTTCATGTAAGGTTCTTCGCCCCGCTCTAGGTAGCAAGTAATCTTACTCGCTTTCCTTGATCAACTGGCGGCGGTAGTTGGCCAGAATGGTGGATTTCAGCAGAAATCCGAGGTAGTGGTCCTGCAAATCCAGAACGGGGAGGGCCCAGGCGCCGAGTTGTTCCATGCAGCGCAACGTGTCCAGCAGGGTGTCATCGGGGCGCACAATGGCGGGCGGGTCGGTCATGAGGTCCCGCACGCGGGTGGTGTTGTAGTGCTCATCATCGAAGAGGGCATCCCGCACCGTATCCAGGCTCACCACCCCGTGCAAGTGGCCCGCACTATCAACCACCGGAAACAGGTTGCGGGAGGCGTGGCGGAACACCGTCACCAACTCGCCCAGCGTATCATCGGGTTGTACTGGCACGAAATCCGTCTGGAGCAGGCTGCGCACATCCAGTTGGGCTAGCAGGCCCCGGTCCCGGTCCTGGTTCACGTACACGCCCTTTTGCACCAGCTTGCGGGTGTACACCGAGTAGGGCTCGAAGTAGCGGGTGATAAGGTAGGAGCCGGAAGTCACCACCATCAGGGGCACAAACAGGGCGTAGCCACCGGTTATTTCGGCAATGAGGAAGATGCCGGTAAGCGGGGCATGTACCACCCCGGCCAGGGTGCCCGCCATGCCCAGCACCACGAAATGCACCTCCGAAATAGGGTAGAGGCCACTCATATTAATGAGGCGGGCGAAAACGAAGCCGCACAGCGCGCCCGCAAACAACGAGGAGCCGAACATGCCCCCGTTGCCACCCGAGCCAATGGTAATAGTGGTGGCCACCACCTTCAGCAGCATACTGCCCGCCGCTACCAGCAGTACCAGCCAGATGCTCTCATCATGAAACACATCAAACAAGGAGCCGTCTACCAATTGGTTGGCGTGGCCGCCCAGCAGCAGCTGCACAATATTGTAGCCTTCCCCGTACAGCGGCGGAAACAGGAACACCAGCCCGCCCAAAGCCAAACCACCCAGCAGCACCTTGCGAAAGGTGCCCGGCAACTGCTCAAAATAGGCATCGGCCCAGAAGTACACCCGGATCATGTACACTGAGAGCATGGCCGTAAACACGGCCAGCATCAGGTATAAGGGCACGGCATCCACGGGCCAGGAGGTGGTAATGAGCACGAAGGGCTGCCCGGCGTACAGGGCCTTGGAAACCACCGTGGCCGTGGCCGAGGCAATGAGCAAGGGCACAAAGTACGCCGCCGACAGCTCAGACAAAATTACTTCTACGGCAAACAGTACCCCCGCAATAGGGGAGTTGAAAATAGCCGCTACACCCGCCGCCGCTCCGCAGCCCGTAAGCAGGCGCCGCTCCCGGCGGCCAATGCGCAGCACCCGGGCCGTGTTGGAGCCGATGGCGGAGCCCGTTACGGAAATAGGCGCCTCCAAACCCGCCGACCCGCCAAACGTGACCGTTAGAAACGACGATACTAATTGGGAATACAGCTTGCTGCGCGGGACGGTGCTACTCTGGCGGGCAATGTTGTAGATGATGGGTCCAATGCCCCGCCCCAGGT
This sequence comes from Hymenobacter endophyticus, assembly GCF_032464715.1. NCBI lineage: Bacteria > Pseudomonadati > Bacteroidota > Cytophagia > Cytophagales > Hymenobacteraceae > Hymenobacter > Hymenobacter endophyticus. Next base: position 204,526 of record NZ_JAWDJT010000001.1, on the reverse strand, counting down.
TGCCATCCAAGAAATACCGCGTAAACAGTACCGTAAGGGCAATACCGATGATGGGATAGAACGAGCTGGTAAACACCCGGTACTGGTCCGGTACCCAGGCGTTCAGCATCTTCTGCGAGTCGTGCACCAGGGTTTTGAGCACCACCGCCGCCAGCCCCGCCAGCAGCCCCACCAAGCAGCTCACCAGAATCAGGTACACCCGGTCGCTGAGGTGGCGCGCACGCCATACGAGCAACGGACGAAGCAGCCGGTGAATGGTGTTCTGGGGCATAGGCGCGCAAGGGGTGGGTGGCAGCCAACAGGTGAAGCTGCGAACCTAACGAAAACTTCGTTGAGTTATTAGTTGGCAGTTGCTGGTTGTCAGCTGTCAGAAAGTAACCAGCAACTGCCAACTAACCCGCCAGCGCGGGTACGCCCAGGCCGGCTCCGAGCAACTCCTGCTTTACTTCCTGCATCAGGTGACTTTTGAGCTGCAGCACACCCCGGCGGTAGTCCTCCGAGTCGGCCCAGAAATATACGCGCAGGTCGGCGGTGGTAGCGGTGGCTTTTTCCAGGTTTACGTAAGGCGCACGCGGGGTTTGCTGCACCTCGGCCACGGTGCGCAGGTAATGCAGGATAACGCTGGTAGCCACATCGGGCGTTGCATTTTCGCCCAGCTCCACGCTCACCTGAAAATCCTGGCGCAGGTTACCGTCGCGGGTGTAGTTGATGAGGGGCTCCTTGAGCACCAAAGAGTTGGGTAGGTAGATATGCTTGCCATCGAAGGTGCGGATAAGCGTAATGCGCAGGTTCAAAGCCTCCACATGCCCAATCAAACCCTTGATTTCCACGGTGTCATTGATGTGAAAAGGACGGTTGAAAGCCAGAATGACGCCGGCCAGAAAATTCTCGGCAATATCCTTGAAGGCAAAGCCCACAATGAAGGCCGACACGCCCGCCGCCCCCACCAAACTGCCCACAATGCCCGAAAACCCGAGGATATTGAGCGCCAGCATCAGCCCCAGGCCCACCAGCACCCACTTGCCAATGCTAGCCAGAAAATCGGCCAGCAAAGGGTCGGCAGAGCGGCGGCGCAGGCGCCCGCCCAGCAGGGCACTGACGCGGTTGGCCACGAAAACAGCCACAACCAGCAGCACCAACGCCACCAGCAACTTGGGAAGTATATAGAGAAACTGCTGCCAGTAAGCAGCAAGTACGCGGTGCAAGTCCTGAATCATAGGCGTAAGAATAGGGCGGAAAAAGCGGCCAGATACCCAGCAAACCGGCCAAAGCAAAGCCCCGCGGGCATGTGCCAGCGGGGCCAGGGTAGGTAGCTATACGCGAAAACAGCGGCGGCGGGTTAACCCGAGGCGCATCAGGCCCGGGCGGGCCGGTTCATCCAGCGCCAGAATATCAGCCCGCCCAGCGCATACGCCACCACGTCCAGCGGGTCGGCTCTCATGCTGGGCTTGAAGTAGGGCATCAGCACTTCAAACCACACGGCATCCACTGCCCAGGTAGCTACTATCCAGGATACCGGCAGCACAAACGAGGGCTGGCGGAAGTAAAACCGCCGCATCACCCAGAGCACCAGCGTCAACTCCAGGGGTAGGTTGAGCAGGTCGCCCAGGTGCGAGTTGATGAAGGCCGGCAGATGCCAGTTGGCCCAGTATCGGTTTACGCAGGAAAAGAGGTAGAGCAGCGCGCAAATCCAAAATAAGGGGTGGCGCAGCTCGGCGGGCAGCCTCAACCGGCCAACAGGGTTATCAGCCATAGGATAAAGGCCATGAGTGCACCAAATGCCAGCTGCCCGCCCCGGATAATGTGCTTTAGAAACCGGATAAGCGGCTTGTCATCGGGTTTGATTTCGATGAGCATGATGGGGGAAACCGGCTCTTGGGCCAGCCGCTCCCGTTCCTGCTCACTTCGCAGGCGCTGCGGGTCCAGCAGCTGCCCGCACCGCTCGCACCGGTCGGTAGGCACCTGCTGCCAGTTGCTCCAGTAGCCGCAGGCCGGACATTTCTTCGTGGCTTCCAAAGGGCAGGAGTGAAATAGTGACGTGGTGAAAGGTGGAAGTGTAAAGTTGGTGAGGCTGACCGACAGATTCCGTCTGCCTACTTCACAATTTCACCATTTACCACGTCACTTTTCGCTTACAGTTCCATAATATCCTCGTTCCAGAGCGTGGGCTCAGCTGCAATAAATTCTTCCATCATCTGCGCGCATTCGTCCAGGTTCAGGTCAACTACTTCCACGCCGTGGCTTTCCAGAAAGGCCCTTGACTCGCCAAACGTGCGCGACTCGCCCACCATCACCTTCGGAATTTTGAACTGCACGATGGTACCAGCGCACATGTAGCAGGGCATCAGGGTAGTGTAAAGTACCGTGTCGCGGTAGCTGCGTTGGCGGCCGGCGTTGAAGAGGCAGTCCATTTCGCCGTGCTTGATGGGGTTGTCCTCCTGCACGCGCTTATTGCGGCCCCGGGCCACTAGCTTCCCGTCGCGCACCAGCACCGAGCCAATCGGGATACCGCCTTCCCGGCGGCCCTGCCGTGCTTCGTCAATGGCGGCCTGCATGAATTCGTCCATAGTTGTTTGGTTTTTGGGTGTTGGTAATTTGTTTTGATAGGTGGGTTCAGGGCAAGTAGCAAAAGCTACTGCCCAGCAACTCTTTCCGCCGCTCTAGCGCGCACAAATGCCGCGATAGGGGCAGTACTGGCACTTGTCCAAGTCGTCGGTTTTGCGGATGGGCTCCTCTGGGTCCAGCATGCGGCGCACCAACTGACCCAGTAGCTCCTCGCTGTGCTGCACAAAATCCTGCCCATCGGCGGTAAGAAACCCCATATCCGCCGACATCGGGCCGGCTCCCAGGTTACGCAGGGAAATGATGGCGGCATCGGCGGCGGGGCGGCCTTGTTGGGCCAGCAGAAAGCGGTAAAGCCAGAGCTGCCGCACCTTATCGGCGGCGGGAGTGGCATCGGTGAGCAGGCGCTCTACAGCCTGAGCGGGCGTTTCGCCCCGCTTCAGCAGCTGCAAGTGCGCCTTTTCCACCATGCCAGTCTTATAGTCCACCACCCGCAAACGGCCATCCGGCAGCTGGTCCACCCGGTCGGCCTTGCCCAGCAGGCGCACCGGCAGCTTCTCGCCGGTTTCGGGCAAGGGCACAAACACGGTGGCGTGCAATTCTTCTTCCTGGCTCTGGATGGTCAGCGGCAGCGCCCCGGGCTGTTCCAGCAGGCTTTCCAGGTAGCGGCGTACCAACTGCCCGGCCACCTGGCCCAGCACGTGGTTCAGCCCTTCATCGGCGCGGGCATGGCGGCCGGCTTCTTCCTTGCGCAGGGCTTTGGCTACCATGATAGGGGCCAGCTTGAGCAGGCCCGGAATATCGGCGGCGGTGAGCGGCGGGGCCTGGGGCGTTTTGTGCTGGGAAAACGGCATAAACAGCTCCTCCAGCGCCTCATGCACTACCGTCCCGAAGCCATCAGGGCCCAGGGCTTCCTCCACTTCCTCATTCTCCCGAAACCGCGCTATCCGCTGAAAGTAAAACTGCAGGGAGCAGCCCAGGTATTGGTTGAGGGCCGTAGGCGAGAGGCCCCGGTCAAGCAAGCCCCGTAGCGCCAGCAGCATGCCGGTATCTTTCTCCAGCACCAGGTCAGTGGCTTCTTTCTGGCTGTTGGCAACGGACTGCTGGCCACTGCCTTCCCCTACCACCAAGTTATCAGCTGAAACGACCGTCAAATCCAGCAGCGTTAGGGCCGGGTTCTGCAGGGCCAGGTCATTTTCAATCTGCAGCAGAAAGCGGCTCCGCTCCCCGGTGCGCACGCCCTCGGCTCCGGGCAGAATGTGCAGCAAATCTACCTGGCGGGCGCGCTGCAACAGCCGCCAGAACTGGTGGGCCGTGGCGGCCTCGTGGTCGGCGTAGGTGGGCAGGCCGAAGGTGGTGAGCACGTCGTAGGGAAACAAAGAGCTGTGGCGCTTGGGGGCTGGCAGCACGTTTTCGTTGCAGCTCAGAATGATGACGTGGTCGAAATCCAGCGCCCGGGTTTCCAGCAGGCCCATTACCTGCACATCGGCAATAGGCTCCCCGCTGAACGGCAGGCGGGTGTTCTTCATCTGCTCATAGAGAAACTGCCGGAAGGAGCGCACCGAAAGCCGCTGCTCCCGGCAGTCGAACACCGATTCCAGCCGCTTTACCAAAGTGAAAAACAGGTAGAGGTACTCGGCCTCAATAGCCGAATGCTGGTCCTGGTACGCCTTTTTGAGCAGATCAATAACGGTGTAGCAGGCCCGGATAATATCGTCGCAATTGTTCCAGGTGGCAAACAGCGCCGTCAGCAGCGGGTGTTCCTGGCCCATGGTTACCAGCTCCTCGGCCGTGAGCAGCACCGCGTGGCGCTTGATAATGGTGCGGCACACCTCGTCGAGTAGGCCAGGGTGCTCCGTATCGGGCTGCTTATCCAGCCACTGCTGGTAACGGCGCAAAAAGGGGTGCTGCAGCAGCTTGCTTACGGCCAGGTGGTGGTAGCGGGGCACGCCGTAGCCGGTTTCCTGGGAGCCTTCCCGCACGCCCGTCAGGTGCACCTCAAACAGCAAATCCACTAGGTTGAACAGGGGCGTACTCTGGAAATTGAGGCCCATGGTTACGTTGTACTCGGGTACCTCCTGGGGGGGCAGGCCATGGAGTACGGGCAGCAGCAGGGTTTCGTCGGGCAGCACCACGGCCACGGTGCCGGTGGGGTTGAGGCGGCGGGCCTCGGCCAGTAGCTGCCCCGCCATTTTGCCTTGCATAGAGGAGTTGGCCATGCCCACCAGGCGCACCGTGCACGGTAGCGTCCGGAGCAGCTCCGCCGGCCCCCCGAAATTTTCCCAGGGCAAATCCAGGCGGTCCTGGTACTGGCGCAGGTGCTGGCCGGCGCGGTTGGGCGAGCCTTTTTCCAGGTAAAACGCGTCCCCATCGAAGTGCACCTCAGCCCGGCCCACCTTGCGCAGCCGCCGAATCAGCCGCTCCTCCGCTTTCGAGAGGAAGCCCAGCCCGATAAACACGTGCTGGGGTAAAGTTTCGCCCGCTTCCAGCCGCTCCCGCACCCGGCGTTGAGCCAAGCGGTAGGCCAAGCCGGGGTAGGCCAGGCGGTCCTGGCGCATGCGCTTCTGGAGGCGGTAATACACTTTCTCCAAGTCGTCCCAGAAGCGGAAATAGGCCGTGGTAGTGCTCTGGGGCGAATATTCAGCGCCCAAATCCCAGCGCTCCAGGGCCTTGGCCTGACTCAGATACTCGAACACCTTGCGGGGCGAAGCCAGGTTCTGGTCGAGGCTGGAAAAGTCCTGCAAGAGCAGCGCCGACCACCCCACGAATTGGTCGAACTCCAGCTTGGCATCAATGCCCCGCATGATTTCAAACAGCAGCAGCTGCAGGGCAATGGGCTCCTCCACCTGCACACCCGCCAGCTCCACCATGTAGTCTTCCATGGCCGCGATGCGCGGACTCCACAGCGCCTGCCCGGCCTCGGCGGCCAGGCTCAACTCGTTCTGCAAATACACCACCGCCCGCCGCGTGGGCACTACCACTACCACATCCGACAGCTCCCCCGAGGGCCCATACTGCGCCACCAGTTGCCGGGCCATGCGCCGCAGAAATGGCGTGGCATCGGGCGGGGGCAGGGTAGTAGGCAGGGCAGAAGTAGGAGTGGCAGAGGTAACCATAGAGCGTAAAGGTAACGTTAGCCGGAGCCGAAACGGTTTCCGCAAGTGGCAGTGTCATTCCGTCCTTTGCTCACAAGAACAGCCAGATGGCTTACCCTACCTAATGACCCAGCATTGGCGCTTCCGCCTCAGCGGGAACAGCAGTTTTGGCCGGCTCCACATAGCTGGCCAGGGAACGGACGGCCAGCAGCAGGCTTACCAGAATGAGCACGGTGCCGAGCAGGAAGGGCGCGCCGGGAAAGTACACGGGGGCTTTGGGGCCGGTGAAATAGGAGAACAGGTTGGTCATCAGGGGCGGACCCACAATGGAGGTGAGGCTCATGAGGCTGGTAAGAGCGCCCTGCAATTCGCCCTGCTGGTTGGCCGGCACCTGTCCTGATATGATACCCTGCAGCGCGGGCCCCGAAATGCCGGCCAGGCAGTAGGGCACCAAAAACACGTACATCATCCAGCCCTTAGTGGCAAAGGCGAACAGCAGGAAACCCAGCGCGTACAGCGCCATGCCCAGAAATACTGAGCGTTTGGCCCCCAGCGCCGGGTTGATGCGCCGGATGAGCACGCCCTGCACAATGGCCACTAGCAGCCCAATGGCCGCCAGCGAATAGCCTACCTCATCATTACTCCAGTGAAACTTTTCGAGCACGTAGTAGGTCCAGTTGCTTTGGGTGGCGTGGGCGGCAATGTAAATGCACAGCAGCGACGACACCAGCCCAGTAATTACCGGGTAGCGCTGCAGCAACTTCAGGGAGCCGATGGGGTTGGCCCGTTTCCACTCAAAGGCCCGCCGCCGCTCTTGGGGCAAGGATTCTGGCAGCACGAAAAAGCCGTACAGCAAGTTCAGCAGCGTCAGGCCCGCCGCCGTCAGAAACGGTACTTTCGGGCCAAACCCCACCAGCTGGCTGCCTAGCAGCGGCCCAATGATGAAGCCCAGCCCGAAGGCGGCCCCAATCATGCCGAAGTTCTGGGCCCGGGTTTCGGGGGTGCTGATATCGGCAATGTAGGCCGAGGCCGTAGTGAAGCTGGCCCCCATTACGCCCGCAATCAGTCGGCCCACAAACAGCCAGCCAATGGTGGGGGCAAAGGCCAGCAGCACGTAATCCAGGGTGAAGCCCAGCAACGACAGCAGCAGCACCGGCCGCCGCCCGTACCGGTCGGAGAGGTTGCCCATCACCGGCGAAAACAGGAACTGCATCACGGCAAAGGCAAACACCAGCCAGCCGCCCACCCGGGCCGCGTCACTCACGGTGCCGCCCGTCAGGTGGCGAATGAGCGTGGGAATTACCGGAATAATGATGCCAATACCCGTTACATCCAGCAGCAGCGTAAAGAAAATAAAGCCCAGCGCGGCTTTGCGGGGAGGAGAGGAAGCAGCCATAGCGAGACATCAATGCGAGGTGTAAAGCTACGGTTTTGGGTTCCGTACCCGCCAAATGGGCCCCGTCGTTTCGGAAATATTTAGTTTTTTCACGCCTGCACTGCGCGGAAGCAGCTCCTCTTATCCTCCTTATCGAAGCCTATGATTTTCCTGTTTGGCACCGGTACCTCCCGGCTCATAACTTTCCCGCTTCCGACGGTTGCCTGCACCTACTGTGGCATCCAAGGCAAGCTTAGCGTTACGGTTTTCTCGCGCTATTTCAGTGTATTCTGGATTCCGGTTTTCCCCATCGGCAAAGTAAGCGTTACCGTGTGTGAGCACTGCAAACAGACACTCACCTCCAAGGAGCCGCTGCCCGAAACCTACCGACTGCCCGTGCAAACGGTCCAGCAACAGACTTCCACGCCCATCACCAACTTTGCCCTGCTGCTGCTCCTGGGCGCGGGTATCGTGCTGGTGCTGGTGCTAACCCAGCTGGCCCCCGGGAAAAAGCGCGCCGCTGCCCCCGAGAGCTCAACTACTGCGGCTAGTCTGGCTACCCAGAACAATGATGCCGACGTTGCGCTTGGGGCCCGCTACAAGATGAAAAGTACGGCTAGCGGATCGGCGTATGCGCTCATGGAAGTGACGCGCCTGACCGACGACACTGTGTACTACAAGGTAACCAGCATGCTGCGTGGGAAGCCAACGGCCGCCAGCGTCACGGCGGCCCTGCGCGACTCCGTGCCCCCCGGCTCCGACAAAGGCCGCTACCCGCGCAAGATGTGGCACTTCCTGGTGCAGGGGCAAGGCATGTTCCGGCCGCTTATCCTCTCAGAGTAGCGGGCTCACGTGGCTGGTGCGCGCAATAAGCTCGTTATCTACGCCTCCCATTCCTGCACTTCCTGGGTTTCGAAGTAATAAAGTACGCAGCATACCTGCTCAAACCGCAGCTGCCGAAACAGCACGGCGTAGCGCTGCAACGCCTGGCGGTGGCCGGGGTGGGGCGGGGGCAGCTTGAAGTCGATGAGCGTAACGCGCCGGCCCTGGCCGCTGGGCAGGGCCTCAAACACAATTCGGTCGGGCTTGTAGTCCTGCTTGCGGGTACCGCCCACCAGAATTTCCCGCTCGGCCTCAGCCGCCACCTGGGGGCTGAAGTAGTGCGCCATACGCGGGTTTTCTACTACCTCGTGCAAGCGCTCCAGTAGCCCCGCCCGCTCCCGGGTGCTAATCAGGCCTTCGGCCACCAGTTGCCCGGCCACGCGATTCACGTCATCAGCCTGCTTCACGCGGCGCAGGGCGTAGTGCAGGCGGCGGTTCCACTCACGCTGCTCCTGCTGGTCATCGAAATCGAATACGGCGTTGGCGTGCTGTTTCAGGCGCAGGCGCTGCTCCCAGGGTGTACTGGTGAGGTTGGTTAAAGGGAGACGGTTGCTGGTTGCTGGTTGCTGGTTGTTTGGGGTGGAGCTTGCTGCCTGCAGCTCAACCCTTGCTACTTGTAGCTCCAAAGGCAGTTGGCTCTGGGCGTCGGCCAGCACGTAGGCCATCTGCTCCTGCTGCCACTGCCCAGTACTCATTAAAAAGCGGTGCAGCAGCTCGGCCACACTGGCGGCGGGTTTGTCGGAGGGAGCCGCATCGTCCTTGCTGCTTTTAGTAGGCTTGGGCTGGCGGCTGATGAGGTAGAGGCGGTAGCGGGGCCGGGTGAGGGCCACGTACAACGTATTCAAGCCTTCCAGAAAGGTTTTCTCGACTTCCTCGGTGTACTGCTCCGCCAGGGGCGTGTGCAGCAAATCCTGCTTTTGGCTGACCACCGCCACACCGGGCATTTCGGCCACGGGCCGGTCGGTTACCTCGGGCAGGCGGCCCCAGAGCAGCGTATTCAGGTGGGGGCGGAGCGTCCAGTCGGCAAACGGTACAATCACCACCCCGTAGGCCAGGCCCTTGGCTTTATGCACCGTGGTGATGGTAATGGCGTTGCGGCCGGCCGGGGCGTTGATGCTGAGCGTGCTTTTCTTCTGGTCCCAGTAAGCCAGAAAGTTGTTGAGGTTATTGCCGAAGCGTAGGCTGTATTCCAGCGTCAAATCCAGAAACCGGAACAGATACTCCCGCTCCTGCACTCGGCTGAGCAAGCCAAACAGCCCCACCAGTCGCTCCGTCAGTTCATACAGGCCCAGGTTGCCAGTTTCCCGCTCCTGCACGTTGTAGCCCAAGGCCCGCAGCTCATCCCAGAACGGCTGCACGCTCTCGGCGTTGGCCAACCCGGCGTGGTGGCGGGCCCGCTCGGGCGCGGGGTCCAGGCCCCGCACCACCCGGTCCACTAGCAGCAGGGCCTCGGCCCGGGCCAGGGTATCGGCGGGCTGGTTGAGCACCCGGAACAGCACTACCAGCAGGTTCACCACTTCCGCAAACTCCAACGACAACGAATCGGCCGAAATAATGTCGTAGCCCCGCTCCTTCAGGAATTTGGCCGTACGCCGACTGGTTTGGCGGGTACGGCAGAGTACGGCCACATCCTGCAGGGCGAAGCCATCGGCCACGGCTTTTTCAACCAGCTGCAGCGTCAGGTACAAGGTGCTTTCGTCGTATTCCAGCGTCTGGCCCACCAGGTAGCCGGGTAAGGTTTCGGGCGTGTACGTGCCCGAAGCGGCATCGTAGCGGCAGGCCGGCGCATCGTTTTCCGTGAACAGGAGCTCCACGTGGGCCGCTACGGGGGCACTAGCCGGAGCCTGCTGCACAAAGTCAGCGTCATAAATGCCCTGCACCAGCGGCAACGCCGCGTGCGTGCTGCTGATAAAGCGGAACAACTCGTTATTGAACTGGATGATGGCCGCGCCCGAGCGGTAGTTGGTGCTCAGGTTGCGGGCTTCCAGCGCCCCATCAATCGTACGGTACCGCTCCGTCAGAATCTGGCGCAGCTCCTCGTCGGCCACGCGCTGGTACAGGTGCTCGGTCTGGTTCTGATATAGGCGCAGAATCTGCTCCATCTCCCCGCCCCGCCAGCGGTAAATCGACTGCTTGGCGTCGCCTACGGCCAGGCTCAGGTTGCCCTGGCCCAGGGCGTTTTCCACCAGCGGCAGCAGGTTGTTCCACTGTAGCACCGAGGTATCCTGGAACTCGTCAATCAGCAAGTGCTGGTATCGGTCACCCAGTCGCTCGTACAGAAACGGCACCGGCTCGCGCAGCACAATTTGGGCAATGCGGCGGTTGAACTCGGCAATGAGCACCACCCCCCGGTCCCGGCTAAGCTGATCTACGGCCTTGCTCAACTCGCTCAAAAGGCTCACCTGAAACACGTACGGCAGCATGCCGGCGGCCAGCAGGTAGTCAGAGAGGAGCTTTTCGCGTTGCGCCTGCAGCTGCCGGAACACCTGCTCCAGTACTGGCGCGGCCGCATCCACAGCTTCCCGCAGCGGCCCCTTCTTGGATTTGGCGCTGCTCCAGTCGCCCGACTCCAGCGGTTTCAGGGCCGTGGCCGTGGGGAATTGCATGCCCGAAGCCGGTAGCTCCAGCCAGCGGCGCCAGTTGCTGAAGTGCCCGTACACGCCGTTTCCGCCCCCGTTCAGGTGTTCGGCTTCCAGTCCGTGCGCTTCCAGGGTTTCCAGCGCCACGGCAGCGGTTTGCTCCACCAAGGTTTCAATTTCCTGCTTGCGCAGGCGCAGGTTATCGTAGAGGCGGCGGTAATCCTGTAGGCTCAGCTGTTGCAGCTGCTCCACGGCCTCGTGCACCGGCTCGCTCAGCAGAAACTGCCCAAACTGCACCAGCTCCTCGGGCAGGTTGTTCCAGCTGCGGCCTTCCTCGGCCTTGTTCAAGGCAAAGTCGGAAATGGTTTTGGACAGCAGCGCCGAGTTTGGGTCCCGGTTCACCTTGTCCAGTAGTAAGGCCACGGCGCTTTGCAGCACGGTGGCGCTGTCCAGCTCCACCTCAAACGTGGCCGGCAGCCCCAGCTCCCGGGTAAACGCCGTCACAATGCGCTGCACAAACGAGTCAATGGTGCTCACCGCAAAATCGGCGTAGTGGTAGAGCGCCAGCCGAAACGTAGCCGCTGCCCGCTGCTGCAACACCCGCCGCCGCTCCTCCGGCGTTTCCAGGTGGGCCAGTGGGCCTTCCTGGGCCAGTTCCTCGGCAATTTCGGTTAGCAGATTGTCGGAGGCGCCCTCGGGCAGGCGGGCAAACCGCCGCAGCGCCCCCAGAATCCGCTCCTTCATTTCCCCGGCCGCGTCGTTGGTAAACGTAATGGCCAGAATGGTCTTAAAGTAGGCCGCATCCTCAGTAGCCAGCGCCAGCTTCAGGTATTCCTTGGTGAGCTGGTAGGTTTTGCCGGAGCCGGCCGAGGAGGAGTAAATGCGAAAAGAAGAAGGCATTTGCGAGGAGATAGGGGCGGCTGCTAGAGTGACCGGACGAAAAGGGTGCTAGTATATATGTATTACTCTACTCAGGTAGAATGCTGTTGTAGCGGCGTGTCGAAGAAGCCGCAGCAGGTTAGGTTTCACGGCCGAGCAGCACACGTAACGGTATAATACGCTGCGCCTACACCGCTTCCTGCACCCAGCGGGCCATTTCCGCCGGAATGCGCTGGGGGCGCATGGTACCGGGGTCCAGCAGAATCCAGTGGGTTTCAGCCTCGCAGAGTAGCTTGTTGTCCTCGGCCCGCTCAATGCGCACGTGGCGGTGGGAGGTAACGCCTTCCATGCTGCTCACCCACGTAGTGCAGCGTAGCTGCTGGCTCAGTAACGCCGGGTGCAAGTACCGGATATGATGCTCCCGCACTACCCACACGTAGCGCTGCTGGGCCTCGGGCGGGGCCGCCGCCTGCCAGTGCGCGGCGGCCGTATCCTGCACCCACTGTACGTAGCGCACGTTATTTACGTGGTTCAGCTCGTCAATATCATCGGCCTGCACCGTGAGCAGGCGGGAGAAGCGGAAGGCAGGGAGGGGCACGTTTTCCATTACGGGCAAAGATACAGCCTGCCAGAATGCAAGCCGGCGGGCACTGGAAGCCAGAAAACTATAGCATCATTTCATGGATCTTCTTCCATATTTAAAATATCCCTGTATCTTTGGGCAAGATAAGAAATGCGGTTCCACCGCCTGTTGAGTACGTCCGTGAGGAGGGGAAAGCAGAGTTGAGTACTGCCTTCCTTACAGAATCATCCATCATCACAAGTACCATGCAGACAGGAACTGTAAAATTCTTCAACGAAACCAAAGGTTTCGGCTTTATCAAAGTTGACGAAACCGGCGAAGACGTTTTCGTTCACGTAACCGAGTGCATCGACGAAATCCGCGACAAAGACAAAGTGGAATTCGAAATTGCCCAAGGCCGCAAAGGCCCCAACGCTGTGAAAGTAAAGCTGGCCTAGTGCCTGATTGCCGATAGCAACGAAAAAGCAGGTCTCCATCTGGGACCTGCTTTTTTTATGCACTGCTTGCAAGTAAAACGTCTGCTTACAGCTGAAACAAGCCGTTTGGGCTGCAGCGTTGCGCCAGCCCGGTGTTAGTGCAAGACCTCGTTCCGGACGCACTGAGAAAAGCATTGCTGTCAGGTTCATGCGCGGTGGTGGAGATAAGTAGATAGGTATTTATATAGAGTTGGAATTATTTTAATCTCTGAGGTATTGTAAGGGCCATTGGTACGAAAATGATGAGCACTGCATTACGAACAAGTCGTGATTCGATTTGTGCTTTTTCATAATAAATCTGTACCTTTGCACCCGCATTTGAGAACGGCCACGTTCCGCGCAGCTTGTGAGCTGCCTTAAAAGAAACTTGTTGGGCCGGCTTTGTCTTCCGTCCGTTGCTTCCGTCACTTGTCGTTGTGTTGAGTGGGAGAGAAGAGCGTCGCTGAATCCGCTGTTTTCAGAGCTATTCACTCCACTCCATTCACTTGACATGGAAAACGAAACTGTAAAGACCAAATTCAGCGAGCTGACCCTCTCTGAAGAAATGCAGCGCGCCATCAGCGAGGTTGGCTACGAAGAAGCCTCCCCGATTCAGGCCAACGCTATTCCCGTGCTGCTGCAAGGCCGCGACGTAATTGGCCAGGCCCAGACGGGTACCGGCAAAACGGCCGCCTTCTCCATTCCCGCCATTGAGCTGATTGATACCGACTCCCGCGAGGTGCAGGCCATTGTGCTCTGCCCCACCCGTGAGCTGGCCGTGCAGGTTTCCGGCGAAATCCAGAAGCTGGGCAAGTACAAGCGTGGCCTGGCCGTAGTGCCAATTTACGGTGGCTCCAGCTACGACCGGCAGTTCCGCGCCCTGGAGCGTGGCGTGCAAATCGTAATTGGTACACCCGGCCGCGTGATGGACCACATCGAGCGGGGCACCCTGAAGCTGGACGCCTGCAAGATGATCATCCTGGATGAAGCCGACGAAATGCTCGACATGGGCTTCCGCGACGACATCGAAACGGTGCTCAAGAAGATGCCTGAGGAGCGCCAGACGGTATTCTTCTCCGCCACGATGAGCAAGCCCATCATGGAGATGACCAAGCGCTACCAGAAGGATCCGCAGATTGTGAAGGTAAACCATCAGGAAATGACGGTTACCAACATCGAGCAGAGCTACTTCGAAGTGCGTGGCCCCCAGAAAAAGGACGTCCTGACCCGCCTCATCGACATGTACAACATTAAGTCGGGCATCGTCTTCGCTAACACGAAGCGCATGGTAGACGAGATTGTGGGCGACCTGCAAGCCAAAGGCTACTTCGCCGAAGGTCTGCACGGCGACATGGGCCAGCAGCAGCGCCAGAACACGCTGGATAAATTCCGCAAAGGCACCCTCGAAATCCTGGTAGCTACCGACGTGGCCGCCCGCGGCATCGACGTGGACAACGTGGAAGTAGTAGTAAACTACGACCTGCCCGCCGACGAGGAATACTACGTACACCGTATTGGCCGCACCGGCCGCGCCGGCAAGCAGGGCAAGGCCTTCACCTTCGTGAGCGGCCGCGACATCTACAAGCTGCGCGACATCATGCGCTTCACCAAGGCCACCATCAAACAGGAGCGCGTGCCCTCGTTTGAAGATGTGTCGGAGGTGAAAACCACATTGATGCTGGGCTCCATCAAAGAGGTAATTGAGAAGGGTAACCTCGACAAATACATTGCCCGCGTGCAGCGCCTCATCGATCAGGACCAGGAAGAAGGCGTTACGTCGTTGGATGTAGCTGCTGCCCTGCTCAAAATGACGATGAAGGAAGACAAGCGCGCTCAAGAGAGCCTCGACGCCAGCCGCACCCAGGGTGCTGCCCGCCCCGGCTTCACGCGTCTGTTCGTGACGATGGGCAAAAAGGACCGTCTGCACCCCCGCGACATCGTGGACCTGATTGCCGAAAATACCAGCCTCACGGCCGGTAAAGTGGGTGATATTGCCCTCTACGACAAGTTCAGCTTCGTGGAAGTACCCAATGAGTTCGTGGAAGAGGTAGTAAGCCAACTGGGCCGCAGCTCCATTCAGGGCCGGCCGGTAGCCTTCAACATTGCCACTCCTCGTCAGGAAGGTGATGCCCAGCAGGAAGGCGGTAACCGTGGCGGCTTCGGTGGTGAGCGTCCGCGCCGCACCGGCGGCTTCGGCGGTGGTGAGCGTCGCGAAGGTGGCTTCGGTGGCGACCGTCGGGGCGGTGGCTCCTACGGGGGCGGCAGCTACGGCGGTAACCGGGGCGGCGGCTCTTACGGCGGCGACCGTCGGGAAGGTGGCAGCTACGGCGGCAACCGGGGTGGTGGCTCCTACGGCGGTGGCAGCCGCCGCGAGGGTGGCAGCAGCTACGGTGGCGGCTACAAAGGCAAGCGCAACGACGACTAAGTCACATCACAGATTGCGCAGAGTTAGTTGATTTCGCAGATTTTAACCTGCTCTGTAAACGCCAAAAAGCCACTTCAATTGAGGTGGCTTTTTGGCGTTTATGAGAGTAGTGCCAAGCTACTCTATGAGGCGTGTGCACGAAACTGTTTGAAAATAGAAAAGCCGCTCCTGTGGGGAGCGGCTTTTCTGTACAGATTGAGTTGAAATCTGCGAAATCACACCAATCTGCAAAATCTGTGATATTATTTCTTGGCAGCGTCGCGCAGGTTGCGAATTTCGTCGTGGCCCTGCTTGATACCGGCAGCTTGCTTCTCGATAATGGTTTTGATGGCAGCAGGCACGTCCTGAATCTTCTGGGCTTTCTCGTAGGCGGCTTTGGCGTAATCTTCGCCCCGCTCGCACTCAGCGAGGATGCTGTAACGGTCTTTGCTGGTTACCAGGCCTTTGAGGTTGATAAAAGCGCGGTGGATGGTGCCCGTGATGGAAGACTCTTCTTCAGGATGCAGGTTGAGTTTGTGCATCTGGTCTTCCAGCTCGGTGATATAGGAGGAACGCTGAGCGGCATATTTCTTGAAGGTTTCCTTCAGGTCGGCATCTTCAACGTCGGTGAGGGCTTCGGCGTAGCCTTTCTGGCCGTCTTTCAGGGTTTCGAGCAGTTCATTCAGGCCGGCTTGCAGTGCTTTAGCTTCCATGAGGAGAGGTGGTTTGGGTGATGATGGAAAGAGGATATGGGCGTATTTACTGCAAAACACGCGAAAGGGTTATAGACAGCGTATAGAATCGGAAAAGGAAGGAACTGGATATTGATAAGATTAGGAGCTGCGTGGGTCATGCCACACAAAAGAAAAAATCAACCTTCGGTTGTCACTGGCGCATGCCAACTACTGAAGCATCATTGATGCCGGGGCTAGGCTACATTGGTGCGAAAAAAAACCTCACTGCACAGGCCGCGGCGTTTACTCTGCTTTAGTCTGGCTCATGGCGCGGCCGGCTAAGTAGCCGGTAGTCCAGGCGGCCTGAAAGTTGAAGCCACCGGTGATGCCATCAATGTCCAGTACCTCGCCAGCAAAGTGCAGGCCGGGTACTAAGCGGCTTTCCAGCGTCTGCATGTTGATTTCACTAAGGGAAATACCGCCGCAGGTTACGAACTCATCCTTGTAGGTGGTCTTGCCCTGAACCGGCAGGGATGTGCGCAAAAGCGCCTCAATCAGTCGGTTTTGCAGCTTGAGGGGCAGCTCCTGCCAGCGGGTTTCGGCCGTGATGCCCGCCTGCTCCGCCAACGTGCGCCACAGGCGCTGGGGCAGGCCAAACAGGGGGGTGCTGACGACTAGCTTCTTGCCGTGCTGCTCCCGGTAGCCCAGCAAGTGCTGGCGTAACGTATCCTCGGTAAACTCCGGAATCCAGTTGATGAGGGCAGTACTCCGGTACTGTAGCTCGTGCAGACGGCGGGCTCCCCAGGCCGAGAGCTTGAGTACGGCCGGCCCGCTCAATCCCCAGTGCGTTACCAGCACCGGTCCTTCGTACTCCAGCTTTTCGCCGGCCACCCGCACCCGGGCCCGGGGCACACTCACACCCGGCAGCTCCTGCAGGGGCGAGTTGGGAACGTTGAAGGTAAACAGGCTGGGTACCGGCTCCTGCACCGTATGGCCCAATTGCCGCAACCACGCGTACTGCTCCAGTTTGGGCGCTCCGCCCGTGGCAATAAGCACCCGCGCCGCTTGTAGCTGCTGGGCATGGGTACCGGTAAGGGTAAGCTGGAAACCGCCCGAGGGCAGGGGAGAAATGGTTTCGGCCGCGGTGTGCGTGAGAATGGTAACGCCGGCGCGCCGGGCCGCCTCCAGCAAGCACTGGGCAATGGTTTCCGACGAATCGGTAACGGGAAACATGCGGCCATCGGCTTCCGTCTTCAGCCGTACGCCCCGCTTTTCAAACCAGCGCACAGTATCCAGGGCCCCAAACTGCCTGAAGGGCTCCTTAAGCTGGCGGGCCCCACGGGGGTAGTGCTGCACTAGCTGGGCGGGCGTATCGGCGGCGTGGGTTACGTTGCAGCGGCCCCCGCCCGAAATCCGGACTTTGCTCAGCAGCTTCCCGGTTTTCTCTACCAGCAGCACCCGCAGGGCTGGGTTGGCCTCGGCGCAGGCAATGGCCCCGAAGAAGCCGGCCGCCCCCCCGCCCAGTACTACTACGGTTGGTTGATTATCATTCACGGCCGCAAAGATACGCCCCGAAAAACCGCAACGGAAGCCAGCGGCCAGGCACTGAGCCAGAAAACCAGCTTAGCAGAAGGCCAGGGCCGCCACCACATCATCGTGACGGAATTGGTAGTCCGTCATTGCCCGAATCAGGGAGGAGTCGATTTGTTTGCCACCCGCGTCTTCCGCCTGGAAAGTGGGCGGTTTGAGGCCTACGCGGTTGGCCGCCTCGGTATAGAACGTACGGCGAGAAGGGTGGGTAGCGGCACAGGCATTAAAAGTGTACCCCCAAAGCTGCCGCTCCAGTACCACCTGCAACAGGCCTACGCAGTCCTGCAAATGAATCATGTTCACCGGCGCTTCGCCATGAGCTACACCGGTGCGGCCCGCCAAAAACCGTCCGGGTGAGCGGCCCGGCCCCATCAGGCCGGCCAACCGGACCACCGTGTGACGCGGGTGCTGCACCAGCGCCTCGGCCCGGAGCAGGGGGTGAGCGGCTACCACATCGGCTACGGCATCTGCTTCGCGCATCAGGTAGGCTTCGTCGGGATATACGCCGGTGGAGCTGACCAACAGAATATGCTGGATGCCCGCTTTTTCGGCGGCCTCCGTAACCTGGCTGAGCAGGGCGGGGTAAGCTTCGGCGCTACCAGCTGCCCGGGTAGGAGGCACGTTCAATACCAGCACCTCGGCCCCGTGCAACAGAGCGTGCAGGGTATCGGCATCGGTGGGGGAAAGAGTGGAGGAAAGCCGCAGCAAAAACGGCCGGATGCCCGCGTCGCGGAGGGTGAGCAACTGCCCGGGCGTAGTAGTGGAGCCGTGTACCGGGTAGCCGGCCGCTACCAGCGCGCGAGCCAGGGGCAGCCCCAGCCAGCCGCAGCCCAGCACGGCTACAGTAGGGAGGGCGACGGATGGCGAGGAGTCAGTCATGCGGGGGTAAAGGTGGCAAAAAATCTTTCCTGGGCAAGGTACGCCGCCGGGAATCGGCAAACTGTTACCTTGCGCCCAAACAAGTATGCAAGCATACTACCTATGCCCGCCCCGGACCGCCTGTATCCTGAGTATCCCATCGACTTTGAAGCCCGCGTGCGAATCCTGCGGGCTGATGAGGGCGGGCGGCAGCAGCCACCCCGCAACGGTATCCGCTGGGATTTTAGCTACGCTGCAGTTACGCCCAGACAGCTTCATATGATGCTGTATCCGGATTTCTTCGACCCCATTACCGGCGACTCGTGGCGGGAGCTGCCGGTGCCGGTAAATGAGTGGTTGCACGTGCGGGTAAGCATAGTTTTGGAGCACATGCGGCCTTTCCACCAGGCGCGGATTCGGGCCGGTACCAGCTTTTATTATTGTGAGGGTAGCCGCATTGTGGCCGAAGGTACCGTTACCCGCATACTTGGTTTATTTGAAACCCGGCCGTAGCCAACATCCCTGAATCCTGATTTCCCACTTCAACCTTTCTCACCCTATGTCATCTACTCATCCTTACGCCCAGCCCATGCTGCGCGATAATGCCCTGCAGGGCAAAACCATTGTAGTTACGGGCGGCGGCACTGGTTTGGGCCGGGCCATGACCACGTACTTTCTGCAACTTGGCGCCAACGTGGTTATCAGCTCCCGCAAGCTGGAGGTGCTGGAAAAAACGGCCGCCGAATTACGCGAGCAAACCGGCAACCAGAATGTGCTGGCCGTGCAGTGCGACGTGCGCAAGTACGACGAGGTAGAAAAGCTGCTGCAACAAACCATTGACACTTATGGCACAGTGGACGTGCTGCTGAACAACGCCGCCGGCAACTTCATCAGCCCAACGGAGCGCCTGAGCCATAAGGCGTTTGATGTAATTGTAGACATCGTGCTGAAGGGTTCCTACAACTGCACCCTGGCCTTCGGCAAGCGTTGGATTGCCGACAAGCGCCCCGGTACCATCCTGAATATTGTTACTACTTACGCTTCGGTGGGCTCGGCGTTTGTGGTGCCCTCAGCCGCCGCCAAAGCTGGCGTGCTGGCCATGACCCGCTCCCTGGCCGTGGAGTGGGCCAAGTACGGTATCCGCTCCAACGCCATTGCCCCCGGCCCATTCCCTACGGAAGGCGCCTGGAGCCGCCTGTTTCCCGAGCCCCTGGCCTCCAAGCTGGACCCCGCCGCTTCGGTGCCGCTCAAGCGAGTGGGCAACCACCAGGAACTGGCCAACCTGGCCGCCTACATGGTATCCGACTTCTCGGCCTATATGAATGGGGAAGTCGTTACCCTCGACGGCGGCGAGTGGCTCAACGGGGCCGGCGAGTTCAACAAGCTGGAACTGCTCACCGCCGATATGTGGGACCAGATTGAGAAAACCATGCGCCGCTAAATCACTGATTCCCGCGGATTACGCCGCGAATTTCACGGATTTCGTGGACGATTTATTTCCGGGTTTCAACAAAAAAGGCTTGCTGCACAGCAAGCCTTTTTTGTCGTGTAGGATGTATTGGTTTGTTCTACTTATAGCGACCTACACTCAAACAGGAACAGTTAACAACCGTCCACAAAATCCGTGAAATCCGCGGCATACTCCGCGGGAATCAATGGTCAGAATTTGTAGCCTTTAAAGTCCTTGGTGAACTCCTGGGCGGGAATGGGCTGGTTGGCTACCACGTCGGAAAACTCAAACTTTTCGAACAGCCCTTTATCGTCATTGACCTGCACGACCAGGGGCAAAAATAGCTTCTGATCCACGCACATGATGATGCGGCGGCCGTAGCCGTTGGGCACCTGAATGGTTTTGCCCGCCGATACCACGTCGCCCGGCGACAGGTTATTGCGCTCCAGAATCCGGTATTCTCCGCACCCGAATTTATCAGAAATTGTGCTGACACTTTCGTTTTTGGCGGGCTTGTAGCTCACGTACCGGAACTGCGGGTAATCGGCGCGGAGCACGTGGGCGGGGCGGCCCTGCACGGTGGTGTCGCCAGCATAGCGGAAGGTTTTTTCGAAGTTCCGGTCGAGGCGCTGGCTGGAGCCGTGCAGCATTTCAGCAATGGTGCCGTAGCCGGCATCGAGGGTGCTGTGGTGCTGGTTTTTGCGCATCACGGAGCCGTTGGGAGCCAGGCTGAGCGTCACGTAGGGGAAGCTGTTGGGGTACACCCAGGCGTCGCCGTTGTTTTGGCCCGTTACGTACAGCACCTCAATGCCCTTCTGGTTGCGCATGTACACCTTGTAGGGGCTGAAGCTGATTTTCATGAGCGTGCGGGCCTGCTGGTAGCCTCCTTCAATGCGCTCCTGGGCGCGCACGTTGCAGCGCAGCGTTTTTAGGCCCTGAATGGCGGTGCTGAGCCGGGTAATGAGCTGGTCGGTAGTAAGTTTCGGCTCGGGGGTAGTGGCGGCCAGCGTGGTGAGGCCCAGGGTAGCAGCGGCCAGCAGCCGGTAATAGCGAATCATGTAGCGGGTAGGGAAGTGGGTTGTAATCCGGAAGATACGGGAAAGTGCCGGGCCGACGCAACCGCGCGGCTCGGGCACGACCCAGCAACTGACGGGCCGCCAGAGCGACTATCGTGCCTAATTAATTCAGGCTGATAGCCGGGAAGCGGCTGGCTTTGCTATCAAATACAAATAGCTCATCTACCTCAATGCCGAGTAGAAAACGGAACAGGGGAAACTGCTCCACTACCGTCCGGATGGCTTCGGCAGTCTGCCCGTTCATCGTAACCCAGCCGCGGGTACGGTCGGCGCTAATGGCGTAGGCCTCAATAATATCCTCTTCGATGAGGCGGTTAATAAAGGCACGGTGCCGCGGGATGAGGGCCATAAAAGCATCATCGAATACATCGGGCAGGCGCAGGGTAACAACAAATTTGGCCATAGGTGCAGCGGCTTCCCTGCCACTAACGGGCGGGGCCGCCGCAGGGTTGAGGCGCAAGCTCGGCCGTAACTTTTTTAAGCCAGTGGCAGAATAGGAGGGTATGCATTTTACCGTTATTACCCCAACCCACAACCGCCGCGACTATTTGCCCGAGGCCGTGGCCAGCGTGCGGGCCAGCGTTTCGGCCCCGCTGGATTTCTCTTTTGAACACCTGATTTGTGAAAACGCCAGCACCGACGATACCGCCCAGTGGTTGCGCGAAGCGGCGCCAGAGGCTGGGCCTGGCCTGCGCGTGCGCACCCAACCCACGCTACTAAAAGCCGGCCCGGCCCGCAACCTGCTCATTCGGAAAGACGCTCCCGCCGACACTTGGATTGTCCCCCTTGATGACGACGACCTGCTGCTGCAGCGCGCCCTGTTCCACTATGCCGACCAGATTCAGCGCCATCCCGGCCGGCCCTGGCTGGTAGCCGATTTCCTGCGCGTAGACCAGGACCGGCGCTATTTGCCAAATGAGGATTATTACGCCTGGCAGTTCGATTCGCCCCGGGCTATGCTACAAGCTATTTTCCGGGCCGAGCACTTTATTCAGGGCAACGTATGCTACAGCCGGGAGCTGTTTGATGCGGTAGGAGGCTACGACGAAAACATCAAAATGGCCGAGGACCTAGACCTGTACGTGCGGTTTCTGCTGGCCGGGCACCTGCCCGTCATCTGCCCCCACATCAGCCACCTGCACCGCTTCCACACCAGCAACGTCAGCATCGGCGTGGATGCTGACCACCACGCCCAGGACCTGCGCATTATCTACGACAATTACGCCGAGCAGCTGCAGCAGATGGGTATTGAGCGGCCGTAAATCCATTACTAAAGCATGTCATTCCGAGCGAAGCGAGGAATCTGGGTCAACCCGCTGAATGGGAAACCCAGATTCCTCGCTTCGCTCGGAATGACGCATTTTACGGTTGTTCTTTCACGATTACGCCGCCCTTCACTACCAGTCGCACTTGCCGCAGGGCTTTGATGTCCTGAGTTGGGTTTCCGGGCACGGCTATGAGGTCGGCGAGGAGGCCGGGTTGGAGGCGGCCCCGGTCGGGGAGTTGGAAGAGGCGGGCGTTGGTGGCGGTGAGGCCGCGCAGTACCTGGAGAGGGCTGAGGCCGTAGTTCTGAACCAGTTGCTCGGCTTCGCGTAGGTTGTCGCCGTGCTGGAAAACCCCTACGTCGCCGCCCACGGCCAGTTCTACACCGCTTTGCAGGGCCAGGCGCATGCTTTCCCGCTTCTGGCGGATGCGCTCCGGCTCGGGTGCGGTGCCGGGTTGCCAGCCCCTATAGCGGGAAATGGCGTCGCCGGCGGCTACGGTGGGGCAGAGGGCTACGCCGCGCTGCTTCATCAGCTTAAATACTTCCAGCGTGCCCCCGTCGCCGTGCTCGATGGTCTGCACGCCGGCCAAGGTGGCCCGGCGCATGCCTTCGGGCGTGCTGGCGTGGACCACCACGGGGCGGCCGGCACTGCGGGCCGTTTGCACGATGAGGTTCAGCTCTTCCTGGCTGAAGGTGGGGCGGCTGGGCTCGTTGGGGCCCCAGCGGTAGTCGGCGTACACTTTGATAATGTCGGCCCCTCTGCCCATCTGCTCCCGCACTGCCCGAATAATGCTGTCGGTACCGTCGGCTTCCTGGGCACCCTGAGGCACGTCTACATCCACGGAAAGCTTGGGGCCGTAGCTGCCCGTGGCCACCAATGCCCGGGTAGCTACCAGCAGGCGCGGGCCCGGAATCAGGCCCTGCTCAATGGCTTGTTTCAGGCCCACATCGGCGTAGCCCGCGCCTTCGGTGCCCAGGTCGCGGGCGGTGGTGAAGCCGGCTTCCAGCGTTTGGCGAGCGTGCACCGTGGCCCGGGCCACCCGCAACGCTTCCGATTCCAGCAGCACCTGGTCGTTCCAGGGAGTTTCGTTGTAGGGGTGCAGCAGCAGGTGGCTATGGCCCTCGATGAGGCCCGGCAGCTCCAGGGTGCGTGCCCCAGCCGGGGGGTGGATTTGGGCAGCGGGGCCCACGGCTTTTATCTTATTGCCTTCCGTGAGTACCGTCCAGCCTAGGTGCAGGGTTTCGCCGTCGAACA
Organism: Hymenobacter endophyticus; assembly: GCF_032464715.1. NCBI lineage: Bacteria > Pseudomonadati > Bacteroidota > Cytophagia > Cytophagales > Hymenobacteraceae > Hymenobacter > Hymenobacter endophyticus. Next base: position 181,545 of record NZ_JAWDJT010000001.1, on the reverse strand, counting down.
CGGCAGCGGGGCGCAGCAGCAAAGCGGACGGGGCAGTTTGAGCGAACGAGGTGAATGAGCCAGTCAGTAGCAGCCAGCTGCTAAAAAACAAAGAGCGTAGCACAGGAGGAAGCAGAAGTGAAAATCAAGCCCAGGTTACTTCCGTAGGTTGTAGGATATGCCTACACCAGCCTCCCAGACGAATAAACGCTGACCATCGAACCGAAAATCTGCATCTTCTACGGGCGCATTGTGCGACAACATACGCGGATGGAACAGAAGCTCCAGATTAAAGCGGCTTCCTTGTATTCGTTGGTACGTTAGCCCCGACCATAGTCCAAAGCCCGCCCGTACTTCATCAGACCATTCACGAGCCCCCACCAGATACAATCCGGCACTTGGGCCCAAAACGGCTTCTACACGCGGTCCAACCTGAACGCGGCCTCCAATAAACCCATACAGTGAGTAGAGGTGATTATGATATTGGGTGATGGTGCGCCCGCCAACGCCCATGAAACCGGGGATGAAGTCCTGATACTGCTGCCGATTTCGTCCCGCCACAAATCCTACTCCACCCGTTAGGAATCGACCGACCGGAAGAGTAGCTACCAATCCGGCGGCCGGTGCGCCAGTGAAGGAGTCCTCGCCCACACGCGCATATCCTCCCGTAACCATAATTTTTTGACCTGCCGCAGTAAATGCTGGTAGTGTGAGCAGGAGAGAAATAATAGCGTATTTCTGCATACGGATTGGGGATAAAAATATGGATGACTGCTCGGATTCTTTGGGTATTACATCATGTATTTGCGTCGCAAGTACAAAGGAAACGCCCGCCGAAAGATACATTTCCGGCGGGCGTTTCCTTTGTAAGTCAAGTATGGCAAATTACGCCTTTTCCTTGGCGGGCTTGCGCTTTACCTTGATTTTCTCCAGCTTCTTGCCGTTGCCGGCCGGAGTGGCATCGTCGGCGCTGCCTACCAGGGTCATTTCCTTCACCAGATGGCCGGCCCCGGCGAATTTATCCACCACAAACAGCATGTAGCGCACGTCGAGGGTGATGTTGCGCACCCGGTCGGGGTCAAACATGATATCGGACATGGTGCCTTCCCAGTTCCGGTCGAAGTTAGTGCCAATCAGCTCTCCGCGGCCGTTGATGACGGGGGAGCCGCTGTTACCACCTGTCGTATGGTTGGTAGCAATGAAGGCCACCGGCACCGAGCCTTTGTAGGCGTAGGGGCCGAAATCCTTGTTCTTGTACAGCTCGGCGAGGCGGGCGGGCACTTCAAACTCGGGGTTGGTGGGGTCGGCCTTTTCCATGATGCCGTCGAGGGTGGTGTAGAAGTCGTACTTCGTGCCGTCGGCGGGCTGGTAGCCGGCTACCTGGCCGTAGGCGAGGCGCAGGGTGGAGTTGGCATCGGGGTAGAACTTGCGCTCGGGCTGCTGCAGGCGCAGGCCGGCCACGTAGGTGCGCTGGAGCAGGGCAATCTGGTCGGTGGCAGCAGTGTAGGTGGGCAGGATGGCCGTGCGGTAGTTGCCGATGATGGCCGAGGCCAACTGGGCGGCGGGGTCCTGGCGCAGCGCATCGGCCTTGCCCTGGGCCACCTCATCCAGCACCGCCAGCGCCGACTCCTGCGAAGTGAGGCGGGATTTGCTGAACAGCTGGGCGGCGTAGGTGTTCCAGCCGCCCTGGGCGGCGTACTGCTTTTGCAGGTTGCTCACGTAGGCGGGCAGCAGGCGGGCCGGAGTGCCGGTGGCGTACAGCGGCAGCAGCTGGGCCGCTACTTTCTGGTCGGTGGGGGCGTTGTAGTTGCGGAAGAAGCCGGGGGTGCCTTTTTTAGCCTTCTCTACGGCAGCGGCCAGCTCGGCGGCAGGAGCTTTCTTATCCACCATTTCCAGCAAGGGCAGCAGGCTGTTGGCGTAGGTGATGAGTTCCACGCCCAGGGCGGCCTCGGTCACGTAGTCGCGGGCCAGGGTGTAGTCGCGGGCGGTGGCGTAGGTGCGCTGCAAGTCGGGCAGCAGGGTGGCGAAAGTGGCCCGGCGGGCTTCGTCGCCGCTTTCCGCCCACTTCTGAAACTGCACTTCCTGCTGCTGCTTCACGCGCACGGCATCCAGCTTTTTCAGCCCGCGCACCTCGCCAATCCACTTTTTCCAGTAGTTGGCAATGCTGGCGTACTTGGCCGCGTACTGAATCCGCACTTTATCGGAAGCCTTCATATCGGCGTCCAGCACTTTCAGCTTGGCTTCCCGAATACGAATTTTGGCCGGGTCCGAGAGGGCGTAGGTTTCCTCCACGCCCCAGCTGGTGAGGTACTCGTTGGTGCGACCGGGAAAGCCGAACACCATAGTAAAGTCGCCGGGCTGCACGCCGCCCAGGGAAATGGGCAGGTGGTGGCGGGGCTTGAAGGGCTTGTTGTCGGGGGAGTAGGGGGCGGGCTTGTTGTCGGGGCCGGCGTAGATGCGGAAGATGCTGAAGTCGCCGGTGTGGCGGGGCCAGGCCCAGTTGTCGGTGTCGCCGCCGAATTTGCCGATGCTGCTCGGGGGCGCGCCCACCAGCCGGATATCCTGGAACACCTCCGTCACGAACAGGTAGTACTCGTTGCCGTTGAACATGGGCCGCACGAAAGCCTGGTAGCCGGTGCCTTGCACGGAGGCCTGGGCCACGCGCTGCACATTAGTCTGCACCAGTTTCTCCCGGTCGGCCTCGGCAATGCCCGTGGTGGGCACGCCGGCCAGCACCTGGCTGGTTACATCCTCCATGCGCACAATGAAGGTGGCCGTGAGGCCGGGGTTGGGCAGCTCCTGGCTGCGGTCCATAGCCCAGTAGCCCTTGGTGAGGTAGTCTTTCTCCACCGAGGAATGGCTCTGAATCTGGCCGTAGCCGCAGTGGTGGTTGGTCAGCAGCAGACCCTGGTCCGAGATAATCTCGCCGGTACAGCCGCCGCCAAACTGCACAATGGCATCTTTGAGGCTGCCCTGGTTGATGGAGTAAATCTGCTCAGCGGTGAGCTTGAGGCCTTTTTTCTGCATGTCGGCCTCGTTGAGCTGCTTGAGCAGCAGGGGCAGCCACATACCCTCGTCGGCGCGGGCCGCGGGCAGGGCCGAAAGCAGGGTGAAAGCCAGCAGCGCCAGCCGGGTACGAATCGTCATTCTGGAAGTGAAAGGGGTGGAGGTGGTCGGAAAGACGCAAAAGTACGGCTTCGGCTGCTTGCAATCGGGTTTTGTGCTGGGCAGCGCACTGGCTCGCCGTGCCGCACAACGCACAACGCCCGGCCAAAGCCGGCCGGGCGTTATAGAACGAATCTGAATAATCCGCGCAATCTGAAAAAGCTGTGACTTACGAATGTCCCAACTCCGCCACAGCGGGCGTGTTTTGGGTGTTCGTATTGGAGGCTTTCAGGTTGCGGGAAGCAGCCGGGATATCGTCGGTTTCCTGGGCGGCATGGGTAGCTTCCCACTCCCGGAAGCGCGTGATTTCACCCTGGAATTTCTCAATAAACCAGCTGATAAGCGCTAAATCATCCAGAAAGCCCACAACCGGGATAAAATCGGGCACCAAATCGACGGGAGAAAGAGTGTAGAGCAGTACGCCCAGCGCCGATACGATGGTGCCGGTGTCAATTTGCCGGTACTCGCCGCTGATATAGTTGCGCACCAACCGCACCAGCGTACGGCCCACATCAAATACCTGCTTGAACTTGTTGTCGCCGCTGTCCTTGCTGGCCAGCTTGTTGGCTACTTCATTGAGCACCATTACCACCTTGAAGGGGCGGCCCAGCAGCTTACCGGCGCGGTTAAGAAAGACGCTGAACAGCGCGTTTTTAGAAATCGAAAGACCTTTTTCGACAAGAGAAGCCATATGGGAACAGATGAGGTTGTGGGGCCGTGTACGCGGGCCCCGCAGGCGGCGTTACAGGGTTAGCCTGAGAAATGCCATGCTTTGGCGTAGGCCGGCACCTCGCGCAGCAGGGCGTAGGCGTCGCGCAGCTCCCAATAGTCTGCTGCCGAAGCTGATACCGTGGCCACGCCCTGCCGGCGCAGTAGCAGTTGCGTACGCGGCAGGTGAAAGAACTGCGACACTACCACAGCTGACCTCAGGTGGCGTGCCCGGGCCAGCGTAGCAAAGTTGCGGGCCGTGGCCTCGGTGTTATTGCCGGCGTTATCCACCAGAATGACCTTAGCTGGTACGCCCCGGCTTAGCAGGTAGCGCCGCATGGCGGTGCCCTCGTAATGACCTTCCCGCCCCAGCCCGCCGCTCACGAAAATCCGGGGGCTGAGGCCGGCCCGGTACAGGCGCAGTGCTTCAGCCAGACGGGCCCGCAGGCGAGGAGAGAGGGTGCCGTCGGGGTTTACTGTGTTGCCGAGTACCACCAGGCAGTCGGCGGGTTGGGGGCGGGCAGTGAGGCCCGTCCAGGCAATGCCTCCGGCCCCCAGCAGCACGGCTAGCAGCAGGCCCCCCAGCCAGCGAAGCAGGAGCCGGCGCATCAGCTTGTAGTGGTTGAGGTGGCTTGCAGGCGGTGGTTGCGCAGGGCCAGCCCCACGGCCGTGCCAGCGGCCAGGGCCGCGTACAGCAGACTGCGACGCTGAGCCCACCGAATTTCCCGGCCCCGTTCGCGCAGCTGCTGTTGCACCAGTTCCTTGGGCCTAGCCGTGGGCGGATTGACTTCCACCAGCGTTTCGGCAATATCTACCTCGTACTTATAGCTGACTTCCAGATTGACGTAGGCGAACAATTGAAGTGGTACGAGGAAGGCCAGCACCCACAACACCCAGTCGGGTACCGGCTTGCGCAGTAAGGACATAGCGGATGAGAAAAGTAGGGAGGTAGTCGTAGTGCTGAAGGCCGGAGCGGTGGGCTTGTCGCACCGGGCCATCGGCCCAGGCTAAAGTTATCCGGATTCCGCTACATTCGCCGCCATGAGCCCCCTTCTTACCCCACCCGCCGCTATCGAGTACGCCCCCTACTATCATACCTACGTGAAGCTTATTGCCGGCGACCCGCTGGAGGCTCTGCGCCGCCAGCCCCGGGAGCTGCGCCAGCTGCTGGCCGGCCTCACCGAGGAGCAGGGCACATTCCGGTACGCGCCGGGCAAATGGAGCATCAAGGAAAACCTGGTGCACATGCTGGATACAGAACGCATTTTCGCCTACCGGGCCCTGCGCATCGGACGGGGCGACACCACGCCGCTGCCTGGCTTTGAGCAGGATGACTACGTGCCCGTTTCCGGAGCCGATTCCCGCAGCTTTGCCGGTATTCTGGCGGAGTATGACGCGGTGCGGGCGGCTACGCTGAGTCTGCTGGAGGCGTTTACGGCCGAAGCGGTAGCCCGGCAGGGTACGGCCAGCGGGCAGCCGGTAAGCGTGCGGGCCCTGGCCTACATCCTGCCCGGCCACGAGGCGCACCACCTCAACCTGCTGCGGGAGCGGTACCTGCCGGGCCTGCAATAATCCGGAGCGCGGCACAACACCCAGCACCAGCGGCACGTTAAATTTCTTCCGATTCACCCTTCAGCCCACACTACACATCATGGCAAAAGCACAAGACGCCCGTAAAGAGAAAAAGAAAGAGCCGGCCAAAACCACCAAGGAAAAAAAGGCCGCTAAAGACGAGAAAAAAGCCCTGAAAGCTCGTCAGCAAGACTAAATAGTGGAAGGCTCGCCAGCAAAGGCGAGCCTTTTTCCTGGTTTAAGCCATTCAATATGCCCCAGCGTATTGCCCTCATTACCCTGGTTGTGACTGACTATGATGCGGCTATCAGCTTCTACACGGAGAAGCTGGGGTTTATGCTGCTGGAGGATACGCCGCTGAGCCTGGAAAAGCGCTGGGTGCGGGTGGCTCCGCCGGGTACTAGCGGACCAGAGCTGTTGCTGGCCAAGGCTGCCACGCCTGCTCAGCAAGCGGCAGTCGGTAACCAGACCGGCGGCCGCGTGGCCCTGTTCCTCTATACCGATGACCTCGCCCGCGACCATACCCGCCTCCTAAGCCAGGGTGTGCGCATCGTCCGGCCACCCAGGCAGGAGCCCTATGGTAACGTGTTGGTATTCGCTGATTTATACGGTAATCTTTGGGATTTGCTGGAGCCGGCTCAGAGGGTGTAATACACCTCCTTCTGCTTGTCGTGGTGCTTGATATAGCCGTGAAGCGTGAGCTTGATGAGGGTGCGGTAGGCCCGGCGCTGCCCGATGTTGAGCAGCTTCATGTACTGCGGCAGCGTAATGCGTGGGTTTTTCTGTAAGTAGTCCAGCACCGCCAATTCCTCTTTGTTCAGGGGGAGGCGCTCAAACTGGGACGTTGGCTCCTGGTGCTTTAGTACCTTCTCGGTGAGGGAGCTGGCCAGCACACTTTCGTCGCGCACCCGCACATAGGCCTGCCACTGGCCGTCGGCAATTTGGGCGCGGTGGGGTTTGTCGGGGCTTTCCGGCACGGTTACGATAAGCACGGCCCGGCCATTGTCGGCTTCCACCTCCTGAAACCGGAGCCGAATAGGTGGGTCTATGTAGTGTTGGGCGGCTTGGCGGAGCTGGAACAGTTCTTCCTCCACGTCGCGCACCCCCAGCACGCGGCCGTTGTCGTCCACGCCCACCAGCACCCGCCCGCCATGGGTGTTGGCCAACGACGAGAGCGTGCGGGCAATACGGGTAGGGTGGGTAGTGCGCTGCTTGAACTCCAGCCGCTCCCCTTCCCCCTGTTTAATCAGCTCCAGTAGCTCGGTCATGGGTAGTAAAGTCAAAGAGAAAAAGATAAACGTCAAAGCAGATACGCCGCCCAATGGGCCTACGTAAACGCGGATATTTTTTCCTCTCCTACTTTTCTTTTATTCCACCCCGGTTTCCTCGGCCGAAATGCGCCAGAGGCGGCTGGCTTCCTGGGCGCTGCTGGCCCGGCCCGAGCAGCGTGCCGGCTTGGAGTTAGCAAAATACCGCCCACTCTGGTTGGCTACTTCGGGCGAGGTGGCTAGGTGCAGAGTGGTTTGCGCGCCCAGTTCCGGCGAGGTCATGGCGGGACGGGCCATCCACCACAAGGCCTTCATTACGGCCGAGGTATCGGGGCGCATCAGGCCGGTATCCACCAGGCCGGGGTGCAGGCAGTTGGCGGTGATGCCCGTAAGATCAAGGCGGTGGGCCAGCTCCTTGGTAAACAGAATATTCGCCAGCTTGGAGTCGGCGTAGGCCGTGAGCCAGCTGTAGTTGTCGGGGGAGTTGCGCACGTTCCGGTCGGGTTCAATCTCGCCCACCCAGTGCGCCACCGACGATACCGTAACCACCCGGGCCCGGCCGGCCGCATCCAGCAGGGGCAGCAGCAGGTTGGTGAGGGCATACGGAGCCAGGTGGTTGGTAGCCCAGCACAACTCGTGGCCTTCATCGGTAAGGGCGAAATGTCCGGGCATGATGCCGGCGTTATTGATCAGGATATCCAGTTTCTCAAATTCCTGGTGCATCTCGCCGGCAAGGCGGTGCACGTTCCGCAGCAACGATAAGTCAAAGCACTTCACGTGCACCAGCGCCTCGGGGCCGGCCGCCAGCTGAATAGCCTGTTGAGCCCGGGCGGCTTTGTCGGCGTCGCGGCCCACCAGCACTACCCGGGCCCCGCGCCGGGCCAGCTCCCGCGCCGTTACCAGCCCAATGCCGCTGGTGGCTCCCGTTATCAAGGCAGTTTTTCCGGCCAGCGGCAGCACAGAAACGGTTGTCATACAGAAAAATAGGTTTGGCAAGAGGAAAAGTGAAGCAGCGGTAAAGTACCACTACACCGGCCGCGTACTATGGTCTATAGAGACGTAGCACCGACCCGGAAGGTTAGCTATTACTGCTCTGGAGCGGCAGGGCTTGCAGGGCCTGGTTGATGTCCGAAAACAGCGGCCGCGCTTCTGGTAAAGGCAGCAAGCAGTGCTGCTGCCACCCCCGCAGGTACTGAGCAGTTGGGTTGTCGGGTGTAGCCTCCGAACACAGATCCAACAACTCTTCCAGCAGGCAGCCAAAGGCCCGTACTTCCAAACGTTGCAGCATTGCCGCCGCTGACGAAGCTGGGTTAAAGAAACCCGCGGCCCCAAAATCACCCAGCAAGCTGCCACCATCTGCGGCAACCAGGATATTGTGTGCGTACAAGTCGCCGTGCAAAATTCCCCGGCTGTGCAAATGGGCCGTAGCTGCGGCAATACCCTGGGTAATGCGCACTACGGTGGCCAAGCTGAAAGTGGTGTCCGCCCCGTACACGTCGCGGGTGCAGGTGCTGAAGCTGGGCGGCCCGGCCAGGTTGCCGAACTCCGGGCTGATGAGCTCCAGTACCAAGCCCTCGGCATTAGTCGGGTGCCGCACCACTTTGCCCAATACCGGAATCAGGTGGGGGTGAGTGCCAGCCCGAATGCAGGCCACCATTTCGCTATGCGGCAAACCGTCGCTGGTGACGGCACCTTTAAACAGCTTCACCGCTACCGGCGTGGTTTGCCAAGTGGCCTGAGAAATTATACCCGAAGCTCCTTCGCCCAGCACATGCTGTAGTTCAATTTCATCCCAGCTAATCTCCCGGATGGGGGATAGGGCCAATGCGGCTTCTTCAAATGCCACCGCGAACGGGTTGCCAGCGTAGGCCAGCCAACTCAGGCGGGGCAGCCGCAGCAGCCAGCCAGGCAAGGCAGTAAGCTGATTGGCCGCCAGGCGCAGCAGTTCCAGTTGGTGGCACTGGCCGAGCTCCGGCGGCAATTCCCGCAGCTGGTTGCCGGCCAGCATCAGCTTCTGCAGCTCCCTGCAGCGGCCAATTTCCGCAGGAAGTGCCGTGAGCTGATTATCCGTCAGAATCAGCCAGCGAAGCCGGGGCGGCAGTGCCTCGCCGGGCAGGGTGTGAATCTGGTTGGCCTTGAAACCTACCATGCTCAACTCCGGGCATTGACCCAGCACGGACGGTACTTCCGTAAACTGGTTTTCGGAGCAGAACAGAATCCGCAGCTTACGTAGGCGAGGCAAATCAGCCGGCAGAGCCCGCAGAGCGTTGCCCGAGAGGTTGAGGATTTCCAGCGTATCAGCCAGCTCGAAAATTTCCCGGGGAAATTCGGATAGCCCCTCGCGCAGGTCGAGGCGGGTAGCCCCGGCCAGTTCGCCGGCGCGGAGTTGTTGCAGCGTATGCATGTATCTGGGTTGTTCGGTGCTCGTTGTTAGTTAGTAGTCATCGGCTGAGTGCTCATAACTGAAAACTGCTAACTAGCAACTAAAAAAAGCCGCTTCCGACATACGGAAGCGGCTTTTAAGAGGCAAGACTGCCGAAAAGCTGACAGCTAATAGCTCTCAGCCAGCAGCTTTTTTAAGCTTAGAAAGGCAGGTCGTTGTCGTCGTCCGAAGCAATGGGAGCGGCCGAAGCGCGCAGATTGGGGTTGGAGTTCTGGGCGGGGGCAGCAGCCCGGGGAGCCTGCTGCTGGAAGCCACCACCTTGGGGAGCCGAGGCACCGCCTGCGGCCGACTCAATGCGCCAGGCCTCCAGGTTGGTGAAGTACAGCATCTGGCCGTTTTTGTTGAACCCCCGACCCCGCAGGTTAAAGGAGATTTTTACCTCGTCGCCAATTTTGTAGGAGTCGATGAGGGCCGTCTTGTCCTGCACCAGCTGGAACTTGATATGCTCGGGATACTGGCCGTCTACGACCTCCAGCACGAACTCGCGCTTGCGGAATTTTTCGCTCACCTGCTGTTCGTCGAAAATTTCGTGCAGGCGGCCGGTAGCTTCGTAAGCCATAAGAATGAAATATGTTGGGGAGTTGAAAACAGTAAACCAAACCTACGAAAAAAAACGCGGTTCGTTCCTGTCGGGTTAGGCCATTTCCAGCCCGTTGCCTGACTACCTTTACCTTGCGTTTTTGCCCACCCACCAACTTTTTTTGCCCATGACTGCTCCCTTCGCTCTGGCCCTGCACGGCGGGGCCGGCACCATCTCGCCCGCCCTCATGACCCCCGAAAAAGAACACGCGTACCGCCAGGCGCTGCAGGCCGCACTGGAAACTGGCTACGGCGTGCTCCGGCAGGGTGGGGCCGCGCTGGATGCCGTGGAGCAAGCCGTGCGCAGCCTTGAGGACTGCCCGTTGTTTAATGCCGGCCGGGGCGCGGTATTCACTCACGATGGCCACCACGAAATGGATGCCGCCATTATGGATGGCCGCAACCGGGCGGCCGGAGCCGTGGCCGGAGCCCGCACCGTGCAAAACCCCATCCGGGCCGCCCGCCTGGTGATGGAGAAAACAGAACATGTGCTGCTGGCCTGGCCCGGGGCCGATGAGCTGGCTCGCCTGCACGGCCTGCCCACCCAACCGCAGGAGTACTTTTTCACCCAGCAGCGCTACGACCAGTTGCAGGAGGCCCTGCAGGAAGGACGCATGCGCCTCGACCACTCCGAAACTCTGCACCCCGAAACGGCAGCGCCCGTAGCTGAGCCCGCCGCCTTCCCCAACCCTACGCACGAAGACCCTAAAAAGAAAATGGGCACGGTAGGGGCCGTAGCCCTAGACCAGCAAGGCAACCTGGCCGCCGCCACCAGCACCGGCGGCATGACCAACAAGCAGTTCTCCCGCATCGGCGACTCGCCCATCATCGGCAGCGGCACCTTTGCCGATAACCGCACCTGCGCTATCAGCTGCACCGGGCACGGCGAGTTTTTCCTGCGGGCCGTGGTGGCCCATGATATCAGCTGCCTGATGGAATATCGGGGCCTGAGCCTGGCCGAAGCCTGCCGCATAGTGGTGCACGATAAACTGGCCCCGATAGGTGGGGAGGGGGGCTTAGTAGCCGTAGATGCCGCCGGCAATGTGGCCCTGCCTTTCAATTCTGAGGGCATGTACCGGGCCTGGCAAACTTCCGCTGACAACAACCCTTGGGTAGCCATTTATAAAGGCTAATACCTGAACGTGGAGCTTGGGCCAATACCTGCAGTTTTGGTAGCTGTATATATAAGGAGTAGGCGCAGCAAATTGCTAGCGGCATTTTTAGCCAGTCCTACAGCATTTGGATAAACGACAAAAGCCCTTATTCAGCAAGAATAAGGGCTTTTTTGCATTTGGTTAAAACTTACTATCCTGCTGGTGCCGGGGCGTTAGCACTCTTGCCCGCCGTAAGGCGCTCCGATTCGGCGGCCTGCTGGCGCAGCTTGAAATCCGGGTAGAATTCCCGCTGGGTTACATCGTAGAGGTTGCCCTTTACCAGCACATGCAGCAGCATGTTCTCGATAGATATGGCCTCTCCCTTTTTGGCAGCAGCGGCATTGTTGTGTTCCAGCTTGTGCCCGTCCATGATGATGACCAGGTTGGAGCCGATGGCCTCCAACTGGTTGCCCTCGGTGATGAGCACGCCCGTATCCTCGCCCAACCCGATGCCGATAAGCTTGGGGTGCAGGGCCACTGCTTCCAGCAGGCGGCCAAAGCGGCCCCGCTTCACGAAGTGGGAGTCAATGACCACGTTGTCGAGAAAGCCCAGGCCAGTGCCCATTTTCACGGCTCCCTTCATCAGCGCATCCGGCACGCTGCCGCCCTTCACCATGGTTTTAGACATGGCTACGGCTCCGGCTGAAGTGCCGGCAATAATAAAGTTGGGCGTTTCGTGGTAGCGCTGGGTGAGCGTAGCCAAAAACTCGGTGTTGCCGAACATATCGGTGAGGCGGGACTGATTTCCCCCCGAAAACATCACAATATCGGCGCGGCGCAGGCGCTCCACGTACTGAGGCTGCAGGGCATCTTCGCGGGTGCGGATATCCATGATGTTCACATTATTGCAGTTAAGCATGGTGAACGAAGACAGATAAATGCGCGCTACTTCCTCCGGAATCATAGAGGCCGTGGTAATCACCTCAATCTGCGGGTCCTCCTTGCCCGATTCCAGAATGACACGCTTCAGAATGCCCAGCTCAAAAAAATTGAGGTAGTACTTCTTTTTGGTGCGGGGGTTGGGGTAGGTGCCCTTGTCCTCGTTGCCTCCAATAGCAATGAGCTTACCGAGCGGTTTTTGATTTTTCAAGGCGAAAATAAACTTAGACACAAGAAACGCGGCGGCCCAGTTGGGGTGCCGGGGCCGACGGCGTACAATCGGGCAGTAGAAGCAAGCTTCGGGCCACGCCTCGTTCTCGTGAACGTAAAAAATGAACGATTAGACGCCGCTCACCGCAAGCACAACAGTAGCTTAGGGAAGCAGCAGAGCCATAAAAGTAGGCTATTGGCTCCTGGTTGCACCAGTCTGTTCGGTAGGGCGGCCCAACAGAGCATCAAAGGTAACGGAGGCAACGGCGTGATAATTTGGGCGGGCCTGCGCGTAAATAGACTGGGCCCGCTCCGGGCCGCCAGCTGTGGCCAGCAGGGCCCGGTAGAGTGGGGTCAGAAATTTGCGCCGGCCTACCCGCGTCAGAAATTGGTGCAGAGCCTCGTCGGCGGGAGTGTAGCTGGCGGCAATGGTGAGCGGAAACCACGCCGCCAGAATTTCGGAGTTGCCGGAATTGGTAAACCCGAAGGCGGCATCCAACTCGGCCAGCCGTGCCTTCGGTAACCTGGCCGGTAGCCCGTGCAGGAAGTGCACCCACTCGTGGCTGCTCCAGCCGAGAGTAGTCAACTCCGCCGCCGGAGTGCCCCCTTGCCAGCTGTGCACGGCCGCGTCTACCGCCGCAAACCGCTCCGACGAAACCGGCGGAGCTATGGCCGGAATACCGGGCCCGTATATCCAGGCATCCAGTTGCAGCTTTTCCTCTAGGCCCGGGTAATGGCTGAGCAACTCCTGGCGCAGATACTGCACAAACGCGGCGGTATCCATGCTCCGGAAGCTGTGCCGCGCGAAATACTCCTTTATAAAAGTGTCGAGGACCGGACGGCCCACTAGGTGCTCCAAAGTTAGAAGCAGATAGTCTCCCTTTTCGTAGGCAATGTCATTGAGGCCCTCGTCCGGGTCGCGGCCGGCCAGATTGAGGTGCAGGTGGGTATCGGGGCTTTCAGGACCCAGCTCCTGTAAGGTGTGGTGCAGGGATGTATGGCCGAGCACCTGCAGCATATCGGCGTAGGGGCGGCCGTAAAGGCGCTCCATGATGCGTCGCTCAAAGTACACCGTGAAGCCCTCATTCAGCCAGAAGTCGTTCCAGGTGGCGTTGGTAACCAAGTTGCCGCTCCAGGAATGAGCCAATTCGTGGGCTACCAGGCTGGTCAGACTTTTATCACCGGCCAGAATAGTGGGGGTTACAAAAGTTAACCGGGGATTTTCCATTCCCCCGAACGGGAAGGAGGGAGGCAGCACCAGCAAGTCGTACCGCTCCCAGCGGTAGGGGCCGTACAGGTCCTCGGCGGCGGCCACCATGTTTTCCAGATCTTCAAACTCAGTAGCCGCCACGGGCAGGGTGGCCGGCTCGGCGTACACGCCGGTGCGGGGGCTAAGCGCCTGAAATTGCACGTCGCCCACAGCCAGTGCCATCAGGTAGGCCGGTATGGGCTGCTGCATCCGGAAGTGGTATTGGCCGGTGGCACTACGCTCCTGCGGGTTCTCGGCACTCATCAGCGCCAGCAAATGCGGGGGCACCTGTACCCGGGCCTCGTAGGTGAAGCGTACCCCGGGCGAGTCCTGGCAGGGTAGCCAGGTGCGGGCCAGAATGGCCTGGGACTGGGTGAAGAGAAAAGGATGCTGGCGGCCGGCCGTTTGCTCGGGGCCGAGCCATTGCAATGCTGCCGCCGCGGGTGCCGTCTGGTAGTGGATGCTGACGGCAGTGGCGGCGGGAGTGAGCGGAATGTGTAGTGCCCGGCCCAAAACTGGATCCTCGGGGCCGAGTGTAAACGCAACACCTTCCGGGGAATCATTCACCGTTACCCGCTCAATGTGCAGGCCCCGGGTGTCGAGTACCAGCTCGGTGGCAGTAGGGGCTGAGTGAGTGAGCTGCCAGGTAGCCATGCCTCGCAGCACGCGGGCGGCAAAATCTACGGTCAGTTCCAGAGCCAGATGATGCACGCTGACCTCCTGGGGGCGGGCGCAACTGTGTGGGTCGGTAGGAAGTGGGGGATGAGGCATTAGGGATTGGAAGGAGGAGGAAAACAGCTGGCCCCCACCCAAGCGTAGAAAGGGGGCTGCCCGGGCACTGCTAGCAATACGGGAAAAGTAGCGCCGGCAGATAAACAAAGGTGAAGGCAAAAGCTCTAACTTGCGCCCTTTGGCCGGAACAGGCAGCGCGACAACTCCGCACTACCGAATTCAGTACAACGCCCTGACTGCCGTAACTCCTCCGGAACCGGCGGTTAGCGTACTGATGTTACATTCCTGCCTTTTCTCTCTCATGCACGCACCCCACCGTCCTACTTTTTTTACCACCTTCTGCTGCTGGCTGCTGGGCCTGCTGCTGTGCACCTCGGCGGTGTCCTGCAGTCAGGATCAGAAGGCGCAGCTGAAAGACGCCCTGCCCGACGGCCTCACTAAAGCCGGCGGTGCCCAGCCCAAGCTCGACAGCGTGTACATTATAAAGTACATGGCCGCCGAGCCCAAGTTCAAAGATCAGACGGAGTGGGCCAAGAAATTTTACCGGGAGCGAGACTTCCGCCTTGGCTGGTTCCGTAACCACGAGCTAGTGCCCCAGGCCCGCACCCTGCTCGGCGTCATCAACAAAGCCGCCGATGAAGGGTTAGATCCGAAAGAATACAAAACCAAGGACTTCGATAAGCTCTTCAGTGACCTGGAGGCTGCCCAAGGTGACTCAACCCGCCGTAATACCCTGGAAAAGGAGATTGACGTGGCTCTATCGGGCACGTACTTCAACTATGCCTCTGATTTTTACCGGGGTACGGTTGATCCGCGCGCGGTGAAGGCCATCGACTGGAACATCAAGCGCAACAAAATCAAGCTGCACAAGGCGCTCATGACCATTCTTAAGGAGCGGGAAAGCACCTATGGCTACTACGATTTTGAACCCCTGCACCCAGAGTATGACCGCCTGCGCAAGGCACTGTCGGGCTACCGGACCATTCAGCGCAATGGGGGATGGGCGACGCTGCCGGCCGGTACCCGCCTGAAACCAGGGGACGCTTCGCCGGCTGTGGCTGCTTTACGGGCCCGCTTGCTAGGCCAGGATGCAGCTGCTCCAACGGCTACGGCCGCCACCGCTACTCCGGCTGTAGCCGTATCCAACAAGCCTGGCCAGCCAGCCACCGCTGCCCCGGCAGCCGTAAAATATGACTCCGAGTTGGTGGCAGCAGTAAAGGAATTTCAAACTGATAATGGCCTGAAGCCCGACGGTATTGTAGCGGGCGAAACCCTGCGGCTACTCAATATTCCGGTTAATCAGCGAATCGACCAGATCATGCTGAACATGGAGCGTTGGCGCTGGATTCCGAAAAAATTTGAGGCCAGCTACCTGTTGGTGAACATTCCGGAGTACACGCTGCACGTAGTGGAAGACAACAAAGAGGTTTTCACGATGCCCGTGATTGTGGGAAAAACGCTGAACGCAACGCCGGTTTTCAGCGACAAAATGGAGTTCGTGGTGTTGGCTCCCTACTGGAATGTGCCCTACAGCATCATCGACAAAGAGCTTCGTCCGAAGCTGGCCGCTAACCCCCAGGCCACCCTTGACCGTCTGGATATGGAAGTTGTGAAGGGGTGGGGTGCCAAGGCCACGCCCATCGATCCGTCCTCGGTTGACTGGGCCAACCTGACTCCCAAGACGTGGAAGTACACCCTGCGCCGCCGGCCCGGTCCCAAAAACGACCTCGGCGACGTGAAGTTTATCTTCCCCAACTCTAACGATATTTACCTGCACGACACCCCTCACGACGAGCTGTTCAGCCAGACCAAGCGCGGCTTCAGCCATGGTTGCGTGCGGGTAGCCGAGCCTATTAAGTTGGCCGAATACCTGCTGCGTGATAAGCCAGGCTGGGACCGGACCGCTATTATGGATACCATTGCGGGGCGCCGGGAGAAGTATGTAACCCTACCCGAGAAGCTACCCGTGTACTTGGTATACTTCACCACCTGGGTAGACGACGCGGGCAAAATACACTTCCGCGACGACATCTACGGACACGACAAAGCGCTGGCCAAAGAGTATTTTAATTAGGTAGCTAGCGGCCAACTTCCGCCCTATTATAGCCGCCCCCGCCCCGGTTCTGCCGGTTGGCGGGGGCGCTTTTTTATGCGCCCGTATCAGGTACGCGCCCCGTCTGGAATATAGCTTTATATACAATACTTGAGTTTGGCTCTCTACCGCAGGCGCGCTGGCAAGCTAGCTGAGGATGATCAACCAGTCAGGATAGTGGGCTAGGCAGAGAGTGCAACGGCCATTGATATAATATCCGCCAAGCCTTATGAACCATCCAGAGCTGCATACCTAAAGGAGTAAGTCCAGGCGGCCGGTTATTTACAAATGTATTAACATGTGTAAACTGTATTTGGTGTTCAATACATATGTAACCTATGTAAACCGTTAGTGTCATTTGTTAACCACGCAAAGGTACGACATGCGGCTTCAGTATTATTCTTACATTTGTAAATCCATTTCTACCCCTCATGCTTGACCGGATACGGTTGCTGTTGTCAGAGCAACAGCTGTCTTCTACCCAATTTGCAGATGTTATTGGCGTATCACGGCCAGTTATAAGCCATATTCTTAGTGGGCGCAACAAGCCTAGCCTGGAGGTGGTGCAGAAAATTCTCTCAGCCTTTCCAAACCTATCGACCACTTGGTTGCTCACCGGTACTGGCGGAATGCGAGAGGCGGAGCCCACTATTAAAGCCGCTGTTCCTGCCAAGCGTGAAGCTGCGCCCTCTCTTCCTAGCCCGCCCGTAGCCGTAGAGGCTCCTGAGCCCGCTAAATTGGCTCGTATGGAGACTCCAGAACCTTCAGCAAGGGTTCCGGAGCAACTACTGGCAGAACTGCCCTTGCAGGCAGAGGTACCGCCGCTTGCAATATCCTCCCCCGCGGCTCCAGTAGCAGCGGAATCCGGTAGCCCTTCCTCCCTAGCCGGTACGGAGGCCAGCCATACAGGCAAGGCTGCGGCCCCGTCTCCTGACGCTATGCTTGCTAAAAGCCTGGCTGAGCCGGGCAAGCGCATTCGCCGTATCGTCATCTTCTACCAAGACGGTACCTTTTCAGACTATCAGCCCGAGTAGGCAACAAAGAGGCTCCATTCCAAGCTGATGCATAGCTGCGGAGTGCAATTTGTCAGGTCTCACATCTGCGAATTTTAGGCAAGGTTGAGCGCCCTATATACTGCTTGTTTATGACTGTTGATTTAAGGTGCTTACAATAGTATTTATACTAATGCAGGCAATGCTAAGATGATTATTAGTATTGCGTTATATGAATTCGTAACTATCTGTAAGTCAAATAATAATTGAGGTTGATATCAAGTGTTGATGAATGATTATGTAGTTGGCCAGTCTGTCGTGTTATATGCATTGGATTATATTTGTTGAAATCAATATATATCCTGCAAGCTAGAGCCTTAAACCCGCTTGCTATGCTAAATATTTTGACGTGCAGGCATCATCAAAAAGATATAATTCATTTGTTGCTCCTTACAGGGTGATTATAGCATTATAGGTAAGAGGTGCAGGGTCGGCAAGCGGCAAGGGTAAGTCAGCAGAAATACACAGCACTGCGAGCTATACGTAACCTATTTACAGATGCAATTCTCATCAAGAAGGCACATGGAATCTTCTGTAGCGGAGAGTAAGAGTGCATGATTGTAAATAGGGGCGGGTTGCCAACTGCTGGTATAGCTATGTGATACAAATGTTATTTTGTAGAAAGGTGGTTAGTGAGGATAAGCCCGCCGTAAATGCTTGCCCCGTTTGGAGGCGGTGCGTACCTTTGGGTCATGAAAAATTTCCGTCTGCTCTTTCTGTTCGCCGCTGGCGCCTCGCTGTTTCTGTCGTCCTGCTCGCAAGCTCCCGACGCGGAGAAAGACCCCAACGCTGATGCCGCCTATAAGCGCAGCCACCGCCCTGAGGGGTACCGGGAAGCGCAGCGCAGCGACGTGAACTACTAGGCTTACTAGCTTCTGGTAGAAGCCATCATACGAAAAAGCCCCGCCGGTGCAAACCGACGGGGCTTTTGTGCGTGCTGCTATTCTCAACCAGCCTCTACACCGTCTCAACCAGCCGGGCCGGGGTGAAGTCAGGCAGAGGGAGCTTGTCTACCAATTCAACTTCGAGCAAAGAGGCCCAAGTCCGCAGGTAGAGCACCACATCATCGCGCTGGTTGTGACGCAGCGCATTGCGGCGCTCAAACGGAATGGCCGCCCGAATAAAAGGGTCGGAAAGTCGCTCCAGGTGGGCCAGGTCCTGGCGGCTGAAGCCTAGGGCCAGCATGGCATCGATAGTCTCATCAATAGGCAAACCGCTGGTGGGGCAATAGTCGCGCAGCTGCTGGTCCCAGTCGCCGTAGCGCTGCATGGCGCGGGCGTGAATTTCGCCCTTGGGCAGGGCCGTAACGGTTTGGGCCAGGTGCCCGCAGTTGCAGCTGCCCATGTGGCCCCATTCGTACGGAGCTTCCGTGGCTAGCCGTTGCGCCGTGGTACGCAGGGCCTGAATGACGGGAAGAGTGGAGTGGGCCATAGAAGAGGGAATAATGGGTGTCACTTACCTCCCATAAAGCCACAAACCCCGGCTTTTGTTTCATTGCCAGCCTATTAAGCTTACCGCCGTTACACCAACGCGGCGCAGCTATATAAGTAGCTGCGCCGCGTTGGAGAAAGAAGAATAAGAGCTAAGGCCTATCGGTTACCCCGAAAGGGCCGCCGGCCGCTTCGGCCAGTAGCGTCAGTGCCGCCCGCCGGGCGCCCTCCGCCTGACTGACCGCCCGCTGAATTACTGCGCTGGCCTTCCCGGCTACCGGAAGCTGCGGAGCGTTCAGACGAGCGGGCTTGCCCGCCTGCCTCGCGGCGGCCACCCTCGCCGCCACCTTGTTGCCCCCGGCCGGGGCGGGCCGGACGGCCTGCCGGGCCCTTGGGCCGCTTAATGGCGGGGCCACCCGATAGAGGGACCGGTGCCACGGCGGAAGAGAAGTAGGGGTGGTCCTCAATGACGGGTATCTGCCGCCGAATCAGCTTCTGGATATCCTGCAGGTAAGCCCGTTCTTCGTCGTCGCAGAAGGACAGGGCCATGCCATCGGCACCGGCGCGGCCGGTGCGGCCGATGCGGTGCACGTAGGTTTCGGGCTCGTTGGGAATTTCGTAGTTTACTACGTGCGTCAGCTCGTCCACGTCAATGCCCCGGGCGGCAATATCGGTAGCCACCAGTACGCGGGTAGCGCCCGCCTTGAAGTTGCTCAGGGCGCGCTGCCGGTGGTTCTGCGACTTATTGCCGTGGATGGCTTCGGCCTTGATGTTGGCTTTCTCCAGGGTCCGGACCACTTTATCGGCCCCGTGCTTGGTGCGCGTGAACACCAGCACCCGCCGGATGGCTTTGTCCTTAAGTACGTGCTCCAGCAGGTCGGGCTTGTCGTTTTTCTCCACCATGTACACGGCCTGGGTCACGGTATCGGCCGTGCTCGACACGGGCGTCACGGTCACTTTCACCGGGTTGGGGCGCAGGATGCTGTTGGCCAGCTCCTGAATCTGGCCGGGCATGGTAGCCGAGAAAAACAGCGTCTGGCGCTGCTTGGGCAGCTTGGGCAGAATCCGCTTGATATCGTGGATAAAGCCCATGTCCAGCATCCGGTCGGCCTCGTCCAGCACAAACACCTCAATGTTGCGCAGGTCGATAAAGCCCTGGTTCATGAGGTCGAGCAGGCGGCCGGGCGTGGCAATGAGCACTTCGACGCCGCGCTTGAGGGCCTGCACCTGCGGGTGCTGGCCTACGCCCCCAAAAATAACGGTGGAGCGTAGCTTAGGCAGGTGGCGGCCATAGGCCCGGAAACTTTCCCCAATCTGAATGGCCAGCTCGCGGGTAGGCGTGAGCACCAGGCAACGAATGCGGCCGGGCGCGTGGCGCTCTACCTGGGCCGTCTGGTGCAGAATCTGAAGAATGGGAACCGTAAAGGCGGCCGTTTTGCCGGTGCCGGTCTGGGCAATGCCCAGCAAATCGTGGCCTTCCAGCACCTGTGGAATGGCCTGCTGCTGGATAGGCGTGGGGGTAACGTAGCCTTCCTCGTGCAAAGCACTCAGGATGGGCTCAATCAGGTTGAGTTCGTCGAACGACATCGAGGGGGAAAAAGCCGGGCCGCTCGGGCCGCGGAGATGATACTGCTATAGAAGAGCCCGCAAAGGTCGGGTTTTTAATTGGAAGCCGCTTTCCGAGGCGAAAAACTGTTCTCTCAGCAAAGCGCCGGGCTTCTGGGCACCGTATACGGCAACTCCCTACCTTTCGCTTCTTCTCCCACTTACTACCGCATTATGCACGTTATCGACCGACGAATAGCCTACGATGGGCATTACAAACTCAGCCAGCTGCAAGTGCAGGATGGCCCCGATGTGCTCCGGCGGGAACGGTTTGAGCCGGGCAAGGCCGTGGCCGCCCTGGTGTATCA
The DNA here is from genome assembly GCF_032464715.1 of Hymenobacter endophyticus. Taxonomy (NCBI): domain Bacteria; kingdom Pseudomonadati; phylum Bacteroidota; class Cytophagia; order Cytophagales; family Hymenobacteraceae; genus Hymenobacter; species Hymenobacter endophyticus. Next base: position 161,120 of record NZ_JAWDJT010000001.1, on the reverse strand, counting down.
CACCGGCACCCAGCAGTACGTTCTCACGCGCCAGTACCGTATTGGGCCCGAGGACGAAATTGTGGAGCTGGCCGCTGGCATGATTGACGGGGAGGAGGAGCCCCAGGCCGCCATTCGCCGCGAAATACACGAGGAACTGGGCTACGACGTAGACCGGCTGGAACTCATCACCCGCATGCTGCCCTCGCCCGGCACCAGCGCCGAGGTCATAACCGTGTTCTACGCCGAGGTCAGCCAGCAGTCGGGGCAAGGAGGAGGCCTGGCCGAGGAAAACGAGAAAATCGAGGCCGTGCTATTCCGGGCCGAGGAGCTGTGGCAAGCGGCCTTCGAGGATGCCAAAACCATTATTGCCGTGCAGTGGGCCCGCCTGCGGGAAGCCACACAGTAAGGTTCCCGCATCAGGAGCAGCAACCATAGGGCAGAGCCCGCACTTGTAGCGGGGGAGCAGTGCAAATGAGCCAGGCCCTGCGCCGCACACAAAAAAACGCCTTGGTTCCCACCGGAGCCAAGGCGTTTTTACATTTGGTTGTGCTGGTTTGTTACTCCGCTTTGATGATGTATTCGAAGTTCTGCTTGGTTTTAGCATCATTGATAACCAGGGTGATATCCTGGGGGGCTTCGACTTTAACAAATGGTATAGTGCGCTTGCTCATGTATAAGTCCCGGTTCCAGAAGCGGCCATTGCCGGCCGTCAGACCCGGTACGTTCAGCACCTCCTTACCTTCCTTATCCTTGGCTACCAGACTCAGATAGGCCGGGTCGGCGTTGGGTGCGCCCCGGCGGTACATGGTCACGGTGAGCTGGCCCCCGGCGGGCAGCTGGGTAAAGCGGCGCTGGTAGGTGGTATCGGCCCAATTGTTCATGCGCTTCAGCTCGTTGATTTCCATGAGCAGCATGCTGTAGGGGCGGTAGGCCACGCGGGTTACGCAGGCGTCTACCTCGGCGTCCTCATCTGTGTTTTTGGTGACGTTCAGCACGTAGGGGCTTTCCTCGTCCTTTTTGGGGAAAGTGTATTTTTTACGGGGCTTGCCAGGCATATACTGGGCCGAGGCAGCCAGTGTGCTCAGCACCAGAATGGCGAGGAGGAGAAGTTTCTTCATCTGAGAAGGTGAAAAGGCGAATTAAGATAACGGCAAATTTTGGAGGCTACAAAGATACAGAATGCCCGGCCCGCGGCCGCAGGTTTCGGCCAATGACCACGGGAAAGCGGCAGGAAGTAGTTCAGATCAGACCAATCCCTGATGTCAGATACTGAAGGGCTTGGTTGTCAGGGCGTAGGTACTGGGCAGCTAATCGGCGGGGCGGTGGCGCAGGTGCAGGCCCCAGGCGGCCAGCAGGCTGCCGATGGCCAGCGGTGCCGTGTACCCAAACAGCCCGAGCAGCAGCAGCCCCATGAACAGCCCGAATACCACCCGCAGGTACTGGTTCGTGCGGCGGCCCGTACGGTAGAGTACGGTCCTAAACAGCAGTGTAACGCCCAGCATCATCAAAAACCCGAGCAGGGCCTGGGGGAGGGCGGTAATACCGAAGATGTACAGGGCTTCGGGCAGCAGCAGTAAGCCGTACAGGGCCAGCTGCTGCCCAAATTGCTGGTTTTTGCTGTACGGGAGGTTGCGGGCGAAGCGCAGGTAGGTCAGCTCAAACTCGTGGCTCTGATACACCAGCACCGCGTGGATCAGGGCCACGCTTAGCCCAACCACGCCCAGCAGCCGTGGGTCGGAATGAGCACCGGGAAATACGCCGAAAAGCAGGGCAATACTGCCCAGCGCGGCTACCTTGGTCACGACAAATGCCACGCGCTGCCGCCCTAGCAACTCAAACAGGAACAGGCTGAACAGGGGCTTGGGCCAGGCGCGCAGCCACCGGGAGCTTGTTGCGGAGGTCGGCTCCGGGTACAGGTTGTTGGTCAGGCGGAAATAAACCTGGGCCCCATACGCGGTAAGGGCCAGCAGGTACGCCGGCACGAGCAGCGGCACCAGCCGGTACCCGTACGCCGCGCCTACCAGCATGGCATACGCCCCCATCAGCAGCAGCGGCACCGACATGGCAAGCTGCACGGCGGCCCAGGCCCGTAGCTGCCGGGGCTGAGGCAGGGCGTTGAGGCTGTAGTACAGAAAAGCCGCGTCCGGGGCCTGCAGGCGGGCCCGGGCGTACTGCCAGGTTTTGGCGCTGTACGCCCACATTATCCCCGCAAAAATAGCCACGCCCTGGGGCTCACTGACGCTGGATATGGCCAGCTTCAGGGCGGTTTCAATGATTTGATCGGGCGTGAGGTGGGTTTGGTTGAGGACGTTGGTATAGAAAAAGTTGCTGAAAATCAGAATAAATAGGGAGAGGAGCAGGCCGGTGTGCGCCCGGTAGAAGCCTTTGGCTACCACCTTGATGAGTACGCGGGTGTGGGCACTACTCATACGGTATGGTGCAGCGTAGCCCCGGCCACCACAATTTTCCGCACGTTGGGCAGCAGGTCGTTTTCCAGTTCCTGGTGCGAGGATAGCAGGAACATAGTACCCGCCTGGTGCTGCTCGGCAATCCAGGCAAAGAGCACCGGCAGCGAGTCGGCATCCAGCGTGGTCAGGGGCTCATCGAGCAGAATGCAGCGGGGTCGGCCCAGAAACGCCAGTACCAGGGCCAGCTTCTTGAGCATGCCGCTCGAATACGTGCTGATAGGGTCTGATACATAGGGGGCCATGCCCATGCTTTCCACGTACTGCTCCTCCTGCTGGGCCGGGGCCTGCTTGGCCGACTTGAACAGGCGAATCAGTTCGGTACCCGTCAGAAAATCAGGAAATATCGGCTCTGCCTCCGCAAAATTTACCCGGCTCCGGTAGGCGGTTGGGTGCTTTTTGAGCGTCAGCTGATTATCCAGGGTAATATCTCCCTCGAAAGGCAGGATGCCGGCCACCGTCTTCAGGAAAGTGCTTTTGCCCGCTCCGTTATGGCCACGAATCCAGTAAACGCCCGGGTTGATGGTAAAATCAGGCAGGCGCAGAATGGTGTGGCCGTTGTAGGCTTTGTGGAACTCGTAAAATGCCAGCATGCAGACGGTAGCAGGGTGGGGAAGGTCGGGGCCGGAACAACCGGCGGCATTTGCTTGCCGGTAACGCCGCGGTATGGCAATTGTTGTGGCCCTCCAGTGCCCCCCAGGGCGTATCTATAAGCCAACTCTGAGCATACCCGCTACGCCTTCTGCCCGCTGGGGCAGTACCTCAACCAGCCAAACGTGATGAAACCGTAACTCGGCGTTAATACCGACATCATCTGCCCCACCGACTTTTGCAGTGGATCAACCGGGTAGAAAGCATGCGGACTCCCATTGCCCTCTCGTTGCTGCGCCGGCTGGGGCGCGCGGCAGCCTATTTCGTGTTTCAGCTGGCCCTAGTGCTGGCCTACGCCCTCCGCTCCGTGGGCGCTGTGCGGCTGCCCTGGCACTTCAGCCACGCCGCCGATGAGGAGGGCCCGGTAATGGCCCTGGGCCCCAGGCGGCGCACCCGGCCCCGCACCAGCCTCACGGCCCGCCCGGCTTTATGAACGACTTCCCCACAGCCAGCAAGCCCCCGCGCAAGCCGGCCCGGCGGCGCCTGGAGGTGTGCGTGATTTCCGATGTGCACCTGGGAACCTACGGCTGCCACGCCCCCGAGCTGCTGCGCTACCTGAAAAGCGTGCGGCCCCGCGTCCTGGTGCTCAACGGCGACATTGTGGACATCTGGCAGTTCAGCAAGAACTACTGGCCCCCGGCCCACATGCGGGTGGTGCGCTACCTGGCCGGGCTGGCGGCCAAAGGCACCCGCATCCACTACCTCACCGGCAACCACGATGAGCTGCTGCGCAAGTTTGCCGGCACCCGGCTGGGGGCGCTGCGCATCGACAACAAGCTGGTGCTGGACCTGCCCCACGGCAAAACCTGGCTGTTTCACGGCGACGTGTTCGACGTGACCATGCGCCACTCGCGCTGGCTGGCCCGCCTGGGCGGCCACGGCTACGACCTGCTGATTCTCCTGAACCGCCTGGTGAACTGGGGCCTGGTACGGCTGGGGCGGCCTCGGGTGGCCTTGTCGAAGGCGGTGAAGGACCGGGTGAAAAGCGCCGTGAGCCTGGTGAGTGACTTTGAGCAGACCGCCGCCGCCATTGCCGCCGACAAAGGTTACCGCTACGTCGCCTGCGGCCACATTCACTGCCCCGAAATCAAGCCCCTGACTACTGCCCAGGGTGAAGTCGGCTACCTGAACTCCGGCGACTGGGTGGAAAACCTCACGGCCCTGGAATACACCGCCGAAGCCGGCTGGCAGCTCTACCACTACCACCTCGACCCCCGCATGCAGCACCCCGCCCCCGCGCACCCCACCGAGCCCGACGAAGCGGAAGCCGCTGCTGATGCGCCCCCGGCCGAACTGCTGGCCGGGTTGCTGCGCGAAATGGGGGTGGAGTAGTCATTCTCCGTTGTTATTCTCGCTTCATGCGCATTTTGTACGCTATTCAGGGCACCGGCAACGGCCACCTGAGCCGGGCTTTGGAGGTGGTGCCGCTCCTGCAGCAGCGGGGACAGGTGGATGTGCTGGTCAGTGGGCCGCCCGCCGATATTCCGCTGCCGTTTCCGGTGCGCTACCGCTGCCACGGACTGGGGTTCATTTTCGGCAAGAAGGGGGGCATCAACTTTGTCAAAACCTTCGTGCAGCTGAACTCCAAGGCCTTTCTGCGGGAAGTACGGCAGCTGCCCGTGGAGAAGTACGATTTGGTGATAAGCGACTTTGAGCCGGTTTCGGCCTGGGCCTGCCAGCAGCGGGGCGTGCCCTGCGTGGCCCTGAGCCACCAGGCGGCCGTGCTCAGCGAATACGCGCCCCAGCCGGCTTCCTTCGACCCGGTGGGCCGGGCGGTGCTGCGCCACTACGCGCCGGCCACGCGCCACTATGGCTTCCACTTCCAGCGCTACGAGCCCCACATCAGCACGCCCGTAATCCGGCGGCAGGTGCGGGAGCTGGCGCCCCGCAACGACGGCCACTACACGGTATATCTGCCCGCTTTCGACGAAGAAAACCTGGTGCGCCGCCTGCGCTACCTCAGCCGGACGGTGCAGTGGCAGGTGTTCAGCAAGCACAGCCCACAGCCCGCCCAGCACGGCAACGTGCAGGTGTGGCCCGTGAGCGGGGCGGCCTTTACCGATAGCCTAGCCCGGAGCGCCGGCGTACTCTGCGGAGCTGGTTTTGAAACGCCCGCCGAGGCGCTGTACCTGGGCAAGAAGTTGCTGGTGCTGCCCATGAAGCAACAGTACGAGCAGGCCTGCAACGCCGCCGCCCTGGCCCAAATGGGTATTCCGGTAGTCAAAAATCTCAAGGATAAGTCCCTGGCCGTGCTGGACCACTGGCTGCAATACGGCCGCCCCGTGCCCGTCGACTACCCCGACGAAACCGCCGCCGTGCTGGATAAGCTGCTGCTGGAAGCGGGGAGGGGCTTTACAGGTGAAGTTGTGAAGGGTGAAATTGTGAAGTTGAGCGTGTGAAGCGCGGCCAATTGAAAACGCCATTTTCTGGCATCAAAAGAACGAAGCTGCTCTGGAATTGGTAGGAACTTCATGCAGAGCCGGAGGCGAAGCATCTCGCGTGCTGACGTTGTCATACTACCCATCATGCTCAGCATGAAGTTCTGGTAGTGCCAACTTTCACACTTTGCCTTTCGCAACTTCAGCCTTCACAATTTCACTCTTCCCCATGCTGCCTCCCGCGTTTTATCCGGCTTCCGGCCCCGCTGCTTTTTCCCGAGCTGACTTTGGGCCGGACTTCCGCTGGGGCGTGTCGGCGGCGGCTTACCAGACGGAGGGAGCCTGGAACCGGGATGGAAAAGGCCCCAGCATCTGGGATGATTTCGTGCGCCGCCGGGGCCGCATTAAGCGGGGCGAAACCGCCGACGTAGCCACCGACTTCTACCACCGCTGGCCCGCGGATATTCAATCGTTAAAACAAATGGGTATAGCTGATTTTCGCTTTTCTGTAGCCTGGACGCGAATTTTGCCGACTGGGAAGGGTAGTATTAACCAAAAGGGAATAGGGTTTTATGACCGCCTGATTGATGGCTTGCTGGAGCAGGGCATCACGCCCTGGCTTACCGCCTACCACTGGGATTTGCCTTCGGCTTTGCAGCAGCTGGGGGGCTGGACCAACCGCAGCGTAGTGGACTGGTTTACGGAGTACGTGGAGCTGTTGGCCGCCCGCTTCGGCGACCGGGTGCAGCACTGGATGGTGCTGAACGAGCCCATGGTATTTACCGGGGCCGGCCACCTGCTGGGCGTACACGCACCGGGGCGGCGCAATCTGGGCGCGTTCCTGGCCGCTACCCACCACGCCGCCCTGGCCCAGGCCGAGGGCGGCCGGGCCTTACGGGCCGCGCTGCCAGCTTCGGCCCAGATCGGTACTACATTTTCCTGCTCCTACGTAACGCCTGCCCGCCCTGGCCTGGCCCGGGATGAGCGCGCCACCCGCCGCGCCGACGCTCTGCTCAACCGCCTCTTTGTGGAGCCCGCCCTGGGCCTGGGCTACCCCGTGGCCGATTTGCCTGTGCTGAGCTGGCTAGACCGGTACCACCAGCCCGGCGACGAAGCCCGCTTACCCTTCGCCTTCGACTTCCTCGGCGTGCAGAATTACACCCGCGAGGTGGTGCGGCACGCGCCCTACGTGCCGCTGCTCTGGGCCCGGCTGGTGGGCGCTGCGGCCCGGGGCGTGCCGTTTACCGACATGGGCTGGGAAGTGTATCCCGAAAGCCTCTACCACATGCTCCGGCAGTTTGCGGCCTACCCCAACGCGCCCCGCCTGCTGGTTACCGAAAACGGCGCCGCCTTTCCCGACCACCCCAACCTGATGGGGCGGGTGCCCGACGCGGCCCGGCAGGCGTATCTGCAAGCCTGTATTGGGCAGGTGCTGCGGGCCCGGCAGGAGGGCGTGCCAGTGGAGGGCTATTTTGCCTGGTCGTTCACCGATAACTTTGAGTGGGCCGAGGGGTACGGGCCGCGCTTTGGGCTGGTGCACGTGGATTATGAAACCCAGCGGCGCACCATCAAGGATTCGGGCCGCTGGTATGGGCGGTTTTTGGCGGGGGAGCAAGTGGGAGCAGGCTTGCAACCCGGGCTTCACGATTCGGTAACTGCCTGGTAAAAATGGCCTAACAGTGCCCCGGTAGCTTTGGCGAATTCCTTCACCAACCCTTTCCTGGAATGCACCAACCTTTACCCAAATGGGCGAGCCTGTCGTTTCTGGGCCTGCTGCTCAATGGCCAAGCCCTGGCCCAAACGCTTCGGCAGGGTTTCGAAAGCACCGCCGCCGACACCTGGAGCTTCACGGCTACCCCGGCCACCTACAACTTCCCCAGCCTCTCGGACATTTGGGCGCCGGTAGCCAGCGTGGGCACTACCGGCAGCAGCGGGGTGCAGGCCGTGCCGGCGGCCGGGGCCCTGCTCTGGGCTATGCAGGATTTGCAGAACCCCGTCACCAACGACCAGCCCACGTGGCACTACCTGGATTTTGCGCCGGTGGCCATTCAAAGTGGTAGCGCGGCGGCCAACCAGGTGTCGTTTCGGTTTTTCAGTAATGGCTTTGATAGTGGCAGCAGTGCTGATTCCCTAGCCTACGCAGTGGTGTTTGACAATGGCACCACCTGGCCCGCCACCAAAACCTACATCCAACTCAGCAAAGACACCCGCGCCTACCAAACGGTAACCGTAGCCGTGCCCGCCACGGCTACCCACGTGCGCCTGCGCCTGGCGGCCAAGCAGAACGGCAACGACGACTGGGCGGCCTGGGACGAGGTGGAGCTGGGCCGTTCTGCCACTACGCCGGTAGTAGTACCCGAGCTGCGCCTGGCCTCGGCCTCGGTGGTAGTCAATGAAAATGCGGGCACCGTGAGTATTCCGGTGAGCATTACCAACCCCTCGGCTACCGTGGCTACCACCGTGGAAGTGGCCCTGGTGCCCGGCCTGGGAACTGCCACCGCCGGCCAGGATTTCACCTATGCCGCTACCCAAACGCTGACCTTCCCGGCTATTGCCAACAACGCGCAGACGCTCACCGTCCCGATTACGGATGACGCCTTGGCTGAAGGAGCGGAGTATTTTACCCTGAAGCTCCAGAACCCCACCAATGCCACTCTGGCCGCCGGCGCCACGGAGGTGCTGGTGTACATCAAGGACAATGAAAGCGCCGCCCCGGTGCAGGAGCGCAACCTCACGCTCAACCGCCTGGGCTCCTACCAGAACGGCGCGGCGGGCACCAACTCAGCCGAAATTGTGGCCCACGACCCCAGCACCCAGCGCCTGTACGTGGCCAACTCCGTGGGCGGCAAGCTGGATATTCTGAGTCTACCCGCTTCGGGCGTACCCGTGGCCGTGGCGTCCATTGACATCAAGCCCTACGGCGGCATCAACTCGGTGGCGGTGCGCGAGGGGGTAGTGGCCTGCGCCATCGAAAATACCGACCCCCAGCAGAACGGCTCGGTGGTATTCTTCGACCAGAACGGCACGTTTCTGAAGCAGGTAACGGTGGGGGCCATGCCCGACATGATTACCTTCTCGCCGAACGGGAAGCTTATCCTCACCGCCAACGAGGGCGAGCCGAAGTCGGACTACTCCCTGGACCCCGAGGGCTCGGTGTCGATAATTGATTTCAGCGGGAAAGTGGCCGGCGTCACGCAGGCCAGCGTAACTACCGCGGGCTTTGCGGGCTACAACGGGCAGGCTGCCGCGCTGCGCCAGCAGGGCATCCGGCTGTACGGAGGTACCCCGGCCGCGCCCAGCACCGTGGCCCAGGATCTGGAGCCGGAGTACGTGGCCGTGTCGGCTAACTCGCAGCTGGCCTACATCACGCTCCAGGAAAACAATGCCATTGCCACGCTGGACCTCGCTACTAAGCAGTTTACCGCCCTGCGGCCGGTGGGCTACCAGGACCACGCCCAAGCTGGTTTCGCGCTGGATGCCTCCGACCAGACCCCGGACGTGCTGCTGGCCAACTGGCCCATCAAAGGCATGCGCCAGCCCGATGCCATTGCCGCCTTTGAAGTGGGCGGGCAGCGTTACCTGCTCACGGCCAACGAGGGCGACGCCCGCGAGTACTCGGCCCTGACCGAAGCCGTGCGCCTCGGCGACGCGGCCTACCCGCTGGATGCCACCCGCTTCCCCAATGCTGCGCTGCTCAAGAACACCCAGGTTCTGGGCCGCCTCAACGTCACCAACAAGCTGGGCGACACCGACGGGGATGGGGATTTCGACGAAATCTACGCCTTTGGGGGCCGCTCCTTCAGCATCTTCAACGCTACTTCCGGGGCCCTGGTGCACGACAGCGGCGACCTGCTGGAGCGCCTCACCAGCACCGACGCTGCCTACGGAGCCATTTTCAACGCCAGCAACACCACCGGCAACCCCAGCCGCAAGAACCGCTCCGACGACAAAGGCCCCGAGCCCGAGGGTGTAGCCACCGGCATGGTGCGCGACACGGTGTACGCCTTTGTATCCCTGGAGCGCATTGGGGGCGTGGCCGTGTTCAACGTGAACAATCCCGCCCAGCCCAAACTGGTGCAGTACGTGAACAACCGCAGCCTCACCAGCGGCACCGGCGACCAGGGTCCCGAGGGCATCGTGTTTATCTCGGGTTCCAACAGCCCCACCGGCCAGCCGCTGTTGTTGCTCGCCAACGAGGTCAGCAGCACAGTTTCGGTGTACGGAATCCAGACGCGCGGGCCCGTTACAGCTACGGCCTCGGCCCACCCCGTTGCTCCGTTGCAGCTCTACCCCAACCCTACGCAGGGGCGGGTGCAGCTGAGCCGCCCCGTGTCGGGTACGTTGCATGATGCCCTGGGCCGCCCCGTACGCATTCTGCGCAAAGCCACCCAGCTGGAAACCACCGGCCTCGCCCCGGGCGTGTATGTGCTACGCGCCGAGGATGGGGCCAGCTCCCGGCTGGTGGTACAGTAACGGCTGCCGCTTCCTCTGGTACCCACAACGCCCCGGCCGGTTATGGTCGGGGCGTTTGGGTTTTGGTTGAGGAGCGAGCTATAGCGGTTTTCTGAACGGTGTAGAGACGCGACACTTCGCGTCTCGTTGGTGAACGATAAGCATCAGAGCGGCGCGGACGGTGAGGCGCGAAGTGTCGCGTCTCTACACTGCATACCATAATAGGGAGCTGGGTTACGCAATTGTTAGCACAAGCAGCTGATGAGACGCTGGAAAGTAGCACTACAGTAACGGGCTGGTAATACTAAAATAATGCCCCCGCAAGTCCTTTGCGGCATCATTTCACCAACCTCTCTCGTAATGGATTTCAACCGTTATTCCTTCGCGCCCAAGCTGCCGGCAGTGTTATTATTGGCTCTGCTGAGTGCCTGTAACGACTCGGACTCTACCAACAACTCGACGCCCACCTCGGAGGTGCAGCTGAAAGCCTACTCGGTAAATCCGGCGCTGGTGAAGCCGCTCAGCGGCTTTGAGAACCTGGAAATTCTGCCCCTGATCAGCTCCGACGACGTGCTGCCGGAGTCGCCCGGCTTCATTTTCGGCGCCCAGCCCGATGGCTCGGGCATCCTGAAAAACCCCAAAGGGGAAGGCTACATCCTGCTCAACAACCACGAAATCATGTTCTCGGTGTCGCGGGTGTACCTGGATAAAACCTTTAAGCCGGTGAAGGGCGAGTACATTCTGGACGGGGACGGGGGCAACTTCCGCCTGTGCTCGGCCACGCTGGCCACGCCCGAGGAGCACGGTTTCGGCCCGATGTTTCTGACGGCCGGCGAAACCGACGGCGAGAGCATGGTGCACGCCCTCGACCCGCTGGGTGCCGTGAACAAGAAGGACCGCAGCCGCATGAAGCCGGCCCTGGGCCACGCCTCCATGGAAAACGCCGTGCCCCTGCCTAAAGACGCCTTCCCCGGCAAAACGGTCATCATCATCGGCGAAGACGGCGGCAATGGCCAGCTGATTGCCTACGTGAGCAACACCGTGGGCGACCTGGACAACGGCAAGCTCTACATGCTCAAGCGCACCAACGCTGACCCCGTGGAAACCAATATGGTGGCCGGCCAGCAGTATGACGTGGAGTTTGTGGAAGTGGATAACGCCAAAACCTCCACTGGCGCCCAGATTGCGGCGCAGTCGGTAGCCAAAAATGCTATTCAGTTTGCCCGGGTGGAAGACGTGGACTACCGCAAGGGCGGCAACGGCGCGGGCCGGGAGGTGTACTTCACCGCTACCGGCGTGAGCCAGTCGGATAAGGTGACGCCGGTAACGGGCTTTACCATGTGGGGCCGCGTGTACAAGCTTACTATGCAGGCCGATAACGTGCTGAAGGGCAAGCTGGAAGTAACCGTGGATGGTGCCACCGACCCCGGCAACAGCATCGTGAACCCCGATAACCTGTGCGTGACCAACGACTTCGTGTACATCCAGGAAGACGGGGACTCGTTTTACGCCAACAACAAGCACGACGGCCGCGTGTGGCAGTACGGCATGAGCAGCAAGCAGCTCAAGCCCATGCTGGAAATGAACCACCGCCGCACCGATGCCACCTTCAACGCCAAGTACAACAAGAGCAACGACCAGCGCCTGAGCACCTGGGAGTACGGCGCCATGCAGGATATTTCCGACCTGGTGGGCGTGCCCAACACCTTCCTGCTCAACCTGCACCCCCACACCTGGCAGGACGATAAGTACCTGAACGCCGACGGCTCCAGCGAAACCCGCAATAAGAACAGGGAGGGCGGCCAGGTAGTCATCGTGCGCGGCGTACAGCGGTAAGGGGATAAATGAACGTCACTCCAAGTAAAGGCAGAGCCCCTCGTCTTCATCATCAGACTGTCATTCCGAGCGAAGGCGCAGCCGTAGTCGAGGAATCTCGCGGGCTGACGTTGTGCTAGTAATCCAACGAAGCGGTAGAGATGCTTCGACTACGCTCCGCTTCGCTCAGCATGACGGGTAGCATTGCAACGTCAGCCCGCGAGATTCCTCGCCACCCTCGGAATGACGTTCCATCAGTAGTCAATCATATTGCCTTATTCACTATCCAGCCCTCCGCCCTTATGCAGCGGGGGGCTGCTGGTTTCCGCACTTCTGGTTTCCGATTTTCCCATGTTTTCGTCTCTCTCCGTTGCCCTTCGTGCGTGCGCTCCGCTGCTGCTAGCTACCTTGCTGGCTTTGGCCGGCGCCTGTTCCAGCACGCAATCCGCTTCCACCAAGACCTCGCCCGCCCAGCGCGTGCAGCAGCACGTAGCCCAGGACCTGGACCGGCTGGCCACCCAAGTGCAGCAACAGCTGCTGCCCCTGGCCCGGCGCGGCACTTCCCCGGACTCACTGCGGCGCGGCTTCCGGGCCTGCCGGCTGCTGTACAAGCGGGTGGAGCCATTTACCGAGTACTACATGCCCGGTACGGCCCGCTTGCTCAACGGCCCGCCCATCGGGGAGGTGGAAGTGGCCGAAAACAAGGATTTTGAGCCTAGTGGCTTGCAGGTGATTGAGTCCCTGCTCTACCCCGAATACGACCCCGCCAACCGCGCCGAGCTGGAGCGGGAAGTACGGGCCCTGCACCGCGAAATCAGCAATGCCCGCACCCGCTGGCAGGTGCAGGAGCTGTCGGATGCGCACGTGTTTGATGTGCTGCGCCTGCAGGTGTTCCGGGTGGTGTCGTTGGGCATTACCGGGTTCGATACGCCCCTGAGCCCCACGGCCATCTTCCCCGAAACGGCCGCCGCACTAGTGGCCTTGCAGCCACTGCTGGCTTACTACGAGCCCGCCGGCTCCGCCCCCGATTCGGTGCGCCAGGCCTACGGAGCCGCGCAGCGGCAGCTTGCCCGGGCCGCCCAGTACGCCCGCCAGCACCCGGATTTCAACAACTTCGACCGGCTGGCTTTCATCACCGACCACGCCAATCCGCTGGGCCGGGCGCTGCTGGCCTGCCAGGTGCAGCTTGGGATTCGGCCGTTTGAGGAGGTGCGGGCGTTACGCCCGGATGCGGCCACGCTCTTCGATTCGGCGGCCTTCAACCCCGATTTTTACGCGCCGACTACCCAGCACTACCGCACCGAAGCCCGCATAGCCCTGGGCCGCCAGCTGTTTCAGGACCCCGTGCTTTCGGGCACCGGGGGGCGCTCCTGCGCCAGCTGCCACCAGCCCGAGAAGGCCTTCACCGATGGCCTCGCCAAAAATGCCACCCTCACGCCCGGCGGCCTCGTGCGCCGCAACACGCCCACCATCCTCAACGCCGCCCTGCAGGCCGGGCAGTTCTACGACTTGCGCTCCACCACCCTCGAAAACCAGGCCGTGGACGTGGTGGGCAACCCCAATGAGATGCACGGCTCCCTGGAAACCGCCGCCCGCCGCCTCCAGCTCCGTCCCGAGTACGTGCGCCAGTTCCGGCGGGCGTTTCCCGGCAGTGAAGTAGGAGCGGAGCCCCGCATTACGCCCGTGCAAATCCAGACCGCCCTGGCCGCCTACGAGCGGAGCCTTATTCGCCTCAATTCCCGTTTCGACCAGCACATGCGCGGCCAGCAAGAGGTGTTAAGCAAGGAGGAAATCCGGGGCTTTAACGTGTTTATGGGCGCGGGCAAGTGCGGTACCTGCCACTTCGCGCCCCTGTTCAACGGCACGGTACCGCCCGGCTTCACTGAGGCCGAATCGGAGGTGCTGGGCGTGCCAGCCGCACCCGGCTCCCGCCGCCTCGATGCCGACCAGGGCCGCTACGCCCAGGTGCAGCTGCCGCAGCTGCGCCATTCCTTCAAGATTCCGACGGTGCGCAACGTGGCCCTTACCGCGCCCTACATGCACAATGGCGCCTACCGCACCCTGGAGCAGGTTATTGAGTTCTACAATGAAGGCGGGGGCAGCGGTCTGGGCCTCAACGTGCCCAACCAAACCCTGCCCCCCGACAAGCTTCACCTCTCCGCCGCCGACCAACGCGCCCTCAAAGCCTTCCTGCTGGCCCTCACCGATACAACCCGGCAGGAGTAAGCTTGAAGTTGAAGCTCTGGGGGGTATTGAGGAGCTTACTTTGGCTGAAGACTAGGGCATTACCTATCTTGGACCGTTTGCAACCGTTGCCTATAGCTGAGTAAATTACTCTGCCGCTTCGGCTGGTTTCCTGCTGAGCCGGGTTTTCGGAGTGAGTTACTCGTCTACATAATACGCGGTAAGCCTTATGAATAAGATAATTATATTGTGTGCTGCAGTGGGGTTTTCATGCGGGCAGGGGTGGGCGCAGGCTCCCAATGCCGCCCGGCAGCCACCCGCCCGGGCTACCCTGCAGCAGTGCTACCGGGCGCTTTCCCGCGACAGCGTGGTTTTTTTCTATGATGCCTACTACACTTTGGTACCGCCCGGCTGCGCGGCCATTCGTCGGCACGCCCGCGTTGATAGTGCTGGCGCGTTTCACGGGGTTGTGCAGGATTATCAACTATCCAATAATGTGCTGCTGTTGAGCGGCGCCTACCGGCACGGGCGCAAGCAGGGCGTGTTCGAGCTGTTTTATTCGGATGGGGAGCCGGCCGCCCGGGTCCGCTACCACGAGGGCAAACCGGTGGGCGACTGGGCTTACTGGTACCACTCGGGGCAGCCCCGGCAGGTAGTGCGGTTTGAGCAGCCCGAGCGGCCCACGCTGCAGCGGTTCTGGGCGGTTGATGGGAAGCCACTCGTCGTGAACGGCACAGGACAGTGGCAGCAGGACGAAGCCGGTACCCGCCAGGAGGGGGCCATCCGCAACGGCGTGCCCGACGGCCAATGGACGCGGCGCTACATTCAGGGCAGGCAGCCATATTCAGTGGAGTACTTTGATAAAGGCACATTTCGCAAAGGCACTATTTTCCATGAGGCGGAGCCCGGCGAGTACGTACTGCCGCTCGATGCTGAGCAGCCTCCTTTCATGGACGCGGAGGATTATGACAGGGCGGAGGCGCTGGTGCTGGGCGCACTTTGCCCGCCAGTTTCTCCTCCCGTGAAGTAGGCCCTCCCGTAACTGCCTGCGGCCTAGCTCTTACCCAAACCCTGTATCTTGCCTGCTGCCCGCGTTTTCGGCGGTGCCGTGTTCTATCAGCTTTAGTGTATCCATGCTCCTGACCATTTCCACCACCCACCAGCCCGCCACCGACCTGGGCTACCTGCTGCACAAGAACCCGGCCCGTCTGCAGTCCGTGGATATTGCCTACGGCCAGGCCCACGTGTTTTATCCCGAAGCCACAGCGGAGCGCTGCACGGCCGCTCTGCTGCTGGATATTGACCCCATTGGGCTGGTGCGCAACCACCGGGGGCCGGCCGGGGAGGGGTTTGCCCTGGAACAATACGTGAATGACCGGCCCTACGCGGCCTCGTCCTTTCTGAGCACGGCCCTGGCCAAAACCTTCAATACGGCCCTGAACGGCACCTGCAAGGACCGCCCCGAGCTGCCCGAGGTGTTGCTACCCCTGGAGGCTACCGTGGCCTCTTTGCCCGCCGCCAGCCCTGAGCAGCTGCACCGTCTGTTTGCGCCCCTGGGCTACGAAATCAGCCTGGAAGCCCACCCCCTGGACCCCACCGTGCCCCACTGGGGCCCCAGCCGCTACCATACCTTGCGCCTGCGCCACCCGGCCCTGCGCCTCCAGGATTTGCTTAGCCACCTCTACGTGCTTATTCCGGTGCTGGACCGCGGCGACAAGCACTACTGGATAACGCAGGAGGAAGCCGAAAAGCTACTGCGCCGGGGTGGGGCCTGGCTGCCCCAACACCCCGACCGGGAGTTTATCACGCGCCGCTACCTGCGTTTTGCCGAATTCGTGAACCCCACGCTGGAACGCCTGCTAGCCGTAGACGCCGAAGCATCCGACGACGAACCGGTAGAATCCCCCGAACCCCAGGGGCCCGTCAACCTAACAACTGGCAACCCCCAACTGGAAACTCAGTCCCTGCACGACCTGCGCCTGGACCGCGTGGCCGAGGAAATTCGGCGGCTGGGGGCCCAGCGGGTGCTGGATTTGGGCTGCGGGGAAGGCAAGCTGCTGCGTCGGCTGCTGAAGCTGCCGCAGGTGGAGCACGTGCTGGGTATGGACGTATCGTGGCGGGAGCTGGAGCGGGCCCGGCAGCGCCTGCACGTTGCCGAGATGCCCCCGCGCCAGCGCGAGCGACTCACTCTCACCCAAGGCTCCCTGCTCTACCACGACCCGCGCCTGGCCGGCTACGATGCCGCCGCCGTGGTGGAAGTTATTGAGCACCTGGATGAAAGTCGGCTGGCTGCCTTCGAGCAGGTGATATTCGCCCGCGCCCGCCCTGGGGCGGTACTCGTCACCACGCCCAACGCCGACTATAACCAGCGCTACGAAACCCTGGCGGCCGGCGAGTTTCGTCATTCTGACCACCGCTTCGAGTGGACGCGGGAGCAGTTTGCCACCTGGGCCGCCGGCGTGGCCGAGCGCCACAGCTACCAGGTACGCATCGAGCCCCTGGGGCTGGAATACGAGGAGGTGGGTGCCCCCTCGCAGCTAGCCGTGTTTGAGGTGTAGCAGGCCAGCCCGCGCCTGCTAGGCTGCCGCCGCAATGCTGGCCGGATTCTGTCAATCGACCCCTGATACGCGAGGGACCGACGGAGCACGCCGCTGGTAACGGGGCGGAAGTTGCCCGCCGCCTCCGTATTTTTGCCGAATGGTACCTACTGCTGAGCGGCTCCAGTGGCTCTGTTTTGTGTCGTTGCTGTTCTGGCTACTACTGGCCGGCCCATTGGCTTGGTCGCAGGTGCCGGCTGATTGGCAGACGTTTACTGACGCGCGCACTGGCTACCAGCTCACGTATCCGCACGGGTGGCAGGTACACGAGGAAGAGGCCCCCGGCGTGAGCTTTTACGTTGGTAGCGCGTGGGCCACTACGCCGGTAACTGTCCGCTTCACAGTGCAGCCGCTGCCCGCCAACCGCGTCAATCTGCCCCCGCTGGCCCTTGGCCACCTCGATTCTCTCTGGCAGGCTCTCACGGCCCTGCCCCAGTCCCAGGTAGTGCGCCTGGAGCAGCAGGAGGCCGGGGCATTTCAGGAGGTGCGCTACGAATACACCTGTGCCGATCCGGGGGGGCGTGCCCGGGTGCTGGGCCGGCGGCTGTGGCGGGGTGGGTATGCGCTTCAGCTAGAATACCGGGCCGCTACCGTGCAGGATGCGCAGTATCTGGCAGCGGGCCGGCAGCTGCTGGCTTCGTTTGCCTTTGCCGGGCCGGGCTTGCCCAGCCGCCGCTACGCCGACCAGCTCTGTGACGACAAAGTGTACGGCATTGCCGCCCTGTGGGCCCGCGACGGCACCTGGGAAGATGACTGCCGCACCATTCATGAGTGGGCTGGCAGTGCCAGCCTGGCTGCCGCACCCAAAGTGCACCGCAATGCCCTGCCGTTTCAGTCGTATGCCCTGGCCAAGGGATTTGATAACTGCCTGTACTCCGTCACCAAATCTCCCACCGACCAGCCCGAGCGGATATACCGCTACAACCCCGCCACGCGCCGGGGCGAGTATACCGGCTGGGAACTGCCCGCTCAGGGCCCCGGCAACGTCTGGATTTCGGCGGCTACCGACCGGCACGGCGACTTGTATTTCCAGACCAGCGACGCCCATTTGCTGGTGCGCGCAAGCCCGGCTACCGATTCGGTGGTGGTGGTGTGGGCGGCTGACCCTTTGCGGAAAGCGGCCTATTACCCGGCCATTGGGTTTGCCAAAGCCGGCACCCACGCCAACTTCGGCCTCGATGAAACCGGCACGCTCTACGAAGTATACAGCACCGACGGCGCCCTGCTGAAAGTGGATATGCGCACGCAGCGGCCCGCGCCCGGGCTGTTCCCCCTGGATGGCCTCCCGGAGCAGGGCGGCTACAGTGACGTGTTGCTGGAGCAGGATAACTCGGGCCGCCGCCGGTTACTGCTGGCTGGCCCCAAATCCATCTTTGAGGTAGACCTAGAGCGCCGCCAAGCCACGCGGGTGCGGCGCGGCGTGTACACTGATTTGGCCGGGTGCAGTTTGTTTCGGTTCTCCAACACGCCTGTTGCGGCCGCTTCTACTACCTCCGCTGGTGCTGAGTGGCTGGGCAGGGTGCTCGATGCGGAAACTCTGCGGCCGCTGCCCCAGGCCCAGCTCCAGTTTCAGGGAACGGGGGTGGCCGCTGGGCCCCGCACCCTCACGGCAGCCGGTGAGTTTCTGCTGGCGGGACAAGCCGGCCAGCTTTATCAAGTGCAGGCCCAGCTAGCTGGCTACTTCCCCATCGATACCACCTATGGCCTGCCTGTCGGGCAGTCGGGCCAGGATATCGTGCTACGGCCCCTGCGTACCGGTACCACGCTCCGCCTGGATAACGTGCAGTTTGAGCAGGGCAAAGCTGTTCTCTTACCCACGTCCGTGCCCGACCTGAATCGTTTACTGGCCCTGCTCACCGCCAACCCGCCGCTGACCATTGAGCTCCTTGGCCACACTGATAACCAGGGCGACGCCCAGAAAAACGTGGTGCTCAGTGAACAGCGCGTATCGGTGGTGAAGGACTACCTGGTCAGCCACGGCATTGCCACCGGGCGGATTACCGGCCGGGGCCTGGGTGGCACTGAGCCGCGCGCCTCCAACGACCAGGAAACTACCCGCCGCCTCAACCGCCGCGTGGAGTTCCGCATCACGGGCGGGCGGTGAGCCTAATTATAATACTGGTACAGGTAGCGGTAAAAAGTAGGTCGGGTGCTATGAATATGCGAGGTTTCGCCCAGGAGCAGGCCCGAGGGCAAGTAGGAGTAAACGGCGTAGGCGGTACGGGTTGAGCTGTGCCTGGATACGATGGCGTGCTCCCGGCCAATCAACTGATCCTCGCGGTTATACACGTAGTTCGTAGTAATATTTGAGAACTGATTGGGTTGGCCTAGTCGCTGCCGGCTGGTATACTGCACCAGGCGGTTTTGCGCGTCATAGCGCCACCACTGCCGCGGAATAAGGCCTTGCGTGTGGCGCAAGGCCTGCACCAGCTGGCGGTAAGTGGGCTGCTGGCTTGCCGAAGTTGCGGAGGCAGGTAGCCTTCCAAACCGCGCTATTTTGGAGAGGTTCAACTCCCCGTTTTCGTGCGGGAAGCCCTGGCGGCTCAAGCGGTATAACGCTGTTGTGGCTAGTAGCTTACCAGTGCGGCTATACTGAGCGTGCAGCAAGAGCACTGTATCGGGGTGGGGGCTGTAGCGCCACACCCGCTTGTGGGTGGCTGTACCCAGTACCGCGTCCCCGGTAAGAGTGCGCAGAATATGAGTGTCACTTAGCAACGTATCTGCCTGTTTCAGCAGGGTAGTTTCGCTGATGGTAAGTAACTGCCCGTGCGGCTTAAGTAGTTGGTGTGAGCTACGGGCAAGCCTGGGATTATAGGCCAGGATATACGTGTTAGCCTTGCCCGGAGTCGGGTGAAGCACCAGAGCCGTACAATGGCCCTGCTCGTCGTAGCTCCACTGCTGCTGGGCCTGCGGAAACGTATAATCGAATAGCCATAGAAAGCGGCCGGCCCTATCTACCTCCCGGTAGGACACGGTGTCTTGGATGGCCCCCTCTTCATTCAGGCGAACTTTTACTACCGTGTGCACCCGGGCGCGCTGGTATAAGTTGCGGGTCGCGGAGTCAGGAGAAAGGGAAATAAGGCTAGGCAACTCATCCACCGTCTGTGCCGCTTGTGCTCGGCTGGTACTGCAAAGCCATACGCAGTGTATGCACAGGGCAAGGGCTGGTAGTGAAAAACGCATAGTGAATAGGAGGTAGGTGTAATTGGTCCGCGTGCCGGAGCAATGCGGAGTAGAGCTACTTCACCAAACGTACGATTTTCACTTCAACTCCCTCTTTGGTCCGGGCTTAAGCAATCCGCTGTCTGGAGCATCGGGTACGCGCAGGCTTGGCTTAACCCCGGTTGTGTGCTTTCCGTTGTAAGGGCGTGTTTCGCCATTTTGCCCTATGCTCATGCTAACATTGCTGCGTCCCCTGTTCTGGTCCGCTCTGGCATTTGCGGCCCCCGCTACGGGTCTGCAAAGCTGGGTGGGCTCTTACCAGTACGAGGAAAAACCCGTGAAGGCCCTGGCTGGCTACAGCATGGGTATGATGTGGAAGCTACAGCTGCAACCTCAGGATAAGGAGGCCCTAACCGGGCTGCTCAGCATCGAAGGTCAGCAAACATTTATGAAGCTGAAAGTACGGGCCACCGGCAACGCCCAGGATGTCCGGGTTACCTTCTCGCAGCTAGTGGATGGCAACGACTACCAGCAGTTCAAGCCCGGCGACGTGCTATTCCGACTGCGCAAAGACCCCAGAGGCACCACCCGCACCTATTGGGGCAAGCTCCAGCCGCGTCTGTCCGAAACCTACAAAGACGGGCAGGTGGATTTCGTGCGGAAGTAAGGCTGTGCCGATTGATTGAAGCCATGTAGCGGTATAAAGCCACTGCAATACATTTACTCGCTGTCTAAATGCTCGGCAATAATCCGCTTTGTGGTTCTGCGCTCCTGCTTGCGTCGCTCAGATTTAACTTGTTGAGCATAGCTGTTTTGGTCTGAGCAGAAATACATTGCTCTTTCCGCCAAGCGGGAGCCTTGCCGAACCATTAGACCGTTGAATGGGCAGGTGTCGTAGGGGCAGAGATGCTTGGAATAGGTGCCGAAATTCCGGTGCTGTAGTCTTTTGTCTTTCAGAATTTTCTGCTGGGTAATGCGGATATCAGTCCAGCGCTGCTCTTTGTCTGCTGCTGTGAGGTTCTGGCCCAGAGTTGTCAGTTCAAAATAAGTTACTGGGTCTTTTAGTTGCAGAAACTCAAAGGACTTGAAGAAGACGGCCGTAGCAGAGGTTCTAATTTCTATTTTCTGTTCTTCGGTTAGCTTTGTGCTTTCCATAATGGCCCGAAACAGGCCAAGTGTATTAAAGTCAGTATACTTCTTGTGGTTTTCGATGAGATGGACATACTCATCATAAGTGAGTGTATTAAACTTCCTATTGATTTTCATAACTGTAAACTAGTAGATAGCTCCAAAGATATACAATAGCAAATGTCCTCTTCCACTACCTCCCTCAAACTCCCCGAGCTTTCCCTCGTCCTGCTCATCGGTACCTCCGGGGCCGGCAAATCCACGTTTGCGCGGCGGCTGTTTTCGGCCACCGAAATCGTGTCGTCGGACCAGTGCCGGGCGCTGGTGGCCGATGATGAAAACGACCAGTCGGCCACGCCCGAGGCGTTTGCCCTGTTGCACTATCTGGTGGGTTTGCGCCTGAAGCGCGGTTTGCTGACGGTGGTGGACGCCACCAACGTGCAGCCCGAAGCCCGCAAAACCCTCGTGCAGCTGGCCCGCGACTACCACGTGCTGCCCACCGCCATCATCCTGGACGTGCCCGACCGCCTGGCCGAGGACCGCAACCGCCAGCGCGCCGAACGGCAGCACCTGGGCCGACACGTGGTGCCCCAGCAGCGCCAGCAGCTACGCCGCAGCCTCAAAACGCTCAAGCAGGAAGGCTTCCGCCACATCTATCACCTGCGCGGCCCCGAGGAAGTGGACGCCGTGCAAACCATTCAGCGCGACCCGCTCTACAGCAACCGCAAGCAGGATACCGGCCCCTTCGACATTATCGGCGACGTGCACGGCTGCTACCTTGAGTTGGTGCAGTTGCTCACCGAGCTGGGCTACGCGGTGGAAGAAACGCCCGTAACGGATGCGCGGGATTTGGGCGTACGGGTGACGCGGGTTGCCTCATCCCCCCAACCCCCTTCTCCTTCAGAGAAGGGGGAGCCGGACGATTTAATGGTTGCCGAAAATGGCTCCCCCTCTCTGAAGGAGAGGGGGCCGGGGGGTGAGGCAATACGTAAGGTCCTCTTCCTCGGCGACCTGGTAGACCGGGGCCCGGCCTCGCCGCAGGTGTTGCGGCTGGTAATGAGCATGGTGCAGGGCGGTCAGGCGCTGTGCGTGCCCGGCAACCACGATATCAAGCTGCTGCGCTACCTGGGCGGCAAGCAGGTGAACGAGCAACATGGCTTCGCCGAAACGGTGCAGCAGCTGGCCGCCGAGTCCGACACGTTCAAGAGCCAGGTGCGGCAGTTTCTGGATGGACTGGTGAGCCACTACGTGCTGGATGGGGGCCAGCTGGTGGTGGCCCACGCGGGCATGCGTGCGGAAATGCAGGGCCGGGGCTCGGGCGCCGTGCGGGCCTTCGCGCTGTTCGGCGAAACCACCGGCGAAATCGACGAGTTTGGCCTGCCGGTGCGCTACAACTGGGCATCCGAGTACCGCGGCCGGGCTACCGTAGTATACGGCCACACCCCCGTCCCTGATGCCGAATGGCTCAACAACACCATCGACATTGACACCGGCTGCGTATTCGGGGGCCGCCTCACCGCCCTGCGCTACCCCGAGCGGGAGCTGGTTTCGGTGCCCGCCCAGCAGGTGTACTGTGAGCCGGTGCGCCCCCTCGACTACCTGCGCCGCCTGGCCGAAGCCAACAACGAAAAACCAGCAACCAACAACCATCTTTCTGCCCAGCAACAGCACGACGACCTGCTCGACATCCGGGACGTGACGGGCAAGCAGATCATCAAAACGCGCCTGCTGCCGTCCGTGACGATTCGGGAGGAAAACGCGGTGGCAGCGCTGGAGGTGATGAGCCGGTTTGCCCTCAACCCGAAGTGGCTGCTGTATCTGCCGCCCACCATGAGCCCCTCCGAAACCTCTGCGCTGCCGGATATGCTGGAGCACCCCGCCGAAGCCTTCGAGTACTTCCGTCGCCAGGGGCTGGAGCGGGTGGTGTGCGAGGAAAAGCACATGGGCAGCCGCGTAGTGGTGGTGTTGGCCAAGGATGAGAACGCCGCCCGCCGCCGCTTTGGGGTGGTGGGTGAAGGTCCGGGCAAGGTGTACACCCGCACCGGCCGCAACTTCTTCACCGACTCCAACCTGGAAGCCGCCTTCCTCACGCGCCTGCAGGACGCCCTCACGGCCAACAATTTCTGGGAGCGGTTCGGCACCGAGTGGGTCTGTCTGGATGCCGAGTTGCTGCCGTGGTCGGCCAAGGCCCAGCAGCTGATCAAGGACCAGTACGCCGCCGTGGCCGCCGCCGCCACCGCCGCCCTGCCCGAAGCCGTGGCCGCACTCACCCAGGCTGCCAGCCGCGGCCTAGATGGGGTAGAGGCCCTGCTGGCCCGCACCAGTGCCCGCCAGACTGCTGCCCAGCACTACGCCGAAGCCTACCGCCGTTACTGCTGGCCTGTGGACAGCCTCGCCGATTTGCGCCTGGCTCCGTTCCACCTACTCGCCACCGAGGGCCGCACCTACTTCGACAAAGACCACGCCTGGCACATGGAAACCCTGCGCGCTATTTGCCTGGCCGATGAAGGTCTGCTCCGGGCCACGCCCTACCGTGTGGTGCACCTGCAAGACATTGCCGACGTAGAAGCCGCCACCCAATGGTGGCTGGACCTCACCGCGGCCGGCGGCGAAGGTATGGTGGTCAAGCCCTACGATTTCATCCCCACGGGCCAGAAAACCCTGGTGCAGCCCGCCCTCAAGTGCCGCGGCAGGGAGTACCTGCGCATCATCTACGGCCCCGACTACCTGCTGCCCGGCAATCTGGAGCGCCTGCGCGAGCGAAACGTGAAATCCAAGCGCAACCTCGCCCTGCGCGAATTTACCCTCGGAGTAGAAGGCCTGGAACGGTTCGTGGCCGGCGCCCCGCTACGCGAAGTGCACCAGTGCGTATTCGGCGTGCTGGCCCTGGAAAGCGAAGCCGTGGACCCGCGGCTGTAGGTGCGTTTGGGGGTGGCGTAGTCAGCACGTTGTAGAGACGCATACTTGCGTCTCATCGTTGAACGACAATCGTTGAAGCAAACAACTTCAGCAACGATGAGACGCGAATACGCGTCTCTACACCGCTCTGATGGCTTAGTCATGCCCCGCAACGGCGTGCTACCGGCTTTTCTGCTTCTTCAGCCACTTCAGCGCCGCTGCTATTTTGGCATCTTTGCCTATATCTGTGAAATTGTCGCCGCCGGCAATGGGAACGTCGGGGGTGAGGCTGGTTTTGTAGACCACGTTGTTGCGGTCGGTTTCCTGCATGCCGGCGATGGTGAGGTAGCTGCTGCCGCTGATGCGGTAGCTTTCGTTGGCGGTGGTAGCGCCGTAGGTGGGCTCCCCAAACGAGCGGGTGGCGGGCCGGCCCCGCAAACTGATGGCCACGATTTCGCCCGAGCTGGCTGTCATGCCGCTGAGTAGCACGGCCACGGGCTTGTTGGTGCGGCGCACGGGGCAGCGGTTTTGCAGCGTCGTAACCTGCATCGTATCCATGTAGAAATTGCCTTGGCGGAGGTACCATTGCTGGTCGGGCTTGCCGTCTTTGTCCACGAAGCCGCCCAGGTGCCCGTCGCCGATGATGGGGGCGAGGCCGGCCAGCATGGGGGCCATGGCACCACCGTCGTTGAGGCGCAAATCAATAATCCAGGCCTTGGCTTTATCGGGGTTGAGGCGGCACAAAGAATCCTGCACCACCAGGGCCGCGTCGCGCATGGCTTGCAGACTACCCCCGGCGTTGATGCCCGGTAGTTGCACGTAGCCAATGTTGCCGGGCAGCATCTTCACCAGCACGCCAGGCTTTTTCGCCAGGGCCGCTTTTACGGCAAGATTGGCATAAGGCGTGCGGGCGGGGTTACGCCACTTATAGGTTTTTCCCTTGTGGGTGAGCCAGCCGTGGTCGTCCTTGAGCTGCTCGAACACAAACGGGTAAATCGGCAGCAGCGCCCGCACCGACTGCGCACCCTGGGCTTTCTGCTGCACCGTCTGGCGTAGCTGGGGCCAGTTTACGGCGTTGCGCTCCAACGAGTACGTTTCCAGCAGCGTCAGGCTCTTGTCTAGGAACGCCTGTACAGAATCAGGAAGCGGAGCCGGGGTAGTTTGGGCGCGGGCTCCGGAGGTAGCTGCCGCGCATAAGGTCACGAGCAATAGGTATTTCATGCCGGGAAGATGCGGATTCGGCCGGTAGGGTTGGCTGAGGATGTGAGTTGTTGCCTAGAGGGGCTTCGTTATGAGAGATGATGCAATGCGCGGTTGATATAGATGTAGAAAGCGGTATCGTAGCGCTGCATGAATACGCCAGATCAAAAATGTATTTTGATTCGCAAGCTCCCTAGCACCTAAAGAATAAGTTTAATAATTGTTTGGATTTCTGACATACCTAGGAAGAATCACAGGCGGCGATTCGGCAATTTCCTTGTCTAGATCTACATCTATGTACTGCCAGCATTTAACTTTATGACTATTTAGTATAGCAGGCTGCCAGCGACCCATACTGCGTATGATTCTTGCTATTTCTTTTTTGAAATAAGCCCGGTGTTTCTGATTACTCTTTTTCAAA
This sequence comes from Hymenobacter endophyticus, assembly GCF_032464715.1. Lineage (NCBI taxonomy): Bacteria > Pseudomonadati > Bacteroidota > Cytophagia > Cytophagales > Hymenobacteraceae > Hymenobacter > Hymenobacter endophyticus. The sequence goes on along the minus strand of NZ_JAWDJT010000001.1, from coordinate 135,787 downwards.
TTAGAAGCTGTATCAAAAGAAACCAAAGAAACAGTGCCGGTACTATCAATGAGTACGTCCAGCATAATGAACTGACGCCAATTTGTCATTGGTTTATTATCCCAATTAGCAGGCATATATAACTTGCTTAGAATATATTGCTCAGGCTGCATTGCACAATAATCTGGGGCAATATCAACGCCGAAAGATCTATATGTCTTAGTAGCCCATCTGGAAAGGTATAATTGATCGGCTTTTCGTCGCATATTATCTAGAAACCGGTTTCCATGTCTCTGAATAATGATGCTATCCATATAATGACCATAGCACATATTATACCCTATACAGTTCATTCCAATGGGTTCATAGACAATGTTATGTTCGCTAAGAATTTCCTTTAGTTCATCATCATAGCGTTCAAAACCTCCATCAAAAGCAGAAACATAGACCAATTTGTTTTTTAGAAAATCCTGCTGTGCCTTTTGCAACTCAGCAAGACAGGCAGTATCAGTACGATCAGCCTTGAAAAATTTGTAGGGATTTGGTTTGGGTGGAGGTAAGAAAGCAGATAGTTCTGCGGGCTCACGTTCTGCGGGTGGAGTAGTATCTTTTGGAGAGGAACAGGCTTGTACGCAAAATACAAGGAGGATAATTCGTAGATATTTCAAAGCTGGTGTGCTAAAGCAATGCATGTAACTATTTCCCGCCCATACTCTTGTCCCGCGCGCCCTTGAACTCCGAACCCTCGCGCCACTTGGGGAACGTGGTTTCCGAGGCCAGGCGCTGACCCACGCGGAAGTAGAGTTGGGCATCCTGGGCAATGCCGGTGAGGTCCCAGCTAGGGTCGAACTGGTCGGCGGGCTTGTGGTACATGGTGGTGGTGTAGTTCTGGCGCTGCTGGGCAATGCTAGCCTTGCCGCCGGTGCGGCTCTCGAAGCCGCCCGAGGCGTAGAGGGAGGGCACGCCCACGTGGGCAAAGTTGAAGTGGTCGGAGCGGTAGAACATGCCGGTTTCGGGCGTCTGGTCGGGCAGCACGTAGCGGTCCTGCTCCTTGGCGGCAGCGCGGGCGTAGTCCTCCAGCTCCGACTGCCCGTAGCCGATGACGGTGAGGTCCTTCATCGGGCCGTAGGGCCAGAGCATGTCCATGTTCAGGTCGGCCACGGTTTTGTTGAGCGGGAAGGGTGGGTGCTGGGCGTAGTAAGCCGAGCCCAGCAAACCCTGTTCTTCAGCCGTTACAGCCAGAAACACGATGCTGCGCTGGGGCTTCTGCGGGGCTTTCTGGAAGGCTTCGGCAATGCTGAGCAACGCGGCCAGGCCGGTGCCATCGTCCACGGCTCCGTTGTAGATGGAGTCGCCGGCAATGGCTTTGCCGATGCCGAAATGGTCCCAGTGAGCCGAGTAGATGATGTACTCCCCGGGGCGGGTGGTGCCGGGCAGCACGGCCAGCACGTTGCGCGAAGTTTGGCGGCGCAGCTTGTTTTGGATGCTGCCCGTGAGCGTGAGCCCGCCCAATGCGCGCGGCTTGAAGCCCTTGGTATTGGCCGCGGCGTAGAGCTGCTCGTAGTTCTGGCCGGCGGCCCGGAACAGCTTTTTGGCCGCGTCCAGGGTCAGCCAGCCTTCCAGGGCGCACTTGTCGGCGCCTTTATTGGCGGTTTGGGGGCGCAGCTTGGGGCTGATGGCCCCGCTCAGCACCACCGACCACGGATAAGCGGCCGGCTTGGTATCGTGCACGATGAGGATGCCGGCGGCGCCGTGGCGGGCGGCTTCCTCGTATTTGTAGGTCCAGCGGCCGTAGTAGGTCATGGCCCGGCCCTTAAACAGGGTGGAACCCTGGCCCGCGTTGCCGGGGTCATTCACCAACACCACCACGGTTTTGCCTTTCACATCAAGGCCGGCGTAGTCGTCCCAGCCGTACTCGGGGGCTACCACGCCGTAGCCGGCAAACACCAGCGCGGAGTTAGTCACCTTCACCTCGGCCTGCTCGCGCTGGGTGAAGGCCACAAAATCGGTCTTGTACTGAAAACGCAGCGGCTGGCCGGTGCCCTGGATTTGCAGCACAGCCCCTGACGTGCCCGTAATTTCCACCAGCGGCACTGGCTGGAAATACGTGCCGTTCGGGCCGGGCTGCAGGCCGAGGCGCTTGAACTCATCGGCCAAGTATTGGGTGCTGCGCTGCTCGCCTTCCGTGAACGGCTTGCGACCCAGCATCTCATCCGAGGAAACCGCCTGCAGATACTTACTGATGCTGGCCGCGCCGATGGCGGCAGCGGTATCCGAGGCGTCAGCTGGGGCAGCTACAGTAGCTGTTTCGGTGGCCGCTGGCTTCGACTGGCAGCCAGCTAGAAGTAGACCGAACAAGAGGGTGGCCGGGAGCAGATGGGCTTGGTAGTAAGAGGAGAATGGCATAGCGTGTGGTGCGGGGAGCTGGCGTAAACCGGCCACTGGCTGAGCCGAACGGCGGTTGTTTCCCAATAGTACTAGATATTCGGGTACGAATTCTGTCATTACCGCCTTCTATTACCCATCCTGCCCGTGCACGCCCGTATCCAAACCGCCCTCAGCCAGCTCGAAGCCACGCACAACATCCGCGTATTGTACGCCTGCGAGTCGGGCAGCCGGGCCTGGGGCTTTCCTTCGCCGGATTCCGACTACGACGTGCGCTTTATCTACTGCCACCCCGCCGACTGGTACCTTACCCTGGACGAAGGCCCCGACACGCTCAACTTCCCCGTGGACGACGAGCTGGACCTGGCTGGCTGGGAGCTGCGCAAGGCCCTGAAGCTGCTGCGCGGCTCCAACGCGGCGCTTTTCGAGTGGCTCCAGTCGCCGGTGGTGTACCGGGAGGCGACCGGGTTTCAAGCGGCGCTGGCGCCCGTGCTGCCGATGTGCTGGAACCCGCGGGCCGGTTTACACCACTACATCGGTCTGATGCGGCGCGGCGTGCTCGATGACCTGACCGGCGAGGAGGTGCGGCTGAAGCGGCTGTTTTACGCGCTGCGCTCTACGCTGGCTGCCCGCTGGATTGAGCAGCACCCCACCGAGGTGCCACCCATGGAATTCAGCAAGCTGCGTGCCTTGCTGCCGCCCGAGCTGAACGGCCCGGTAGAGGAGCTGCTCGCCCGCAAAGCCACCGCCGACGAGAAAACCACCGTGCCCCGACCAACCGCGCTAATCGAATATCTGCAAACCGAGTACGAAGCAGCCTTAACTGCCCGCGAAACGCTGCCCATAAAGCAGCTGCCTAACCCTACGCCAGAGCTGGATGCGCTGTTCCGGGCGTGGCTATTGCGGGGCGAGGCGCGCCCATAGACCTCACCCCCGGCCCCTCTCCAAAAGAGAGGGGTGCCAGCCGACATGAGGGGATACTCATGGTTGAGCGCCCCCTCTGGAAAGGGAAAGCACTGGGGCTGAGGCTGCCATCTATACCCCCGTTTACAAAATTCGTGCAATCCGATAAATCTTCCAACTCCGTGATTCAGATAGCCGACCTGCGCCAGCGCGGCCTCATCCTGTTTGAAGCCATCAGCGGCAGCCGCGCCTACGGCACCAACCTGCCCCACTCCGATACCGACCTGAAAGGCGTTTTCATCCTGCCCGAAACCGAGTTCTACGGCCTCGACTATGTGCCCCAGGTGGCCAACGATACCAACGACGAGGTGTTTTATGAGCTGCGCCGTTTTGTGGAGCTGCTGCTTAAAAACAACCCCACGGTGCTGGAGCTGCTGGGCACTCCGGAGGATTGCGTGGTGTACCGGCACCCGCTGTTTGCCGCGTTTCGGGCCGAGAATTTCCTCTCCAAACTGTGTCGGCAGAGCTTCGCCGAGTACGCCGTGGCCCAAATCCGGAAGGCACGGGGGCTCAACAAGAAAATCAACCACCCCGAGCCGCCCGCCCGCAAATCGGTGCTGGATTTCTGCTACGTGACGGTGGGCGCGGGCGCGCAGCCGGTAGCCACCTGGCTGGCGTGGCGGGGCTACGCGGCCGCGCAGTGCGGCCTGGCCAACGTAAACCACCTCACCGACTTGTACGCCGTATTTGTGGATGAAACGCCCGAGCAGCGCCACGGCTACCGGGGCTTGGTGCGCGACGTGGAAACCTCCCAGGACGTGCTGCTCTCGGCGGTGCCGAAAGGGGAGGAGCCGGTGGCGTATCTGAGCTTCAACCGCAACGGCTACAGCACCTACTGCCGGGTGTTTCGGGAGTACAAGGAGTGGGAGCAGAAGCGTAACCCCGAGCGGTACCAGAACACCGTGCAGCACGGCAAAAACTACGATTCCAAGAACATGCTGCACGTATTTCGGCTGCTGCGCATGGCCGAGGAAATTGCCCGCACCGGCCGCCTGCACGTCCGCCGCCCCGACCGGGAGTTCCTGCTGCAAATCCGCCGGGGCGAGTTTGAGTACGAGCAGCTGGTGATGGAAGCCGATGCGCTGGTAGAGCAGGTAGAAGCAGCATTTGCCAAGTCCATGCTGCCCGAAACCCCCGACCGCCAAGCCGCCGAGGCGCTATTGGTGCAGGTGCGCCGGGCCTGGTACGCGGCGTATGCTACCTGAAAAAACAGCAGTTGCCGATACGGACAGTAGGGTAAAGCTGCCTATCTTGCCCGTATTATCGATATTCTGCCAGACCGGAGCCGAAAAAGCCAGGTCAAAAACAGCTTACTTCACTTCCTGTCACGAAAATAGCTGTTTACTTACCTGGCCTTTTGGGCTCCGAGCTGGTCAGAGTGTTATATTGAAGCAGTAGCTCAGGTGGTAGAGCAAAAGCTAGTTCAGCAATTATCCGTGGCGGTCAAGCCGCGCTTACTTCTTCGTTAGACCCTTCGGGGTTTTGGTTCGAGCCCAAATAGCGCGGCCCTTACCGCCTGCCGGGACCAGTTGAACTTACTTCATTTTGGGTCGCCGGTTCGAGTCCGGCCTGCTTCACTTTTCTATTCTGTCGCCGCTTCGTTTCACGCGGCCGCTTTACCTGTTATGCAAGAGGAACTCCTGAAAGTGAGCCTGCGCCAGCAGGCCGTGTACGTACCCGCCGTGGTGCAAACGTCAACTCCCGCTACCGTTTCGCCCACCACGGCGGGGCTGGTGGCCAACCTGGCCCGCCTGGGCTATGGCGTGTCGGAGCCGCTGTTGCGGGCGCTGGAGGGCACTACCCCGGCCTTTCAGGCCCGGCTGTTGGAGGTGTTTCGGGAGGTAATGGGCGTTAGCAAAAGCTGGATGCCGCTGGTGAAGGGCTGGGACGTGCCCACCGGCGAGTCGTGGGCCGACCACCTGCTCACGTGGTTTGCTAACCTCTTTCCCTCTTACAAAGGCACGCGCCTGCCCTGCGGCCACCTCATTCCGCCCAATACGTTTCCGCTGGAGCGCTACAACGGCTGCCCGTTCTGTGGCACCCCCTTCGAAGCGGCCCAACTGAAGCTGCATGGGCAGGGAAGCAAGCTGAAAGTGCTGGAACTCTGGAATGAGGCCGATGCAGAGAGTTTTCTGCGCAGCCTGCTCACCAGCAAAACCGCCCTCGATGCCACCCAACAGGACAGCCTGCGCCTGCTGCTGGCCGTGCTGCCCCTGCCTGCCGAGGTGCCCATTGCCATGAAGGAAACCCGCATGGTCGTTATCGACACTTACGTGGCCCGGCAGCAGCCCGCGCTGGCCCAGCCGCTGTTCTCGTCGCCCACCGATGTGCTGCGCTACCTCTGGTTTAAGCACACCGGATTTCTGCAGCTGGTAGAGCCCAAAACCATCCGGCAGCGGCAGCAGAAAAACAGCCGCAACCTGCACCCCGCCCTAAGCCAGAGCACGGCCGCCGGCGCGCAGGCCCTAGCCAGCCTCAAGCTGAAATACAGCCGCCGCGCCGCCGCCATGGTGGCCGACTGGCTGAACGCGCTGCCCCAGTCGCCGGTGCAGCAGTGCGAAATCATGCACCCCAAGCGCGGCATGTGGGTGCGCTTTATCCGGGCCCTGCGCCTGGCCGAGTACAGCCAGCGCGCCGGCCGCGCCCGCCTGCGCGAAACTCTCGACCGATTCTACCGCCAGGACTACCCGGTGTGGCAGGGGCAGGTGCAGCAGGCCCGCCTGCGCACCGATGCTACCCGCACGCTGGCCCTGCTGCAACAGCGGCCGGGCCTGTTTGCCCGCTCCCTGTTTGCCAATATGCTCTGGTTTGGCCCCGAGCCGGTGGTGGCCGCCTTTGCCGAGGTGCTCGACCAGGTGCCCGCCCGCCTGCTGTTCACGCTCAACATGTACGCGGAAACCTACTTCGACCCCCGGCACGAGCGGACAGTAAAGCCTTTGGGCGGGGTAGGGAAGCGGATTCCGGCTAACCATCTGCTGAGCCTCTACGAGCCCGACCAGCTGGCCGCCATGCGCGAGCAGGTAACCGGGCTGGCCCTGGAGGCGATGCGCCGCCGTTTTGCGGCTCAGGCTACCACTACCCGCACCATCTTCATTGACCCCACGCTGCACTACCTGCCCGTGGCTATTGGCGACCGGAGCGAAACGGTGCAGGATCTGCCTTCCGCGTTGATGGGCACCCGCTTTGCCGTGGAAGGCGACGCCGTGCGGCTGTTTTTGCAGTGGGGTGCCGGCCTGCCCGCCCAGCACCTGGATATGGACCTGAGCTGCCGCGTGGCCTACGATAACCGGATGGATTACTGCGCCTTCAACCAACTCACCACCACCGGCTGCCAGCACAGCGGCGACATCCAGCACATTCCGAATCAGGTGGGCACGGCCGAGTACATCGAGCTGGACTTGCCGAAGCTGACGAAGGCCGGGGCCCGGTACGTGGTATTCACCTGCAACGCCTACACCAACGGCGCCCTGGCCCCCAACCTAGTAGTGGGCTGGATGAGCAATGAGCAGCCCATGCGCATTGATAGCAGCGGCGTAGCCTACGACCCCTCCTGCGTGCAGCACCAGGTGCGCGTAACGCAGGGGCTAAGCAAAGGGCTGGTATTTGGCGTGCTGGCGGTGGAGCGGCGGGAAATCATCTGGCTGGAAATGCCGTTTGCCGGCCAGCTCACCGGCAACCTGGATGTGGCCGCCGTGGAAGCTCTGTTGCGGCGGCTCGAAGCCAAGCTCAGTGTGGGGGCCTTGCTTCACCTCAAAGCGGAGGCCCAGGGCCTGCAACTGGTGGAAACCCCGGAAGCCGCCGACGAGGCCTACACCCGGGAGTGGGCCCGCAACCCGGCCGCCGTTGCGCAGCTGCTAATTGATTAGCCGGTTTTTGGCAGCATACTCCTTCCCCAAAACCGTCGGCGCGAGGCGGTACACCAGACCCTATCGGTTGCTTGGTGTACCGCCTCGCGCCGACGGTGACGTTTTCTGCCTGCCGACTACCGCGTAGAGTGGCGGCCTACTTTGTAGGTGGACTGGTCGGTGCGGGCTTTCTTCCGGAACACGCCCAGACGCTTCTTGCTCTTCTTGTGGCCCTTATACAATTTGTAAAATGGCCGGTGCGTGTAGCTGCGGCCGCGCATTTTGGCCCGGGCGTAGCGGGTAGGCCGGCTGGCTTCGGCCGTGGGAATAGGGCCACCGCTTAGTATCAGCAAGGCAAAAACCAGAATCAGGAAGCGGGTCATAGGCCAAAACGGGTTAGCGTGTGGGTGGATAACTCCCCTGGTGAATAAAAATTGTACTGCTTGGAGGATGGCCCGGTAGCAAGCTGAACAGAAGAAAATTCAGGAACACGAAAAACCGGCCTTCCCTCTCTGCTATGAAAGGAAAGGCCGGTTTCAGTCTGCTTGTCTACGCCTTATTGCCCGCCAATCGTCTGGTTACGGGAGCGTTGCGGAGTAGGCGTATTGGCTTTCTTCCGACGGCGCCAGAACTGGTACCATTTCTGGCGGTAGCGCACCGTGCGCTTGCGGCGGATTTTGCTGCTCCGACCTTTATAGGTGCGGTAATTGGGGCGGTGTACGTACACTTTACCGCGCATCTTGGCGCGCGCCGCCGGGCCGGCCTGGCCCAATGCCGGGCCCACGTCTACCAAGACCATGAGCATCAGCCAGAGAAGTAAAAAAAGTCGGGGCATAGAGGAAGGGGTAAGCCGCAAACGGGTGGCGAAGTTACGGCCCTTAGCGGCAAGTATTCGGCCAGAATACCAGGAATACGCAAAAAAAATACTGAACGGATTGTGGAAACTGGCAAAGAAGCGCATCTGACAGGCAGAAATCCTATTTCGCCTACTTCTATGAAGCAAGTGTTACGTCCGTTTTGGTGTATGGTTATAGGGGTGATGCTTTGCCTGCAAAGTGCGGTGCCGGGGCTGGCCCAGGCGCGCCTGGCCGCTGCCCGCCAGCAGAGCTATTTCACCAAAGTATTCCGCCTCACCGACGCCCAAACACGCTATTTGTTTGAGCGGGAGCTGTCGGCTGCCCGGCCCGAGTTCTTCACCCAGCCCGTTGATTCCTTCCCCACTGATGCGCCCGACACCCTGGGCCGGCAGCGGCTGGCTGCCCTGCCGCTGGGCTACTACCTGGTAGCCCACGCCGACGGGCCCCAACTGGTGTTCTGGCTGCACGCCCGCACCAACCGCCAGGTAACGGTGCTGGAGAACCAGGTAGACCTTACGCTGCTGGTGCGCGACTCCCTGGGCCGCCTGCTGCCCGATGCTCAGCTGCGGCTGCCCCGGAGGCGGAGTGTGCCCTTCGATGCGGCTACCCAAACCTACCGGCTGGCGGGTGGGCGGGCCCGGCCGGGGCTGCTGGCCGTGGAGCAGGGCGGGCGTACCACGTTTCATAGCCTCTCCCAAACATTTCCGTTCCGGCCGCGGCGCGGGCCCGTGCCGCTGAGCTGGCGGCGGGTATACCAGCGGGCCGTGTTCGGGTTTCCGCTGGGCTACCTTACCCGGCCCGTGCGCAACCTGGTAGGGCAGCTGCGGCACGTTTCCTACGTGCATACTGGCCTGTTGGGCCTGCTTCGTTCCCCCTTCAGTGAGGGTGTGCGGGAGCAGCGCCAGCAGCAGCGGGCAAACCGCCGCGGGGCCCGGTGGCAGGCGTATCTGGTACTCAGCAAGCCCCGCTACCGCCCCCAGGCCGATACCCTGCGCCTGAAGGCCCGCGTGTTGCACCGCCACGGCCGGCCCTACCGCCGCCCCCTGGAGCTCTACCTCACCCCCGACCAGGACCACCGGCCCCGGCGCCTGGCCGTGCTGCGGCCGGTGCAGTCCGGCTCCTACGAGTACGTGCTGCCGCTGCTGGATACCCTGGGCCTGCGCGCCGACCAGTTTGTGCGCCTCACACTGGAGCAGTCGGGGGACAATGGCAAAACGCTGGCCTCGCAGCAATTTCGGCTGGAAGATTACGAGCTGAAAACCACCCGCTACACGCTCCGGGCCGGGCAGGAAACCCACCGGGCCGGCACGCCCCAGGCTCTGTTTCTGCGAGGCCAGGACGCCAACGAGCTGAACCTACTGGACGCCCGGGTGAGGCTGAGCGTGACGCCCACCAGCGTGGAGCGGTTTGCCGGCCGGCAGGTGTTCGTGCCCGATACGCTCTGGACCCGCAGCCAACCCCTGGACGCTACCGGCGAAACCCGCCTGAACCTGCCCGATTCGGTGCTACCGGCCGCCAACCTCACCTACCAGGTACAGGCCGTGTTTCTGAACGGGGATAATGAACGACGCCAGCAGCAGGCCACCGTGCGCTACGCCCAGCAGCCCCGGGAGCTTCAATTGGAGTTGCGCCAGGATTCAGTGGTGGCCCGTTACCAGCCCGCGGCGCCCGGTCCGCCCCGGCCCGCCACCCTGCTGACCACGGTCCTCAACCCCGGCCAGCTCGAAAAAACTACCCGGGAAACCGTGTTGCTGCCCCTGGCCTGGCCCGTAAACCCCCGCGCCACCCGCTACCAGCTGCTCGATGCCCAGGGCAGCACGGATGAGCTGGAACTGACCGCTGACAACGCCGAGCTGCTGCTGCGCTCCGGCCGCACCCCCGATTCGCTGACCCTGGCCGTGGACAACCCGCGTCGCCTGCCGTTCTGGTACTACCTGTATCGGGGCAACACCCTGGTGGAGCGCGGCTTGGCTACCGAGTTAGTCCGCCACCTGCCGGCCCCGGGCCCCGAAACCTGGTTTGCCTCCCTGCATTATTTCTGGGGCGGGCAGCTGCAGTCGGTGGAGTACAACGTGCCGCTGCCCCAGCACCAGTTGCTGGTGGAGGCCGAGCAGCCCGAAGTGGTATATCCCGGCCAACGAGTGCAGTTGCGCTATACCGTGCGCGACGGGGCCGGCCGCCCCGTGCCCCGCGCCGACCTCACCGCCTACGCCTATACCAGTAAATTTGAAAAGCCTGCCGCGCCCGAGTTGCCCAACTTTGAGCCGGCGGTAGTGGGGCGGGTGTCGCGGCGGCGGTTTGGGCTGGGTGCGGGCTTTGAGAACACGCCCGACCAGCCGGTCCGCCAGCTTCTGCCCTGGGGCGCATGGCGGCAGCGGTTGGGCCTCGATTCCCTGCGGTTCTACCAGTTTCTCTACCCCGAGTACGGTGCATTTTACGAGTACCGCCCCGCCCCGGGCGGCATCACCCAGGTAGCGCCCTTCGTGGTCGATTCGGGTCGGGTGCAGCCTACGGTGGCCGTATTCGTGGATGGTCTGCCGGTGTACGTGGCGCGGGTGAATGCCGAGGAGCCTTTTGCCCTGGTAGCCGATAGTGGCCGCCACGCCATCACCATCCGCACGCCCGACCGGCGCATTACCCTGCACGATGTGCACCTGCGCCACCTGCACAAGCTCACGCTCAGCATCGACCCCAACCAGCCCTGCGCCGGCCTCACGGTAGAAAAGCTGGGTCCGGTTACGCCCGCCGAGCAGGCCGAATTGCGGCGGTTTCTGCTAGTGGTTGACCGGAATAGCTACCAGGAGCGCCTGCTGCTACGCCAGGGCAACCGCCTGCAGCCCTTGGGCGCGGGCCGGCCCTACCTGCCCAACCGTCCCACCGTTCCGCGCTGGTACGCCGATGACCGCACCACCCTGCTTGGGGGACCTTTCCGGCCCGATTCGGTGCTGCTCCGCCGCTCCGACGGTTTGCGCCTAAAATTCCTGCGGGAGCCGAATTACCGCTACACCTTCACCCCGGGCCTGCTCAAAATGCGCAGTCTGCCCCCTACCTATGATGCGGCCGATAACCTGGACGTAGCGGCCTCCTTCCCCCAGCTGCCCTTCACTGATTTTGCCTACACGGAAGCTGACTTGCGTCCGCAGCCGACCACCCATTACTATCAGCCGCCGGTGCGCGTGCCCCTGCTACCCGACTCTAGCGGTACCGCGGTGGGGCAGGGCCGGCTGGCCGTGCGCCTGCCCGCGCCCCGGGGTAAGCTAGCTAGTCAGCAGTGGCCGGCAGTACAGTTTACCCTGCTCACTCAGCCTGGTAAGCCCGCGTTTCGGCGGTTGCTGCGCTATTTGCCCGCGCCCGTGCAGGGCCTGGTGCCCGGCCGCTACCGCCTGGCCCTGCTGCTGGCCGACAGCTCCGTGCTGGCTCCGTCCACCGATATCCGGGTGGAGGCCAACGGCACTACCTACGTGCAGCTCGATTCCCTGGACCAGCTCCGCACCGGAGCCGTCCGGCAGGCAATTCTGCGGCAGATAGAGCTGGAAATAAACCGCCATAGGCGCACTGCCGCCCCGGCGGTTATACCCTTGCGGCTGGCTCCGCCCGCTGCTCCGGTAGCCGTGGTGCCGCAACCCGGTTGGATAGTGGTGCGCGGCCGCATCACCGACCGCGCTACCGGCGAGGGCGTGCCCGGCGTGACGGTGCTGCTCAAAGGCACTACGCACGGCGTAAGCACCAACTCGGATGGTAGTTTTACCCTGGCCACGCCTCCGGATGGCGGTGTGCTGCAAATCAATTCAATCGGCTACGTTACCAAGGAGCGGCAGATTGACAGTCAGGATATCCAGGAAAGCTTGGCGGCTGATTCCAAGGCGCTCAGTGAAGTGGTAGTCACTGGTTATGGCATATCCGGGGGAAAATTCAAAGCTGCCTCCGTGGAAAGTTTGCCCGTAGAACTGGCGCTTCAGGGCAAAGTAGCAGGCGTGGTTATCCAGACTGCGCCCGGCGGCAGCGCCACCGTCCGGATTCGGGGCATCAGCAGCACCAGCGGCGGCGGGCAGCCCCTGGTTATCGTGGATGGGCTGCCCTTTAGCGGTGACCTGAGCAAGCTGAGCCCCGGAGATATTGCCAATGCCCAGGTACTCAAAGCCGAGTCGGCGGTGGCCATGTACGGCTCCCGGGCAGCCAATGGAGTCATCATCATCACCACCAGAAATGGCGTTACCGCTCGGCCGGCGGCGGGGTTGACGGATGATGGTCCAGCCGCTCTGGGCCCCGATGGCCTCCCACTCACGGCCGGGCGCGACCCGCGCCTGTCCCTGCGGCAGCGGTTTTCGGATGTGGGCTGGTGGCGGCCTACGCTCCTCACCGATGCCCAGGGCCAGGCCCGCACCGAGGTTATTGTCCCCGACGACATTACCGGCTGGGATACCTTTGTGCTGGCCTCCGACAACCACGCCCGCACGGGCTCTTTCACCCAGAAGCTCCGCTCCTTTAAGGCCCTGATGGGGGAGCTGGCGGCCCCGCGTTTCCTGATTCAGGGCGACCGGCCCCAGGTGCTGGGCAAAACGCTCAACTACCTGCCCGATACCGCCCAAGTAACCACCAGTTTCCGGTTAGGCGAGGGACTGGCTCGTAGTCAGGCGCACCGCGTAACCACCTCCGTATTGGATACGCTCACTTTCACGGCTCCCATTGATGCCGATTCCGTGACCGTGAGCTTCAGCCTGAGCCAGCCCAACGGCTACCAGGACGGAGAGTTGCGCCACTTGCCGGTGCTGCCCGCCGGTACCCGGGAGCGGGTGGGTACCTTCACGGTGCTTTCCGCCGCCGACACCACCCTGACGCTGCCTGTGCGGCCGGAGCTGGGCCCCGTAACGGTGCGTCTGGAAAGTGACCCTCTGCCCGTACTGCTGGAGGAAATCCGGCATTTGCAGGTCTACGCTTACCTCTGCAACGAGCAGGCCGCCTCCAAGCTCCAGGGCCTGTTGCTGGAGCAGCGCATCCGGCAAAGTATGCAGCAGCCATTTACCGGCCAGCGCAACGTGGAGCGCCTGATTCGACATTTGCTCAGGGGCCGCCATCAGCCCGAGGGGCTGTGGGGTACCTGGGCCACTTCGCCGGTAAGCGGTTGGGCTACCCTGCACGTACTGGAAGCCCTGCTGGCCGCCGAGCAGCAGGGCTACAAAGTGCCCCTCGACAAGGCTTCGCTGCGGCTGTACTTGCTGCGCCAGCTGGACGAGGCCTTTGCCGATGCTGCCGTGCGCCGCCGCCTGGCCGCCAGCCAGGCGGCCCCGGCATATTTCACCTCCGCCGACGACCGGATCCGGCTCTTGCAGCTGCTGTACCGCCTCGGCGCCCAACCTGATTTCCCGACCCTGGTAAAGCGAATAGAACAGGAGCAGCGCGGCCGCCAACCCCTGGACCGCTACCTGGCCCTCACGCTGCTGCGCCAGGAGCTGGGCCTGCCGTACCAGCTGGATACCCTGCGCCGTTACCGCCTGCACACCGAGCTGGGCGGCACTTTTTACGCTGATACCCTGCGCACTGGCACCTTTTACCGCTACCTGCTCACCGACCGTCTGGGCAACACCCTGCTGGCGTATCGCCTGCTGCGGGCCCAGGGCGAGCAGGAGCGGGAACTGCTGCGCCTCCGGACCTACCTGCTGCAGCAGCGCCGCCAGCAGGGCCACTGGGCCAGCACCTATGAGTCGGCTCAGGTGCTGGCTACCATCGGCCCCGACTTGGTAGTGCCCGCCAGCGGCGGGCTCATGGCCAAAGCCCGGCTGAGCGGGGGGCTGACGCAGGAAGTCGGCAAGTTCCCGTTTGAGGCGACGGTGTCAGCCGCCGGGGGCGGCATTACACTCCGCAAGCAGGGCGGTATGCCGGTGTACGCCACGGCTTATCAATCCTTCTGGAACCCTGCGCCGGCCGCCGTGGCCACTCCGTTCACGGTGCGCACCCGGCTGGCCGGGCAGGAGGGCAGCCGGGTGCAATTGGCGGCGGGCCAGCCGGTGGAGCTGGAAGTAACCGTGGATGTGCCCGCCGAGGCCCGCTACGTGCTGCTGGAAGTGCTTATTCCGGCCGGCTGCTCCTACGGGGAGCCGGCACGCGGCAACAGCTTTGAAGTACACCGGGAGTATCTGCGCCAGCAGGTGGGCATTTTTATGGATGTACTGCCGGTAGGCCATCATACATTCCGCATAGCCCTGCAGCCCCGCTACCGGGGCCGCTACACCATCAACCCCGCCAAGGCCGAGCTTATGTATTTCCCCACCCGCTTTGGTCGCTCGGCCAGCAAGCAGGCGGTTATTAAATAATGGGGGTGATGAGGTAAAAGGAACAGTCATGCTTCGGCCTCCGGCCTCTGCATGACGTCCAGAATTGAACAATTGGCGCGGCAACTCGCCAACGCTACGGCCTAAAGCCGAAAAAGCCCCGGCATCCGAGGATGCTGGGGCTTTTTGCGGTCCGGACGGGACTCGAACCCGCGACCTCCGCCGTGACAGGGCGGCATTCTAACCAACTGAACTACCGAACCATTTCATCATTGGGTCAGACCGTGCGTCCTTCCGTTTTGATGATGCAAATATAGAAGGTCGAATTTAGCTGTGCAAACAAAAAACTGCCTTAGTTGCACATAGCAGGGGTTTTTGTGAAGGTATTGCTCTGCTAGTAAAGGCAATAGATTCAAAAAAATAATCCGAAATATTTTTTCGTCCGGCTCTTCGGGGCGCTACGGGTACGTATCCGCAGCGCCCCGGTGCCTTACTTCTTCAGCACTACGTAGCCGTAGGCGGGCAGCACGACTTCCGTGCCCAGCTTCAGGGAGCTGCCGGTCAGTGCATCGGTCCAGGTGGTGTTGGCCAGGTTGGTGGGCAGCATGTACGTTTGGGCAGAGTTGCGCACGTTGGCCAGTACGAAGGCCTGCTCGGAGCCGGCGGTTTTGGTGAAGGCGCACACGTTGGCGGTGCTATAGGGCGTGGGTGCCCCGATGCGCAGGGCTGCGCTGTTGGCGCGGGCCGAGAGCAGCTGTTTGTAGGCCCGCTTCACGTCGGGGTTTACGCCCCAGCGCACTTTCACGCCGGTAAAGGGGAAGGGAATCCGCTGACTCATACCCGCTTCCTGCCCATTGTATATCATGGGCACGCCTTTGTATAGGGCGGCTACCACAAAGGCTGACATGGCCCCCGCCTTTCCGCCGAACAGTTCCACCGGGGTGCCGTCGGAGCCGTTCACGTCGTGGTTGGTGGAGTAGCGCACTACTTGCTGGCTGCCCGTAGCCCCGCTGTATTCGGTGTTGTTGAGCGCATCAAAGGCGGTGGCGGCGTTGCCGTTTTTGTACACTTGGTAGATGCCGCCGTAAAAATTGAACCCGAAGTTGTAGTCAAAACCGGAGGCGAAGTTGGAGGAGCGGCTGCTTTCGGCCAGGAGCAGCAGCTTGTGCGACTTCACATTGCGCAGCGTGTCAATGGCCTGCTTCCAGAAGTCGTTGGGCTGGTAGTCGGCGTAGTCGAAGCGGAAACCGTCGACGTTGGCCGTGTACACCCACGATTTCAGGGCCGAAATCATTTCCAGGCGCATGGCCGTGTTGCTGAAATCCAGCTGGGCCACGTCGTTGTAGGTAGTGCCGTTGTTGGACACGGGCAGGATGTTGCCGGCCGCGCCTTTTTTGTACCAGTCTGAGTGCTGCGTTATCCAGGGGTTGTCCCAGCTGGTGTGGTTGGCCACCCAGTCGAGCATCACGGCCATATTGCGTTGGTGGGCACCATCCACCAATGCCCGCAGGTCGGTGAGGGAGCCAAACTCGGCGTTTACCGCGCGGTAATCCTTCACGGCGTAGGGCGAGTTCACCGATTTGCTGTCGGTGCCGATGGGGTAAATCGGCATCAGGTAGAGCACATTCACGCCCAAATCCCGGATGGAATCAAGGCGGGCCGTAACGCCGGCAAAGTTGCCGCTCTGGCTGAAGGCGCGCATGTTTACTTGGTACATCACGGCATCCTGGCGGTCGGGCACGCCCTTGAAGGGGGTACCGTACTGCGTAGGTGCCGGGGTAGTAGGGGGAGTGGGCGGGGTAGGCGCCGGGGTATCCGTGCCGGACGATTTGCAGGCCCCCAGCAGACTGGCGGCAATAACCACGGCCAGGCTGGTGCGGTACGTATTGGTGAACAGTGACATATAACGGGGAAGATGGTAGGAATTGTGAGAGGATAGTAGCGCGAACTACACAGTTCGCGCTACTGCTTAGCGACCAATGGGTTTGAGGCTGATGGCCGCGCCGCCGCCGGCGGCCAGTTGCAGCTTGAGAGTGGATTTGCTGTTGACCTTCTGCTTGCGGATTTGGTAGGCCTGCGGGTTCTTGTCCCAGCTGGCGCCTTTGCCGTCGGCGTAGATGGTGGCCTCGTACTGCCGGCCGGGCGTCAGGAAATCAAGCTTGACGGTTTGCTGGCGCGGGTTTTCGTCGGTGATGCTGCCCACAAACCAGTCCTCGCGGCCCTTGGCTTTGCGGGCGGTGGTGATGTATTCGCCGGGCTCTGCCAGCAGCACGCGGGTGTCGTCCCAATCCACGGCCACGTCCTTGATAAACTGGAAGGCGTCGAGGTGCTGCTCATAGGCTTCGGGCAGGTCGGCGGCCATCTGCACGGGGCTGTACATCGTCACGTAGAGGGCCAGCTGCTTGGCCAGGGTGGTGTGCACCTGGCGGCCTTTGTTTTGGGCGGGGTTCCAGCTTTCCAGCTTGATCTGAAAGATGCCGGGAGTGTAGTCCATGGGGCCGCCCATGAGGCGGGTGAAGGGCAGAATGGTTTCGTGCTCGGGTAGGTTGCCGGTGCTCCAGGCGTTGAACTCATTGCCCCGGGCCGCCTCACTGGCCAGCCAGTTGGGGTAGGTGCGGTGCAGGCCCGTGGGCCGCACCGACTCGTGCATGTCCACCATCAGCTGGTTTTGGCCCAGCAGGGCGGCCGTACGGTTGAAGTGGTTCACCATCCATTGCCCGTCGTGGTGTTCCCCGCGCGGGATGATGCGGCCCACGTAGCCGGTTTTCACGGCCGCGTAGCCGTGCTGCTTCATGAAGCGGTAGGCGGCATCCTGGCGCCGCTCGTAGTTGGTCACGGAGCTGGAGGTTTCGTGGTGCATCATCAGCTGCACGCCCTTGCTGGCGGCGTACTGCTGCAGCTCCGTCACGTTGAAATCGGGGTAGGGCGTCACGAAGTCGAATACTTCCTCCTTCCAGTTGTTGGCCCAGTCTTCCCAGCCCACGTTCCAGCCCTCCACCAGCACGCTTTGCAGACCGTGCTGGGCGGCAAAATCAATGTAGCGCTTCACGTTGGCCGTGTTGGCCCCGTGGCGGCCGTTGGGCTTGAGGCGGTTCCAGTCGGTGCCGGCCAGCTTGATGTTGCTGGTGTCGGCGTAGTTCCAGCTGGCTTTGTTCACGTGCATCTCCCACCACACACCCACAAACTTCTGGGGCTTGATCCAGTCGGTAGTCGGGAATTTGGTGGGCTCGTTCAGATTCAGAATCAGCTTGCTGGTCAGCACCTCGGGCGCTTTGTCCGACACCACAATGGTGCGCCAGGGCGTGTGCTCGGGAGCTTGCAGAAAGGCCGCCGCACCGGTGGCACCGGGCACCAGCTGGCTGCGCAGGCCGTAGGTTTTGGTGTCCACGTTCAGGAACATGGCCGGGTAGTTCACCAGCGCCGCCTCGTGGATGTTCACGTACAGCCCGTCGTCCGATTTCAGCATCAGCGGCGTCTGAATGCGGTTGGGTGCCGCTTTCTGCTGGATGGCCTCGATGGGCGTGGTGTCCACTTCGCTCAGGCGGGAGGTGGTGTAGCTGTACTCGTTGGAGTCGTAGTCGCCCGGAATCCAGAAAGCCTTGTGGTTGGCGGGCAGGTTGAACTCGGTTAGCTCCTGCTGCACCGTAAAGTAGCTCAGGCCGGGCTGCTGGGGCACTTCGTAGCGGAAACCTACGCCATCGGCAAACACCCGGAACACCACGTCGAGGCGGCGGCCGGGAGCCTGGGGCTGGCGCAGGTGCACGGTAAGCTGCTGGTAGTGGTTGCGGATGGTTTTCACCTCGCCCCACACCGGATTCCAGCTTTCATCCACGCTCTTGGTGTCGGAGCCGGTTACTTCCAGCGGCCCCTCAAAACCCTTGCCATCAGCCAGCTCCAGCCCCAGGCGGGAGGGGTTGAGTACGGGTTTCGAGCCGAACTGTACGGCGTAGGTAGGACGCCCCTCCGGCGATAGAGCAAACGTCAGGCTGACTTTATCGAGGCGGGCGGTAAGCGGGGCGGCGTTCTGGGCGGCGGCGGGCAAGCTGGCCGTCAGCAATAGCGCAACCAGGAAAGTGTTCTTCATTCGGGTAAGTAGCGGGGAGAAATACTGCTATGGGTAAGAAGCGGGTAAGCTCCCCCGGGTTGAGTTGGCAGAATCAGGCAATGAGTAGGGCGCGGCAGTTCGGCGCTCTGCCCCGGCGCTGCTTGGCCATCTGGGGCCGGTAAGCGAAGTTGTGTCGTTTAGGGCGGCTGGCACCGGGTAACTCCCCGGCCCGGCGCGAAGGTTCACCAGGGGCAGCAGGTTTTCCGGGCTGCCTGACATTGGAGCTGCTAAGTGGCAGGAGTGGTGCGGTAGTTAAAGTGGGAGTGAATTTCAGATTATGGCTTGCAGTATTGACCTCCGGAGCGCCAGCCAGGGGTAGCCAGGGCCAGCACTCCGAAGGCCCAAGACTACTGTTTCACTTCTACCCGGCTGCTGCTCACGCCGACGGCCGTTTGCAAACGAAGCAGATACACACCCGGGGTCACCCCAGCCAGACCAACTTTGAGCGTGCTGCCTGAGCCGCGCTGCTCGGTTACCACCTGGCCCAGCATGTTGAGCAACGTAGCCCGCACCGTGCCAACCGGACCAGTCAGTCCACCCAACTGCACCGTCAGCTGGTCGGTAGCGGGGTTAGGGAATATGGCCACCTCGGGCGCGGCCGCCGGCTTGCTTGTAGCCAGAGTGGGCGAGGTAACCTGCTGGTAGGCTATCTGCTGCAGGGCCACGGCATCGGTGGGAGTAATGCCCAGATCGGTGGCCGCCTGCTCACTGGCCCCCAGAGTGCGCGGGTCTACGTTGGTGAGTTGCTGAAACAGCACCAGGGCGCTGAGGTAGCTGCCCCACTTGCTGGCGTGCACCTGGTCGGAGGCCCACAGGTTGATTTTGCCGGCGTCAGGAGTATAGGGGTTGCGCATGGCCACGCCCTGTGTAATGGCGCGCATCCAGGCGTCGCCCACCGGGGCCACCGCCGCGTAGCGGCCGTTGGTGATAAACGCCTGTTGGTAGCTTTTGCGTAGGTCCTGGGCCATCGAGTCGATGGGCAGGCCGGCGTAGCGGCTGCCGGCCGGGTAAGTGAAATCGGGACGGGCCCAGGTGCCGTAGAGGTAGACCTGCGCGGCGGGGCTGGCTCCGTGAATGGCCTGCTCCAGCAGGGTAGAGTAGGTGTAGAACAGCTGGCGGTTACCCCCGCGGTTGGTGGGCGTAGGCCGGGTGCTTTGCTCCTGCAGCACCACCTTATCCCAACCCGGCTGCGCAATAACCGAAAGCGCGCTGGTATGATGGAACTCCAACGACTTGCCGCTCACAGCCTCAATGGTCACCTCGTAGTTGAGCCCGGCCTGGGTGGTGAACTTCTTGAAAATGCCGGGTACGCCCCCGAAGGCATCCGGCATGCCCGCATCGTGGGCCCGAGGATTGGTGGAGGGCAGGCCGAAGTTCACGTCGGTAATGGCTGCGGCGTTGTAGTTCAGGGCCGGCGCATACTGACCGTGCGTGAAACTATTGCCCACGAACAGTACGCGGGTCTGGGCCGAAGCCGTGGCGCTCAAGCCGACTAGCACAGCCGCCAGACCAGTCAGGCGCCGGGTTTTGAAAGGAGTAGAGGAAAACAGCATAGGAAGAGGAATGGTGGGAATGATGGGTACTTAAGAGCAACTCCCAGAACCGGCTACGGAATGGCCGCGCAGGAATAACCCGCTTTGCTGCTGGGGGATAAAGCAAAAGAATACCCTCCCGTCCTCAACCAAAATTTGTCAAAACCTAATCTAGAAAATATAGATAGTCTTACCAGTTAAATATTTGATAAACAATGTATTGTGGCCTTAATTTCTCCCTGAAATATCAACCCAATATGATAGGCAACATGGTCAGTTTCACCAGTTTGTTTGCCTGCTGTCAGCCCTGCCTTGGTTACCTTGCATACCTGGGTGACTACTCACTTAGGCACCCAACTGGTCTTGCCTGTTACCGCGGAACGCAACGAAATCTTTGCAGAAGATTACCCGAGTTTTGGAAACGCCCAGTCCTGAAAAGCCCGGCCCGGGCTCTGCTGCTTATACCGCTTCTATGGCCTGAATCCGGGCCTCAAACTCCTCGTTCGGCACGATGGAGCGGTTCTTCACCCGCGTTTTGTAGGTGTAAATGGTGTTGATGGAGTAGCCCAGCATCCGGCTGATCTGCTCACTGTCCTGAATACCCAGCCGAATCAGGGCGAAAATGCGCAACTCCGTTGTCAGCAATTGGTCTTCGGGCAGGATAAACTGGTCTTCAGGCCGGAACAAGGCGTTGAACTGGGTGATAAACTGCGGGAACAGCCGCAGAAATACCGAGTCGAATCCCTTGAACAGCTCCTGGCGTTGCTGCTTTATCTGGATGCCATTCACCAATTTCTGCACGGCCCCGTACTGTTTGCTGCTAAGCTGGGTATCCAGGGCCTTCTTCAGCGCCTCCAGCCGGTCAATCAGCTGGGAGTTGTTGTGGAAGTAGTAGCCAATGTACTCCTCCTTGATCTTGTTGGCCTCGTTCAGACCCGTGTTCAGCCGGCGCAGGTCCTCGTTGCGCGCCTGCAGTTCCTGGTTGGTGATGGAAATCAGCCGGCCGGCCTTTTGCAGCTTGCGCAACTGCTTGAAAATAATGACGATAAAGCCTACTACAAACAAAGCCAGCAGCGTTACGGCCACGGCGTACACCTTCAACGACTTGCGCTGATTCTCGATGATGGTAATCTTCTGTCCCTCAATGACGGAGGAAATGTGGCTGATTTCAATCTGCCGCTGCCGGGCCTTGTAAAAGGCCGCCTGCTCCCGCGCTTCTTTAATAAAGGCGTAGGCGTTTTCCAGGTCGCCGCGCCGGTAACAGTAGTCGGAGAGCTGAAAAATGGCCACCGTTTCCTTGGTAGCCGACTGCACATCGGCAATGGCGGATACCAGCAGTAGTTCAAAGGCCTTATCCTCCTGCCTGAGCTGGGAGTAGATGTAGGCCGTGGTGCTGGCACTCACGGCCAACTGGTGCACCGAGAGCTGGGGCAGCCGCCGGATGCGTTGGTACAAAGCCACTCCTTCCGGCAGGTTGCCGCTCTTCACCGCCTTAAACTGCTGCACGGCCAACTGCTCGTAGGAGCCGGGTTGACTGAACCGGAGGGCCGTATCGGCGTAGGCCAGCGCTTTTGTGTTGTAGGCCGGCCGGTATGCCTGGTCCTGATTGAAATTGCCCAGGTCACTGTAGGCGCGGGCTTGCAGGAAATAGAAGTCCAGCTTGTCGGCCTGGCTCAGGTAGCTGGGCCGGATGCTGTTCAGCTCATCAAACGTTTCCTTGAACATACCCGAGGACAGCAGGATAAAAGCCAGCTTCAGCTTGGCTACTTCCGTTTTCTCGGGGCTATTCAGCTGCCGGGCTATGCGCGTGATTTTCTGGCTGTATACAAATGCCGAATCATACTTGAAGGCCTTGTACTCCTCGTAAATGCGCAGGCCCAAATCAAACTTGGCCTCGTCGTTACGCTTGCTGGAAATAAACGCGTCGGTGAGCACCGAAATGCGGTTCCAGCGCTGGGCATCGTAGTCCTGCTTGCTGGCTAGTGCCGTCTGTAAATCTTTCAGCAGCTGCTCACTCGTGCCCGCTCCGGCCAGGATGGGGCCGGCGCTTAGCAGGAAGAAACAGATAAACAGAAAGAATTTCACCACTTAAAGATGCGTGTCGGCCCGCGGCAGGAATACCAAAACTAGCAATTCGTGCGGCAGCAGAAGCACACTTGCCCAGGATTTCCAATTCAAAGCTGCTAAACCAATTACCAGCTCAACAGCGCAGCTGCCCCCGCAGCAGCCTAGAGTTGTAAAGCCGAAAAAGCCCCAGCATCCGAGGATACTGGGGCTTTTTGCGGTCCGGACGGGACTCGAACCCGCGACCTCCGCCGTGACAGGGCGGCATTCTAACCAACTGAACTACCGAACCGTTTACCTCGCTACCCGCTTACGGCGTTGTGTTGAAGTGGTGCAAAAGTAGAAGGCTGGTTTGGACTATGCAACTATGCACCTGAAAAAGATGAAAAAAAGAAGCCGACCGGATTGTTTTGTGCTGGCAGTCAGGGAGAAAATTTTATGAAAAAATCGGGCGGGGTGGGCAGTGTGCTGTATCCGGCCCTTCGCTTACCTTTGCTTTCTTCTCAAGCCTACCCCTCGCACCCTCTCAACCACCTCCTGCCGTGGCAATGCTCCTCGATTTCGAACAACCAATTGCCGCTCTCGAAGGCAAACTCCGCGAAATGCAACAACTGGCCCTCGACAGCCAAGTAGACGTATCGGACGCGGTAACGGCCCTCGAAGCCAAAATCAAAGCCCTTAAAAAGGAAACCTACCAGAACCTCACCCGCTGGCAGCGCGTGCAACTCTCGCGCCACCCCGACCGGCCCTACACCCTCGACTATATTGAGGGCATGAGTGAGAAGTTCATTGAGCTGCACGGCGACCGGACGGTGGGCGACGACAAGGCCATGGTAGGTGGTTTTGGTGAAATAAACGGCCGCTCAGTGATGTTCATTGGTCAGCAAAAGGGCCGCAATACCAAGCAGCGGCAATTTCGCAACTTCGGTATGCCCAACCCCGAAGGCTACCGCAAGGCCCTACGCCTGATGAAGCTGGCCGAGAAGTTTGGTAAGCCCATTATCACGCTGATTGACACGCCCGGCGCATTTCCGGGTCTGGAGGCCGAGGAGCGGGGGCAGGGCGAGGCCATTGCCCGCAACCTCAAGGAAATGTTCCTGCTCAAGGTACCAGTTATCTGCATTGTGATTGGGGAAGGCGCCTCGGGCGGGGCCCTGGGCATTGCCATCGGCGACCGGGTGCTGATGCTGGAGAACACCTGGTACTCGGTAATTTCGCCGGAAAACTGCTCTACTATTTTGTGGCGCAGCTGGGATTATAAGGAGCAGGCAGCGGAGGCCATGAAGCTCACGGCGGCTGATATGCTGGGCAATAAGCTCGTGGATGGCATCGTGAAAGAGCCGCTGGGTGGAGCCCACACCGACGCGGCCGCCATGATTGAAACCCTCAAAAAGACCATTCTCGATACCCTGGACGAACTGGAAGCCCTTCCTCACGAGGAGCGCATCAGCCAGCGCATCGACAAGTTTTCGAACATGGGCGTGGTGCTGGAATAACAGCAAGCGACCAAACGACTCCGTGTCATCCTGAGCGGAGCGAAGGACCTTTTCACAGCTGAACGACTCGTTGCAATGTGAAAAGGTCCTTCGCTCCGCTCAGGATGACATTTTTTTATTCCTTTACCGTCTCAATCTCACCCCTTCGTTATGACCGTTCATACCCTCGATACCGGCCTGTTTAAACTGGATGGTGGTGCCATGTTTGGCGTGGTGCCCAAAAGCATGTGGCAGAAGCTGGTGCCCGCCGACGACAACAATATGTGTACCTGGGCTTTGCGCTGCCTGCTGGTAGAGGATGGCAACCGGCTCACGCTGGTGGACACGGGCATTGGCAGCAAGCAGGACGAGAAGTTTCGGGGCCACTTTTACCTGCACGGTGCCGATACGCTGGAAAATTCGTTGCGGCAACGCGGTTTTACCTCCGCAGATGTCACCGACGTATTTCTGACGCATTTGCACTTCGACCACGTGGGTGGGGCCGTGGTGCGGACGCCCGACAACAAGTTACAGCTCGCCTTTCCTAGTGCCACTTACTGGAGCAACCAAGCTCATTGGGACTGGGCCACTACGCCCAACCCGCGCGAAAAGGCCAGCTTCTTGCAGGAAAATATCCGGCCTATTCAGGAAAGCGGCCACTTGCAGTTTGTGGATGGGGGCGCGCCGACCGGTCTGCCGGGTTTTCAGGAAATAGTGCTGGTGGATGGCCACACCGAGAAAATGATGCTGCCCGTGCTGCCGTACAAGGGCCGGACGCTGGCTTTCGTGACCGACCTGATTCCGAGTGCTGCCCACGTCCCGCTGCCGTATGTGATGGGCTACGATATGCGCCCCTTGGTGACGATGCAGGAAAAAGAGCGCCTGTTGCAGCGGGCCGCCGCCGAAAACTGGGTGCTGGTGCTGGAGCACGATGCCCAAACGGAGTGTATTACGGTGCAGAACACTGACAAAGGCATTCGGGTAGCCGAGCGTTTCCGGTTGAGTGAATTGTAGAGCGCGTTTTGATTATCGGCGTGGCGTTGCTGGTTCTTCGTTGCTGATACTTAGTCTATCATAGCCCCGCGAGTCTCGTAATGCAGACACCTCTTTCCGCTACCTTTCCCGGCCAGTCTTCCCCCAGCAGCCACCCGCCAGCATCCACTCAACTGGCCCTGGCTTTATCTGGCGGGGGAGCCCGGGGTATTGCGCACCTCGGCGTGCTGGCCGCACTGGATGAGTTGCAACTGCCCGTGGCCCAGTTGGCGGGCGTCTCATCGGGGGGGATTGTGGCGGCCCTGTACGCGGCGGGTATGCCACCGCGGGAGGTGCTGCGGCTGTTGCAGGAGCTGTCCATTATCCGGATTACCCGCGTGGCGCTGAGTAGTTACGGCCTGTTGCGGATGGATGCAGTAGGGGCATTGCTGGAGCAACACTTGGGGGCAGGCTGCACTTTTGAGCAGCTCCAGCTGCCCCTAACGCTGGTAGCTACGGATTTACTGGCGGGCACTTCCGTTCGGTTTTCCAGCGGCCCCCTGCTACCGCCGCTGATGGCTTCGGCCGCCGTGCCCATCCTGTACCGGCCGGTGGAGTACCAGGGGCGGCAACTGGTAGATGGGGGCTTGCTCAACAATTTGCCCGTGGAAGCGCTGATTGATCCGCTGCAGCCGGCGCGGCGCATTGTGGGTGTACACTGCAACCCGCCCAACCCAGCGGCTCAGGTTAGTAACTTCCGGGCCCTGGTGGAGCGCACGTTCAACCTGGCCATCGGGGGCAACACCGTGCAAAGCCGACAGTTGTGCCACCTGCTGCTGGAGCCGCCGGCGCTGCAGCAGTACCGCACCATGAGCTTCCGCCGCGGCCCCGAGCTGTTTGCTATTGGCTACCAGTACACGCTAAGCCGCGCTCAGGAGTTGCGGGCGTTATTAGCGGACGGATAGAATGGCTTCCGCCGCATTTCTCTAGCTTTGGGATACGGTAGCACCTCATTACTCCCACCCGCTACTGCTTTTCTGATTTATGGCCCGCAAGACATCTACCTTCTGGTATCTTTTTTCCAAATTCTGGTTCTGGCTGACGGGCTGGAAATTGGGTCCGCAGGTGCCGCCAAACATCAAAAAGAGCATGATGATTGCCGCCCCGCACACCAGCAACTGGGATTTTATGTTTGCGCGGGCTGCCTTCTTTCTGATGGATGTAGATGTGAAACTGACCATCAAGAAGGAATGGACCACCATTCCGGTGCTGGGCGCCCTGGTGCGGAGCCTGGGCGGCCTGGCCGTTGACCGGAGCAAGAACAACAGCCTCGTGGATGGCATGGTGCAGCTCTTCAATGAGCGAGATGAGTTGGTGATTCTCATCACCCCCGAAGGCACCCGTAAGTACCAGCCCAAGTGGCGCAAGGGCTTCTACCACGCGGCCCTGGGTGCCGGCGTGCCTATTCTGCTCGGCTACCTCGATTACAAGAACAAGGAAGCTGGCGTTGGCCCCGCCTTCTGGCCCACCGGCGACTACGAGAAGGACTTGGAGGAAATTAAGGCCTTCTACCGCACCAAGCAGGGCCGCTTCCCGGAAAAGGGCGTGCTCTAAGCAGTGGGACACTCGTAAGGAGCCTAACAGAGGCGGCGGAATGCAACCGTCTGACCAGCTGTTTTTCCGCCGCCTCTGTATATTGCCTGCCCCACGCTGTATTTCCGCGTGCGGCCGCCTCATGGAAAAACTGCAAACTCTGGTCTGGCTGTTGATTGGCCTGGGTGTTTTCATCTGGCGCATGGTGCAAAAAGCGCGTGCGACCACGCAACAGGAGCGGCGCGAACGGGCTGGTACCACTGGAAAGGTGCCCCCGTTGCCAGTCAGCAGTTTTGAAGAGCTCCTCAAGCAGATGCAGTCCCAGAACCGGTCGGCTCCGCCGTCAACCCCCATTCCGGTTACTCCGGCCGGCCGGCCGTTACCCCAAGAAATTACGCCGCCGGCCCACAGCATGGAGCGCACCGAAACGGCCGCTCGCTCCCTGGAGCGGCCCACTACAGCTCGCTCCCTGGAAGCACCCCGCCGCGAAGCCCGGCTGGCATCCTCGCTGCCCCGCACCAATACCCGGCACGGCCAAGAGGACTATTGGAGCCGGCAGCCGCGGCCAACTCACCCCCCGGAAACCCGCCGCACCGTAGCCGACATGCTGCGAAACCCCGCCGATGTGCGCGCCGCTTTTGTGCTGAGCGAGATTCTGCAACGCCGTTTTTAGGTAGCCTGGCAAGGAAAAGACGTCCCCCAAAGCGTATCAAGGCTATTCACTCTGCCACTCAGTATACATCAACGGGCCCGAAAATGAGGTAAGCTTCTGTTGCCCGGTAGCCGTAACGCGCACAAAATTCAAAGAGAGCAAGCCTTCTTGGAAGAATAAAACGTACTAATTCGGCTTTCCCCGCCTACCATGGTTTCGTTGCTGAGGGAGTTGTAGCACACCGCTCAGTTAGCCGGTAAGCGAAGGCGCGGTAGTTTTTCCTGCCCTAGTGCTAGTCCTGCGTAAGGGCATAGGTGACCAGGTTGGCGCCCATTTTCAGGGCCGCCTCGTGGGTGGCCGGGGTATCCTCGGGGTAGGTGCCCACGTCTTCCCAGCCGTTGCCCAGGTCGCACTCAAAACTGTAGAAGCACACCAGCCGCCCTTTGTACAGCAGTCCGAAACCCTGAGGGCGCTTGCCATCGTGCTCATGCACTTTGGGCAGGCCCTGCGGAAACTGAAACTTCTGGTGGTAGATGGGGTGCGTAAACGGTAGCTCCACAAAATCCAGTTCCGGAAATACCTTTTTCATTTCGGGCCGGATGAATTTGTCGAGGCCGTAGTTATCATCAATGTGCAGAAAACCGCCGCCCATAAGGTAGCGGCGCAGGTTACGGGCTTCGGCGTCGGTGAAAGTGACGTTGCCGTGGCCGGTCATGTGCACGAAGGGGTAGGTGAGCAGCTCCGGCGAATCCAGTTCCACGGTGGCCTCTTCGGGGTCGATGTTGGTGCGCAGAGCCTGGTTACAGTAGCGGATCAGGTTGGGTAGACTGGTTTTGTTGGCGTACCAGTCGCCCCCGCCGCCGTAGTGCAGCTTGGCAATGCGGAAGCTGGGAGCCGCCGGGAAGGTAGCTGCCAGCAAGGGCAGCAGCAAAACAAAAAATAGGAGCAGTTTCTTCATCATAGATCCAGGAACTACACGAAAAAGGCTAGGCAAGGGAAAGACGTTCAATATCTCAGATTTCCCGCACTACGTGCACCGTGTGCACGGCCGCCAGCGCGGCCGTTTCGGTGCGCAGGCGGGAAGCGCCCAGCGTTACCGGCCGGATGCCCAAAGTAAAAGCCGCCTCTATTTCCTGGGGAGTAAAGTCGCCCTCGGGCCCAATCAGGATGCAGCATACCTCCCCGTCAGCCGCTACGCGGGCCAGCGCAGTTCGTTCTCCTTCTTCCAAATGGGCAATAAAAGTGGTTTCTGGAGCCACGGTTGGTAAGAAGCGGTTGAAATCCATTAGTTCGGTGAGCTGCGGCAGCCACGCCTGGCCCGACTGCTTCAGGGCGCTGATGGCAATTTTCTCCAGCCGGTCCAGCTTCAGCTCTCGCCGCTCAGAGCGGGCGCAGCGCAGAAACGTAATGGTATCCACGCCCACTTCGGTGGCCTTCTCTACCAGCCACTCCATGCGGTCCAGGTTTTTGGTGGGGGCCACCGCTAAGTGAATCTGGTAGGAGCGGGGCGGTATCAGTTGCGCCTGCACCACCCGGAGCTGGCACCGCTTGGGGTTGGCATCAGCTACCTCGGCCGAAAATACTCCGCCCCGCCCGTTTACCAGCTCCACGGTGTCGCCCTGGCCCAAGCGCAATACCCGCACGGCGTGCTTGCTTTCGTCTTCGGGCAGGGTGTAGGTGGCGGTGGCGGCAGTGAGGTCGGGAGCGTAAAAAGTGTGCGGCATGCGGTAAAGGTAGAAGAATTGCCCCGCTCCAGGGTAACTACCACCGGCACAGCGCGTACAGCAAAGCGGCCCTGTCAGCGGCCTCACCTACTCATCCTCTGTACCCGACATCCATGGCTACTACCCTAAAAAAACTCAAAGATCAGGTTATTGTAATTACGGGCGCTTCGTCCGGCATCGGGCTGGTAACGGCCCGGATGGCCGCCGCCAAAGGGGCCAAGCTGGTGCTGGCCGCCCGCAGCGAAGATGCCCTGCAGCAACTCACGGAAGAAATTACCCAGGCGGGTGGCACGGCTATTTACGTACGCACAGATGTAAGCAAGCCCGAGGAGGTGCAGCGTCTGGCCCGGGAGGCTATTAGCAAATTCGGCCGTTTTGATACCTGGATCAACAACGCAGGCGTTTCCATTTACGGCAAGCTGGAGGAAATTCCGGTGGAGGATATGCGGCAGTTGTTCGAAGTAAATTTTTGGGGCCTGGTAAATGGCTCCCTGGAAGCTGCCAAGCACCTCAAGCAGCAAGGCGGTGCCATCATCAACGTCGGCAGTATTCTCTCAGACATTACCGCTATTCTGCAGTCAATTTACTCGGCCAGCAAGCACGCGGTGAAAGGCTTTACCGATGGGCTGCGGATGGAGCTGGAAATGGAGGGGGCTCCGGTAGCCGTTACGCTTATTCAGCCCTCGGCCATTGATACGCCTTACCCGGTGCACGCTAAAAACTACATGGAGCGCGAAGCCAAGCACGCCCCCCCAGCCTACGCCCCCGAAACCGTGGCGCGAGCCATTCTGCACTGCTGCGTCACACCGGAGCGGGCCGTGGTGGTCGGCGGCGGGGGCAAGGCTTTCATCAGCATGGAGCACTGGACGCCCGCGCTGCTGGATAAATTCATGGAAAAGGCGTTTTCCAAGCAGGAGAAGGCCGACTACGCACCTCGCCCCCTGCACCAGAACGCCCTCGACAAGCCCATGGGCGCTTTGGAAGAGCGGGGCAACTACCCGGGCCACACCCGCGAAACCAGCTACTACACCGAGGCCATTACGGCGGGCAGCTCCGGCTTGCGCACCGCTCTGCTGCTAGGGGCGGGCGTAGCCTTGGCTGCTTGGCTGGGGAACAAGAGTAAGCCCCGCAGCAGCCACGAGGAGCAGGAGGAAATCAAGGCTGCGGCTTTCCACGACAACTGAGAACCTATTACCAGCCCTCTGAAACTACAAGCGCCCCGCTACCAAGAGGTAGCGGGGCGCTTTTGCGCGAATTAGCGCCAAAAATGCGTGGTCACAGTACGTCGTTCAGCAGGCCAGCCAGCCGGACACCGGCTTCCACCATGCGCTGCTTCATCAGCTCGGCGTGAGCGGGGTAGTACTTGTAGTCGACATCGGTCCCGGAAGGCGTTTCCTGGTACAGCTTCTCGCTGGCGCTATACGATTCCCAAAGCCACTGCTCGGGCGCGGCGGCCTGCATCTGGTTGATCTGGCGGCGGCCCAGCTTTCGGTCGTACTGGCAGGCCATTTCGGTGTAGCTGAGGCCTTGGTAGTCAATCAAACCACTGTCCCAGAGGCTGTGCAGGTTGGTGTCTTTGCCCCGGTACTTCAGCTTGATGTCGTTGCCGCCCTTATCTTCGGCGTGACCGGTGTGCATGGGCTGGTGAATGTCGCCCACCAAGTGCACCACAAATTTTAGGGCTGCCGCCCGCTCGGCAGTAGGCTTGTTCTCGTCACCGAGGATGCGCAGCTGCGCTTCCAACGCCGAGTAAGCATTGGCGTTGGTCTGAGTTTTGACGGCCTGCACGTAGGCATCGTGGGCAAGGCCGGAGGGCGTGTTTACGTAATGCCAGGGGGCCGTGTCCTTGAACTCCGGGTAGTAGCGAATTTCATCCGGCCAGGTGCTCACCAGCGTGAGGGTTTCAGTACCCAGCAGCTTTTTTACCTCACGCCGGGCGCTGCGGGAGAGGTGATTTTCAGCAATTTTTCCAACGGCGCGGTGCCCTTCTGCACCCCAGGCCCACAGGCTTAGGGGTGACAGCAGGGCCAACAGCAGCGGCAACAAGCGCTTACGCATACAGGTAATAGAGAGAAAGAAGTGAAGTGAGATGACAAACTTACTAGTTTTACAGCCACTCCACTGTATCCATTTGGTTATCATGTACCGAGAAAAATACGCGCAGGGCCGCGCCCTGCATCTCTACACTACTGGTCGTCCTCAGGAGGTGCTGCCTATGCTGCTGGAAGAAGGTGCGCCCCCCGAGCAAGCCGAGCAGCTAGCCCTGAAGTACCTGAAAATGCAGCGGCTTTTGGCTACAGAAGACGCCCGGAAACAGCTGAAAACCTCACAAATGCTAGTAACGGTAGGAGCCGTGTTTCTGGCAGGTGGCATGGCCCTTACCTTGCTAAGCCTGCTGTTTCTGGGTGGAAGCTACGTGATATACCTGGGGGTTCTGTTGTTCGGAGCGGGTGTGCTTATTAAAGGCACTATGGACAAACAAGCCGCTAGAAAACGGCTGCAAACCAGCTCTACCTAACCCAAACTCAAACGAAAAGCCCCGCGAGCTGCAACTGGCGGGGCTTTTACAGGCCTGAAAGTACAAGGGCAGCGCGTTACACGCCTGCCGCTACGGCTACTTTCGGCGCACCAGCGAGAATATCCTCATTGGCGTAGTCGGCATACCGCTGGAAGTTGGCAACGAATTTCTCGGCCAATTCAGCGGCCGTGCGGTCGTAGGCTTCTTTATCGGCCCAGGTGTTGCGCGGGTCCAGAATTTCGGTGGGTACGCCGGGTACTGAGGCGGGCACTTCTACACCAAACACCGGGTGCTTGTGGAACTCTACGTTATCCAGCTCCCCGTTGAGGGCGGCCGTAATCATGGCCCGGGTGTAGCTCAGCTTCATGCGCGAGCCCACGCCGTAGGAACCGCCCGTCCAGCCGGTGTTCACCAGCCATACATTTACGTCGTTTTCCTCCATTTTCTGGCCCAGCATCTCGGCGTACTTGGTGGGGTGCAAAGGCAGGAATACCTGACCGAAGCAGGCCGAGAAAGTGGTCTGGGGCTCGGTAACGCCCATTTCCGTGCCGGCCACCTTAGCGGTGTAGCCACTCATGAAGTGGTACATGGCGTGGCACTTATCCAGCTTGCTGATGGGAGGCAACACCCCGAAGGCATCAGCTGTCAGGAAGAAGATGTTCTTAGGAGCACCGGCCACGGAGGGCTCAATGGCGTTCGGAATGTAGTGGATGGGGTAGGCCGTGCGGGTATTCTCCGTCACCGATTTGTTGGCGTAGTCTACCGTGTGGGTGCCGGGCACGAAGCGCGTATTTTCCACGATGGAGCCAAACTTGATGGCATTCCAGATTTCGGGCTCCTTTTCGGCGCTCAGGTCAATCACCTTGGCGTAACAGCCGCCTTCAAAGTTGAAGATGCCCGCGTCGGGGGTCCAGCCGTGCTCATCGTCTCCAATCAGGCCGCGGTTGGGGTCGGCGGAGAGGGTGGTTTTGCCCGTGCCCGAGAGGCCGAAGAAGATGGCCGTGTCGCCATCCTTGCCTACGTTGGCCGAGCAGTGCATGCTCAGAGTATCATGCTTGTGGGGCAGCAAGTAATTCAACACCCCAAAAATGCCCTTCTTCATCTCACCAGCGTAGCCCGTGCCCCCAATCAGAATCATCTTCTTGGAGAAGTTCAGGATGGCGAAGTTTTTCTGGCGGGTACCATCCACGGCCGGGTCGGCCTCAAAGCCGGGGGCGCAAATAATGCTGAAATCGGGCGTCCAGCTAGTATCAGTTCCTTCGGCGGGGCGCAGGAACATATTGTAGCAGAACAGGTTGTGCCAGGCCAGCTCGTTCACTACGCGCAGCTTCAACTCGTAGTCGGGGTTGGCCCCAGCGTAGGCGTCACGCACGTACAGTTCCTTGTCTTCCAGATACTTTACCATCTTCTGGTGCAGCTGGTCGAACTTGTCGGCGTCGAAGGGAATGTTGATGTCGCCCCACCACACTGACTCAGTGGTATCAGCATCTTTCACTACAAACCGGTCTTTGGGGGAGCGGCCGGTAAACTGGCCGGTATCCGCCATCAGGGCACCAGTGTCGGTGAGGGTGCCTTCGCCCCGGCGCAGGGCGTGCTCTACCAGCTCGGCGGGGGTGAGGTTGAGGTGCACCTGAGCAGTGTGGGAAATGCCCAAGGGTGCAAGGCGAGCGTTGGCGGCGGAATCCATCATAAAAAAGGGCCGAAAACGGGTTGGGGGTTGGGTGGGAAAATGGGGGAATTCGAGAACAAAAATAGACAAAAACCCGAGCCCTCTACGGTGAGTCAGGAAAAAAGAGCGAATTTTCGCTCCTGTTTCTTTCAAATTACGAACGTTTGTCAGTTGGCCAAGGCTTTACAAAGGGCCTTTCGATTGGGTTGAGAAACTTTTGTAGCTTTACCAACCTGCCCTGTTGTTGCAGCTGCGGGGTTTTGTTCACTTCACTTTTCTGTTTTTCATGCAAACAACCTCCGTTGTTCAGGAGCAATCCAATACCCAGCAAGGTCATCCGCCCGGGCTTTATCTGCTGTTCTTCACCGAGATGTGGGAGCGGTTCAGCTACTACGGCATGCGGGGCCTGCTCATGCTCTACCTGTCGAAAACAGCCCTGCAGGGCGGCCTGGGTATTCCAGCGGCCAGCGCCTCGCTGATTTACGGGTACTTTACTGGGTTTGTGTACCTGACTCCTATTCTGGGGGGCTGGCTGGCCGATAAGTACATCGGGCAGCGCCGGGCCATTCTCATCGGCGGGATTACGATGGCCATTGGGCAGTTCTTCCTGTTTATGCAGCCGGAACTGTCGCGGGAGGCGGCCTTCTTCGGGCTACCCTGGCCTACGGTGGTGGGCTTGCTGCTGCTGATAACTGGTAACGGTTTCTTCAAACCCAATATTTCGACGATTGTAGGCAAACTCTACCAGCAGGGCGACCCCCGGCGCGATGCCGCGTTTACCATCTTCTACATGGGCATCAACACGGGCGCTTTCCTGGCCCCGCTGGTGTGCGGCTACCTGGCCGAGGATTTGTTTGCTACCAAAACAATGGTTGATGGCGTGGAGCAGGTAGCCAGCTACGGCTTCCGCTACGGCTTCCTGGCGGCTGGCATCGGGATGCTACTGGGCCAGTTGGGCTTCAACCTGCTGGGTAAGCGCTACCTCGGCGACGTGGGTATGTATCCCGAAGGACGGGGTGAGGATAAGACGGTTGCCAAGGCGCCACTTACCAAGGAAGAAACCGACCGCATGGCCGTTATCTTCATTATCACGCTATTCGTGGTGTTTTTCTGGGCCGGTTTTGAGCAGGCGGGTTCCTCTCTCACGCTGTATACTGATAAGTACATCAACCGGGAGGTGCTGGGTTTCCTGATTCCTACCTCCTGGTTCCAGTCGGTAAACGCGGGCTTCATTGTACTGCTGGGCGCACCAGTAGCGGCCCTCTGGATCAACCTCAGCCGCAAGGGTAAAGACCTGAGCATTCCCGTAAAAATGGGATTGGGTATGGTGCTGCTGGGTGTGGGTTTCCTGTTCATGGTAGGTGCCGTGCTGGAGCGTGGCGGCGACGTGGCTGACCAGACGGTGAAAGCCAGCATTCTGTGGCTGCTGGCCACGTATTTCTTCCATACCATTGGTGAGCTGTGCCTCTCGCCGGTTGGCCTGTCGATGGTGTCGCGCCTGTCGCCGCCCACGCTTACCTCCATGCTCATGGGCGTGTGGTTCCTAGCACCCTTCGTGGCCCAGATTGCGGGTGGTTACATTGCCTCTTACGTTGAGGAGCTGGGCGCACTGAAGGTGTTTGGACTGATTGCCGCCTTTGTTATTCTGGCCGGCCTTATCCTGATTGCCATTGCCAAGAAGCTGTTTTATATGATGCACGGCCGCGGCTAAATCACGAACTCAGACGGATTTTTCGTCTCACACAGATTCCTGTACACATTGCAAAAAGCCCCGGCGGACATTGGTTCGCCGGGGTTTTCTATGTGCATGAGGCCTGCGGTCTGCCTGCCCGCTGCATGTTGGTCTGCTTGTTTCGTTTCCCAGGTTTTTGCTCGTATGTCTGATAGAATGCACACGTGGCTGGTGGTTGTCATTAGCCTATTGCTGCTGTAAGACGGCCTCAGAATTGTTAGCGTGCAGATCAGTATGCAATACGAAACACACTATAATCCGTGCTTTTCGGTGGTAACGCGCCGCAACCTCTGCCACAACTACACACACGGCTGCCAAATGGGTCACTGCTGGTATTGGAGTCCTTTTGCTGGGCCTTATCGGATTCAGCAACCAACTCATCCGCAAAAAATAAACGGCCAGTTGCTCAGCAAAAGAAAAAGCCCCGCCGGACCAAAGTCCAGCGGGGCTTTTCAATACGCTAACGGCTAAAAGCCAGCAGCTGATGGTCGATGATTACATCATGCCACCCATGCCGCCCATGCCACCAGCAGCGCCGGCACCGGCACCACCTTTGTCATCTTCGGGCTCATCCGAAATCACGCACTCGGTGGTCAGGAGCAGGCCGGCAATCGAAGCGGCATTTTCCAGGGCCAGACGCGTTACTTTGGTGGGGTCGAGGATGCCAGCGGCCATCAGGTTTTCGTAGCGGTCCTCGCGGGCGTTGTAGCCGTAGTCGCCGGAACCTTCGCGCACCTTCTGTACCACTACCGAGCCTTCGCCACCGGCGTTGGCTACGATGGTGCGCAGGGGAGCTTCGATGGCCGTGCGGATGATGTTCACGCCGGTGCGCTCGTCGCCGTTCAGGGTGTCAACAGCTTCCAGCGCGTCCAGGGCGCGCACCAAGGCCACGCCACCGCCGGGTACCACGCCTTCCTCAACGGCGGCGCGGGTAGCGTGCAGGGCATCATCTACGCGGTCCTTCTTCTCCTTCATCTCTACCTCCGTGGAAGCACCGATGTAGAGGATAGCCACCCCGCCCGACAGCTTGGCCAGACGCTCCTGCAGTTTCTCCTTGTCGTAGTCGGAAGTAGTGGTGCCGATTTGCGACTTGATTTCGTTTACGCGGCCGGTAATACCGTCTTTGTCGCCACGGCCATTCACGATGGTCGTGTTGTCTTTGTCGATGATAACTTTCTCAGCCTGACCGAGATACTCCAGCGTAGCCGAATCCAGCTTGTAGCCGCGCTCCTCCGAAATAACCGTTCCGCCGGTCAGCACGGCAATGTCTTCCAGCATGGCCTTGCGACGGTCGCCGAAGCCGGGAGCCTTTACGGCGGCAATTTTGAGGGAGCCGCGCAGCTTGTTTACTACCAGCGTGGCCAGGGCTTCGCCGTCCACATCTTCCGAGATGATAACCAGGGGCTTGCCGGTCTGAACAACCTGCTCCAGCACGGGCAGCAACTCCTTCATGGTGCTCACCTTCTTGTCGTAGATGAGGATGTAAGGGTTGTCGAACTCGGCCTCCATCTTCTCCGGGTTGGTCACGAAGTAGGGGGAGAGGTAGCCACGGTCGAACTGCATGCCTTCCACCGTTTTTACTTCGGTTTCGGTACCACGGGCTTCTTCCACGGTAATCACGCCTTCTTTACCAACCTTGTCCATGGCGTCGGCAATCATTTTGCCGATTTCCATGTCGTTGTTGGCCGAAATTGCGCCTACCTGGGCAATTTCCGAGGAGTTTTCGATTTTCTTGGACTGGGCTTTCAGGTTGGCAACCACGGCTACCACCGCCTTGTCGATGCCGCGCTTCAGATCCATGGGGTTGGCACCGGCAGCTACGTTCTTGGAGCCGGCCGCATAGATGGCCTGGGCCAGTACGGTAGCCGTGGTGGTGCCGTCACCGGCCTGGTCGGCGGTTTTGCTGGCTACTTCCTTCACCAGCTGGGCACCCATGTTTTCCACTGGGTCGCTCAGCTCAATTTCCTTGGCCACCGTTACACCGTCTTTGGTGATGCTGGGGGCACCGAATTTCTTGTCGATAACCACGTTGCGGCCTTTGGGGCCCAGGGTTACCTTCACAGCGTTAGCCAGTTTATCAACGCCACGCTTCAGTTTGTCGCGGCCTTCGGTATCGAATTGGATGTTCTTAGCCATCAGTTATTCGGATGTTTGGAATCAGAGAGGAATGAGAGAAAGAAGCCCTTACAGTACGGCAAAAATGTCCGACTCCTTCATGATGAGGTAGTCCTGACCATCAATGGTGATTTCGGTGCCGGCGTACTTGCCGTAGAGCACCTGGTCGCCCACGCTTACCTGGGGCTTGAGGGTAGTGCCATTATCGGCCACTTTGCCTTCACCTACGGCTACTACTTCGCCACGCTGGGGCTTTTCTTTGGCCGTGTCGGGGATGATGATGCCCGATTTGGTTTTTTCCTCGGCGGCGGCAGGCGCGATAATTACGCGGTCAGCCAGCGGTTTGATGCTAAGCGACATATTGTACGTTTTGGTTGAAAGGTTTACTTAAAACGAGTGGTGCCTGGCCTGCTACACTTCCTGTGCCAGCCCCGCAAAACCTGACAGAATGAACGCCCGCGGGAGCTTTGGCAGCTACTACCCGCAAACGGGTGGCAGACTTGGCAGGGAAAATAGTCGGCAGGCCCGTCCCTGTACGCCCCCAAACTGCAGAAGTTCGTGCATAATCCGGCTGAGCTATGAGCTCAAACAAAAACCGGTGACTCCTTGGAAAAGGAACCACCGGTTAAGAATGGGTAGCAAGCCAGTTGAATTAGTTGCCAGTAGCCGGAGCCGGAGTTGGTTGTGCGGGGGCTGCAGCCGGTGCAGTAGTTGGGGCCGCGCTGGGAGCCGTAGCGCCAGGGGCAGCAGGTACCGGAGCGCCGGGCGTGGGGGCCGGGCGGGATTCCAGGGCTTTCTGCTGGTTGATGCTACGCACCGGACCGTTAGCGGGGACTTCTTCAATGACGTGGGTGCCCAGGCTCAAAATCATCAGCCCGATGGCGAAGCCCCAGGTCAGTTTTTCAAGCAGGTCGCCGGTGCGTTTAACGCCCATGAGCTGGGCGGCGCCGCCGGCACCAAACTGGCTGGAAATTCCGCCGCCTTTAGGGTTTTGCGCCAGCACCACTACGGCCAGCAGGAAGCACACAAGAAGAATCAGGGCAATAAGAACGTAGTACATCTACTCCGAAGGTTGTTGCAGTTGTTGGATTTGCTCGGCAAAATACGCCTTTTTTTCGGGCTGGCGTTCCATCAGGCGCTCATATATTTCAATGGCCTTATCCTTTTTGCCCTGGCGCACCATGATTTTGGCCAGACTTTCAGAAGCTATTGCCGGGGCCGTGTTGATGCTGCGCACAGACAGATCAGGTTGTTCATCGGCGGGCAGAGGCACACCCGTGGGAGTTTTAATGCGCGGCTGCGCCTTCAGGAAACGGTTAATCAAATCGAAGGAGGAGGCTGCCGGCTTCGGTTTATGCGCTTTCAAATGGGCCAGCAGCAGGGCGTCGGGCTCGAAAAAAGCATCCAGGGGCAAGTCCAGCGTGTAGCCGTCATGGGCCTGCAAGTCGTAGCCCAAGCGGCTGCCGGCTCCCAGTGCATAGCCCAAGTCGGCATCGGCGCGGAAGGGGGCTGTTACCATGGGCACCGGAGGGGCAGGCAAGGTGCTCAGCGTGGGCAACTCGTCCTCTTCTTCCTCAAGCCCGGGCAGCTGGTAGGCAGTGGGAGCCGGCAGCTCGGGCCGGCTCAAGCCAAACTCGAAGCGGGAAATGCCCGCATCAGCCGGCGGCCGAATGGGTGGCGCTACGGCCGGCAGCTGATCATCAGGCGCAGCACTGGGGCTGGCCACTGCATCTTCTGCCGTCGCATCGGGCAACTCCACTACAGGAGAAGATGCACTGGTATCTTCGGCTTCCAGGGGCGCACTCTCAGCTTCGGCTGCTGCTGGCAACTCACTTTCCGGCTCTGAAGAAGCAGGTTCTGGCGTGGTAGCGGTTAGCTCCGGAAGCAGGAAAGTATGTACAGCTACCTCCGGCGTAATTTCGGGGGTGGCAGGTTCAGAAGGTAGCGCAACTAAAAATAGGGCTTCCGTTGCTTCTG
Source organism: Hymenobacter endophyticus (assembly GCF_032464715.1). Taxonomy (NCBI): domain Bacteria; kingdom Pseudomonadati; phylum Bacteroidota; class Cytophagia; order Cytophagales; family Hymenobacteraceae; genus Hymenobacter; species Hymenobacter endophyticus. The sequence goes on along the minus strand of NZ_JAWDJT010000001.1, from coordinate 97,361 downwards.
CCGCCGGTTGAAGCCCTTCCGTTGTTGCCGGCGCAAGTGCCGAAGCCTCCACTTCCGAATCGGCTGGGAGTATTTCGAGAACGTCCGTTGGGTCTTGGTTCGGAGCGGGCACCTCATCAACTGGAGCAGACAGAGCCGGCTCAGGTGCTACGGGGGGCGCAACGGGTTGCTCAGCAGTGAGCGGGGCAACCGTGGCCGTTGACTCCAGTAACTGCCGCAGCAGGTCCCGGTCGGCGGCGTAGGTAGCGGCCCGGCGTAGGCGCTGGCCCGCCAGCATGCTGCCCCGGTCGTGGGCGGCTTTAGCTAGCAGCACATGCGCCGTTTGGCAGTACGGAAAAGCAGCCGCCAACTGCTCCAGCTCCCGGATTTCGACGTCCGAAATTCCATTAACATGGTCCAGAATGTGCAAGAGCGACGCGCGGGTCATTCGGTAAAGACTAGGGCAGTGCACTCATTCACAAGGGGATAAGGCAGCTGCGGGGCGAAAAGAGGAAGGAAGCCAGAACCACCGAAAATGGGGGCAGGGCCGCAACAATACGCCAATTTAGGCATTAAACCTGGGCAGTGCTCAGGCTACCAGTTGGCTACTGATTTGTTGAAAGCATCGGTAATGAGGTTACGGAACAGCTCCCGTAGGGCCGTGGGGTCGTTATTAATACTGGTAATGTCTTGGCTGGCGGGAAAGGGCCGGGTAGTTTGCAGCGTCTGCTCGAAGTCCTGCTTAGGGTCCTTGGTATTGGTGAATTTCACCCGCACCTGAATGGTGAGCTGGTTGGCCCCGGCCTGGTCCTGGCCGTTGGTTTGCTGAATAGCCGCCGGCGCGAAGTCGTAGGCAATAATCTGCCCCTCAAACTGTAAATCACCGTCCCGGGGTACCAGTTTCAGCGAGGTATTGCGCTGAAAATAATCCTTGAAATCCTCCGTAAACCGCGGCGACAGAAACGAGGGGCCGTTGTTGGCGTTGTTGGCGAAGGTGGCAATGGAGATGGTCTTGACCGTAGGGTCGATGTTGGTGCCGCTGAAGGAGTAGATGCCGCAGCCACTGAGCAGAGGCAGCAGCAATAATAAACACAGCCCGAAAGCCCAGTTACGCTTGTTCCAGATCATATTGCTTGAGCTTGCGGTATAAGGTGCGCTCGGAAATGCCCAAATCATGCGCGGCGTATTTGCGCTTGTTGTTGTGCTTTTTCAGGGCTTTGATAATCATTTCCTTCTCCTTGGCCTCCAGGCTCAGGGTTTCCTCCTCCGTTTCGTGCGAAATGTCCTCCACGCGCTGCACGTCTTCGTCCTCGTAGTCGGTGGCGTCCTCCACGGCCAGGTCGCGCGGGTTCAGGATAAAATCTGAGGAGCCTGCGTCGGAGCGCAGCGGGCGGGCGGCCGGGCCGTCGTAGGGCGACACCTGCACGTTGCTGAATAGGTGGCTGTTCTGACGCAGCAGCTCCTGGGCCTCGTGGGGGCGCTGCCCGCCAGCCAGGTCCAGTACCAGCTTTTTGAGGTCGGTCATGTCGCGGCGCATGTCAAACAGCACCTTGTAGAGCAGGTCCCGCTCGGAGTAGGCGTTGCCGGCTCCGTCGGTGGCCCCGCCGGCAGCACTGACCAGCATAGGCAACTGGGAGGTTTGCTCCTGGGGCAGGTAGCGGCGCAGGCCGCGGGAGTCGATTTCCCGGTCGGTTTCCAGTACCGATATCTGCTCGGCCACGTTTTTGAGCTGGCGGATGTTGCCGGGGAAGCGGAAGCGCTGCAGTTCCTGCACGGCATCACTGGTGAGGCTGATGGGCTTCACCCGGTAACGGTCAGAAAAGTCGGTGGCAAACTTTCTGAACAGTAGATAGATATCATCGCCTCGTTCACGCAGCGGTGGAACCGTAATGGGTACCGTGTTGAGACGGTAATATAGGTCTTCGCGGAAGCGGCCTTCGCGCACGGCATCCAGCAGATTCACGTTGGTAGCGGCCACCACGCGCACATCGGTCTTCTGCACCTTGCTGGAGCCGACGCGAATAAACTCGCCGTTTTCCAGCACGCGCAGCAAACGGGCCTGGGTGCCCAGGGGCATTTCCCCGATTTCATCCAGGAAGATGGTGCCGCCGTTGGTGACCTCGAAGTAGCCCTTGCGGGCTTCTTGGGCTCCCGTAAACGAGCCTTTCTCGTGCCCAAACAGTTCCGAGTCGATGGTGCCCTCGGGAATAGCCCCGCAGTTGATGGCAATGAACTGCCCGTGCTTGCGGGGCGAGAGGGCATGAATAATCTTGGAAAACGACTCCTTACCGGAACCACTCTCGCCCGTAATCAGCACCGTCATGTCCGTCGGGGCCACCTGCGCCGCCACCTGAATAGCGTAGTTCAGCGTGGGCGCATTCCCGATGATGCCAAAGCGCTGTTTGATTGATTGTATTTCGGAAGGTGTCAAATCGGGTTGGTGGTTTTTCGTGGGAAAGACGAAATGGCGGGCGGAATATTGTACACTGCTATTCTGAACGGGGAAAGGGCTTTTTCACGGCTAGGCCGTTCAGCTGCCGGTTCCCGCAGGGGACGCAATGTTTAGCGCAAAAGGAATGCAGAAGCTGTGCTTTCGTTGAGTGCGCTCTATTTCTTTGGAAAATTCATTCGCCATAGTAATCGGATAACCAGAAAAGCAACAAATCCGCCGCCCATTAATAAGAGTAACTGAATCAATTGCCAAATTAATAGGCCAATTTCGGGCTGTATAGAGGTCATAGTCCGTTTAAAATGGATTTAACTGCTTCTCTTCAGTGGCTGTTTGCTTTCATCTTGAATGCATAAAGAAGTTCCTTGAATTAACGGGCGAGTATTGTTCAAGCCTAACAAGGTCTTTCTTTGTGCATGCGGAATGACAAATAACTATACAATTTCTCCAATCAGCGCGGCGCCGGTGGTGCTGGTAACCAGCACGTTAACGTAGTCGCCTTTCTGGGCGGTGCCACGGGGGAAGATGACCACTTGGTTCTGGCTGTTGCGGCCACTGAGCTGCTCCTCCGAGCGTTTAGAGCGGCCTTCTACCAACACCTGATGCACGCGACCCACCATGCGGGCGTAACGGGCCCGGGCATGTAGCTGCTGACGGTCAATGACTTCCTGCAGGCGGCGCTTTTTCACCTCCAGCGGAATATCATCGGCCAGCTTGCGGGCGGCCAGGGTGCCGGGACGCTCGGAGTAGAAGAAGTTGTAGCCCATATCATACTGCACGAAGTCGATGAGGCTCAGGGTATCCTGGTGTTCCTCCTCGGTTTCGGAGCAGAAACCAGCAATCATATCGGTGCTGATGGCGCAGTCCTCGCCCATAATGCGGCGGATGGCGCGCACCCGCTCCTCATACCAGGGCCGGTCGTAGGTACGGTTCATCAAGGCCAATACCCGGGAGTTGCCGCTCTGGGCGGGCAGGTGAATGTACTTGCAGATGTTGTCGTAGCTGGCCATCGTGTGCAGCACCTCGTCGGTGATGTCCTTGGGATGGGAAGTGGAGAAGCGCACCCGCAGCAGCGGGTTCACCAGAGCCACCCGCTCCAGTAGCTGGGCAAAGTTCACTGCTTCGGTGCCATCTTCCGAGGCCCACTTGTAGCTGTCTACGTTCTGGCCCAGCAGGGTAACCTCCTTGTAGCCAGCGGCTACCAGGTCGCGGGCTTCCTGCACGATGCTGTGGGCGTCGCGGCTTCGCTCCCGGCCCCGGGTGAAGGGAACCACGCAGAAGGAGCACATATTGTCGCAGCCCCGCATGATGCTGATGAAGGCCGTGATGCCGTTGCTGTTCAGGCGTACCGGCGTGATGTCGGCGTAGGTTTCCTCCCGGCTCAGCAGCACGTTTACGGCCTTCTGGCCGCCATCTACCTGCTGAATCAGCTGGGGCAGGTCGCGGTAGGCGTCGGGGCCCACCACCAGGTCCACCAGCTTTTCTTCCTCCAGAAACTTGCTTTTCAGGCGCTCCGCCATGCAGCCCAGCACGCCCACCAGCAGGCCGGGGTTGCGCTTCTTGTGGCTGTTGATCTGCGACAGGCGCATGCGCACCGTCTGCTCAGCCTTTTCGCGGATGGAGCAGGTGTTGAGCAGCACTAGGTCGGCGCCTTCCAGCTGGTCCGTCGTGTCAAAGCCCTGCTCAAACAGGATGCTCGATACGATTTCCGAGTCGGAGAAGTTCATCTGGCAGCCGTAGCTTTCGATGTAGAGCTTGCGGCTTTTGCCCGTGCGGGTAGCGGCCTGCACGCGCACCTGGCCCGAAGGCTCGTGGGCGTGGGTAGCGGCATCCACGGCGGCCGTGGGCAGGGTAGGTGTATCGAGAAAATCGAGGGTCAGGAGCGGTTGCGACATGGGAAAAGGCCTTCAGCAGGCAGCAGCTTCACAATTCAGAGAACGGCAAAGGTAGGCCTTTTCGTCTGAAAATGACAGAATGGCAGAACGGTGAAGTGGTGAAATGGTGAGTGGTCATTGCGAGCAGAGCGAAGCACCCGAAGGACAGCGCAGCTAATCCTTCCTATTCGGCGCGCGAAACGTTGACCTGCTCAAAAGTTATTAACGCCACTACTAAACGTCGGGGGGGGGCTTCCTACGGCTTCAGGGTTTGGCTTGGTAAGCAGGAAGGATTAGCTGCGCTGTCCTTCGGGTGCTTCGCTCTGCTCGCAATGACAGTTTATTCCTTCACCGCAGCCCCCAGCACTTCCAGTATGGCGCGGGCCTTGAGCAGGCACTCCTCGTACTCGCGCTCCGGCACCGAGTCGTAGGTGATGGCTGAGCCGACCTGGAAGCTGAGGTAGCCGGTATCCTGGCGGTATTGCAGGCTGCGGATGACCACGTTGAACTCGAAGTCGCCGTTGGGCCACACGTAGCCGATGCTGCCGCTGTACAGGCCCCGGCGGGTGCGCTCATAGTGCTCAATGAGCTGCATAGCCCGAATTTTGGGCGCGCCGGTCATGGAGCCCATCGGGAAAGTAGCCCGCAGCACGTCCACCAGATCCACCTCCGGCCGCAGCTGGGCGGTAACCGTTGAAATCATCTGCCAGACGTGGCGGAAAGGGTAGAGGCCGAACAGTTCGGGTACCTGCACGGTGCCGGTGCGGGCCACGCGGGCCAGATCATTGCGCACCAGGTCCGCAATCATCAGGTTTTCGGCCCGCTCCTTTTCGTCGTGCAGCAGCGTGGCCCGTTGTTGCTCATCCTCGGCGGGCGTAGCCCCGCGCCGAATGGTGCCCTTGATGGGCTGGGAAACGATAACCGGGGTGCGGTGGGCCAGAAACCGTTCCGGCGACGCGCACAGCAAAAAATGGTGATGGTAACGCACGAAGCCGGCAAACGGAGCCGGCGAGGCCTCGTTCAGCCGCAGAAACACGTCTACGGGGTCCCGGCTGACGCCGTCGACGTAAAATTCCTGGCACAGATTCAGCTCGTATACCTCCCCGTTCAGGATATCCTCCCGCACGGCTTCCACGGCTGTCAGGTAATCGGCCTTGGGCATACGAGGCGTGAGGGCCGGTACCTGTAAAGGTGTGGTAGCCGGTATTTCCGTTGCCAGAATGGCCGCCAGAACCAGTTCAGTTTGGCCGTGGATTTCTACCGCGTCGGTTTGCCAGCGCAGCCAGGTTTGGGGCCGGAAAAAGTGCAGCTGCGGCCAGCCAAGGCCGGAGGCGTTGTGGCTGTGCAGGTCTTCGATTTCGTTCTTGACCTCGTAGCTCAGAAAGCCAAAGCACGGGGCCGCCGAAGCGGAGTGGGCCAGCCACTGGCGCAGCTCCTCCAAAGTACGGGGCGCGTCAGGCACATCAGTGGCTACACCCAGCAGGTGGTCGAAAGGGCCGTTTGGGTATTGTAAGCCGTTCGGTTCGAAATAGGCGCAATGCGGAAACTGCGCGGCCCAACGCAGGGCGCGGGCCCGAAAATCGGCGGGTAACTCGGAAAGGGGAACAGTAAGCATGGCGGCAGATACGAGGCAAAGGTACGCGGCCCCGGGCCGGAAACCGGCGGTAAGGCGCTTACTCGCCTAACTCCTTCAGCGCCAGCTTGGCCTTGGTATCGGTGCTGTTCTTGTACTCGTGGCGGGAGTAGCTCAACGCTTTCTGAAAGTACGCGCGGGCGGTGGCTTTCTGCCCGTCCAACTGGTACAAATACCCGAGCTGCAGGGCCGACTGCGGGGCGAAGTAGTAGGGCGCGCTGCCTGCCAGGGCAATAGTGCGGGCATACAACGGCCGGGCCGAATCGGGGCGGCCCAGCAGGTGCAGGGCCCGGGCGCGGCGGTAGGGCTCCTCCAGCCGGTCGCGCAGGGGCGTGGCGGCCGTGGTCTGAAACGCATCGAGGGTAGTCAATGCTTCCCGGTAGTAGCCCCCGTCAATCTGGAGGCGGGCGCGGGTGAGCTGGGCGTTGAGGGGCTGCTTATCCTCCAGAAAGCGTTGGGCGTAGGTATCCTCTTCCAGCACCGTGCGGCCCCCGCTGCCAATGCGGCGGCGGTATTGCCCGGCGGCCGGCGCCGCCCCGCTCAGCCAGGCGGCCAGATAGAGCTTGAAGTAGGCATCCTTGCGGTAATGCTGACCCTGGTACTGCTGCAAAAACTGCAGGTTTTCGCGCTGGGAGGCCGCGTACTGGCCCTGGTAGAGCAGCAAATCGGCGGCCATGTGGTGCAGGTAGGGCAGCGGCAGGTAGTCGGGGCCGGTGGGGCGGGCGCGGTAGGCGGCCAGGGCGGCATCGGTGCGGTGCTGCTTTTTGAGCTGACTCATGAGCAGGTAGCTCAGCAGCAGGTTCTGGGGCTGCTGGCGTTGCAGCGTCTGCATCAGGGTCAGGGCCGCCTCGGGCTTCTTGTAGTAGGTTTCCTCCAGCAGGGCCAGAATCAGGCGCGACTCCAGCTGAAAGTCGTGGGGCTGCGTGGCGGCCAGGTGCAGGTTGTGCAGGCCCGCCTCCACGGAGCCCGGCAGCCCCAGCAGCTTCAGAAACCAGCGGTACGACTCCGGCAACGACCCGATGAAGAATTGCAGCATGCCCAGCGTTTTGCGGGCCGGCAGAAACTGCGGGTAGCGGCGCACCGCCTGCTGCATGGCCAGGTAGCTCTGGCGCAAACTCCAGGCTCCCTGCACCTCGTGGCCAAATACCACCTGCGCCGCCGCCTGGTGCAGCCTGATTTCGGCGGCGGTGTACGCCTGCAACGGGCCGGCCGGCTGCTGTTCCAGCAGCTTCAGGCGGGCATCCTGGGCGGCTACCGTGGCCTCGTAGCGGCCAGCATCCTGGCTGACCAGCAGCTCCGTGATGCTCAGGCAGTCCTGCACCAGCAATGCACCCGCATCGGTGCCGGTAAGATGGGCGCGGGCCGGCCGCAGGTTCAGCACCTCGGCGTAGGCTTTGGCCTGAGCGGGGGTGAGGGCCAGCGCCTCACCGTGCAAAGCAGCGGGGCGCGCAGCTACCAGCAGCAACAGCCGGAACAGCCACTGCACCCTCCTGCGAAACCCACCGTGAATGCTCGGGAGAAAAACCATCGGACAAAAAAAGAACGGCCCCGATAAAAGGCCGTTCTTCTCTATTGGCATCAGTACAACCTAGGCAACGATGCGGGCTTCCACATCGGCCAGTACGCGGCCGCAGTGCTCACACACGATGATTTTCTTGTGGGCGATGATATCGGCCTGGCGCTGGGGCGGTACGGTGTTGAAGCAGCCGCCGCAGGCGTCGCGCTTTACCGTTACCACAGCCAGGCCGTTGCGCACGTTGCCCCGGATGCGGGTGTAGGCCATCAGCAGACGGTCTTCCACGGGCTTCACGGCTTCGGCGCGCTCGTCCATGAGCTTCTTCTCATCCGACTCGCTTTCCCCTACGATGGTTTCCAGCTCCGACTTCTTGTTGTCGAGGTCTTTCTTCCGCTCTTCGAGGCGCTGCTTGGTGCCGCTGATTTCGTTGTTTTTCAGCTCAATCTGGTACTGAGCTTCTTTGATCTTCTTCTCGGAAATCTGAATTTCCAGCTTCTGCAACTCAATTTCCTTGGCAATGGCCTCGTACTCGCGGTTGTTGCGGACGTTGGTTTGCTGGTCTTCGTAGCGCTTAATCAGGCCGTCGGCGTCCTTGCCGTTCTGCTTGCGCTGCTTGATCTGGTCGTTGAGGCCGGAAATTTCCTCGTCGAACTTGCTGACACGTACCTCGTAGCCCGCAATTTCGTCCTCCAGGTCCTGCACTTCTTCGGGCAAGTCGCCACGCACACGCCGGATTTCGTCGAGCTGCGAGTCGATGCGCTGCAGGTTCAGGAGAGCTTCGAGCTTACTGGCAACGGGGGTTTCCGCGGACGGATTAGAAATCATAACGGACAGGGTTGGTGAGGGTCTCTGCAATGAAGAGCGCAAAAGTACTTCCAAAGTTGCCCATAAGCAAATCCCGGAAGATTTCGCCGGTGAACTGCTCGCTCTCAAAGTGGCCTACGTCGCAGAGCATCAAACGGCCTTCGGATAGGAAATATTCGTGGTATTTCAGGTCGCCGGTTACGTAGGCCTGGGCCCCGGCGGCGCGGGCTTTACCAATCAGGAAGCTGCCCGCGCCCCCGCACAGGGCCACGGTTTTGATGGGCTGCTCAAACTCCGTGTGCTTGACCACGGGCACGCCCAGGGCCGCGCGCAGCCGCTGCCGGAATTCGGCGGGGGCGAGGGGCTCGGGCAGCTCGCCCACCACGCCGGAACCCACTTCCTGGTGGGTGTTTTCCAGCTTGATTAGCTCGTAGGCCACTTCCTCGTAGGGATGAGCCTGGCGCAGCGCCCGCAAGGCCGCCTGTTCCAGATGCAAGGGCAGCAGCACCTCCACGCGGTCCTCGGGACCGGTGTGGGGCTGGCCGGGCTGCCCGCTGAAGGGCTTGGCCCCGGGGCCGGGCGTGAAGGTAAACGTGCCCTCGGAGCGGAAGCTGCACCCGGAATACTGCCCGATCTGGCCGGCTCCGGCGGCGTACAGCGCCGCCAGCACGGCCTCGGTGTGGGTGGCGGGCACGTAGGTGATAAGCTTGGCCAGCAGGCCGGGCTTGGGGTCGAGGATGCGCAGGTTCCGCAGGCCCAGCTTATCGGCCAGCTTGCGGTTTACGCCGTGCGCTACGTTATCGAGGTTGGTGTGGGCGGCGTACAGGGCTATATCGTGGCGAATGGCCAGCAGGAGGGTCTGCTCCACCTCGTTGGCCCCGGTGAGGCGTTTGAGGGGTTTGAAGATGAGCGGGTGATGGGCCACTACCACGTTGCAGCCCCGCCGCCGGGCCTCTTCCACCACGGCCGGGGTGCAGTCGAGGGCAATGAGCACGCCGCGCACTTCCATCTGCGGGTCGCCGCACTGCAGGCCGGCGTTGTCGTAGCTTTCCTGGTAGGACAGGGGAGCGGCCTGCTCCAGCACGCGCATCAGGTCAAGTAGCTTGGGCATGGGTAGTAGAAATGTGGGGAATGTGTGGAATGTGGCAAATGTGAGAAATATGAACAGAACGGGCCGCGTGGCTTCGAATGATATGGACCTTAGTGGGGCAACATCAGCTATTTGTGGAGCAGTAGTGTCTGTCAGGGTGGGCCACATTTTTCACATCAGGCCCCATTTTCACATTCCCCCCACCTGTTGCAGCACCTCCACGTAGCGGGCCACGTTTTCAGCTAAATCTTTGCGCTTGTACTGCATCAGGAACCGTGGATGGTCGAGAATGTGGAGCTGGTCGAAGAGCTGTAGTTCCTCGTTCAGGCGCTGGAAGTATAGTCCGTTGCGGCGGCCCAGGCACACGGCCGCGTGCCGGGCCAGCCCCACCTCCGTCACCTGCCGCCGCACGGCCTCCCGGATGCCGGGCCACAGCGCCTCCGTGACGGCCGGGGAGTCGTAGAAATTATAGTTGCGGCCGTCTTTCAGCAGCACCAGCGGGTAGAGGGAGCCCAGGAAAAACCGCTGATAAAACGCCGCTGGTCCGCCCAGCGCCCCTACCACGGCCTGCACAAACTCGCTGGAGGGCTCCCGACGGCGGGGCAAATCGTTGGGGATGCCCCAGGCCGCCAGCGCCGCCGGGTCGGTGAAGGCCACGCCGGTGCGGCCGTTGCCCAGGCGGCCGGGGTTGATGCCCAGCAGCGCTATGCGGGGCTGCTCGCCGGTGTAGTACCGCTGGGCAAACTGCGTAAGCAGCTCCCGCGGCCCCGGCTCCTGGTAGGGGCTGAACGCCTCCACGCCCTCGGGCAGGGCCGGCGGTAACGGGAATTCAGTCAAAAAGCGAAGCAGGCGGTTGGCAAAGGACATGGCACGTGCAAGGGTGGAAAAGGAGGCATACGCAGCCGCGCGCGGAAAAGCGGCTCCAGCGGTGGTACAGCAGGTAGGGCAGTAGGCTCCAAAAAATATGCTTTCCTGCGCATCACCCACGCCGAACCCGCTACTTTTGCGCCTCCGTTACGCCGCTGCCTACTTATGCCCCGTTGGTACTCCTATCTGCTGCTGCCGCTGAGCTGGCTGTACGCGGCCGTAATGGCCGGTCGTAACTGGTTGTACGATAAAGGTTTGAAGCAGAGTGTGGCGTTTGCCGAGGTGCCGGTGCTGAGCGTGGGGAACCTGCGGGTAGGCGGTACCGGCAAAACGCCCCACGTAGCCTGGCTGGTGCAGTGGCTGCTGGCGCAGGGGCAGCGGCCGGCTTTGCTGAGCCGGGGCTACGGCCGCCGCACCCGGGGTTACCGCCTCGCCCGGCCCACCGACACGGCCCTGACCATCGGCGACGAGCCCTTGCAGCAGTTTCAGCACTTCCGGGGGCAGGTGGCAGTGGCCGTGAGCGAAAACCGGGTGGCCGGCATCCGGCAGCTGCTGCGGGAGCAACCCGCCCTAACGGCTGTGGTGCTGGATGATGCCTACCAGCACCGCCGCGTGCAGCCCGCCTTCAATATCCTGCTCACGGAGCATCAGCGGCCATTTTATGAAGACTTTGTGCTGCCCGCCGGCCGCTTGCGGGAAAGCCGCGCCGGGGCTGCCCGGGCCGATGCGGTGGTCATCACCAAATGCCCGCCCCAGCTGAGCCCGCAGGAACAGGCGCAGATTACCCGGCGCGTGCGGCGCTACACCCGGCCCGAGGTGCCGGTGCTGTTTTCCTGCTACGACTACGGCGCTCCGGTGCCGGTGCCGGGTACCAGCGCCACGGGGCAGCCGGGGCCGGAGGTGCTGCTGCTGACCGGCATTGCCCAGCCCGAGCCCCTGCGGCAATATTTGATGGGGGCCGGCTACCTAATTCAGCACCACGCCCGGTTTACCGACCACCATGCCTTCTCCGCGGAGGAAATCAGTCGGCTGGCCGCGCAATTACGGCCGGGCCAGTGCGTTCTGACCACCCAGAAAGATGCCGCCCGCCTGCTGGAGCCCGCTTTGGCTGCAAGTGTGGCTAAATTGCCCGTATTTTACATCCCAATTGAAGTGCGCTTCCTGGCCGATGGTGCGGTCCGGCTGGCGGCCCTGCTTACTCCCTACTTTCCGCCCCACGCTGTTGTCTGATTCCCTGCTGACTTCGTTGCCTTCTGCTGCGCCGCTTTCTTTATCCGTTGGCTGGCCGGTGCGCTGCCGCCTGCGCCGGGTATGGCCCGCCGCCGCGCTGCTGGGCGCAGGCCTGCTGCCCGGCCTAAGCCAGGCCCAGGTGCTGGATGACTCCACGAAAGTGCGCTACGGGGCGCACACCACCTTTATCCTGAAGGAGCGGGATTTGCTGCGCGAGGATACCCTGGGCCAGGTTATTGACACCACCCTCACGCGCCTGCCCCAGCAGCGCTACTGGGCCCACGATACCACGTTTCAGCAGGATCTGGGCAACTTCGGGACGGCCTCGCGCCGCTTGCTTTGGGAGCCTAACCTGGAGCTGGGCGTACGGCTTGGGCGCAACGTGTTCGATAAATACGCCCGCAACGGTGCCGACATTCCGTATTACGATACCCGCTCGCCCTATACCTTCTTCCGCTTTCACCAGGGCAACCCCTACGAGCAGATCTTTGAGCTTTCGTACGCCCGCAGCCTCAAAAAGCACTTCAACGCTGGTTTCGCCTACGAGCGGTTCGGGGCTAACAAGGCAGTGGCGGTTACCAACACCAAAACCGGGCAGGTAGAGCACAGTAATTTCCTGTTCTTCGTGCGCTACGACTCGCCCGAGGGCCGCTACCACGCCATGGCCAACATCAACACGGCCCGTCACCGCGCCGTGGAGCAGGGCGGTATCCAGCCCCAACGAGTAACAAACAACCCTAATGCTCCTACTGACTTCGATGAGGAAGGAAATGTTATTCTCCCGCAGCTATTTGATTATCAAGAGGAAGTAGTTAACCTCACCAAGGCCACTAATTATGAGGACCGGGACGAGCTGCGGCTGGCCCATACCTACCGCCTGCTGGGCCGGGGCCTCACGGCCTACCACGTTATCGACTACCGCCGCCAATTCAACAAGTACATTGATGAGGCCCCGGTGAGCGTCAACGGCGTAGCAAACTTCTACCCCCTCATCCGGCGCAGCACCGTGCTGACGGACGACCGGGCCGAGTTCCGGCAGCTGGAAAATACGGCGGGGTTCATGGGCAATACCCGCGCCGTGGAGTACCGCCTGTACGCCCGCCTGCGCAACGCGGGCCTGGAAACCTGGAGCCGCTCCGACCAGCCCGCGCAGCCGGCCCTCAAGCGCCTGCAACCCGTGGATACCACCCAACTGTTCGTGGGCGGCGCGGCCTCGTTCCAGTACCGGCAGTTCGCCGTTGAAACCTCGGGGGAGGTGCGCCCCACGGCCAAATTCTCAGAGCTGGGCAGCACGGAATACTGGCTGCGCGGCAACGCTCGGCTGGGGCCGCTCAGCGGGGAGGTGTTGCTGACCAGCTACTCGCCTACACTCACGCAGCTGCGCTTCGAGGGCAACCACTACAGCTGGGACCACACCCAGGAAAGCACCGACCCCTTCGAGAACACGCAGGTACAGCAGGTGCGCGTGCGGGCGGCCCGGCAACTCGGCATTCACTACCTGGAGGCCATGGGCACCGTGGCCAACATCCAGAACCTAGTATACTATACGGCCAACGCCGCCAACGGGCAGTTCGGCTCCCCCCAGCAGCTGAGCTCAGCCCGGCAGCTGACCACGATAATGGCCCGCTACCGCCTCACCTGGGGCAAATTTGTGGCCGATAACCAGGCTACCTATACCGTAGGCGCGGACGAGGACAACCCCGGCCTGCGGATTCCGGCCTTAGTGGGTGAGTCGCGGGTGTATTACCAGGGCTACCTGTTCAAGAAAGCCTTGCTGGGCCAGTTAGGGCTGCAAACGTACTTCCAGTCGCGCTGGAAAGCCTACGACTATAGCCCCAGCACCCAGCAGTTTTACGTGCAGGACCACTTCACGCTGCGCAACACGCCCGTGGTGGATGCTTTTCTGAGCGCGGATATTCGCACGGTGGGCATTTTCCTGAAGATGGCCTACATCAACCAGTTTCTACCCCAGTCGGGCTACTTTGCCACGCCCTACTACGCGGCCCTGCCCCGGCGCTTCCAGTTCGGCATCCGCTGGCAGTTCTTTAACTAATTTGTGAAATTGTGAAGGGTGAAGTTGTGAAGCAGCGTGAGGCGAAATACTAGTTGTTCCACACTACTTCACAACTTTACCCTTCACCACTTCACCCTTGCTTCCATGAAAGAGAAAACCATTCTGAAGCTGAAGCTCAACACCGACCCCCGGTGGGTGGATATTGCCAGCAAAAACATCGAGGATATTCTGGTAGACCATGCTTATTGCGAGCAGAAGGCGGCCAGCACCGGTATTTCTCTGATTGTGAAATACCCGGAAAAAACCCGCTTGGTGGAGGAGCTTACGGCCCTGGTAGCCGAGGAGTGGGAGCATTTTGCGCGGGTATTGCAGGAGCTGCGCAAGCGAGGCCACGAGCTGGGCCGCCCCCGCCGCGACGAGTACGTGGTACAGCTCATGAGCCATGTGCGCAAGGGCGGGGCCCGGGAGCGGCAGCTCATGGATCAGCTGCTGGTAAGCGCTCTGATAGAGGCCCGTAGCTGTGAAAGATTCAAGCTGTTGTGGAAGCATATTCCAGACCCCGAGCTCAGTCAGTTTTACTACGAGCTGATGGCCTCAGAAGCCGGCCACTTTGTAAGCTACGTGGATTTGGCCAAGGAGTACTGCAGCCCTGAGGAGGTAGATAAGCGCCTGCAGGAGCTACTCAAGATTGAAGGAGAAATTGTGACTAATCTACCCGTGCGGGACGACCGAATGCACTAACATAAGAGGGCAAGATTAACATAGTGTTTTGTAGATGTTAAGCGGTATGTCCGCGCAATTTCATAGTTTGGTCGTTGCTGCCCATTTCCACTATCTATGAAACTACCTGTACTACTACTTGTTGCCTTCTGGCTCAGCGCATTCGGCACCTGCTGGGCCCAGGCCCCGGCCGAGGTGGCTCCGGTCACGCTGAATTTTTGCGGGGTTGAATTGCCTCTGGAAAGCGGCTGCACTTCCGAATCCAAGTACCAAATGGCCTGCGGTAATTACCAGCTAACCTGGATGTACCTGGATTTCAGCCTCATGAAAACATACCCGGCGCAGTTTATCAAGCAGGCGGAGAAAAAGCACAAGGGCACCGAGAAGCAACCCTTCGAGTGCGTTATTCTGGATGGGCCGCCGGCGCAGGGAGTCCGCCTGAGCTATCCTACGGAGGCTGGCGGCATGGCTTATCAGCTGATAGTATACGGCAATGCCAAAGGCCAGCCCGTACTGCTGGACATCACCCTGCCCATTGATCCGGAAAAAACAGCAGACCTGCCCGCTACAGTGCAAAAGATCATTCGCTTGCCAAAGTAGGTAGGCTAGACGGTAGTCTCAGGTGCCGAGGTGTTGGGCTGTGGCGCGTGGGAGGCGAGTAAGCCAGCAGGCACCGAAAGCTCACCAGTGTGTGGGTCCAGTAATCCGTTGCGCTCATCCTCAATGTTGGTAGCTTGGGTGTACACATCACCGGCTATGGGGCGCTTGCGCAACTCCTGCTTGAACTGGCGGATTCGGTCGGCACGCTCCCCGGCGCTCTGCGGCCCACCGTAGTCAGCAAAGCCAAAGCCGCCCCACTCACTAACAACCAAGGGCTTCTGGCGACCATAAAAGAACGGGTCACCAATTACCAGGGGCAGTACGGCCACGTTATTTAAGTCGCCCTGCACCATGTGGTCCAGCACCTCAGCCCAGCGGGCCACCTCTGGGGTGTAGATGTGAGCCGTCAGTAAATCGGATTTCAGGCGCCCTTCCTGGGAAATATGCTGCCACCCGTCGTTATCCACCACCAAAAACTGGGGGTAGTTGATGTGCAAATAGTGGTACATCTCCACAATGTAGCGGCGGGTTTCGGAGTTGGTAGCAATATCCTGGGCGCCCCAGTCCTCATTGTACAGGCTCCAGATAACCACGGAGGGGTGCGACTCAATCAGGGCCAGCATCCGGAGCAACTCGGCGCGGTGGTTTTCCCGGCTGCGGGGCGTGCTGGAGTGCGGGCTGGGTACTTCCACCCACAACATTAAGCCCAACTCATCGGCCAGGTTGTAAATGCGCGGGTCGACGCCGGCAATGTGCACGCGCACCAGGTTGCAGCCCAGGGCCTGCATGGCGTGCATGTGGCGGTGCATTTCCTCATACGTGGCCGTACCCGGCTGATACAGAATGCCATCCAGGTACGTGGGCTTGTTGTTGAGGTATACATAGGTGCCCCTGGATTCTATTTTGCGCAGCCCGAAGTGCGTCTCGATTTGGGCAGAGTAGCCTTCTTCATCAAGCAGCTGAGCTACCAGCCGGTACAAATTAGGAGCACCTGGGGCCCAAAGGCGCGCCCCGGCCAGTTCCATAACCACGCGCTGCTGACGCTGCCCAACCTCCAGGCGCAAGGGAAAGTCGGCGGTGGCCAGGGGCTGGCCGTCGGTGGCAGTAGGGTCAAATACCTGGAGGCGAATGGTATAAGCGCCGGGGTTATGGATGCGGGTGGTGAGGTTGAAGCGCACCATTCGGTCTTCAATCACGCTGTCGACGCCCACCCGGGAACGGAGACGGTTACGCTCCACCATTTCCAGCCACACGCTACGCACGGCGCCGGTGTAGGTCTGGTACCAGATGCCGCCCCGCTTGTACACGTGCGACTCCTGCTTGCCCCGGGGCGTTTCGGCATCCATGGTATCCACAATACGCACGGTGAGGCGGTTGACGGGCCGCAGGTGCTCCTCGCGCAACTCAAAGGAGAAGGAGGTGTACTCCCCGTAGTGCACGTCCTCGCCCTCAATAGTGGAGAGCTGAAAGCCGTTGAGCCATACTCGGGTTTCGTAGCCGCAAGCCCCGAAAGTGAGCTGGAACAGAGAGTGGGTATCGTCTTCGGCCCGTTCGGGCAGGGCAAACTGCCGCTCGTACCATACTACTACCTTATCACGCCAGCTTGGTGCATCGGGCTGGGCCAACTGCAGGTGCGCCTCTACCGAGCCTGGCCAGCTGGCTTGGCTATGGTAAGTATGCGAAAGGTACCACAGGTCGCGTAGGCCCACATCCTCCGTGTCCAGGGCAAAATTCCATTCCCCGTCCAGCAGCAGGTAGTTATTGGTGCGCAGTACGGCCCGGGGCAAAGGGTTGGCCGTCCGGATATCATGCTGGTTGGTGGAGAAACCGTAGTTGGAACTGGTGGGAGCAGACATAGCTATAAGGCGGAGGTACACTATAAACAACGTACCCCAGACCTTTACGGATGCTCGGCCGACAATAAAAACCCCGGCCCCGCACAGGATTTGTGCAGGGCCAGGGACGGGCCGGCAACGTGCGTACCGGCGCCGGGCTTAGGTTTTCTGCTTCTTCTTTTTGGCCGCTGGAAACAGAATGTTGTTGAGAATCAGGCGGTAGCCGGGGGAGTTGGGGTGCAGGGCCAGGTCGGTGGGCTCTTCCTCCACCATGTGCTGGTAGTCCTCGGGGTCGTGGCCGCCGTAAAACGTCCAGGTGCCTTTGCCCAGGGTTCCGTGCATGTAGCGCACTTCGCCGGAGGCCTTGTTTTCGCCCATCACCACCACATCGGGCTTGATCAGGGGCTTGCGGAAGGCCGTAGTCTGGCCCATGAAGCCCTTCACGGTGCGCTCGTGGTTCTGGGTGAGCATGGTGGGCACGGGGTCGTACTTGGCCGAGAAGTTGAACAGCTGGAAAAAGTCGTTGTCTTCGTACACGCCCCGTTCGCGCGGATCCATGTCGATGTTGCTGTACTCGTACTCGTAGGGGTTCATGCGCAGCTGGAAGTTCTGGAAGGCCAGCGTGCGGTTGAAGTTGAGCTTGGCTTGGGCCTGCTGGTCGGCCGGGTCGCCGTCGTACATGCTCTCCACCATATCCAGGCCCAAGCCGGCCAGGGCAATATCGTAGGAGTCGGTGGCCGAGCACATGGCAAACAAAAAGCCTCCGCCGGCAATGAATTCCTGCATTTTCACCGTCACGGCCCCCTTCATCTGGCTGACTTTGGCAAAGCCGTTGCGCTTGGCGGCGGCTTCAGCGTCGCGCTGCTGCTGCTGGTACCAGGGGCGGCTGCGGTAATTGGCGTAGAACTTT
The DNA here is from genome assembly GCF_032464715.1 of Hymenobacter endophyticus. Taxonomy (NCBI): domain Bacteria; kingdom Pseudomonadati; phylum Bacteroidota; class Cytophagia; order Cytophagales; family Hymenobacteraceae; genus Hymenobacter; species Hymenobacter endophyticus. The sequence continues at coordinate 79,840 of NZ_JAWDJT010000001.1, read as the reverse complement.
CCGTACTGGCCCGTGAAGTCCTCGTGGTGCAGGTGCAGCCAGTCGTACTTGGGCAGGTCGCCGCGCAGCACTTCGTCGTCGTAAATCTGGGTGTAGGGAATTTCGGCGTAGGCCAGCACCATGGTCACGGCATCGTCCCAGGGCTGCTTGCCCTTGGGCGTGTACACCGCAATTTTGGGCACCTTCTCCAGCTTCATCACGTCCATGTTGGCGTTGGGGTCGGCTATTTCGGAGAGGATGCCGGTGTACTGGGCCTCGGAAATCACCTGGTAGCTGACGCCTCGCACCGCCAGCTCGTTTTCGGCCCCCGCCACCACGTCGCAGGCAAAGGCCCCGCCCCGGTAGTTGAGCAGCCAATCCACCTCTACCTGTTTGCCCAGCAGCCAATAGGCCGCGCCGTAGGCTTTCAGGTGCTCCTTCTGGGTGTTATCCATCGGGATGAGGATGTGGTTGGCCCAACCCGCCAGGGGCCGGGCCAGGCCGGCGGCCAGCACCAGCAGCAGCGTAAGAAGGCGAGGAAAAATCATGCGTAAAAATAGGCTGGAAGGCGAAGGAGGGGGGCGAGGCCGCCGTAAAAGAGGCCGGGTTACGGGAATCCGGGGGATTTAAGAAATCCGGCGGAATCCGTGATTCAAGGTAGCAAATCCGGGTGGTAGTTTCGTGGAAAACCCGCTACCTTGCCGGACCGGCCACCCAGGGCGGCGCGCCCGCACGCGGGTTTGCACCCGTTCCGGCAGGTTTCGTCCACCGCCGCGTCGACTACCCCCGCTATGCACTTACTGGAAAACATCAAAGAGGCGTTTCGTTCCATTCACAGCAACCTGCTGCGCACCGTGCTAACGGCCCTGATTGTGAGTATCGGCATTATGTCGCTGGTAGGAATCCTTACGGCCATTGATGCCATGAAGGCCTCGCTGAACTCCACGTTTGCCAGCCTGGGAGCCAACTCCTTCGAAATCAAAGCGAAGGGCTACTCCAACCGGGTGCGGCGGGGCGGGGTGCAGGACAAAACCTACCCGGCCCTCACGTACCTGCAGGCCCGGCAGTATAAAAACCAGATTGGTGAGGAGGGCAAAGTGGGCGTCTCGGCCCAGATTGCGGGGGCCGTGGAGGTAAAGGCCAACGGCATCAAAACCAACCCCAACATGCGCGTGGTAGCCGGCGACGAAAACTACCTCATGATTCAGAACTACAACCTGAGCGGGGGCCGCACGTTCTCGCCCGCCGAGCTGGATAACGGCGCCAACGTAGTAATTGTGGGGGCCGAGCTCAAGGAGAAGCTGTTCCCGAGCCAGAGTCCGCTCGAAAAATACGTGTATATGCTGGGCCGCCGCTTCCTGGTGATTGGGGAGTTGGAGAAAAGTGGCAGCAGCATGGGCGGCAGCGGGGCCGACCGGATGCTGCTGATTCCGCTGGAAACCGGCAACCAGCTGCCCCGGCAGCGCGCCCTCACGTATGATGTAAAAACGGCCACCCTCGACCCCGTGCAGCTCACCTACCTCACCGGCGAGGCCACCCGCGTAATGCGCGCCGTGCGCCACGACCAGCTGGGCCAGGAAGACAGCTTCGAGCTGGAGCGCTCCGACTCCCTGGCTGGCAAGCTGGATTCGTTGTCGGGCAACCTCAAGATGGGGGGCTTCCTGGTCGGTTTCATCACGCTGCTGGGCGCCAGTATTGCCCTTATGAACATCATGATGGTGTCGGTGACGGAGCGCACCCGGGAAATCGGCATCCGGAAGGCGCTGGGCGCTACATCCGTGCAAATCCGTCAGCAGTTTCTCATCGAGGCCATTGTGATTTGCCTGATGGGCGGCACGCTGGGTATTCTGCTGGGCGTGGGCATGGGTAACGGCGTGTCGTTGCTGGTGGGTAGCGGCGGCTTCGTGGTGCCCTGGCTCTGGATGCTGATTGGCCTGGTAATTTGCGTAACCGTGGGCCTGGCCTCGGGCTACTACCCCGCCAGCAAAGCCGCCGGCCTCGACCCCATCGAGTCGTTGCGGTTTGAGTAGAACCCACGGGTAGATAAGCAGATAATTCGCCGGTCAGGACGTTCGCGCCACTGACAGAGGGGCGGTTTTTGACGTTTAGCAGTTGACCATATGATTCCTGGATTAGGGTTGCTGCTGGCGCTGGTTTCACGCCGGCAGCGCAACCGTGCCGACGAAAACCACCTGCGCCGGGAGCTTTTGGCGCACCAGCGCCGCCAACTCCTGCACGCCCAGCTTCCCGATCTGGGCACGGCCCGCCGCGCCTTCGGCCCTCGTTTCGATTCGCTGCACCAGTTGCTGGTGCGCCACGACCTAGCCGGGCTGGGGCCGGACGCTCCGGCTTCTCCACTGTACCCGGAGCTGGCCCGCACGCTGCTCTACCGACTGCCTAAAGCAACTACGCCCGGGCAGCGGCTTGGCCTGCTTCAGCAGGAAGTGTACCTGTGGTTTGGCCGGGAAGTGCGCTTGCCCGAACCAGATGATGCCCTGACCCAGGCGTTCGAAGCGTGGCAACAATCTGAACTTGACCAAGCAAACCAAGCGGCCCGATTATAGCCATTGAGCAGCAGCATCTCTCTCTGTTTGCGAAGCGGGCAGGAGGGAGGCTAGCGACAAATTAGATTGTATGGAATAAGCCTCGAAGTCGTGCCGAGGTGCGCGAACAGCAAGCAGCGAGAAAAACCTCATGCACTGGTTAGCGTCAGTTAATTTACCAGATACCACCAGAAGTACCCTGCCTGCACTTGCAGAACGCGCTCGGCTGGTAGCTGCGGGCGAATTGACCCGGTCAGCGGGCAGCGTAAAGTGTAGCAAAGTAGTGAACGGTGTGCGCAGGGAATGCAGAGGTGCTATTCTTCGCAGGTTGTCGTCCACGCCGCCTTGCCGGTTAGCGTTCAACTTATCATCCGATGCAAAGAGTACTCATCTCTATAGCTTTCCATGCTGCCACAGCAACCTCTTACACGCCGGCCTTTGCTTGAGCTGGTAATACCATTGTATGGCCACAGAAAGCTGGCAAAATACTCCCCCTACCGCCAGCCGGTTTCGCAGGTAGAGGAGCAGCCTCTACTGGTTGTTAGCAGAGTGATAAGCAGGTGGAGGACGTTTACGTGTATTATTCATATGTTTGTGAAAGATAAACAAATGAGTAAAATGGAAAACACGTCAGTAGGCCAGCGATTCACGCAGCTAATAAACCATTTGGGTATATCAAAAAATGCTTTTGCTATGTCCCTGGACAAGACAGCAACAGTTATCCAGCATTTAGTAGAGGAGCGCAATAAACCAGGATTTGACCTTATCTGCAAGGTGTTCGAAGTTTATCCAAATGTATCAAAAGATTGGTTATTGCAGGGCTCCGGTCCTATGCTGATAATTTCCAACGAAGTTCCGAAAGCAGAAAAACTGGTGGCAAAGCCAGCGCGTACAGCTGCTGAGTTTTCCGCTGCTCCTATTGTGCCCGCAGAAGTTACACCTGCTGAAGCAGCTGCACTGCCGGTTGCAGAGTCTGCTCTAGCTCCTGCTCCAGTTCCTGCCACTCCTGTTCCAGCTGAGCCCCCAACTGCCCCAGCCCCCGAGCCCGTAACTCCCGTGGCCCCCGCTACTCCCGAACCCGTTGTAGCGCTGCCGCCCGCCGCACCGGCAGGAGTTGCCCCCGCCGTTGCGGCGGCCCCGGTTGCTTCCGATGCGGGAGCCTGGCAGACGGCCCTGTACACCCAGCAAATGGCCCACCAACTGGCCTTGGCTGAAATGCGCAACCAGCACCTGCAGGATCAGCAGCGCCTGATGCAGCAGATGATGGATCTGATGCAGCGCAAGATGATGTAGTTGCCGCAAGCCGGGAGCTCTTGCGTGCTCACCAAAAAAACACCCTTGATGCCGATTGGCGTCAAGGGTGTTTTTTCTTTGGGGCGGTTATGGGGTTGGACTACTATCAGTGCTGAAATACTTCTATGCCCACTTCTTCGGCTTCCATCAGGCTCTGCGGGTTCACGGCGGTGAGGCGCAGGCGTTTCAACTCGCCCACCAGCAATGGGTCATATTTAGCCACCACCCGAATATAGTTGGGCGTGAAGCCTTCCATCTGGCCGTTGGTCACATCGTCCTCGAAGAGTACGGCCGTTTCCAGGCCCGTGTGCTGCTCATAGAAATGGCGCTTTTTCTTTTCGGATAGGCTGCGAAGCTGGGTGGTGCGCTCGTGGCGGTGGCGGTCCTGCACGCGGCCGGGCAGCGTGGGGGCCAGCGTGTTTTCGCGCTCCGAGTACGGGAATACGTGCAGGTAGCTCACGTCCAGGTCGTTCAGGAACTGGTAGGTTTCCAGAAAATCAGCCTCCGTTTCGCCGGGGAAGCCTACAATCACGTCCACGCCAATGCAGGCGTGGGGCATTACTTCCTTGATAAGACGCACCCGCTCCACGTACAGCTCCCGGCGGTAGCGGCGGCGCATCAGCCCCAAAATCTTGTTGGAGCCCGACTGCAGCGGAATGTGGAAATGGGGCATAAACCGCTTGGAACGGGCCACAAACCGGATAATTTCGTCGGAGAGCAAGTTAGGCTCACAGCTGCTGATGCGGAACCGCTCGATGCCGTCCACCTCATCCAAGGCCCGCACAAGGTCGAAGAAGTTCTCCTGTCGTTCCCGCTCGGGGCCCTGCAACCCGAAGTCGCCGAGGTTGACGCCCGTCAGCACAATTTCCTTCACGCCAGTTGCCGCCAGCTTCTGCACGCGCTCCACCACGCTCTGCACCGAACCCGAGCGGCTGGCCCCGCGCGCCAGCGGAATAGTGCAGAACGAGCAGGAGTAGTCGCAGCCGTCCTGCACCTTCAGGAAGGTGCGCGTCCGGTCGCCGTAGCTGTGGGCCGCGTGAAACTCGGTGGCCTCGGAAATAGGGGAGGCGAATACCCGTCCGGGCTGACCCGCCGCCGGCTTCTGAAAGCCCGCCAGGGTTTCTACCAGCTGAAACTTCTCGGCCGCACCCAACACGGCGTGCACGCCGGGAATTTCGGCAATTTCCTGGGGCTTGAGCTGGGCATAGCAGCCCACAATGGCCACGAAAGCCTCGGGGTTATGCTTGAGGGCCTCTTTCACCACCTTCCGGCACTTGCGGTCGGCGTGGTCCGTCACCGAGCAGGTGTTGATAACGTAGATATCAGCCGCGTCCTCGAAGGCGGCTTTTACGAAGCCGTGTTCCTCAAACTGCCGGCCGATGGCCGACGTTTCGGAGAAGTTGAGCTTGCAGCCCAAGGTGTAAAAGGCAACTTTTCTGGTTTCCATTTCCATAAACAAGGCGGCAAAGATACGGCAGAAGCTGCAGGTTTCCGGTATGCGAAGCTGGTCTACAACCCGTTGAACAATTGATTGGTTTCTGTCAGGCCGCTTCTTGCAGGTTGTGCCGATGCATCTATAGTGGCGCTAAGCAAGGAAATCTAGTGAGCAGCCCCCGAACCCTGAGTGCTCAGCTGCACTACTCGAACCGGCGCATTATTTCCCTTCCGCTTACTTCCGCAGAAAATCGGCAAACGACAACTGCTCGTACGCCTGCCCGAAGCGGAGCTGTTGGTCAGGTACGGCGGAGTCCCGCTCAATTACCTGCCGGGCCACGTTATCATAGGTTACGGTGCCGGCCGGCGTCACCACGCCAAATCCATCGGTGAAGCAGTAAAACGCCGCGCCGCCGGGCCAGGCGGCCGGGGCGGGGGCCAGCAGGTCGCGGCTCCAGCGGAAGTTGGTGGCGGGTAGTTGCAGCTGGCGCAGCAGGGTGGCGGCCACGTCGGTCTGGCTGCCGATGGTGGTGATTTGGCGGCCCTGGGCCGCCGGGCGTAGCGCCCCGCCGGTCAGCAGCAGCGGCACCCGGAACTTGGCCGGGGCGTGGTTGGGCGAGTCGCCGGGCTGGGGGTGGCCGTGGTCAGCCACCAGCACTACCAGCGTGTTCTGCCACCAGGGTTGTTGGCGGGCCTCAGTAAGAAACCGGCCCAGTACGTGGTCGGTGTAGTACACGGAGTTGCGGAAGCGGCTGGCCTCATCGGTGCCCGGAAAGCGGGTAGGCATGGGCACATCGAAGGGCTCGTGGGAGCTGAGGGTAAAGGCCGTCACGAAGAACGGGGGCCGCTGCCGGGGCAGCTCCCGCAGCATCCGCTGAAACAGCACGTGGTCGTGGGCCCCCCATTTGGAGTTCTGATCCTGGCGCGCAAAATCGGCGCGTTCCGTTAGCTTCTCGTAGCCGGCCGTCACGAGGTAGCTTTTCATGTTGGCAAAGGCCAGTTCGCCGCCGTGGTAGTAGGCTGTGCTGTAGCCCTGTCCGCGCAGTACCTGGGCCAAGTGGGGCAGCCGCTCGGTTTTGCGCGGGTACTTAATGATGGAGGTAGCCGGTTGATTAGGGTAGCCCGAGAGCAATGCCACCAGTCCCTTCTGGCTCCGGTCGCCGGCGGCATACAGGTTTTGGAAGGCTATACCTGTGCGGGCTAGGCTGTCCAGAGTGGGCGTTACACCCATTTCCCCGCCCAAGTGCCCTACCAGCTTGCCCGTGAAGCTTTCCAGAATGATGAACAGCACATTGGGCCGCGGGGTGCGCAGCAGGGCAGTAGAATCTGAGGTGGGCTGGTAGAGGGGCCGTACCAACCGCTGAGCCGCCGAATCGGGCATGAACTGGTAGGGGCTGGGGCCCGCGTTCTGCAGAAACAAGGAATTCACCACATTCCAGGGCACGTTTACGGCAGCGTGGTTGGCAAACGGCACGCTGGAAAAGTACACGTCGCTCTGGTTTACCGGAATCTGCTGTAGGCCACCCCGCAACGGCACTGCTAACAGCAGCAGATACAATAGCCCCGCCAAAGCCGCCCGGCCCCGTCCAAAACCTGCCGGCAGCTCGGGCAGGCGGCCTACAATTCCTTTATAGAAGAACCAACCCAGGGCCAGCAGCCCCGCAAACAACCCCAGCAGCAACGCCACCGGCGCGCTGCCCGCCGAGGCAGCGGCTTCCTGGGGCGTACTCAGGTATTGCAGGGGCGTGGCATCGAGCCGGAAGCCCCAGGCCCGGTACAGCTCCAGGTCGGCGGTAGTCAGGGCGGCCAGCACAACGCCCGCCACGGCCGTGAAGAAGCGCAGCAGCCGCTCCAGCGGAAACCGTTTCCCCAACAGGCTGCCCACGGTAAACACCAGAAATGGTACCACGCACAGATATGCTGCCGCCGAGGCATCCAGCCGGAGGCCGTAGCCAAACAACCGACCTACAGTACCAACGGGCAGGGTACGGGTGTGTGCTACATGATATAGCAGGAAGACGGCCTTAGCCGCCACAAAGTACGCCAGCCAAAAAATGAAGTAGCGGGGCTGAAACGCGAAGCGGTTTTTCACCCTGCAAAGGTAGGCGTTGCCATTTCACGGAGAGTATGGCAACGCTGCTAATGCTACTGCCCGCACCCACGTCAACCAGGCCGTGCCGAGCACGCTCATAGTTGCTGATCAAGGAACCGAATCTCAAATCAAGCCCTGACTCCATACTCCAAGTAGCATGGTCGAAGCCTAGCTGCCTAACTCCCTACTGAGCCTACTATCTGCATAGCGGCCGGCGGGTGCCCTCTCGATTCAGGGTAGGAATAAGCAATTAGTGGCTGTTTTTTCTGAAACAGCTACTAGAAAGAGCAGGGTAGAAGATAAAAACAGGAGGCTAATTGAAAAAACAGCTAAAAAAAGTGAGGGGTTATTGCAAAAGCCTGTTTCCTGCGTGTACCTTTGAGGCAGTAACCCTTGATTATCTCTCACGCCTAACTCTAGCATGGCAATTCTTCGCTTCAAAGCTCTCGAACTAGTTGACCAGCGCCAGCCGTTGGCCGTCACCGTCGCTGGTGAGCGTCGCTCCGAAACGTTCGGCAAGAACGTGTTCAACCTCGATGCCATGCGGGCCACCATGCCCGGCGAATACTTCAAGAAGCTTCAAGCTGCTATCAAGCAAGGCTCGCCAGTAGAGCGCAGCGTGGCCGATGCTGTGGCTTCGGCCATGAAAACCTGGGCTATGGCCAAGGGCGCTACGCACTATACCCACTGGTTTCAGCCCCTCACCGGCGCTACCGCCGAAAAACACGACTCCTTTTTCGACCTGAACTCCGACGGTCGGCCAATTGAGAACTTTAAAGGCTCGGCGCTGGTGCAGCAGGAGCCCGATGCGTCCTCATTCCCGAACGGCGGTATTCGCAACACCTTCGAGGCCCGCGGCTACACTGCCTGGGACCCCACCTCACCGGCGTTTATTCTCGAAACTGCCGGGGCCAAAACCTTGTGCATTCCTACCATCTTCGTTGCGTACACCGGCGAAGCCCTCGACTACAAAGCTCCCCTGCTGAAGTCGTTGGCCACCCTGGAAAAGGCCGCTGTGGATGTGTGCCAGTATTTCGACAAGGACGTGCAGCGCGTGCACACCACGCTTGGCATCGAGCAGGAGTACTTCCTGGTTGACCGCGCCCTCTACAATGCCCGTCCCGACCTGGTAATGACTGGCCGTACTCTGTTCGGGCACGCGCCGGCTAAAGGTCAGCAGCTCGATGACCACTACTTTGGCTCGATTCCGGCCCGGGTGCACGCCTACATGCTGGAATACGAGGAAGAAGCCAATAAGCTGGGCATTCCGTTGCGCACCCGCCACAATGAGGTAGCGCCCCACCAGTTTGAGTGCGCCCCCACCTTCGAGGACGCCAACCTGGCCGTCGACCACAACCAGCTGCTCATGGACATCATGGAGCGCGTGGCCGACAAGCACAACTTCAAGGTGCTGCTGCACGAGAAGCCCTTTGCGGGTGTCAACGGCTCGGGCAAGCATAACAACTGGGCCATGAGCACCGATACCGGCGTAAACCTGCTGGCTCCCGGTCGTCGTCCGAAGGAAAATCTGCAGTTCCTGACCTTCTTCATTACCACCATCAAGGCCGTGCACCGCTACGCCGACTTGCTGCGCGCCAGCATTGCCTCGGCCAGCAACGACCACCGTCTGGGCGCCAATGAAGCCCCGCCGGCCATCATGTCGGTGTTTGTGGGTTCCATGCTGGACTCGGTGCTGGATGAGTTGGAGCGCACCGCCAAAGTGCCCCTCGACAAAGGCGACAACATCTACCTGAAGCTCGGTATCGATAAGATTCCGGCCATTCTGCTCGACAACACCGACCGGAACCGCACCTCGCCCTTTGCCTTCACCGGCAACAAGTTCGAGTTCCGCGCGGTAGGCTCCTCGGCCAACTGCTCCTCGGCCATGACCACGCTCAACGCCATTGTGGCCGAGCAACTCATCGACTTCAAAACCTCCGTTGACAAGCTCATCGGCGAAGGCAAGAAGAAGGAAGTAGCCATTGTGGAAGTGCTGCGCGAGTACGTTATCAGCTCGAAAGCCATCCGCTTCGAAGGCAACGGTTACTCCGACGAGTGGAAGGATGAAGCCGCCGCCCGTGGCCTGAGCAACATCCCCACCACGCCCCAGTCGCTGGATGCTATGGTGACGGAAGACGCCGCTTCGCTGTACCAGCGCCACAACATTTTCTCGCACGTGGAGCTGCACGCCCGCCACGAGATTCTGCTGGAGGACTACATGAAGAAAATCCAGATTGAGAGCCGCGTGATGGGGGACTTGGCCGTGAACCATATCATTCCCACGGCAGTTGCTTACCAAACCAAGCTCGTAACCAACGTACGCGGGCTGCGCGAGTTGGGCCTCGACGACGAGAACACGCAAGTAACCCTGGATACCATTAAAGCTATTTCGCGGCACATTACCACCATCAAAACCCAGGTAGATGAGATGGTGAAAGCCCGCAAAGTGGCCAACAAGATTGACGACATGCGCGAGCGGGCTGTGGCCTACTGCGACACCGTAAAAGCACATTTCGACACCATTCGCCGCTCCGTGGATAAGCTGGAGCTAATGGTGGCCGATGAGGACTGGCCCCTGGTAAAGTACCGCGAACTGTTGTTCCGGCACTAAGTCCAGAGTCAGAATCGGGCCGGAGTTGGGTGGGAATTTTCTCCGCGCCACGATTTCAGAAAAAGCCGTTCCGGGTGGGGCGGCTTTTTTTTGTGCCCTGCGTGTCCGCGCTCATCCACACATGCTCAGATGACCGTGCGCTCGTACAAACCGTCTACCAGAGTTGCATAAGTAATACCGCGAATCTGTTAGCCCGACGGCGCCCTGGCCAGTAAGCCAATAGGCCGGTTGCCCGCAGGCGGGTTCTGTTCGGTTGGCGTTGTGAGTAGCCCTGGCAACTGGCCGCGGGCGGGCAACTGCTGGCCCTGTGTGCTATCTGCAAAGCTGTTAGGGTGGAGATGGTAGGAGCAGGGATGCTTTGGGGTATTTGCGAGGAACGTCATGCCCTACCTAGTCTCCGCATGTGGAAGCATGATATTTTTCGCAAATACCTAAACACCCTCGCATACGATCTGACTTGCTGGCGCTCCTTTGTAGTTGAACAGGTATATGCATAATCGATTGTGTGTTTAGATGAAAGTGCTAGCCGTAGCTTACTATCCGGGCACAGCGAATAGGGGTATGGTTGTTTTATGCAAGCAAGCAGTAGTGTATTCAAATTTTGAATAAGTGCTTGGCAATAAGAACGTTAAATATTGCGCTAGTGAATGGTTTTCGAGGTAGCAGGTGAGGGTCGTAGTTGGTTGTTTACTTGGTAGCACTCTGCTTGACTTGCTACTCATGTTACCCTCCTCTGATTTATTTTTTATGGTGAGTGACTTGTTACTTTCCTTAAAAATAACAACCTTACCCGCCCCTTTGATCGGTATTACTTCTTCCCAGTAGGTGTTCCGTCCGGATTTCTATGCCGGATAGGCACTTAGAGTATACCAATTAACTTAAAAACACAATCGTTTGTGTTGTTTATATAACACAAACGATTGTGCAACCCTCACCAATTCCCACATTCCACACGTATGATACAGCCAGTACCCGGATTGCGCCGGCTAACTCTTCCGGCTCTTCTCTGCAGCATGCCCCTTCATGCTGCTTTGGCCTCTGCTCCCACGGTGCCCTCGCTCCCTGTTGTTACCACAAACGCTACCCAGGCCGACATTACAATTACCGGCCGCATTCTGGATGAGAAGGGTAACGGCCTGCCCGGGGTCAATGTAATTGTAAAAGGCACTACTACCGGCGTGCAAACGGATGCCGAGGGCCGGTTTACGCTCACAGCCCCCGAAAATGCGGTGTTGCTGCTGTCCTTTGTGGGCTATACCACCCAGGAAATACCAGTTAGTGGGCGCACCAGTCTCAGTATTTCCCTGGTGCCGGACGACCGGGTGCTGTCGGAAGTAGTGGTGGTGGGCTACCTGGCCCAGGACCGCCAGAACCTGACCAGTGCCGTGAGCAGCTTGGATGTAAAGGAAGCGGCCAAAACGCCAGTGCCCACGCTGGTGCAGGGCCTGCAGGGCCGCGTGGCCGGCGTGCAGGTGGAAAGCGCCGGCAACCCCGGGGCCGTACCTAATGTGCTCATTCGGGGTGTGGGTACGGTGGGTTCGGGCAGCAATCCGCTGTACGTTATTGACGGCCTGTGGACGGATAACATCCGTGACCTGAATCCCAACGATATAGAGTCGACCACCATTCTGAAAGATGCTTCTTCGACGGCCGTGTATGGCTCGCGTGGGGCCAACGGTGTAATTCTTATCACCACCAAGCGAGGGCAGGCTGGGGAACCGAAAATCAGCTTCAACGGCTACCGGGGGGTGGAAAGCATCTACCGCCAGTACAACCTCACCAACCACAGCGAGTGGGCCGACCGCGCCGTGGTAGCCTACCGCAACGCCGGCCTGAACCCGGCCGTGCAGATGCCGGGCGCCGTGAAAGGTACACCGGCCTACTCCGATGCCATTGATACCAACTGGCAGGATGAATTTTTCCGCACCGGCCGGGTGGAGGATTACAACCTGAGCTTCTCGGGTGGCAGTAACAGCGGCAAAAGCTCCAGTAACTTCCTGATTTCGGGCGGTTACTTCAACCAGCAGGGTATCGTGAAGGGGCCCAAGTTTGAGCGCTACAGCGTACGGCTAAACTCAGGCCTGACGCGCGGCAAGCTTAAAGTAGGGCAGAGTGCATTGCTTACCCGCATCCAGACTACCCTGCTCAACAACGTGCCCTTCGTGGATGTGTTGACCGAACTGCCGGGCATTCCGGTGTATAACCCCCGCAACTTTGGGGGCTACGGTTATGGCAGCGCTAATCTGTTCAACTACTCGGTAAACCCTATCGGGGCTCAGGAAATCCTGAACCGGACCCAGAAGAATAACCGCCTGCAGGGAAGCGTGAATGCGGAGTATTCCATATTCGACTTCCTCGCCTACCGGCTCAACGTGGGCCTGGAAGTGCACGACTACAACGACAAGGACGCCCGCCGCAACGGCTTTATCCGCCTGGGCGAGTCGGACACGACCAATACTAGCTACCTGTTCGAGAACCGGGGAACCCAGATAGCTACCATCATTGAGAACACGCTGGCCTTCAATAAGCAGTTCGGCGACCATAACCTCAACGCCATCGTTGGCTACTCAGAGCAGAAGGCCACGGGCAACAACGCCACGGCCCGCGCCAATGGCTATTTCTCACAGCCGCAGTACTACTTCGTGCTGGGCTCGGGTACCAACACCCAGATTGGGGGAACCAATGCCTCATTGCCCCCTCTGGTAGGGGGCGGTATCGATACCTATACCAAGCGCTCCTACTTCACGCAGGCCAACTACGACTACAAGGGCCGTTACCTGCTCACCGGTAGTTTCCGGCGCGACGGTTCCTCTCGCTTTGACCGGAGCCGCAACTACGGCAACTTCGGGGCGGCCTCGGTGGGGTGGCGCGTGAGTGAGGAAGACTTTTTCCGGGATGCGCTGCCGGCCGTAAATAACCTCAAGCTGCGGGCCAGCTACGGGGTAAACGGCAATGATTTGCTGCCGGGGTCTTACCTCTACCAGCCCGTTATCAACCAGAACGTGAACTACCCGCTGGGCACAGGGCAGGTAATTGTGAACGGAGGTATTCAACTGGGACTGGAAAGCAAAGACATCCGGTGGGAATCCCGCTACACGACCAACTTTGGCTTCGATCTGGGCCTGTTGGATAACCGCCTGACGCTGGCGGCCGACTACTACATCTCGACTACCAAGGATGCGCTGGTGAGCCCACCACTGCCGGGCTACGTGGGTACGGCCGGTTTCCTGCAGCCCTTCACCAATTTGGGTGAGATTCAAAACAAAGGCCTGGAAGTTGCTTTGGGCTACCACGAAAACCGGAATGCCTTCACCTACGGAGCCGACCTAACGCTGGCTACCGTTCGTAACAAGGTGCTGAAGCTCTCGGAACTGCAGCCCAATATTCCCGGTGCCCTGAACGTCACGCGCACTTCCGTGGGGCAGCCCGTAAGCCGGCTGTACCTGATGCAGATGGTGGGTATCTTCCAGAGTGAGGATGAAATACGCAACTACCGCTCCGCCGACGGCCGCGTTATCCAGCCCCTGGCCCGCCCCGGCGACGTGAAGTACGAGGATGTGGACGGTGACGGCCAGATCACCTTCAACGGGGACCGGAAGTTTACCGGCAACCCGTTTCCCACGCTGCAGTTTGGCCTGAACCTGACGGCTGCCTACAAGGGTTTTGACCTGAGTATGTTCTGGCAGGGCGTAACCGGCAACGACGTGCTCAACTCCACCCGCGCCTCCCTGGATGTGCTGGATGGGGGCGGCAACTTCCGCCGCGACCTGCAGCCCTGGACGGCCGAAAACGGCTCAAATACCACGCCGCGCCTGGTGTACGGGGGCGGGGCCGAAGCGGTGAAGAACTTCGAGCGGGCCAGCACCCGCTGGGTGGAGGATGGCAGCTACCTGCGCCTCAAAAACGTGCAGCTGGGCTACACCCTGCCCACTTCGCTCACCGGCCGGCTCGAAGGCCTGGGTAGCGTGCGGCTCTACGTAACGGGCCGCAACATCTTCACCCTTACCAAATACACCGGTTTCGACCCCGAAACACCCGGTTTGGGTGTGTTTGGCCGGGGCGTAGATGACGGTACTTACCCCAACGTGCGCACGTTCACGGGCGGCCTGCAGGTGAATTTCTAGGCCGTTTTCTTTCCTTCTTCTGCCTTACTTCCCATGAAACGATATTCACTTTCCACTCTGGCCCTGCTGGGCCTGCTCACCCTGAGCACCGGCTGCGACAAAGATTTGCTGGACCAGGTAGATCCTAATCAACCGAACAAGGAGCTGTTCTGGAAAACCGAGAGCGACGCCGTACGCGCCATGACGGCTGTATACTCGGGCCAGCAGATTTTCTCCACGTACAGCCTCTACTGGCACTTTGCCACCACCGGCCGCACCGACGAGTCGTTCACCCGCACCCCCGACCCCGGCCTGAACCAGTACCTGGTTTTCCGCCAGGCCAGCACCACCGATGGCCGCTCGGCCTTCTTCTGGAACGACATGTACCGGATGATTTTCCGCTGCAATCAGGTGCTCACCAACGTGCCCGGCATCACCATGAACGAGGCGCTGAAAAAGCGGATTCTGGCCGAGGCCCTGTTCATGCGCTCCTTGGCGTACTATGATCTGGCTCTGCTGTTCGGTAATATTCCGCTGGTAACCACCCTGGCCGATGCCAACACCCGCGTGCCCCAGGTAACGCAGGCCGAAGCCTACGCCCAGGTTATTGCCGACCTAGCCATTGCCAAGGCCGACCTGCCGCTAACTTACGATGCCGCCAACAAGGGCCGGGCTACCCGGGGCGCGGCGGCAGCCCTCATGGGCAAAGCCTACCTACAGCAGCAGAAATGGGCGGAAGCCTCTACCCAGTTTGCCGAGGTTATCAGTTCCAACCAGTATTCCCTGGTGCCGAACTACGCGGACAACTTCACGGAAAATAACGAGAACAACAGCGAATCCATCTACGAGGTGCAGTTTTCGGGGGCGAACCAGGTGTTCGGCCAGGACTTCCCGGGGGCTTCGGAGGGCAATGAGCGGGCCCAGTTCTTTGGCCCTCCCGGCATCGGCTTCACCGATGTGGAAATTCGGCCCTGGCTGTTTGCTGAGTTCAGTGACCGGACCACCACCGGGGGCGTAGACCCCCGCCGCGACGCTACCATGTTCAGCGCGGCCGGTACCGGCGGCTACTACGGCCGCCCCTTCGCTGACCCCAGCCGTATCTTCTGGCGCAAGTACCAGAATGACCGCACGAAGGGTACCGAAAATTTCTTCTCGGGCATCAATATTCGCCTGATTCGCTACGCCGATGTGCTGTTGATGCAAGCTGAAGCTCTTAATGAGCAGAATCAGCCCGCAGCGGCGGCGGTGCTGGTAAACCAGGTGCGGGCCCGGGTGGGCCTCACGCCCATTGCTACCAGTGGCTTTACCCGCGAAACCATGCGCACCCAGCTCCGCCACGAGCGAATTACCGAGCTGTCGGGGGAGGGCATGCGCTGGAGCGACCTGGCCCGCTACGGTCTGTTTGACTCGGCGGCCGGCCTGGCCGAACTGCGTGCCCGCGACGCGGATTTCAACAACTTCGTGGCTCCGCGCAACAAGCTGCTGCCCATTCCGCAAACCGATATCGACATTGACCGCAACCTGCGGCAGAACCCCGGCTACTAACCGCCGGCCGGTACTTTTCGGCGCAGCCGTTCAACCTTTTTGGCCTGAACGGCTGTTGCCATTTACTGCCCGTTGCCTGTTCTTATATTTCCTCCTCATGAAAAAAATAGCCTTCCTTTCGCCATTTCGGGGCCTGCTGCTGGGCCTGGGTGTGCTGCTGAGCGCGTGCCAGAAAGACGACGTGCCGGAGTTCAAACCCACCGACCCTGATACGCCGGGGACGGGGTTCGATATCAACTCCATCTCGGATACCTACGCCAACGTGGCTCCGTTGAGCAGCGCCTCGCTTTGGGGACCTTACAACGTACACGACCCAGCCATCATCAAGGCCGATGACTACTACTACTGTTACAGCACCGATGTGGGGTATGGTATTTCGGACGCTACGCTGACGTCGGGGTTGCAGGTGCGCCGCTCCAAAGACCTGATTAAGTGGGATTTCGTAGGCTGGGTATTCAACGGCCTGCCCGCCATGGGGGCCGACTTTATTCGCCAGAACGGGGGCACACCCAACAAGCTGCTGTGGGCGCCCTACGTGGTGAAGGTGGGCAGCGAGTACCGCCTGTATTACTCCCTGGCTTCCAACGTATTCAAGCTGAGCGTGATTGGCCTGGCTACCTCCAGCTCACCCACCGGCCCCTGGACCGAAAAAGGGGTAGTGGTGAGCTCCCGTAACACTACCACGCCCATGACTAATGCCATTGACCCCACCATTCTGGTGGATCCGCAGGGGCAGCACCGCATGTACTACGGCTCGGCCTTCAACGGCATTTACATGCTCAAGCTGAACCCGGCTACCGGCTTTGCCGAAACGACCGGCGACAAGGGCCGCCGCGTGGCGGAGCGGGGCTATACCGGCAACCGCATCAACGGCAACATTGAGGCTCCTGAAATCATCTATAACGCCGAGCAGCGCAAGTATTATCTGTTCATTTCCTACGACTGGCTGCTGACCAAGTATAACGTGCGCGTGGGCCGCGCCGACTCGCCCGATGGCCCTTTCCTGGACTTCAACGGCCAGGATATTAATATTGCCCAGGACCACGGCCCCATGATTCTGGCCCCGTACCAGTTTGCCGGCCACAGCGGCTGGCAGGGCACGGCCCACTGCGGCGTGTTCCAGGATAACGGCCAGTACTACATGGCGCACCAGGGCCGCCCAGGCATCGACCCCTACTTTATGAACCTGCACGTGCGCAAGATCTTCTGGACTCCCTCGGGCTGGCCAGTGGTGTCGCCGGAGCGGTACGCCGGTGAGGACAATTCCCAGGTAGCCGCCACCGACTTGGCTGGCGACTGGGAGCAGATTACGCTAAATTACCGGGTAGTACCGGGCTACGAAGTAGAGCAGAATACGCCTGATTTCCAGACATCGGTTCCGCTACAGTTGGCCGCTAACGGCACATTCAACGGCAACGCCAGCAACACCTGGACTTACGCCGCGCCTTACCTGGAGCTGCGCTGGGCTACTGGCACCTCGGCCAAGGTGTTCGTGCAGAAGGGCCGCGACTGGGAAAACAAGAAGTCGACTATTATTTTCAGTGGCCTTGATAATGCTGGAATAGCCGTGTGGGGCAAGAAAAAGTAAGTGCTTCATCACCTAGATAGCGCCCAGGTGCTGCCTAGTTACCCACGGAAGCAATAAATAGCCACAGTTTGCTGCTAGGTAAAGCCTCCTTCTCCTCTAACCTTCGGGTAAGAGAGAAGGAGGCTTTTTATTGGTATGAACGACGGTTCAAAACAGAGTGGGAGTACACAAGTAAACTTAGCGCTTAACAGGAACAGGCGAAGTTTTATTTTAGATGCAAATTGCTGATTAAAAGGTATTTGTGAGGAATATATTAGTTGTCTGGATTAAAAAGCACAGTCTCTTTTAGCAGCAGCAACACAATGTTTCTACACAAACGATTGTGTAAGTGAAATAAAAGCGCGTATTTCCCGTCTCGGAAGGGCGCATATCCATCAGCCTGACGGATTAAAAGCCTTTATGCAGTAGTAGCATGTACTATTGACTCATTACTACTGCTAATCCTGTGAAAACTCCACCATTTTCGTTCCTCCCGATGAAAATTTCCAGTTGTATTGCCAGTAGCCTAGCTGCGGGTTTGTTGCTCAGCGCCTGCAACCAGAACCAGCCCGCCAAGCAGGCTACCGGCAACTCCTCTTCTTCCATGACCGACTCTGCCCAAACTACCGCCACCGGCACCGTTGCGGCGCCGGCCACTACTTCCTTCGGCAAAACCACCGATGGTACCGAAGTGCAGCTCTACACGCTTACCAATGCCCACGGCCTGAAGGTGAGCATCACCAACTACGGCGGCACGATTACCAGCCTGCAGGTACCCGATAAAACAGGTAAGCCAGGCGAGGTGGTGCTAGGCTTTGCCAACGTAAGCGGCTACCAAAGCCCGGAGTTTCTGAAGTCAGGCCCGTACTTCGGGGCCTTGATTGGGCGCTATGGCAACCGCATTGCCAAGGGCAAGTTCACCCTGGACGGTAAGGAGTACGCCCTGGCCAAAAATAACGGCGAAAACACCCTGCACGGCGGCAAAAAGGGCTTTGACAAGGTGGTATGGCAGGCTGAGCCCGGAACTTCGGCCGAGGGCCAGACTCTGAAGCTGACCTACCTGAGCAAGGACGGGGAGGAGGGGTACCCCGGCAACCTCAACGTGACGGTGGTGTACACCCTTACGGCCGACGATGCTCTAAAAATTGACTACTCCGCCACTACCGACAAGGCCACGCCCGTTAACCTCACCAACCACGCCTACTTCAATCTGAGCGGGGGCAAAGATGTGCTAGGCCACGAAGTAACCATTGCCGCCGACCGCTACAACGTAGTGGATGCCGGCCTGATTCCGACCGGGGAGCTGCGCCCGGTGAAAGGCACGCCCTTTGACTTCACTACGCCCCACGCCATTGGCGAGCGAATTGCGCAGGTACCCGGCGGCTACGACCACAACTGGCTGCTGAATTCGACCACCGGTCTGCACGCCGCCGCTACCGTGTACGAGCCCACCACGGGCCGCACGATGGAAGTAACCACCACCGAGCCGGGCCTTCAGTTCTACACCGGCAACTTCCTTGATGGCACCCTGAAAGGCGCCAACGGCCAGACTTACGGCAAGCACGCGGGCTTCTGCATGGAAACCCAGCACTTCCCCGACTCGCCCAACCAGCCCAAGTTCCCGAGTACGATTCTGAAGCCCGGCCAGACGTTGAAATCCACGACCACTTACAAGTTCGGCGTGCGCCAATAGGTGAAGTTGTGAATTTGTGAAAAGCCGAACCTAAGGCCTGCATCTTCACAAAAACACGATTTCACAACCTCACAACTTCTCAAATCCACCCTTGATGAAATACGTTATTGGCATCGACTACGGCTCCGACTCTGTGCGTGCCGTGCTGGTGAATGCCCAGACCGGCCAGGAGGTAGCGCAGGCCGTGCACCCCTACGCCCGCTGGAAAGAGCAGCGCTACTGTAACGCCACCAAAAACCAGTTCCGCCAGCACCCCCTCGACCACATGGAAGGGCTGGAAGCTACCGTACGCCGAGTGGCCCAGAAGGTGCCCGCCGAGCAGATTGTGGGCCTGGCCGTGGATACCACCGGCTCCACGCCCGGCCCCGTGGACGAGCACGGCGTGGCCCTGGCCCTCAAGCCCGGCTTCGAGGACAACCCGAACGCCATGTTTGTGCTTTGGAAAGACCATACGGCCCTGCCCGAAGCCGCCGAAATAAACCACTTGGCCAAGACCTGGGGCGGCGAGGATTTCACCCAATTTGAGGGCGGCATCTACTCCTCCGAGTGGTTCTGGGCCAAAATTGCCCATGTGGTGCGCGAGGACGAGGCTGTGGCCCAAGCCGCTTACTCCTGGATGGAGCACTGTGACTGGCTGACGCTGTTGCTGACCGGCGGCGAGCTAAGCACGTTCAAGCGCAGCCGCTGCGCAGCCGGTCACAAAGCCATGTGGCACGAAAGCTGGGGTGGCCTGCCTTCTGAAGAGTTTTTGACCTTGTTGGAGCCCAAGCTGGGCGGCCTGCGCGAGCGGCTGTTTGAGCAAACATACACTGCCGACGAAGTAGCCGGCCACCTCTCCGAGGAGTGGGCTCAGCGCCTGGGCCTGACCACTAACACGGTGGTGGCCGTAGGCTCGTTTGATGCCCACGCCGGGGCCGTGGCGGGCGAAATTGAGGCCTACTCAATGGTGAAAGTAATGGGTACGAGCACCTGCGACATTGTGGTGGCTCCCATGCACGAAGTAGGCGACAAGCTGGTGCCTGGCATTTGCGGGCAGGTAGATGGCTCCGTGATTCCCGGCATGCTGGGGCTGGAAGCCGGCCAGTCGGCCGTGGGTGACTTGCTGGCCTGGTTCCGGGGCGTAATTGAGTGGCCGCTACGCACCTTGTTGCCGCAGTCGGTTACCTTGAGCCTGGAGCAGCAGGAAGCCCTGCGCGAAGAGCTGAGCGACAAGATGATGGCCGAGCTGAACAAAGCCGCCGCTGCCGTTAATCCTGACGACTCGCAGGTGCTGGCCCTGGACTGGGTGAACGGCCGCCGCACGCCCGATGCCAATCAGGCCCTGAAAGGTGCCCTGATGAACCTGACCATGGGCACCTCCGCCCCCCAGATTTTCCGGGCGTTGGTAGAGTCCATCTGCTACGGCTCCAAGCAAATTGTGGAACGCTTCGAACAGGAGGGTATTCCGATCAAGCAGGTAATCGGGCTGGGTGGCGTGGCTAAGAAGTCGGGCTTTATGATGCAGACCCTGGCCGACGTGCTCAACCGCCCCATTAAAGTGGCGGAGTCGGACCAGGCCCCGGCTCTGGGTTCGGCCATGTACGCGGCCGTGGCCGCTGGCATTCACCCGGATGTGGTAACGGCCCAAAAGGCTATGGGCAACGGTTTCGCCGAAACCTACACCCCCAACCCGGCCCGCGTGGCCGACTACCAGCGCCGTTACGAGCAGTACCAAGCCTTCGGGCAGTTTGTGGAGCAGAACACGCCGGCTATGACCAGCGAAGTAGCTGAAACCGAAACCGCCCAGCACGCATGAGCCAGTACCAGGAACTGAAACAGGCTTGTTACGAGGCCAATATGCAGCTGCCGGCCCTAGGGCTGGTGCTCTTTACCTTCGGCAACGCCTCAGTGGTAGACCGGGAGCGGCAAGTGTTTGCCATCAAGCCCAGCGGTGTGCCCTACGCCACCCTCAAGGCTGAGGATATTGTGGTGCTGGACTTCGCCAACACCGTGGTGGAAGGCAGCAAGCGGCCATCTTCGGACACCAAAACCCACGCCGTACTGTACAGCCATTGGGAGCATATCGGGGGTATTGTGCACACGCACAGCACCTACGCCACGGCCTGGGCCCAGGCCCAGCTGGACATTCCGATTCTGGGCACCACCCACGCCGACCACCTCACGGTGGACATTCCCTGCGCCCCGCCCATGGATGACGCCATGATTGCCGGCGACTATGAGCACCAAACCGGCTGGCAGATCATCAACGAGTTTCAGCGGCGCGGCCTCTCGCCCGAGGAGGTGGAAATGGTGCTGCTCAGCAACCACGCGCCCTTCACCTGGGGCAAAACCGTGGAAAAAGCCGTGTACCACAGTGCCGTGCTGGAAGAAGTGGCCCGCATGGCCTACCTCAGCTGCACCCTGCGCCCCGACGTGCCACGCCTGAAAGAAGCCCTCATTCAGAAGCACTACGAGCGGAAACACGGCGCGCACTCTTACTACGGCCAAAGCTAGTACCGGCTGCGGTGGACTGCTGCAACGGGCTGCCGCGCCATTTTTCTCTCCGAAAACATCCTTCAACGCTTACCACCCCGCCGGACTGCTGCACTGCAAACATTATCGTTTGTGTTACGCTGAAACCGACTCTTTTCACGCATGATCGACATCTCCCACTACGAAGCCTGGTTCATCACTGGCAGCCAGCACCTCTACGGTCCTGAAACTCTTGAAGAAGTAGCCCGGCACTCCCAGCAGATTGCGAAGGCCCTCGGCTCCGCGCTGCCCATTAAAGTGGTGTACAAGCCCGTACTGACGGGTCCGGCTGAGATATATAAGCTGATCCAGGAAGCCAATACCACCCCCAACTGCGTGGGGCTGATTGCCTGGATGCACACCTTCTCGCCGGCCAAAATGTGGATCAACGGCCTGAAAATCCTGCAAAAGCCCCTGGCCCACCTGCACACCCAGTTCAACCGGGATATTCCGTGGTCGGATATCGATATGGATTTCATGAACACCAACCAATCGGCGCACGGCGACCGGGAGTTTGGCTTCATCACGTCCCGCATGCGGGTGAAGCGCAAGGTGGTGGTGGGCCACTGGCAGAGCGCCGACGCGCAGGAGCGCCTCAGCATCTGGGCCCGCGCGGCCTGCGCCTGGGCCGACTGGCAGGGTGGCCGCATCGTCCGCTTCGGCGACAACATGCGCTACGTGGCCGTAACCGAGGGTGACAAGGTGGAGGCCGAGCTGAAGTTTGGCTACGAGGTGAACACCTACGGCATCGGCGACCTAGTGACGGTGATTAACGAGGTAACCGAGGAGCAGGTAAACGCGCTGCTGGCTACCTACGAGCAGGAATACGAGCTGGGCGACTCGCTGCGGGACGGCGGCAGCCAGCGCGAAGGACTGCGCGACGCGGCCCGCATCGAGGCCGGTATGCGCCGGTTTCTGCAGGAGAAGAAGGCCATCGGCTTCACCGATACCTTCGAGGACCTGCACGGCATGGTGCAGCTGCCCGGCATTGCCACTCAGCGCCTGATGGCCGAGGGCTACGGCTTCGGCGGGGAAGGCGACTGGAAAACGGCTGCCCTGGTGCGCGCCATGAAGGTGATGGGCGCGGGCCTGCCCGGCGGCAACTCCTTCATGGAAGACTACACCTACCACTTCCAGCCCGGTAACGAGTTGGTGCTCGGCTCCCACATGCTGGAAATCTGCCCCACCATTTCGGAAGGCAAAGTGAAGGTAGAAGTACACCCGCTAGGCATCGGCGGCAAGGCCGACCCGGCCCGCCTGGTGTTCAACTGCCCCGCCGGCCCCGCCCTCAACGCCACCATCGTGGACTTGGGCCACCGGTTCCGGCTGATTGTGAATGAGGTGGAAGCCGTAGCCCCCGAGCAGGACCTGCCCAAGCTGCCCGTGGCCCGCGTGCTCTGGAAAGTAAAGCCCGACCTGAAAACCGGCGTTGCCGCCTGGATTCACGCCGGCGGTGCCCACCACACCGGCTACAGCCAGAACCTAACCGCCGAGTACCTCGAAGACTTCGCCGAAATGGCCGGTATCGAGTACCTCATCATCGACGACGAAACTAAGCTGCGCACCTTCAAAAACGAGCTGCGCTACAACGACGTGGCCTTCAGCCAGCGCTAAGCCGCCCCGCTAACCAGAACGTCACAACCAGAACGTCATGCTGAGCGCAGCCGAAGCATCTCGCGTGCTGATGTTGCCGAGGTAACCAGCCGTAACTGCTCCATAGCCCAGGGTTTAAACCCTGGGCTAGTGAATCGTCCGAACGAAGCGGTAGAGATGCTTCGGCAGGCTCAGCATGACATTCGTTTGCCAACAACATCAGCACGCGAGCTTTCTCGACTCCGCTCCGCTGCGCTCGGAATGACGTTCCGGAGCCACCAGAATATTCCCTATTCCCACACTACAACCGCCTGCCTTCCCACCAACTTCCATGCGTAATAACCTGACTACGCTTGACCTGATTGTCTTTTTTGTGTACCTGATCGGGGTTTCGGCCTACGGGTTCTACATCTATAAAAGCAAGCAGAAAGCCGAGCAAAGCACCAAAGACTACTTTCTGGCCGAAGGCTCGCTCACATGGTGGGCCATCGGGGCGAGTATGATTGCCTCTAACATCTCGGCCGAGCAGTTCATTGGCATGAGTGGGAGCGGGTTTAAGGTGGGCGTGGCCGTGGCGGCCTACGAGTGGGTGGCGGCCGTGGTGCTCATCATTGTGGCGGTGTTCTTTATGCCGGTGTACCTGAAGAACAAAATCTTCACGATGCCGCAGTTTCTGGAGCAGCGCTACAACTCCACGCTCAGCCTGATTATGAGCATCTTCTGGCTGTTCCTGTACGTGCTGGTGAATCTGACGTCCATTCTCTACCTCGGGGCGCTGGCCCTGAGCAACCTGGTGGGCGGCGACAGTTTTCACGTCATCATCGTGCTGCTGGCCCTGTTTTCGCTCTTGATTTCGCTGGGCGGCATGAAGGTGGTAGGCTACACTGATGTGGTGCAGGTGGTGGTGCTGGTGGTGGGCGGTCTGGTGACGACGTACATTGCCCTCTCGCTGGTGAGCACCAAGTTTGGCCTGGGCGGCGGCGCTTTCTCCGGCTTCAACGCCCTCATGGAAAAGGCCCCCGACCACTTCAAGATGATTTTCGACAAGCCCACGGCGGCCACGCCCCAGGTGGAAATCGACAAGTACCTGGCCCTGCCCGGCATTGCCATGTACTTCGCCGGCCAGTGGATTGTGAACCTGAACTATTGGGGCTGCAACCAGTACATTACCCAGCGCGCCCTCGGGGCTGATTTGCACACGGCCCGCACCGGCATCCTGTTCGCCGGGATTCTGAAGCTCATGATGCCGGTGATTGTGATGCTGCCCGGGATTGCCGCCTACGTTCTCTACCGGAACGGCTCGTTGCAGGCCGAAATGTCCTCCACCGGCGCGTTCAACTCCGATAACGCCTACTCGGCCATCCTTACCTTTTTGCCCAACGGCCTGAAGGGCCTGAGCATGGCGGCCCTCACGGCGGCCATTGTGGCCTCCTTGGCGGGCAAGGTGAACTCCATTTCCACCATCTTCACCCTCGACATCTACAAGCGCTACCTGAACAAGGACGCTACCGAGCAGAAGCAGGTGTGGGTGGGCCGCCTAACCATTCTGGCGGCCGTGGTGCTGAGCGTGGCCATGACGTGGAAAGATCTGCTGGGCATCGGCGGTGAGGGTGGCTTCCAGTTTATTCAGAAGTACACCGGCTTCATCTCACCCGGTATTCTGGCGGTATTCCTGCTGGGCATGTTCTGGAAGCGCACCACGGCCACGGCCGGTATTGTGGGTATTCTAGCCGGCTTTGCCTTGTCGGTGTTCTTCAACAACTACGCCCCGGCGGTGCTGGGCCCCGAAACCCTGCTCTACACGGCCTTCCCCAATGGCCAGGGCGTGTACGAAATTCCCTTCCTGATTTGCATGGGCTGGTCGTTTGCCATTACCATGGTGCTGATGGTGGGCGTGAGCTTGGCCGGGCCGGTGGTGAACCCCCGTGCCATTCACCTGGACGCCGGTATGTTCCGGGTGAGCACCCAAACCATGTCGCTGATTGTGGTGACCATGCTGCTGCTCACGGCTTTGTACGTGAAGTTCTGGTAGCTGCTGGCCGGCTTTCGGGCCGTTGTTTCTTCCTTCTGAGCTGTTGAAAACCAGCTTGCCGCCGGCCGCTTTCGGGGGCCGGCCAGTTCCACCAAAACGGGGGCGTGAATCGGATTCGCGCCCCCGTTTGGCTTCCCGCAGTACTCGTTCTGATGTTTCCCCAACCCAATTCCCACAACCATGAACACCACTTCTACCGCCGCCCCGGCCGGCCCACAACGAAGCCGCCCTCATGCCTTCCGCCTGCTGGCTTTCCTGCTGATTCTGCTGACCGGGCTTAGCCTGCCGGCCCAAGCGTTGCAGGGCAACGACAATTGCCACGACCCTTCCAGCATTGTGAAGGACGGCGGTAAATACTGGATTTTCACTACCGGCACCGGTATTTATGGCATGTACTCCACCGATCTGGTGACGTGGCAGGCGGGCAGCCGGCCGGTGTTCACCAGCGCCCAATACCCCGCCTGGATCAAGAGCAAAGTGCCCGGCTTTTCCGGCGACTTCTGGGCCCCGGAGTGCGTGTACCGCAACGGCAAGTTCTACCTCTACTACTCGGTTTCCACCTTCGGCTCCAATGTATCCACCATCGGGCTGGCTACCAACGTCACGCTGGACCCGGCCAGTCCCAACTACCAGTGGGTAGACCAGGGCGAGGTGGTATCCAGCGGCTCCGGCAGTGCCATCAACGCCATTGATGCTGCCATTACCGCCGATGCCAGCGGCGGGCTGTGGATGAGCTACGGCTCGTTTTTCAAAGGCATCGGGCTGATTAAGCTGGACGGCAGCACCGGCAAACGTTCCGGTACCAGCTTCTATTGGCTGGCCGGCAACGTGGCCGCCGACAACGTGACGCGCAACAACAGTGGGAGCGAGGCACCCTACATCGTGCGCAACGGCGGCTATTACTACCTGTTCATCAACAAGGGCGCCTGCTGCAAAGGGGCCAGCAGCACCTACTACATTCAGGTGGGCCGCTCCACCAGCATCACCGGGCCCTACGTGGATAAAAACGGCGTCGACCTCAACAAAAACGGCGGCACCACCCTCATTGCCACCAGCGGCAGCTACGTGGGCCCGGGCCACGTGGGACTGTTTCAGGAAGGCGGGGCCAACTACCTCACCCACCATTACTACGACAGCAGCCAGAACGGCCGGGCCCGCCTGAGCGTGGGCAACCTGGGCTGGGACGCCGCCGCCTGGCCCTTCATCACCCGCGACTGGGTGGCCGCCGGCCGCTACACCCTCACCAACCAGAGCACCGGCAAGGTGTGGGATGCCTGGGGCTGCACCGGGGCCCAGGGCCAGATCATTGCCCAGGGCACCCCCGCCGGCCTCAACTGTCAGCAATGGAACCTCACGCCCGTGGGCAACGGCGAGTATAAAATTACCTCCACGGTAGGGGCCGGGCTGGCTGCTGATGTGGCCGGCAACAGCCCCAGCAACGGCGCGAAACTCAACCTGTACCCGTACAGCGGCGCGGCCAACCAGCGCTTCAAGATTGAGCGGGCCAGTGGCGGAACCTACGTGCTGGCTTCGGTGAACGGCAACCGCGTGGTGGAAGTGCCGGCCTGCTCCGCCACCGCCGGCGTGCAGCTGGCTCTGTATGATTACCTGGGCAACAACTGTCAGAAATGGGCCATTGCGCCCGCCACAGCCGCCCGCGTGCTGGCCTCGACGGCAGTGGCTCCGGCCGCGCAGTTCAGCGTGTACCCCAACCCGAGTGAGCGGGGCCGCTTCACGGTGCTGCTGGATGCCGGGCTGGCTGCCGGGCCGGTTACCGTCACTCTTACCGATATGCAGGGCCGGCCGGTGTTCAGCTACCGCAGCGCGGGCCAGAGCACGGTGCCGGTAAAGGCCGAGGTGACGGCTGGCCTGTATCTGCTGCAAGTGAGCGGAGGGCAGGGGACAACTACGCAGAAAGTGGTGGTGCAATGATGCGTGTCAAATAACACAGACTGCCAGCTGCTGCGGAGCCGCAGTTATTCGGATTCGGGCTGGCTGGTCCTCTTACCCCTATGTTTTCCGTCATGAAGTATCCGCAATTTCTGCTGACCGCCGCGCTGCTGAGTCTGGCCGCGTGCCAGGAGAAGGAAGAAGCCGACCCATTTGTGGTCCCGCCGGCCCCGGTGTTCCGCAACCCCATCATCACCAATAAATTCTCGGCCGACCCCGCCGCGTTGGTTCACAACGGCCGGGTGTACGTGTACGCCGGCCGCGACGAGGCCGCCGTGGGCCAGAACCAGTACGTGATGAACGAGTGGCTGTGCTACTCCTCGGCCGATATGGTGACCTGGCAGGAGCACCCCTCGCCCCTGAACGTGCAGGCCTTTGCCTGGGCGCGGGCCGATGCCTGGGCTTCGCAGGTGGTGGAGCGTGGCGGTAAGTTCTACTGGTACATTACCGCCGACCACCGCACGGTGCCGGGCAAAGCCATTGGCGTGGCCGTGGCCGACAGCCCCACTGGCCCCTTCCGAGACGCCCGGGGCTCGGCCCTCATCACCAACGCCATGACTACGGCTGTCAGCAGCTTTTTCGATGACATCGACCCCACCGTTATTATTGATGACGCGGGGCAGGCCTGGCTGTACTGGGGCAACACGGCCTGCTACTACGCCCGGCTCAAGCCCAATATGACGGAGCTGGACGGCCCCATCCAGACCGTGAGTCTGCCCGATTTCACGGAGGCACCCTGGGTGCACAAGCGCGGCAAGTGGTACTACCTGAGCTACGCCTCCGGCTTCCCCGAGCGGATTTCCTACGCCATGAGCCGCCGCCCCGATGGCCCCTGGCAGCCCAAAGGACTGCTCACCGACTTCCCGACCAACTCCAACACCAGCCACCAGGCCATTATCAGCTTCAAGGGCCGCGACTACTTCGTGTACCACAACGGCAGCCTGCCCGGCGGCGGCAGCTACCGCCGCTCCGTGTGCGTGGACTACCTCACCTACAACGCCGACAGCACCCTGCAAACCGTGAACATGACCACCCTGGGCGTAAGTCCGGCGCAGTAGGCTGGCCTTTTCAGATTCCTTTATCCGCTCCCTATGAACCGCATCCTTTCTTCCCTGGCCCTGCTGGGCCTGCTCAGTACGCCGGCCCTGGCGCAAACCACCAAGCGCTCCGACTACCCAATTCAGGCGGTTTCCTTCACGCAGGTGCAGCTGGCGGACAACTTCTGGCTGCCCCGACTCAAAACCAATACCGACGTGACCATTCCGGCCTCGTTTCAGCGCTGTGAGGCCACGAATCGGGTGAAGAACTTTGAAATGGCGGCGGCCCGGCAGGGGAAGTTTGCCACCATTTTTCCCTTCGATGATACCGATATCTATAAGACCATAGAAGGAGCGTCGTACTCGCTCCGGCTCTATCCCGATGAAAAGCTGGACGAGTACATGGACGCGCTGATCAAAAAAGTAGCCGCTGCCCAGGAGCCCGACGGCTACTTGTACACGGCCCGCACCATCGACCCAGCCCACCCGCACGACTGGGCCGGGCCGGAGCGGTGGGTGAAGGAGCGGGAGCTGAGCCATGAGCTCTACAACTCGGGCCACCTCTACGAAGCCGCCGTAGCCCACTATGAGGCCACCGGTAAGAAAAATCTGCTGAATATTGCCCTCAAAAACGCCGATTTGGTGTGCGCCACCTTCGGGCCGGGCAAGCGGGCCGTGGCCCCGGGCCACGAAATTGTAGAAATGGGCCTGGTGAAGCTCTACCGCGTAACCGGCAAGCCCGAGTACCTGAGCACCGCCCGGTTCTTCCTCGATCAGCGCGGCCGGTACGCGGGCTACGACCCAAAGAGCCCCGATGCCTGGCGCAACGGCTCCTACTGGCAGGACCACAAGCCCGTCATTGACCAGAAGAAGGCCGAGGGCCACGCCGTGCGCGCCGAATACCTGTACTCCGCCATGGCCGACGTGGCCGCCCTCACCGGCGACCAAAAGCTGCTGGCCGCCGTGGACTCCATCTGGCAGAACATGGTGGCGAAAAAGCTCTACGTGACGGGCGGCACTGGCGCGGTGCCCGGCGGCGAAAGGTTCGGGGCCAACTACGAGCTGCCCAACACCACGGCCTACAACGAAACCTGCGCCTCGGTAGCCAACATCTACTGGAACCAGCGCATGTTCCAGCTCCACGGCGAGTCCAGGTACGTGGATATCCTGGAGAAAGTGCTCTACAACGGCCTCATTTCGGGGGTAGGGCTGGATGGCAAGTCGTTTTTTTACAGTAATGCCATGCAGGTCCGCAACAGCGCCAGCTTCCCGCAAACCGAGCCCCAGCGCGCCGGCTGGTTCGACTGTTCCTGCTGCCCCACCAACCTAGCCCGCCTGATGCCCTCTTTGCCCGGCTACGTGTACGCCCAGAAGGGCCGCGACGTGTACGCCAACCTGTTCATCAGCGGCACTACTGACTTGAAGGTGAACAACCAGCCCGTGCGCATCACCCAGCAACACAACTACCCCTGGCAGGGCGACCTGAAGTTCACCCTCAGTCCCGCCGCCACCACTGAGTTCAACCTGCTGGTGCGCCTGCCCGGCTGGGCCCGCAACGAGGCCATGCCCTCCGATTTGTACCGCTTCGCCACGCCTTCGGCCGAGAAAATCAGCATTACCATCAACGGCAAGCCCACGGCCTACACCACCCGCAACGGCTACGCCGTACTGGCCCGCAAGTGGCGCAAAAACGACGTGGTGGAAGTGAAGCTGCCCATGGAAGTGCGCCAGGTAGTAGCCAACCCGAAGGTGCAGGACGACTTAGGTAAAGTGGCCCTGCAACGCGGCCCAATTGTGTACTGCGCCGAGTGGACCGACAACAACGGCCGCGCCGGCAACCTCATCGTGCCCGCTGCCACCGCCTTCACCACCCTCTACCAGCCCGAATTGCTCAACGGTATTATGCAACTGCAAGCCACCGTACCCGCCGTGCAGCTGGACGCCGCCAACACCAGCATCAGCACCACCCGCCAGACCCTCACGGCCATTCCCTATTACGCCTGGGCCAACCGCGGCAAGGGCGAAATGACCGTCTGGTTTCCCCAGCAACTCACCGACGTAGAGCTAATTTCCCGCCAGCCAAAAGAGGCGACAGTAGGGAAGTAGGCCGTTCCGGTCCGGCGGCTGCCAGCCGTCGGGCCGGTTGTCGTTCGGTTCATATGGCCAATAACGCAGTAACATCAGCACGCGGCAACCGGCCCGACGGCTGGCAGCCGCCGGACCGGAACGGCTGTCGTCAGTAAGCTATGCCGTGCTACTATCCATTTCTATACCAATCCCTGCACAAACGCGTCGGTGTAGTCGGGGGAGAAGTGGCGGATGTTGGGCAGGTGGGCGAATTCCGCCGGCTCGTGCGTGGTGGTGAGGATAACGGCGGGCATGCCGGCATTCAGGGCCGCCTCGGCCCCTTTGGGCACGTCCTCGAACACGAGGCAGTCGGCAGGAGTTACACCGAGCTGGGCGGCGGCTTTCAGGAAGGTTTCGGGGTGGGGCTTGCTGATGGTCACGTCGTCGGCCGAGACGATGGCCGCGAAGTAATGGCGGATATCCAGCGTATCGAGCACGAAATCAATGTTGAACGGAATGGCCGCCGAGCCAATGGCCATGGGAATGCCCCGCTGGTGGGCCCGCGCCAGAAACTCCGGCAGCCCCGGCAGCAGCCGCAGGTGCGGGCGGTACGCCTCCTGGTAGCGTTTCTCCTTCTCCACGGCCAGACGGGTCATTTCCTCCTCCGTAAACCGGTCGGGGCCGAACATGCGCACCAGTACTTCCTGGTTTTTACCGTACATCTGGGGCTTCACCTGCTCACGCGTGAACTGCCCACCCAGGTCCTCATTCATTAGCTGCTGCCAGGCCTGGGTGTGGTAGTCCATGTCGTGAATCATGGTGCCGTTGAGGTCGAAAATAAAGGCTTTCATGCAGGTGTAAGTAAGTGATTGGGCCAGTTGGCGTCAGGCGAGCAGTAGCGCGAACTACAAAGTTCGCGCTACTGCCCGACCGGCTTTCAGCTGACCTGCCAAAGTAGCGTTAGGGTGGCCGCTGTGGTAAAGGTAGCGGGTAAACAAAGCGGGGAGCCGGATGCCGGCTCCCCGTTGGAGTTTTAGGTCAGAGCGTATGGGCAGTTGACAAAATGCGCTAAAGAGAACGTCATTCCGAGCTTGCCGAGAAATCCCGCGTGCTGACGTTAGACTACTACTGCAACGTCAGCACGCGAGATTCCTCGGCAAGCTCGGAATGACGTTCTTTCAATGCGAATGTCTACACAGCCTAGTGAGAAGCGGCCGGACTTTTGGCCAGGGCTTCCTGGCGTTTTTGTTCCAGCACGGCCAGCAGCTTGCCGAAGGGCTCGGTGAATTTCTGCTCGCCTTCCTGCTCCAACTGGTCGGTCAGCGCTTCCAGGTCAAGGCCGAGTTGGGGCAGGCTGCCCAGTACGTCCACGGCCACCGGCTCGGCGAGGCGGTTGGCGGGCTGGCCGCCGGTGCGGTATAAGTCGAGGGTTTCGACCGGAATGGTGTTCACCGTGTTGGGGCCGATGAGGGCCTCCACGTATTTCAGGTTGTCGTACTTGGGGTTCTTGTTGCCGGTGCTGGCCCAGAGCAGGCGCTGGGGCTGGGCACCCTGCGCCCGCAACGCCTCCCAGCGCGGCCCGGCAAACAGCTCCTGGTACACCGTGTAGGCCTGTTTGGCGCTGGCAATGGCCACCTGGCCCACTAGGCTTTCGGCCAGCTGGCCCTGCTCACCACCCGCGGCGGCCAGTTTTTCCAGCTGCGGATCAATGAGCACATCGATGCGCGAGAGGAAGAAGCTGGCTACTGAATCCAGCCGCTGCACCGAGCCGCCGGCCTGCACTCGGTCTTCCAGACCGGCCAGGTAGGCTTCCGCCACCAAGCGGTAGCGCTCCACGCTGAATATCAGCGTCACGTTTACATTCACACCGGCCGCAATCAGCTGGCGGATGGCGGGCAGGCCGGCCCGGGTGGCGGGCACTTTGATCATCACGTTGGGGCGGTTCACCTCTTTCCAGAAGTGCAGGCCCTCGGTCACCGTACCCTCGGTGTCGTGAATCAGGTTGGGCGACACTTCCAGGCTTACGTACCCGTCGCCGCCGTTTTCGGGGTGGTCGTAGAGGGGGCGGAGCAGGTCGCAGGCGGCCTGCACATCGGCCACGGCCAGCTGAGCGTAAATATCCTCGGCCGACAACCCTTCCTGGGCAAAGCGGTGGATATCGTCGGCGTAGTCGTCGGAGCCGGCAATAGCCTTCTCGAAGATGGCCGGGTTGGACGTAACGCCCCGCACGCCATCTTCCGTGAGCAGGCGCTGGAGTTCCCCGTTTTGCAGAATGTTGCGGCGAATGTAATCCAGCCAGATGCTCTGACCGAAGCCGTGAATGGCAACTAATGGGTTCATATGGTGAGTGGTATGGTTTGGTGAATCGTCTGTCATCCTAAAGCTTGCAAAGCACTTTTTACTCCTGCACGTCATTCCGAGCGGAGCCGAGGAATCTCGCGTGCTGACGTTTGTCTACACAGCTTACCGTGGTAAGATTCTTCGCAAGCTCAGGATGACACAGTATTGATGATGACGTGCGGCAACTACTTACGACAGAATTTCCTTGGGTTCCGTTTCCTCGGGTTGGCCAGCCAGCACCCACTGGGCCTGCTTCACCACATTCTCCACCGAGAAGCCGAACAGCTCCAGCACCGCCTCGCCGGGGCCCGATTCGCCAAAGCGGTTCATGGCAATGACGGTGCCTTCGTCGGTGGCGTACTTGTGCCAGCCCAGGGGTGAGCCGGCCTCAATGGCCACGCGCTTACGCACGGCGGGCGGCAGCACCTGCTGCTGGTAGGCCTTGGGCTGCTGCTCAAACAGCTCCCAGCTGGGCATGCTCACCACCCGGGCCGCTACGCCCTGCTGCTGCAAGGCCTCCTGGGCCTGCAGCGCCAGCGAAACTTCCGAGCCGGTAGCCAGCAGCAGCAGCTCCGGCTGGCCGCCCTCGGCTTCGCGCAGGATGTACGCCCCTTTGGCTACGCCCTCCCGGGCCGAGTTGAACTGGCTCTGGTCGAGCACCGGCAGCTTCTGGCGGGAGAGGATGAGCACCACCGGGCTCTTGGGCTTGGTGAGGGCCACCCGCCAGGCTTCCACGGTTTCGTTGGCGTCGGCGGGGCGCAGCACGATGATGTTGGGAATGGTGCGCAGGGCCGCTACCTGCTCCACCGGCTGGTGGGTGGGGCCGTCCTCGCCCAGCCCGATGCTGTCGTGCGTAAACACGAAAGTGGCGCTGGATTCGGCCAGAGCGGTGAGGCGGATGGCCCCGCGCATGTAGTCGGAGAAGGTGAGGAAGGTGCCGCCGTAGGGCCGCACGCCGCCGTGGTGGGCCATGCCGTTCATGGCCCCGCCCATGGCGTGTTCCCGCACCCCAAACCACACGTTGCTGTGCTCGTAGCTGCCCGGCTGGAAACTGACGGCGCCGCTGGTGGGCATTTCATTGGAGCTGGCCAGATCAGCCGAGCCGCCGAACAGGTAGGGCACGCTTTTTTTCAAGGCGTTCAGAGCTTTGCCGGAAGCCTGGCGGGTGGCCAGCGCGCCATCGGCGGCGGTGAAAACGGGCAGGGCGGCGTCCCAGTTTGCGGGTAATTCCCCCGCAAACGAAGCCCGGAACAATTCCCACTCGGCTGCAAACTCCTGCTGGTACGTCTCCGTCTGCTGCTCCCATTGCGCCTGCAATTCCGCGCCGCGCTGGCCCGCTTCGGCCAAGTGGGCACGCACTTCCTCGGGCACCACAAACGTGGCCTCGGGGTCGAAGCCAAAGAACTCCTTGGCTTTTTTCATATTGTCGGGGCCGAGCGGGGAGCCGTGGACTTTGCTGGTTCCTTCCTGGGGGCTACCGTAGCCGATAATCGTTTTCACGGAAATCAGGGAGGGCCGCTCGGTTTCCTGCTGGGCGGCTTTCAGGGCGGCCTCAATGGCGTTGAGGTCGTTGCCGTCGGTCACGCGCTGGGTGTGCCAGCCGTAGGCCTCAAAGCGGGCCAGCGCATCCTCGGTGTAGGAGAGGTTGGTGGGCCCGTCGAGGCAGATGTCGTTGTCGTCGTAGAGGTAGATGAGCTTGCCCAGCTTGAGGTGACCGGCCAAAGAGGCGGCCTCGGCGGCCACGCCTTCCATCAGGTCCCCGTCGCTCACAATGGCGTAGGTGAAGTGGTCCTGGAGTGCGTGGCCGGGCCGGTTGTACACGGCGGCCAAGTGGGCTTCGGCCATGGCCATGCCTACGCCGTTGGCGAAGCCCTGGCCCAGCGGCCCCGTCGTCACCTCCACGCCCGGCGTCATGTTCGACTCGGGGTGGCCGGGCGTGCGGGAGTGCAGCTGCCGGAATGCCTTCAGGTCCTCCAGCGACAAATCGTAGCCGTACAGGTGCAGCAGGCTGTAGAGCAGGGCCGAGCCGTGGCCCGCCGACAGCACAAACCGGTCCCGGTTGGGCCACTTGGGGTCCTGGGGGTTGAAGCGCAGCACGCGGGAAAACAGCACGTAGGCCATGGGGGCCGCGCCCAGGGGCAGGCCGGGGTGGCCGGAGTTGGCGGCCTGCACCATATCCACCGACAGCAGGCGGATGGTATTAACGCTTTGTTGGGCGAGGTCGGCGGGTGAGGTTGGAGTGTTGGTCACGGCGAAGAAAAATGATGGGAGACTTGAGCGAATTTACGACGGTTAGCAACCCGTAAACCGCTCAAAAAGCGGTTATTCAGTAGAAAAAAGACCGGTAACGATACCGTAATCGGTACCGGTAGCTACCGGGTAACTAAAACCATACATGAAGCGTGAATAGCACGTCTAGCACAAACGATTGTGCCAATAGTCAGCTGAATATGGCTAGGGTTGTACCACCGGCCAGCCGGCTGCATCCCAAGTGAGAGGCTCGATGCGCAGCTTAGGCCGGCCCTTGTCGGCGGCATCGTAGCCGTGAAATACCAGGTAGTCGGCATTATCGAACGTGTATACCGAGTTGTGACCGAGGCCAAACCAGTTCTGGTCACCAGCCAGTAGCTGAGTGCCGCCGCCCTGCGCCAGTGGCTTGCCGGCCTGGTCGAGGTAGGGGCCGGCTACGTTTTTGGCGCGGCCCACCATGATTTTGTAGGTGCTCTGCGGGCCCCGGCAACAGTAGTCAAACGAGGTAAACAGGTAGTAGTAGCCGTTTTTGCGAAAGATAAACGGAGCTTCAATCGCGCCGTCACCGGGTAAAGAGTCGTTGAGTTGGGGAGTGCGGGGGCGGCGGGCCAGGGTGCGCCACTGCTCCGGCTGGGCCGGACCGGTAAGGTCGGGCCGGAGCTGCACCAGCTTGATGCCCTCCCAGAACGAGCCGAACGACAGCCAGGGCCGGCCGGCTTCGTCGCGGATCAGGTTGGGGTCGATGGCGTTCCACATATCCCGCCCCGGCACCGACTGCAGCACCCGGCCGTGGTCAACCCAGCGGAAGTCCTTGGAAGCAGGGTCGAGGGTTTTGTTGGTGGCCAGCCCAATGGCTGAGGTGTTTTTACCGAAGGCTGAAACCGAGTAAAACAGCGCATACTGGCCATTATGGAAGGAAATATCAGGGGCCCAGATATGACCTTTGAAGCCCGGAACAGCCTGCGTGGCCCAGGCCGGCGCAGTGGCAAATACGGGCGGCTCCGGCTTCCAGCTCTTGCGGTCCTTCGACGACCATACTGCAATGCCGTTGCCGGTGCAGAACATATAGTAGCTGCCATTCTGCCGGGCCATCACCGGGTCGTGGGCCGGAATACGGGCGGGCACCGGCTGGGCCAAGCCCGCAATGGCCCGCCAGGTAAGTAGCAGGAGCAAGAAGCAGTATCTCATGTGTGGCGAGTGGAAGGAGGAAGAGAAGTAAGTGAGTGGATGGTCACCAAAAGCGGGGAACAAAGGGCCGTACTGAGCAGGCGGGCCCACGGTTCATAATAGACCTGAGCAGTGCAGGAAGGCAGTTGATAAAATAAAGTTAACACAATCGTTTGTGTTAAGCGAAATAAATTTTACTCTTACTCCTGAATTAGTTGGTGCCGTTGGTTCCTGCTTACCTGAAACGGGTAGAACCAACAAGTCAGCGGTTCGAGTTTTTCCACTTTTATACAACCCTCAATTCCCATGAAAAAACCTGTACTTCTGGCCGTCTTAACCGCCGGCACTTTGCTGGGCCTGACTGCTCAGGCCCAAACGGCCGCCATTGTCAACGGTGGCGTGTATAAGCTGACGCATTACGGCGTGGTGGCTGATGCCTCGGCTGAAGCCTTTGGTGTGCCCGCCGGTACGCCGCTGTGCCTGGATGTGAACCTGAACTCCTCGGCCGCCGGGGCCACCGTAGGCCAATGGGGTGATAATGGCCTCGATGCGCAGCGTTTTATTTTTGAGCTGCAAACTGATGGCTCCTACAAACTGCGTCACCGCGGCACCACCATGTACCTGCAGCCGGTGGGGCTGAGCAAAGCTGTGAATACCCGCATTGAGCAGAACGTGCTGGTAACCACCAACGACGATGCCCAGCGCTGGATTATCACCGACCCGAATAACAATGGCCGCTACAAGTTCACGCTGAAAAATTCGGCTAATGCGGCCGGCGTTTCGCAGGTGCTGGAAGTTGGTTTCGCCAGCGCCGCCCCGGGTGCCCCTGTAAACCTGTTTGACGACAACGGCTTTGAGCCGGCCCAGCGGTGGACGCTTTCCCGCACGGTTCTGTCAGCTAAAAACAGTGCCGATGAAGCCATCTGGATTCAGGCCTATCCAAACCCGGCCGGAGCCAGCCAGCGTCTCACCCTGCGGGTAGAGGCCAAGCGCCGAGGTACGGCCTCCGTGGAAATTCTCGACGGCATGGGTCGCCGCGTGCACAGCCAGAGCGCCAACCTGGTAGTGGGTGGTAACCCCATCAGCCTGAGCAATGCTCCTCTGGCCGCCGGCCTCTACACCATTCGCCTGGTGCAGGATGGCTTCGTGCAGCAAACCCGCGTGGTGCAGCAATAAGCTACGGCCACTCTAGCACCCACAAAAAAGGCGGCGGCTCCTAGGAGCCGCCGCCTTTTTTATGGGTTGATAAAGCATTGGACCGCGTGGGAGCGGCAGAACTTCCGGCCGCTATTTGGCCGCCTGCACGCCTTCCGTGGTCATTTGCACCCGCTTGATGGTGCCGTCTTTATTGTACATGAGATAATCAATGCAGACGGAGCGGCGGAAGCTGCCGCCATCGGTGGGGATGCTGCCGTTGTGGTAGATGAAGTACGATTTACCCTTGAACTCAATAATGGCTTGGTGGTTGGTATTGGAGTTGCCGGCCACTTCGTTCAGCAGGCCTTTAAACTCCCAGGGGCCTTCCGGGCTGCGGCTCATGGCGTAGGCCAGCTTCTCCGGGAACTGGTAGGCGTAGCTGAGGTAGTACCAGCCGTTGCGCTTGTGCACCCAAGGCGCCTCCGTGAAGTTGGGAAGAGTCGTCACCTTATTGATGGGGCCGTCCAGTTCCGTCATGTTCGGTTTCAACTTGGCCCAGTAGCAGTTGGTGTTACCCCAGTACAGGTAGGCTTGGCCTTTATCATCAACAATAACCGTGGGGTCAATATCGTCCCAGCTGATTTTGCTTTCGGTCATGTTGTTGGTAATCAGGGCCGAGCCGCGGGCGTCCTTGAACGGTCCCGTAGGGCTGTCCGACACGGCCACACCAATGCTTTTGCCCGGAATGGAGCCGTGCTCCACGGCCGCGTACCAGTAAAACTTGCCGCCCCGCTCAATTACCTGTGAGGCCCAGGCATCATCCTTGGCCCAGGCAAAGGCCTTCACATTCAGGGGCGAGGGGTGCTCTTTCCAATGCACCATGTCCTGAGAAGAGTAGCAGAGCCATTCGTGCATCACGTAGCGCTGCTCGGGGGCAGGAGCCTCATCGTGGCCCGCATAGAGGTACACGGTGCCCTTGTGCACCAAAGCAGCGGGGTCGGCGGTGTACTTGTCTTTGATAATGGGGTTGCCGGCCACTGGTACCGGAGCCGCCTGGCCCAGTACCAGCGTGGGAGCAGTCAGCAGCAAACCAGCCAACCACCCAATAAGCGGAGCGTTTTTCATAGTTCTATCTGCCGCTTAGCGTTTGCCGGGAATCCGCAGCACCGTAAAGGAGTTCGGGGCCAGGGTGTAGGTAACGTTGGGGGAGGAAACCTTGAAGGGCTCTTCCTTGGGGGCCACGTTCATAGGCTGCTCCAGGCTGTTCACGGCGTTCAGGTCGGCGCTGGCCAGGATGGTGGCGCGGCCGGCTTTGCCCAGCTTCTTCACGCCCTGCAGGGCAATGGTCACGGGCCGGGCCTGGGGCGAGTAGTTTACCAGCTTCACAATGATTTCGCCGGTTTTATCGTCGGCGGTGGCACTGCTGAACAGGTTGTCCTGGCCGTTTTTGGCTCCGGCGGCACGCTGCACGGGCAGCATGGTGGTTCCGGGGTTGGTGGAGTACATCTTCTGCACGTAGTAGTTGGGCGTGCCGTAGGCCTTCAGGTTGTCGAACCAGATCATGTCCGGCGTCCACTGCCAGGCGTCCACGTGGGCGAACAGCGGGGCGTAGGAGGCCATAATCACCTTGTCGGCGTTGCGCTCCAGCCCGGTCATAAAGGCCGCCTCCGAAATGGCGCAGTCCCAGCTGTTCTTGTTATCGGGGCTGCCGATGGCCACGCTCTGGGCCGCGTACTCGCCGGCGAAGATTTTGGTGCCGGTGGTGGGGTAGTTGTCGTAGCGGCCCACGTTCTGGCGGAACCACTCGGGCTTGGCGTAGTAGTGCTCATCAATCACCTCGGCCTTCAGCTCCCGCAGGCGCTGGGTGGCTTTATCGAACAGCTCCCCATCGGGGCTCGGCCCGGCGCTGGATACGATGTTCATGCTGGGGTACTTTGCTTTCACCGCCTTCATGAACGGCTCGTAGCGCTCCAGATACTGGGGGCCCCACTGCTCGTTACCGATGCCGATGTACTTGAGGTTGAACGGCGCAGCGTGGCCCATGGCTACGCGCTTGGCGCCCCAGGGGCTGCTGGCCGGGCCGTTGGCAAACTCAATCAAGTCCAGCGCGTCCTGAATGAAGGTTTCCAGGGTGGGGTCGTCATCCGCGTGGTTGTGGGGCGAGCCGGCGTTGGGGCCGGCCGCGGCGGTGCCGCCAATCGGGGCCATTTCCGCCGAGTTGAACTGGCAGGCCATACCCACGTTCAGAATCGGCACCGGCTCGGCCCCGATGTCTTCGGAAAGCTGGAAATACTCATAGAAGCCCAGCCCGAACGACTGGTAATAGTCGGGCGTGGAGCGGTGCTTGAACTCCATGTTCCAGCGGTTCACCAAGGGCACCCGGGAGGCTACGTCGCCAATGGTTTCCTTCCACTGGTACCGCTCGGTGAGGTTGCGGCCCTCCACGATGCAGCCGCCGGGAAAGCGCAGAAAGCCGGGGTTCATGTCCTTGAGCAATTGCACCAGATCGGTGCGCAGGCCGTTTTCCCGGTTTTTGTAGGTGTCTTTGGGGAAGAGAGAAACTACGTCCAAATCCAGGGTGCCGGCGCCTTCCAGCGTCAGCTTCAGGCGCGCCTTCTCGGCCGTGCCCGCCGATTTCAGTACCACGCTGTATTTCTTCCACTCGGTAGTGAGGCCGGTAATGCGGGTCTGGGCCAGGGTTTTGCCCGAGGGCCCGGCTTCAGGCCCAGCCCCGGGGCCGCCTTCCTCCAGCGTCACGTTCAGGCCGCTCACGCCGCCCGCGCCCTTGCGCAGATACACCGAAAACGTGTACTCGCCGCCCTGCTTCACGCCCATGCCCCGGAAGCCTTCGTTGATGAAGCCGGCATCGGGGCTGGCCGTGGCGGCCGTCATGCGCAGGAAATGGTTGTTGGTGGCGCTGATGGGCTGCTGACTGGAAACGGTGTAGGTCGACAGAGCTGCTGCCCCCCGGATGCCGCGCCAGCCCAGCAGGTGCTCATCCAGCTCAAACGACTTGTTCTTGACCAGCTCGGGGTACAGCCCACCATCGGCGGCGAAGTTGATATCTTCGAAAAACAGGCCGTACATGGTTTTGGCAATGGGTGCCCCGGGCTTGTTCACCTGCACGGTGAGCGTGGCGGGCACCGTTTGGGCCAGGGCCGGCAGGCCGGTTAGTAAGGAGCCACTCAGGCCGAGGCCGGCGGCAAAGGGAAAAGTGCGGGTGGGCAGGAATTGTAGCATGGGATGGAGGAAAACAGACGAAGCACAAGCCAGAACCAGGGCCCCGGCAATTAGGCAAACATTGGTAGTGCCAATATTAATAACTTATTTGCACAAACGATTGTGTTGAGGATAACTATTTGTTCTTCCACCGGCGCTTTACTGCCATCAGAAGCCCGGCCGTATCTGTTGTATCAAAAATATTCCCCGTATTTTACTGACCCAAACCCATTAAAAAGGTCTTAGCCGGGTTACGAAGGCTATATCTTTCTATTCACCAGTATGCACTTTCAAGTTAGCGCCTGCCTCATACAGCCTATTCCCTGGCGTTTGTTTGCTCCCCACAGAAGCATATTGGGTATTTCGGGTTAACCTTATCTTTACACAAAGCATTGTGTAGCGCTTTTCGCATGTCTCCTCGTAAGAAGTCAGAAACTCCGCCTATTGTCAATACACCCGTTTCCATGGCCGATCTGGCCCGGGAACTGGGCGTGTCCATGACCACCATTTCCCGTGCTCTGAGCGACCATTACAGCATCGGGCCGGAAATGAAGTCGAAAGTGCTGAAGCTGGCCAAAAAGTACAATTACCAGCCCAACCGGCTCGCTTCGGCATTGCGCAAGGGCAAAAGCAAGCTGCTGGGCATTATTGTGCCCTACATTGAAGGGCGGTTTTTCCCCTCGGTGGTGCATGGCATTGAAACGGCCGCCCGCAAAGCCGGGTACAACGTCATTATCTGCCAGTCGCACGAGGATGTGGCCCAGGAGCGGCAGAATGTGGAGGCCCTGCTCAGTGCGCAGGTTGCCGGTATCATGGTGTCGTTGGCGCGCACGACTACCCAGTTTACGCACCTGGAGAAGGTGCAGAACCGGGGGCTGCCGCTGGTATTCTTCGACCGGAGCATGGAGGGCGAGGATGTGCACGCGGTGGTACTCGATGACCAGGAAGGGGCGCTACTTTCCACCCGTCACTTGCTGGCCCAGGGCTGCCGCCGCATTGCCCATCTGGCGGGCCCCCAACACCTGAGCATTTACAAAAACCGGTGCCGGGGCTACGTGGAGGCCCTCCGGGAAGCGGGCTTGCCCGTGGAGGAAGAGCTGATTACTTACACTGACATGACGCAGCCGGAGGGCGCGGCGGCCATGAATGCCTGGCTGACCTCACCCAACCCGCCCGACGCGGTATTCTCGGCGGGCGACTACTGCGCCCTGGGGGCTATGCAGGAAGCGGAGCGCCTGGGATTCAGAGTGCCCGATGATGTGGCTATTTCCGGGTTCAGTAATGAGGCTTTCACTACCATCACC
This sequence comes from Hymenobacter endophyticus, assembly GCF_032464715.1. Taxonomy (NCBI): domain Bacteria; kingdom Pseudomonadati; phylum Bacteroidota; class Cytophagia; order Cytophagales; family Hymenobacteraceae; genus Hymenobacter; species Hymenobacter endophyticus. Next base: position 38,373 of record NZ_JAWDJT010000001.1, on the reverse strand, counting down.
AAGCCGACCATTACCACCGTTGATCAGCGCTGCGAAGAAATGGGCCAGGCTACGGTGCGCCTGCTGCTGGAGCTGATTGAGGCCGAGGGCAGCACCTTTGCGGCCCGGCAGATTGTGCTGCGGCCCGAGCTGCTGGTGCGGGAGTCTTCCCTGGGGCAAGTAGCGGAGCCGGTTACTACTCGCACTAAAAAGAGATAAGACACTCGCTTGGGCGGGAAGTTCTGTTAAACAGGTTTTCCCAGAAAGAGCGTATCTATTTTGCACACCTGAGAAAGGGCCCGGCAACAATCTGCCGGGCCCTTTCTCAGCTGGGAACCACCGTGCTTATTTCACAACGGTGGCCTCCAGCTCTACGGTTAAGGTAGCAAATAGGCCCTGCACCTCCAGTAGGGTGGTGGCTTGCCTGATACCGTGCTTGGCCAGCCAGGGTGCGTAGATATCCATGCAGGTAGCAAAAAAATCGGCCACGGATGTGGTGTACACGTTCAGCCGCACAATTCCCTGGCACTCATATCCGGCTTCGCTGATGAGCTGCTCCAGATTTTGAATGGTTTGTTGCAGCTGGCTGCGCATATCGGCCGTGCTGGGCTGCCCCGCCGCATCCAGCGCTACTTGTCCGGAGCAGTAGAGGGTGCCGGCGGGCTGCTTGATTTCAACGGCTTGTACTGAATTGGTGTACTGGCCCCATTGCCAGGGGTCTACGGTGCGCTTTTCCATGTTGTGGGCGTTATAGTATCAAATGTCCCTCACTTGATGCTACAAAGGTTCACCCCCCCACTGACAGCCCTATGTCAGCATGTTTCAGGCCCGTAAAATTTATTCAGGTAGGCAAAAAAAGTCGTGAGCCCGCTGGGCCAGCGCGCGTAGTGGGGCGACCAATGCTGCCGGCTCCACAATGGTCAGGGCCCCGGCAAAGGGTAGCAGCCAGGTAGCCAGATAAGGCAGCTCCCCGATATAGAGGGTTATTTCAAGCTGCCCGTCCGGCAGGCGCTGCTCATGGGCCCAGCCGTACTGGTACTTGGTATCGTGCAGGTGTTGAACCAGGGCGGGCAGCAGATTAAGCGGCTGAAAGCGCAGCACCACCCGTTCGCGCGGCCGCCGACTGGCCTCCGCAGCCCAGTGCTGCTGCAACACGTTGGGGCGCACCACGAAGGCCTCGGGGCGCAGCTCCAGATCCTGTATGCGGTCTAGGCGGAAGTTGCGAATAGTCTGACGCAGCCGACAATACGCCACCACGTGCCACTGCCGGCTCAGGTACAGGCTGATGGGCTCAATGTCGCGGGCAGTGGCAGCTTGATTTTCGGCGGCCTGGTAGCGCAGGCGCACCACCCGGTGCATGGCAATGGCCGCTACCAGCTGCTGATAAGCCGGGAGCCGGCCCGGCTGGTCACGGGGGCCGAGTACCTGAATATGCGGAGCCAGCGAATCAAGGTGGTCACGGTCGGGGCGGCGCAGCACCGCCCGCACCTTGTCCATGGCCGCGCTGCTGAGCTGAGCCGTAGGCGCGTCGGTGAGGCGGGCGGCCAGCTTTTCGGCCGTGAGCAGCGCCGTGGCTTCTTCCCGGGTAAACATAACAGGCGGCAGCCGGTACCCCTCGGCCAAGGAGTAACCAATACCCGGCTCCCCCAGCAGCGGAACCCCAGCTTCTTCCAGCGTGCGCAGGTCGCGGTAAATGGTGCGCAAACTCACGCCGAATTGCTCGGCCAGGGCAGCCCCGCTTACTTTGCGCTTGGCCTGCAACTGAACAAGAATAGCGGTAACACGGTCAAACCGATTCATTGCCGGGGTAGAGTGGGGTAGGCGTAAGTTCTCAAAGCAGTGTACCGGCTCGCAAACCAATCAGGCAGCAGCTACCAGCCCATTTCCCTGCTACACTCAGAAGCTACCGTGGCGCTATTCGGGAAAGGGGTAGCAGAAACGGTATCAGATGCGCGGGAGGGCAACCAGAAAAGTGGAGCCCAGCTCCGGCTGACTATGCACGGTGATGCTGCCACCGGCATTTTCAACAATGCGCTTGATCATAAACAAGCCCACCCCCGAACCCTCAACGTGGTTGTGCAACCGATGAAACAGGGTAAAGAGCTTGGCCTGCTGCTGCTCATTGAGTCCCAGGCCATTGTCCTCAACTTCCAGAAAAATCTGGGTGTCGGAGCAGTAGGCGCGTAGCTGCACCACTGGTTGCTTCTGGGGGTGATGGTACTTGAGGGCATTGCTGAGCAGGTTGTACAGAATGCTGCGCAGGTCTTTGGCGGAGAAGTATACCAAAGGGCACTCGGAGAGGCTGAGTACCAGCTGGGCGTTGGTGGCTTTCACTAGAGGAGCGAGGTCCAGCAGCACATCTTCCACCACCGTAGCCAGGAACACGGCCTCGGCCGGCTGAGTCTGGCTGTGCTGCAGCCGCGACACGTCGGTGAGGTGCCCCACCGTCTGCTGAAAGCGGGCTACCGCACTCTGCATCATATCCAGCAGGCGCGGTACCATAGGCTCCGGGTTCGGAGCCGGGAGGTATTCGCGCAGCGTTTCCAGCAGGCCCTCGATATTGGCAATGGGGGCTTTGAGGTCGTGGGAGGCCGTGTACACGAAGGTGTCCAAGTCGGCATTGGTGCGCGAGAGGCGAGTATTGGAGATATTGAGCTCCTTGTTGGTAGCCTGCAGCTCCTGGTTGAGGTGCTGCACCTGCTGGAGGGCCCATACCTTATCGGTTACATCCAGAATAAAGGCCAAAATGCCTTGGGTGCGCCCTTGGTCATCAAACAAGGGTTGGTAGATAAAATCAATGTAGCGCTGCTCGGGGTGCCCGGACGCGGTAGTGAAAAGCTGCATGGAGGCATCGGTGCCAATGAATGCCTCCCCGGTGGTGTATACTTGGTCCAGCAGAGCAGTAAAGCCCTGTTCTACTACCTCCGGAAACACTTCCGCCACTGTTTCGCCCAGGGAGGCGCGGCCGGTCGAGAGGTGGTGGTAAGGCTCATTGAAGAACGTATAGCGGTGCTCCGGGCCGCCCAGCGTGGCAATGGCGGCCGGTACGTGCCGCAGAATCTGGCGCAGCAGGTGCTGTTGCTCGGCCAGCTGCTGGGTGCGCTCCCGCACCCGGGTTTCCAGCTCCTGGTTGAGCTGCTCTACCCGCTGTCGGGCCTCTACCTGCTCAGTTACATCCACCACAAACACCAGGATGTCCGGCGTTTGGCCCGGCGTTTCCCGCAGCGGCTGGTACATGAAGTTCAGGTAGTGCGGCTGCAGAGCGCTGGTAACTGGGTTACGCAGCAGCACCCGTTTTTCCTGTCCCGCATACGGCTCCCCGCTGGCCCGTACCTGGTCCAGCAAGTGGGTCAGCCCTTGCTCCATAAGCTCCGGCAAAGCCTCCGCCACCGTCCGGCCAAGCAGGGTTGGCTGGCCCACCAGCCGGTGATACCCGGCGCTGGCGAAGGTGTAGCGGTGGTCGGGGCCACTGAGGGTGGCAATGGCAGCGGGCACCTGCTCTAATAGGTGGCTGAGCTGAGGCAGTTGCCCCGCCGGCCCAGGCAGGGGGTGGGGGCTGGCAAGCGCAGGCGGCGGTTGCCGGGCATACTCTGGCAATGTAGGCTCGGATTGGCTCCCAGGTGCTGCATCGGCCCAGCTCACTACTAGGTGCTCCCCAACCCGCCGGGCAACCAGAAGAGAAAAAGGCAGTGTGCCCGTGGGTAGCTGGATGGGTGCTAGTTCCCGGGCCTCGGGGCTCTGATAGGCTTCTTGCAGAAAGGCCAGAAGTTGGGCAGCTTGCTCCTCAGGAAAATGCTGCCGGAGTGTGCGGGTGGGTTGGGCCGGTAATTTGAGCAGACGCTGAGCTACCGGATTGAGGCGCTCGAAGGCAAAATCCACTACCTCACCCGTGGTATGCAACAGCGGGCGGCAAAGGATGCCACCAGTGAGGGAGAGGTCGAAAAAAGCCTCGAACAGAGCATCGGCGGCGGGGAGGGAAGGCATAGGAGGAGCTGGTAGCGGCAGCCAAGATAGCCACTTTGAACTGCTCAGCTGGTGCGGGGTGGCCAGAATATAGCAGAGGCCGGAACCGAAGGCGCACAACGGGTCGGCTTTACTCGGCAGTACCTGGGGGTGGGCTAGGTAGGAGGGGCTAAAACAGAACCATGACGGCCAGCGTCACGAGCCAGAGCAGGCCGCTTACAATGGCGGTATTCAGGCGGGTTTCGGGCTCGAAAGGAAGCAGCAGGCCCACCCCGGCCGTGAGCAGCAGGGCCACCGGGAAAAGCACCGTCAGGGAGTTATAAATGCTGCCCCGGTAGGGCACGAACGGCTCCCGCCCAGCCGCTACGCCCGGAGCCTTTATCAGCTGCACTACCCGCAGCAAGGGCGTCCGCCACACCGTTAGGTGGGTAGCCTCCTGAATGCGGTAGGCTTGGCTGGTGCGCAGCTTGAACCGCGTGTGCGGCGTCCGGATTTGGTAGGCCATCTGCGGGTTGGAAAGGTAGGAGCCTACGGATACCAGCCGTTTTTCCAGCACCGGCTCGCCCGGAAACTGCTGCATGGGCAGGGCCCAGTCCAGGCTCACAACCAAGCAAAAAACTACGGCCGCCCAGTTAACCCAGCGGGCTTTGTGGGCCATGTGCTCCATGCGGGCATACTCGGCCTCCCGGCGCTGCTGGGCCAGGGCACGGGCATCGGGGCGGGGGGCATACATCAGCAGGTTCCGAAGGAGGGTGTGGTGGCAGTACGTGAACCAGGCCGGGCAGGATGCCGCACCCAAGGGCCAGAAAAAGCACTGCCCGGACTGGCGGGCCGGGCAGTGAAAGTTAAAGAAAGACGCTGTCTACGCAAAATGTACCAGGGCCGCCAGCAACAGCGTAGAAACACGGTGCCAGGAAGTGTAGGTCCAGGTGACGGTGGGCGTAACTCCCAATTGGCTGATTTCGCGCTTGGCAGTGTTTACCCAGGCCAGCAGCACTTGGCGGGCTGGCAGCGCTTGGCTGGAATGTAGGGCGGCCGGCCACTCGTGTAGGGGCCAGGCTTGCAGAAAGTACTCGGCTTGGTCGGCAATGCGAGCCAAGCGGGCGGGGGCATATGGGTCAGTGGAGGGCAAGTGCCGAACTGTGCGGTACAAATCACGCAGGGCAGTTCGGGCCGGCGGAAAAGATGATTTTTCTCCAGCCGGCAGCTCAGGGTGTTGTTTCATCGGGCTCATGTACGGGTGCCATTTAGCCGACGGATTGCGTGAAAAAGCTTCAAAACGAAGAAAAAAACTAAAAAGTAAAATGGGAATTATTTGCCAAAACTGCGGGTTTAAGGCCCTTTTAGGCCGAAAGCTGCGGGGGCAGGGGTGTGCCATCCGGCAGCAGCTCTGCCCCGGTGCCGTGGTCGGGGGACAGTCGTTTCCAGGCAACTTGCTTGAGCTCCTCCAGGCGGCGTAGCGCCTCTTGCACGGTAGTATGGTCCCGCACTTTATCAAATACCCCCGATTTCTGGGCCACCTTCAGCAGCTGCTCCACCACGAAGGGCAGCACCCAACCCACCACGTTGCTGGCCAGCGCCCCACGCAAGCCCAGGCGTACCAGCAAGCGGGTAGCCATGCGCTCTAGCAGCAGGGCCCGCACCGCAGGCAGAGCTTTGCCGGCCAAAAACTCGCGGACCTGCTGCAGGTTTCCCTTCTCCACTTCAGCGCGTAGCACCTCCTGCACCGCCTCCAGGGCCGCGCGGGTAGCCCGCCGAAACAAGCGGCCGGTTTGCCAGGCCGCCAGGCCCGTTAGCTGGCCGGCAGCGCGCAAAAATTCAGGTAGACGCGGGAGGGATTTCATAACCTAGCGGGAGGCGCCTGAGCAAAGTGGTATCCTCGCGGGTGGCGCACTCGTAAGAAGTAGCCTATTTACGGGAATAGCTCAACCGTGTTACCGCCCCCTTTTAGTTTTTTTGATGCACGCCATTATCATTCGCCAGCCCGGTGGCCCTGAGGTGCTGGAGCTGCAAGAAGTAGCCCCACCCGAGCCGGCCGCCCACGAAATCCTGATTCGAGTGGCCGCCGCCGGTATCAACCGCCCCGATGTGCTGCTGCGCCAGGGCAAATACCAGGGCAGCGGCGACGTGGCCGGCCTGATTCCGGGCCTGGAGGTGGCCGGTACGGTGGTGCAGTGCGGCAGCAGTGTAAGCCGCTGGCAACCCGGAAACCAGGTGTGCGCGCTATTGGCTCAGGGCGGCTACGCTCAGTACGTGGCCGTGGATGCCCGCCACTGCCTGCCTGTGCCGCCCGGCCTAACCATGCCCGAGGCCGCCAGTCTACCCGAAACGGCCTTTACCGTGTGGCACAACGTGTTTCAGCGGGGGCAGCTACTGCCCGGTGAGCGGCTGCTGGTGCACGGCGGTAGCAGCGGCATTGGGGTGCTGGCCGTGCAGCTGGCCCGGGCCCTGGGTAGCCCCGTGGCCACCACCGTGGGCTCTGCCGAAAAGGCTGCCGCCCTGCAGGCTCTGGGAGCTGAGCCAGTTATCAACTACCGGGAAGCCGACTTTGAAGCCGTACTGCAAGCAAGCGGCGGGGTAGATGTGATACTGGATATGGTGGGCGGCGAGTACACGGCCAAAAACCTGCGCTTGCTTCGCCCCGATGGGCGGTTGGTATTTATCAATGCCATGCAGGGGGCCGCCGCCAGCTTCAATGCCCTGGACCTGATGAGCCGCCGCCTGACCATTACGGGCAGCACCCTCCGGCCCCGCTCCGCCGAGTTTAAAGCGGCCCTGGCCCAGGCAGTAGAGCAGCACGTATGGCCCCTGCTAGCCAGCGGAGCCGTGCGCCCGGTGCTGCACGCCACCCTGCCGCTGGCCCAGGCCCAGCAAGCGCATCAACTCCTGGAAAGCAGCGCCCACATTGGCAAGCTGGTGCTGGTGATGGATTAGCGGTGACCTACTGGGTCAGTGCTCAGCTTCGCCAGAGCCTTTTTTAGGCGCAAAAAGGCGGGTTTGCCAACGAAAGAAACTGAAATGAGTTATACAGGGCAGGCAGATGAGTAGGCGCAGCGGCCAAACTTTTCGGCCGACCCTGTTCTGCTTGCTTTCCCCAACACCTTCGCTTTATGAATACTGCTCTCCTTGTGGGCTCTACCGGCCTGGTAGGCAACTACCTCCTGGGCCAGTTGCTGCTCGACGACCGGTTTACGCACTTGAAAGTGTTTACCCGTCGCCCCACCGGCTACCAGAATGCCAAGCTGGAAGAACACGTAGTCGACTTCGACCACCCCCGCGACTGGGGCCATCTGCTCCGGGGCGACGTGCTGTTTTCATCCCTGGGTACTACCCTGCGGCAGGCAGGCAGCCAGCGCGCCCAGCACCGCGTTGATTATACCTACCAACTAGACGCCGCCAAAGCCGCCGCCGAAAACGGTGTACACACCTACGTGCTGGTTTCCTCTGCCAACGCCGACCCCGACGCCCTGGTGTTTTACAGCCGCATGAAGGGCGAGCTGGAGCGCGACGCTAAGCGGCTGCCTTTCCAGCGTATCCGGATTCTGCAGCCCGGTATCTTGGCTGGCAGCCGGCAGGAGCCCCGCCTGGGTGAGAAGCTGGGGGTATTGCTGGCTACGGCTGCCGGCGCCCTGCCCATGCTCCACCACTACCGCCCCATTCACGGCCGTACGGTGGCCCAAGCCATGATTAATGCCGCCCTCGATGAAACGCCCGGCGTACAAACAGATACCCTGGAAGGCGTATTCACCCGCGCCGGAAAGTAGGTTTCAGCTACCCGTCACCATACAAAAAGCCGGCTGTAGCAGCCGGCTTTTTGTATGGTGATAATACTCAAAAAGAGCCTCAGGCTTTCTTCCACTTAATGGTGCAGCCAATGGCTTTGGTAGAGCTGACCGCAGCAGGCTTACCGACCATAATATCGGCCATGGCATTTTCCAGGTACTTGGTTTTTACCAGCTTGGCGTCCTCTGAGTTGTCATCAATGGCCCCGATGTAGCTCACCACGAAGCTGTTGCCCTGGCGCGTAAGCACGTAGAGGTGGGGCGTACGGGTAGCGCCAAACTGGCGGGCCACCTGCTGGGTTTCGTCGTGCAGGTAGGGGAAGGCGTATTTCTTCTCCTTAGCCCGCTTCTGCATCTCGGCAAAGGAGTCGCCGGGCACGGTGGCCGCGTCGTTGGGGTTGATGGCTACTACCGGGTAGCCCTGGGAGGCGTACTTGGTGTTCAGATCAATAACGCGCTGCTCGTAGTCCTGGGCAAAGGGGCAGGTGTTGCAGGTAAATACCACGATGTAACCCTTGGCGGCCTTGTTATCAGCCAGGGACATCAGCTTACCGTCCACATTTTTGAGCTTGAAGTCGGCGGCTTTGTCGCCCACTTGGTAGCCAGCCTCGGCCGTGGGCCGCAGGAATACGAAGCTGCTGAGGGCCAGCACCAGGCAGGCGGCCAGCAAGGGAAGGAGCTTTTTCATGGGATTGAAGAGGGGTAGGGGTTTGAAATGGCCGTCATCCTGAGCGGAGCGAAGGATCTTATCATAGTGGAATGCATTGTTCAACATTAACTCCGATTTGATAAGGTCCTTCGCTTCGCTCAGGATGACACGCGAGTGGCTTACTGCATGAACGCCTGCAGCTGTTTTTGCAGCTCTTCGGGCGTGAATTCCTGCTCGAAGGTCTGGCGCTTGTGGCGGGCATTATTGAGCAGCAGCGTGAAGGGCAAAGAGCCGGTCCACTTGGGGTCAATCTTGGCCAGATACAGGTTGGGGTCGGTTTCGTTGAGCAGCACTACTTCCGACTTCAGCGCGTTTTTCGTCACGAAGGGCTTGACCTTTTTATCCAGCTGGGAGGCGTAGTCCATGCTCACCAGCAGCACCTTCACCTTCTGGTTTTTATAGGTGGTCGTGAGCTTATCGAAGTGGGGCAGCTCCTTCACGCAGGGGCCGCACCAGGTAGCCCAGAAATTCACTACGTAGGTGGTATCGGAGGGGCGGGAGAGGCGCTTCTGCAGCTCGGGTAGCTTAATTACTTGTACCTGTTGGGCTTGGGCGGCGCCGGTGAGCAGCAGCCCGGTCAGCAGGGCAATGAGTTTCAATCGGTTCATGGGTAAACGGGGGAGGTAGTTGCAGCATAGACAGTGAAAGCCGCCCGGAAGTTGCGAAGTACGCGTATCGTTCTGTTCAACCGCGGAGCACAAACCTTCCGTACCTTTGTACTTCCTTGAGAAAAAACGCTTCCCAACCGGGTTTATGAATAAGACGTATTGCCCCAGCCTCACCGAATACAAGCGCCGCCTCAGCCGGGAAGTCACCATCGGCGACCTGCCCATGGGCGGGCTCAACCCCATCCGGGTGCAGAGCATGACCACCGTGGACACCATGGACACCATGGGCTCGGTGGAGCAGACGCTGCGCATGGTGGAGGCCGGCTGCGAGTACGTGCGCATCACGGCCCCCAGCGTGAAGGAGGCCCAAAACCTGCTCGAAATCAAGAAGGAGTTGCGCAAGCGCGGCTGCACCGTGCCGCTCATTGCCGACATCCACTTCACGCCCAACGCCGCCGAGCTGGCCGCCCGCATTGTGGAGAAAGTGCGCGTGAACCCCGGCAACTACGCCGACAAAAAGAAGTTCGACGTTATTGAGTACACCGACAGCAGCTACGCCGCTGAGGTAGACCGTATTCGGGAGCGGTTCCGGCCGCTGGTGCAAATCTGCAAGCAGTACGGCACCGCCATGCGCATCGGCACCAACCACGGTTCTCTGTCCGACCGAATTCTGAGCCGCTACGGCGACACGCCGCTGGGTATGGTAGAGTCGGCGCTGGAGTTCCTACGCCTCTGCGAGGAGGAAAACTATTACAACGTGGTGCTGAGCATGAAGGCCAGCAACACCCAGGTAATGGTGCAGGCCTACCGCCTGCTGGTGCAGAAGCTTGACGCCGAAGGCCTGCAGCCCTACCCCCTGCACCTGGGCGTGACGGAAGCCGGCGAAGCCGAGGACGGCCGCATCAAGTCGGCCGTGGGCATCGGCACGCTGCTGGAAGACGGCCTCGGCGACACCGTGCGCGTGAGCCTCACTGAAGCCCCCGAAGCCGAAGCCCCCGTGGCTAAGGCGCTGATTGACCGGTATACTAATCGGGCCCAGGAGGCCAAGCCAATTCCTTCAGTTGCCAGTTATCAGTTGTCAGTTGTCAGTGAAGAGGATGCTCCGAACGAACTAATAACTAGCAACCAACAACTAGCAACTACCCCTTCAGTTGTCAGTAGAGAAGACAGTCAGCAGAACGAACTAACAACTGGCAACCAACAACTAACAACTAATATCCCCATCGACCCCTTCCAGTACCACCGCCGCGTAACGCGGGAGGTGCTGAACCTGGGTGGGCAGAACGTACCCCGGGTACTGGTGGATCTGTCGCGCCTGTCGTCGGTGGAATATGCCGATTTGCGCGCCGTGGGCCATTTGTATTCGGCCTTCCTGGACAAGTTTCAGATGAACGACCTGGGCGCCGACTACATCTACAGCAGTCAGCGCCCGGTGCCGTTCATGCTGCCTAACGGCCTCAAGGAGGTGCTGGACTACACCGCCTGGCTCGACGCCGGTCAGCGCCCCGACCATTACCCCGTACTCACCCAGGCCGAGTACGCCACCGCCGGCCCCCGTCACCCGGAGCTGAACTTCGTATTCCAGGACCTGGCTTCGCTCACGCCGCCTATGCTGGCTCAGCTGCGCGAGGACACCACGGCCGTTATCATCCTCTATACCGATAACGCCCACGCCATGCCCGAAATCCGCCGGGCGTTTTTCGAGCTGCTGAACAACGGTGTGCCCAACCCGGTCATCATCAACCGCCAGTACCCCGAGCTCACGCCCGAGCAAACCCAGCTCTACGCCGCCACCGACGTGGGCGGCTTGCTCCTCGACGGCCTCGGCGACGGGGTGGTGCTGAGCACTGAGCTGCTGCCCGAGCGCCCGAAAGAGGAGTGGCTGACTACGTTGGATCAGCTCAACCAGCTCAGCTTCGGTATTCTGCAGGCGGCCCGCACGCGCATGAGCAAAACCGAGTACATCAGCTGCCCCAGCTGCGGCCGTACCCTGTTCGACTTGCAAGAAACCACTGCCATGATTCGTAAGCGTACCGACCACCTGAAAGGCGTAAAAATCGGCATCATGGGCTGCATCGTGAACGGCCCCGGCGAAATGGCCGACGCTGACTACGGCTACGTGGGCGTGGGCAAAGGCAAAATTGCCCTCTACCGCGGCCAGGAAGTCATCAAGAAATCCGTGCCCGAAGAACGCGCCGTGAACGAACTCATCGAACTCATGCGCGAAGACGGCCGCTGGATTGAGCCCGTGCTATTGGAAGAGCCGGTAGCGGGGTAGCATGAGGAAGTAATCTGATGAAAACGGGATTGGGCTGCAGGGTTCAATCCCGCTTTTTGCTAACTAAGCATATCTATGCTGGATTTCTACTTGGTTTCCGACAGCCAGAATCTTTCGAGCAAAGGCCTAACGCTTGAGCGTATTGGGGGTATCGAATACGAGGTGTTTGTTGAATTACAAGTAGCTGGAATTATAGAACCATGGCTTGATTACTACGGTAAATTCCGCTGGGGTAACGAGTTGGTTATCCGCAAGCAACAGCAGCTGCATCGGTTGCCAGCGGCGGCCGTGAGCCCAGGCACGCGGGCTGCGTTTGCGGCACTTCTTCAATTTGCAGTGCAAGCTCATTGCGGCTTGCTGGCAGAAGGTGATTGAATTACAAACCACGTGTATAACCACAACTGCGCCGGATGAATAGCCTTACTACTTCCGAATGGCCTGGGTCTATGCATGATGCTGTTGTGGATAGGTTCACGTTCGATGCCTCGCGTTGCCGTTTAGAAATAATTATCTGGCGTAAATCCGAGAGTGTAAATACGTCGTGGGGGAAACTTACAGTTTCTGGAATTGCACACAGTAGTGTGCAGGAACTGCAAGAAATACAGGCCACAATAGATACTGTACTTCGGAAGGAGAAGCGCAAAAGCTTGAGCTTTCGAGTAGATGAGTTTCAGTGTAGAAAGCGGCCAGTTGTATGTGGTACCTCTGGATTCACCGTCAATCTGTCCATCGACCATCTGGCTCCCATGACGATAGATTGTCTGAAATATACTTTCCTGCCAGTACAATGACGTGTCAAATTCAACTGTTCGCTGGCTCAACTCTTCTCGGAACTATCGAGGCAAAAGTGGTAGATGTTTCAATGGGAGTAATAGGTGGTACTTTGAAGCCAACGGCCGCCTATTATGCCAGCTTTCAATCCTTTTTTCGGGCGCACTTGGAGGCACTCGACTGGAAAGGATTAGCGGCCTTAGAGCTGAAAGCTGTTTCGCCAATGACCGGTGAAATTGTTGCCCAGGGAGGAGTAGATATTACCGATGTAGAAGGTTTTGATGAGGTTGATGCTAATGTTTGCGGAATTGGGTTTCAGCAAATGAACCAGCTATTTCCTGACAGCTAAAAACATCCATGCCGCTCACGCATCCATAGCTGCTATTTAATTGCCATGACAGATATCCAAAAACTACAGGCCGCGCTGGAAGCGGCAGGAATCAACGCCCAGAAACACTGGGAACCGTTGCGCCCCGAAAATGCTGAGCTAATGAAGCAGTGGGGTGTTTCGGCGGAGGTACAGCAGCTGTTGGCGGAGTTTTCTTTCGATATTGATGTGGCAATCGGGGAGGTGCAGCTTGACCAAGTGAATACCCTGAAGAAGAAACTGGACTGGGCAGACGATTTTCAGCGGGCTCTGTATGCCGGGCTGCTACTGCTGGGCAGCGGCTCTACCGGCGACCCGGTGGCGCTGGATATCCGGGACTCGCAGGTAGGCTACCTGTTTCACGACTACTTCTGGGAGGAGGAAGCCGAAGACCCGCGCAAGTTCTTTATCAAGCTCAATTGCTCGCTGGAACAGTTTTTCTGGAATACCCAATTCGTGCAGGACTACCCACTGGATGCCTATGATGCCGCCGCCTACATGGGCGCGAACTTTACCGGCTATCAGAATCCCGACGAGGCCTAAAACATCCGCGCCGCTCATCCGTCCTCCCCAGCATGAAACTACGCGTGATACTCACCGGCACGACCGGTATGGTGGGGGAAGGGGTGCTGCTGGAATGCCTGCGCAACCCCGAGGTGGAGCAGGTGCTCAGCATCAGCCGCCGGCCCAGCGGGCACCAGCACCCCAAGCTGCAGGAGCTGCTGCACGAGGATTTTCAGAACCTCGCGCCCATTCAGGGCCAGCTCCGGGGCTATAACGCCTGCTTTTTCTGCCTGGGCGTGTCGTCGGTGGGGATGCAGGAGCCGGAGTACCGCCGCCTCACCCACGACCTGACCTTGCACTTCGCCCAAACCCTGCTGGCCCACAACGGGCCCGACCTTACGTTCTGCTACGTGTCGGGGGCGGGTACGGATGGCACACTGCAAAGCCGGCAGATGTGGGCGCGGGTGAAGGGGCAAACCGAAAACGACCTGCTGGGGCTGGGTTTCCGGCAGGCATATATGTTCCGGCCGGGCTTCCTGCGCGCTACTCCCGGCCAGCGGCACGTGCTGTCGTACTACAAGTATTTCGGGTGGCTGTACCCGGTGCTGCGGGGCGTGGCACCCAAGTTTGCTTCTACCTTAACGGAGCTGGGTCAGGCCATGCTGCACGTAGCTCAGCACAGCTACCCGAAGCCGGTGCTGGAAGTACCGGACATTGTGGCGGCGGCAAAGAGGTAGAGACGCAATATTTTGCGTCTCGTCGTTGCTGATATTGTGATATTGGGCGCGGTTCTAGCCGTTCAATGACGCGACGCGAAGTGTCGCGTCTCTATACAGTTCTGACGTGGCTTGGGTGGCGCGGTTCCGGCCGTTCAACGACGAAACAGGAACACGATTCTTACTTACACTTCTCCTTACGCCGCGTGTCGATGACGTGGGCGATGCGCCAGCCCTCGGCCAATTTCACCAGCTGAAACGAGTTGTAGCCGCAGTGGCTGAAAGTGCTGCCCAGGTAAAACTCATAGGGCGTCCAGACGCTGGCCAGGTTAGCATCAATAAGCACTTTTTCAAAGGCGATGCGCTCATCCCAGACCTCTTTGTGCGGGGTGCCCACCGCTTTTACAAAGGCAGTCGGGCTTTCTGGCAACAGCCGTGTCGGTTGCCCAGGGCGGACAGCAATAACGTGAAACACCGCCCCGGGTGCCAGGGTGGAGCGCACCAGCGTACTGTCGCCCTTGCGCATACCCTCGAAAAAGGTGCGGATGGTTTGCTGCACGGCGGCTGTTTCGGCGGCGGGCGTTTGGGCTTGGGCGGCCGATGCCGACAGTAGCACGACGGCCAGGAGAGGATAAGGCTTAAACATAGAAATTGGGAGGGCGAGTGGACAGGAGCGCAAGGGGAAAAGGCCGGAAGTCAGGATTGCAAGGCTAAGGTAAATAGCGTTGCGAGTAAATCATTCTGCCCCCGTTGGTGTTACTTTTACGTATCCTCAAGCCATTTTGCATCATGCGTAAAGACCTGTTCAACTTCGGTCCGGCCCTCGGCTATTTCTTCCGCAAAAACGACCCCGCGCGCCATACTAACTTTAACCTGCGCACCATGCACTTTATCAATAAGCTGAGCATGGCCATGTTTCTGGTTGCCTTGGTGGTACTGCTCTACCGCTGGTTTCTGCGCTAAGCTTGTGCCCAACAAAACGGCCTCGGAACTGATTTTAACCAGTTTCGGGGCCGTTTCTGCTTCGTTGATGCGGTGCTAAGGGCGGGTTTTCACTGAGTCGCGCCGGTCAATGGCATCCAGCACCTGGCTGGCCGTAAACTCCTTGTCTATATCCACGTAGCCGGCCGGGGTAATGCGGCGGCCGTTGCTGGTGGTGAAGGTAGGCCGCACGCGCATTGTCAGGCGTAGCGGCTGCCGGTCCTGGTCGGCCAGGCCCAGCACCAAATCAGCCAGCGCTTCTCCCGACCGTTCACCGGCGGCTTCGCGCAAGTTGCTTTCTAGGGTGACCGGGGCAATAGTGGTGCTGTTTGGCGCTACCTCTATGCGCTGGGTGGAGCGGCCGGTGGCTACCTGCTTGCCGTCGATGAGGGCAATGTAGTCCAGCTCGTTGAGAGCAGCAGTTTCGTCATTGGGGTTGCGAATTTCCAGGTTCACCAGCATGCGCAAGGGCAGGTTGCCGGTGGCGTAGGCGGCGGCCAAACGGGCCTTATCCACGGCGCTCAGGTCGCTGGGCTGCCGGATTTGCGTCACGTCGATGCCAGCTACCGTAGCTTGCTGCACGGAGGCCAGTCGAATTTGCGCGTTTTTGAATGCTTTGGCTTGCTGCACTTGCTCCGAGATACCGCAGCGGCTGAAGCCCAGGATTAAGAGCAGGCCTAGCAGGGCAAAAGAAATTCGGTGTTTAGGAGTGTGAAGCAGGTGACCCATACAAAACAGGAAAAAAGAAAAGAAAGAATAGTTACTTGCCTATACCTGTTCCAGCAGTAGGAGTTACTGTTGAGCTTGGATTAGCCAAAATGTTGTTGCCAGTATGAACATTGAAGATTTTCGCGACTATTGCCTGCTGAAATCGGGCGTAACTGAAGAAACGCCCTTTGGCCCCAGTACGCTGGTATTCAAGGTGGCCGGAAAGGTGTTTGCCCTCACCGATATTGATACGTTTGGCAGCATCAACCTCAAGTGCGACCCGGAGCGTGCCCAGGAATTGCGTGAAGCCCACGACTACGTGCTGCCCGGCTACCACATGAACAAAAAGCACTGGAACACGGTGCTCATTGGTACCGGCGTGCCGGGGCGGCAGCTACGGGAGCTGATCGACCACTCCTACGACCTGGTGCGTGCCTCCTTACCCAAAAAGCTGCGCGAGGAACTGGCCGAAGCGGAGCAGTAGTGGCTTCCTGCGAGCAGAGCAGGCAGGTTGCCAACTTTTCGACGCAACTACGCTGAACTGTTGGCAGCACCGGTTTCACCACCTCTTAAGTGGTGTGGTGCAGGGGTCAGCTATGAGGCTGTGTTCCGAAAACGGTAATTTTGGATTATGTACACACTCCAGAGTGCGCCGTCGGTTCCCGTTCATCTGTTTGAGCGGGAGGCCCGGCCCGGCAACAGCTTCTTTTCCATCACCAGCTCGGAGGGTGGAATTGTATATGAACCGGATTTGCTGAAACCGCACCGCAAGAACTTTTACCTGCTGGTGTTCGTGAAGCACAACGTGGGGCGGCACTGGGTTGATACGATTCCTTACGAGCACGCGGCCAACACCTTTTACTTCAGCACGCCCGAGCAGGTGCTGGTGAAGGAGGACCCCTCGCCGTTCTGGGGTACGCACTTCTCGTTCACCCCCGAGTTTCTGGCCCTGCAGCAAAACGCAGCCCTGACGGAGCTGCCACTCATCCAGAACCCCCACAACGGGCACGAATTGCGGCTGAATCCGGCGGACGCAGCCTTCGTGGAGGAAACCTTGCGTAAGATGGAAGTCGAGTATGCCAGCCCCGGCGAGTGGCAGCATCGCATGCTCAGCGCCCATCTGGCCGTGCTGCTGACCTACCTGAGTCGCCTGTACACCGCGCAGTTTGCGGCCAGTGAGGATTCCGTTGACCGGTTTCTGCTGAAAACGTACCAGGCCAGAATCGAGGAAAACTACCGGGAACTGCACGAGGTGGGCGCGTATGCGGCTTTGCTGAACATATCGGCGGGCCACCTGAGCGAGGTAGTGAAGGCGCAGAGCGGCAAATCGGCTATTAAGCACATTCACGAGCGGCTGGTGCTGGAAGCCCGACGCCTGCTATTTTATTCCCACCACTCGCTCAAGGAAATTGCCTTCGACCTGGGATTTGCCGATGCTTCGTACTTCAACCGATTTTTCAAGCGCGAAACCGGCGTAACGCCGGCCGACTACCGCACCACCATCCGGAAAATGTACCAGTAATACCGCGGAATAGGTGCCAGCGGCGCGAATGGGGGCCGGTAGTTTTGTGCCATTCATTCACCGGCATATTCTCGACCATGAAAACCGCACTTATTACCGGCGCCAACAAAAGCATAGGCTTTGAAACCGCCCGCCAGCTGCTGCAAAACGGCTACTACGTGTACCTGGGCAGCCGCGACCTGCACAAGGGCCAGGAGGCCGCCGAGCAGCTGCGCGCCGAGGGCCTGCCCCATGTGGAGCCCCTGCAGATTGACGTAACCGACAGCGCCTCCATTGCCGCCGCCCGCCAGGCCCTGGGCCAGAAAACATCGGTGCTGGACGTGCTCATCAACAACGCCGGCATTCTGGGCAGCATGTCGCAGCCCCCGCTGGGCACCAGCCTCAGCACCATCCGGGAGGTGTTTGACACCAACGTGTTCGGCGTGATTGAGGTAACGCAGGCATTTATCGACTTGCTGCGGGCCTCCGCCGCGCCCCGCATTGTGAACGTCACTTCCGGCCTGGGCTCCCTTACGCTGCACAACGACCCATCCTGGAAGTATTACCCGGTGAAAGGGGCCGCCTACCAGCCTTCCAAAGCCGCCCTGAACGCCTACACCATCATGCTGGCCTACGAGCTGCGCGACACGCCTTTTAAGGTAAACGCCGTGGACCCCGGCTACACCGCCACCGACTTCAACCACCACAGCGGCCCCGGCTCGGTGCACGATGCCGCCGCCCGCGTGGTGAAAGCCGCCCTGCTGGGCCCCGACGGCCCCACCAGCCAGTTCTTCAGCGACGATAACGCCCCGGAAACCGGCATCAGCCCCTGGTAAACCCAACGCGCCATACTGTACAAGCGCCGCTTGTGAGAAATAAGTAATAAAAAAGGCCCGCCGGATGCATCCGGCGGGCCTTTTCGCTAACAGCCAGCAGCTAATAGCTAGCAGCTTAAACTCACACCACGATGTTCACCATGCGGCCGGGCACCACAATCACCTTCTTGGCTTCCTTGCCTTCGGCGAAGCGGGCCAGAATATCGGTGGCGCGCACGGCGGCTTCGATTTCCGGGGCGGTGGCGGTGGCCGGAAACTGTAGCTGCTCGCGCACCTTGCCGTTGATGGCCACGGGGTAGTTCACGGTGTCTTCCACCAGGTACTCCTCCCGGAACTCGGGGTAAGCGGCCTGGCTGATGGAGCCGGGCGCGTGGCCAAGCTTCTGCCACAACTCCTCCGAGAGGTGCGGGGCGTACGGCGACAACAGCACTACCAGCGGCTCCAGAATAGCGCGTTTGTGCGTATCCAGGGCCGTTAGCTCGTTCACCGTAATCATCAGGGCGCTGACGGTGGTGTTGAACGAGAACTTCTCAATGTCCTCCTCCACCTTGCGGATGGCCTTGTGCAGGGCCTTCAGCTCGGCGGGTTTGGCAGCCTCGTCGGTTACGGCGAAGTCGCCGTCCTGGGGGTGGTAGAGGCGCCAGAGCTTCTTGAGGAAGCCGGCCACGCCGCTCATGCCGTTGGTGTTCCAAGGCTTGAACTGCTCCAGTGGCCCCAGGAACATTTCGTACAAACGCAGCGCATCTGCCCCGAACTTTTCAATGAGCGTGTCGGGGTTCACCACGTTGTACTTCGACTTCGACATCTTCTCGACTTCCACACCCACCATGTAGGTGCCGTTGTCTTCCAGGATGAACTCGGCGTTGGCGTATTCCTCGCGCCAGTTCCGGAAGGCTTCTACGTCGAGCACATCATTCTCCACAATGTTCACATCCACGTGCAGCGAGGTGGTTTGGTGGTCGGCTTTCTTGCCCGCCGTTACGAACGTGTTGGTGCCGTTGATGCGGTACACGAAGTTCGAGCGGCCCAGAATCATGCCCTGGTTGATGAGCTTCTGGAAAGGCTCATTGGCCGTTACCAAGCCCAGGTCTTTCAGGAACAGGTGCCAGAAGCGGGAGTAGAGCAGGTGGCCCGTAGCATGCTCTGCGCCACCGAGATATAAATCTACATTCTGCCAGTACTGCTCGGCTTCCTGGCCCACAAAACGCTCGGCGTTGTGCGGGTCCATGTAGCGGAGGTAGTACCAGCTGGAGCCGGCCCAGCCGGGCATGGTGCTCAGCTCATACTCGTACTGGCCCTTGTACTTCCAGTCTTTGGCGCGGCCCAGGGGCGGCTCGCCGGTTTCGGTGGGCTTGTACTCGTCGATTTCCGGCAGCACCAGGGGCAGGTCGGCTTCAGCTACACCGTAGGCCACGCCGTCCTTGTAGTAAATCGGGATGGGCTCACCCCAGTACCGCTGGCGGCCGAAGATGGCGTCGCGGATGCGGAAGTTGGTTTTGCCCTTGCCGATGCCGCGCTGCTCCAGCTCCTGAATCAGCGTTTGGGTGGCCTGCTTGTAGTTCTGACCCTGGATGAGGCCGTGCAGGTAGAGGCCTTCCTTGGTGGGGTCGGCCTGCTCGTCAATCTGCTGCTGGTCTACTACCTGCGTGATGGGCAGGTTGAAATGCTTGGCAAACACGTAGTCGCGCTGGTCACCGGAGGGCACGGCCATCACGGCGCCGGTGCCGTAACCGGCCAGCACGTAATCGGCAATCCAAATCTGGATGGGCTCCTGGGTGAACGGGTTGAGGGCGTATGCCCCGGTAAAAGCGCCCGATACGGTTTTGGTATCGGCCATCCGGTCGCGCTCCGAGCGGCGTTTGGTGGCGTCTACATAGTCCTGCACGGCCTGCTGCTGCCCGGGCGTGGTCAGCTCCTTCACCAGCTCATGCTCGGGCGCCAGCACCAGGAAGGTGGCGCCATAAATGGTGTCAACCCGCGTGGTGTAGACCTTAATCTGCGCCTGCTCGTGGCCCTGCACGGCGAAGGTTACCTCGGCCCCGATGCTCTTGCCAATCCAGTTGCGCTGCATTTCCTTCACCGCGTCGGGCCAGTCGATGGTATCGAGGCCCTGCAGCAGGCGGTCGGCGTAGGCAGTGATGCGCAGGTTCCACTGGGGCATCAGGCGGCGCTCCACGGGGAAGCCGCCCCGCTCCGAGAGGCCGTCTTTTACCTCGTCATTCGACAACACCGTGCCCAGGCCGGGGCACCAGTTCACGTAGGTATCCTGCTGGTAGCCAAGGCGGTAGGGGTGCACGGCCTGCAGCTTCTGCTTCTCCGTGAACATCTTCCACTGGCCCGCCGTGAAGGCGTGGCGCTCCTCCTCGTCGCCAGCCGCACGGATTCCTTCGCTGCCGTTCTGTTCGAATTTCTCCAGCAGGGTTTTGAGCGGCTCGGCCTGGTTGGTGTCGAGGTTGTACCAGGAGTTGAACAGCTTCAGGAAAATCCACTGCGTCCACTTGTAATAGGCGGGGTCGGAGGTGCGCACTTCCCGGCTCCAATCGTAGCTGAAGCCCAGGGAAGAAAGCTGCTTGATGTAGGTGCTGATGTTCTGCTCCGTGGTCAGGGCCGGGTGCTGCCCGGTCTGGATGGCGTACTGCTCGCCGGGCAGGCCAAACGAGTCGAAACCCATGGGATGCAGCACGTTGTAGCCCTGCAGGCGCTTGTAGCGGGCCACAATATCGGAGGCAATGTAGCCCAGCGGGTGCCCTACGTGCAGGCCCGCCCCGCTGGGGTACGGGAACATGTCCAGCACGTAGTACTTGGGCTTTTCGGACTGATTTTCAGCCTTGAAGGTATTGTGCTCTTTCCAGTGGGCTTGCCACTTCTTCTCAATATCCTGGGGTTGGTAGCCGGGCATGGGCAGTCGGGGTACGGTTAATCGGAACGGGCGAAATTACGCGGAATTGCCGGGAAAATGCCGCATTATTCGTTTAACGCCGATAGGCGGACAGCAGGGCAAACTTTGTAGCGCGCGTCTCGGCGGCCCCACGCCGTTTGGGCGGTTATAACGGCATGGAAACGCGCACTACAAAGTTCGCCCTAATGCTGCCACTTATATCGTCCGGCCGTCCCAGGTGCCTTCCGTACTCAGCACCCGAAACCGGGCAAACAGCTCCTCGCCGTACCAGTTTTCCTGGCGCGTCAGCCGGATGACTTCCTTGTGTTTCTCGCTGCGGTAGGCGTAGTCCTGCATGGCCTGCTGCGACTCCCAGAGGCTTATAGTGGCTTGGCGCACCACCGGTAGCTCGCCCAGCCCAATGGCGGCCCGCACGCCGGGGGCATCGGCCACGGTAGCGCTTACCGGGGCCACATAGCGCCAGAACCGGGGCGTTTTCTGCCAGCGGATGGAGGCCCGGGTAAGCACCATCATCGGCCCGTCTGGCGTACCGGCCTCGGTTTCGTAGTCAAATGGATTCACCCCGTCCCACAGTCCGTGCGACTTAAGCGGGGCCAGCCGGGCCGTCCAGATTTCGGAGGTGCGCTGCCGGTACTGCTGCCACAGCGGGTGGCGGCTGAAAAATTCCTGGGCTGCCTCTTCTGATTCCCACACGGCCATAAACCCGTAGCGCCGCAGGTTGGGCAGCGCCCCGAAACCACCCGCGCCGCTGCCCAGCAGCTTCTGAAACCGCAGGCCCGGCACGCGCTGCAAGGGCCGCTGGGCGGTGCCCATCTGCGCAAACGCCCAGCGCCGCTGGTCGGGGAGGAGGGTCAGGATGGAGAGGGTGGTGAGCAAAGGGGCGAAGCTAGAATGCTAGTTCCCCTCCTCAGCTGAGGAGGGGCTAGGGGGGGGTGATGTTGTCAGAACGATTACTAGGACTAATTTGAGCGGATGTTCAATGAGTATCAACCACCCCTAACCCCTCCTCAGCTGAGGAGGGGAACTAGCTTTTTAGCCTTAGTGTAACGTCAAAACAACAAAAAAGGGCCGGAACTGCTTCCGGCCCTTTTTGCGGGTTCAGCAAGACAAACTTACTTCACTTCTACTTTAGCGTGGGAGTTTACGTCGTCGGTCTTGGTCCGCTCGCCGGTGGCCAGGGCGCGTACGTAGGCGTAGGCCTGCGTGATGATGTTGCCCGGCGACTCCCAGTATTCGCCTTTTTCAATGCTTACTTCGAGGATGTAGATGCTTTCGTCCTCTTTGCCTTTCGGGAACCAGGCGCGCATGGGCTCACTCCATAGCTCGTTGATTTTATTCTGGTCACGGTAGGCTTTGGCCGAGCCCGACACTGACACGTAGATGCTGTCGTCGGTGTTGGAATAGGCCAGGTTTACCTGCTGATCTTTCTTCACCTCGTATACTTTGGCCGAATCCTTATCCGTGAAAAAGTAGAGGCTGCCGCTGGTATCGGGCTTGATGGTGCCCATGGGGCGGCTGCGCAGGTGATGCTCCTCGTCGGAGGTGGTGAGCATGGCAATGCGCACATCCTTGATTTTATCGATCAGCTTGGCGAGGTCGTTGGTTACGGGCGTTTGGTCAGCCATGAGGGTAGGGATGAGTAGAAAAGAATCGGGGAAACGCGGCGTCGGCAAACACGAAGTAGCCGGGCCAACTTGCTTCAAATACGGTTGTGTAGGGTGTGGGGTTGAGCTTCGGCCCCGCATTGCCCGCATTTTGCCGACCTTCCGCCCCCTGATGAACTTCCTGGCCCACCTGCTACTCTCCGGTTCTCCTACCGACTCCGATTACGCCGATGTGGTAGTCGGCAACTTCGCGGCCGAGGCCGTGCGGGGCCGCGCCGGCCTGCTGGCCTACCCTGAGTCGGTGCAGCGTGGCATCCGGCTGCACCGCTTCATTGATTCGTTTACCGATGAGCATTCCATAGTACGCCGTACTACCGCCCGCCTCCGAGCGGCTGGCCTCGGCAAGTGGGCCGGGGTAGTGTCGGATGTGGGCTTCGACCACCTGTTGGCCCGCGACTTTGCCCGCTACCACCCCCAGGAGCCGCTACCCGAGTTTGCGCAGCGTATGTACCAGCTACTGCACCAGCGTCGCCACGAGTTGCCGGAGCGGCTGCAGGAAATGCTGCACTACATGCGTCAGCACGACTGGCTAACCGGCTACGCTCACCCCGAAGGCCTGCACCGGGCCCTGCTGGGCCTGAGCCGCCGCGTACCCGCCGCTGGGGTGCTAGCTACCGGAGCCGCTGCGTTTCTGAAGGAACTACCGGCGTATGAGGCAGATTTTGCGGAGTTCTGGCCGGAGTTGCGGGCGGCAGTGGATGAAATTCGGTAGCGGTTTTATAGCAGGCGTATTTCCAGCCGCCGGTTATCTATATCCAGAGTGTACCAGTCCGAAGCTGTTTCATCGGGCACGCAATCCTGTAAGGAATGGCCCCGGCTGTATCTGCGTAACGAGTAGCGGCCCAGCAGGATAGACAGGCCATAACGCTGGGTTTCGTAATAGCCAATAAAAGCGGTTGTGACAATGCGCCGGGTGTCGTTGACGTGTTTTTTAGTGAGGTGGCTGTCTATAACCGGTGGCAGTACTCCATCGCACCACAATCCTTTAATCCGAGCGTCTGGATTGTGCGCAAAAGTGTTGGTTAGATGGTATTCTAGAAACTCGCAAAATTCCTTGCTGAAAGACTCTTCCATGCAATAGTTCAGAGTGATAAATCCACTACTGGTCACGCAAAAGCCTACCGCGAATACGTGGCGTCAATGGTGCTCTGTTGGTTGTTGACAATAGCTGGGAGTTTGTAGTGCAGCAGATTTCTGCTTAAAGCGCCAGCCGGCTCTTGCTGTACTGTCGCCATTCTGCATCCTTAGTTCGGAGCAATTGTGCGATGATACCTTGCTTATCGGCTGCCTGGTTTCCTAAGTAGTCAGTCCAAAAATCTACAACGCTGTTTTGTTTGATTTCAAACAGCAGTACCCGGGTGTATACTCCAACACCACCTACGTTGTAAGTAAGCACAACAGTACGCTGGCCTACCCCTAAATACCGTAACTGCCGCCTGGGTAAATCTTTTTCAACAAGACAGCCAGCACTATAGCGCTGACCATAATCTGCCAAAGCAAATGGCTGATTATACAGGCTGTCGTTTTGGTGCAGGAAGGCGAGAATAACGGGCGGAATGGCACTGGCCTTTTCATATTCCACCAGACTGTCACGCAGTACTGCTGATAGAAGGCGGATCAAATTCTTATTGGAAAGAATAGCGGCTGTATCGGGCGTATACAGTGGATGCTTCCTGCGTGGTCGCAAGCTTGGTTGAGGTAAATCAGGAGCTGATACAGGCTGTTCTGAAGCATCCCGGCAACCTGTCAGAAACAAACTCATAAGTAGTAGAAACAGCTTCATTAGCAAGTGGGCATAAATGAGTAATCTACCCATAAAGCATGTCCTCTACCGCGAATACGTGGCTTCAATCGTGACTTTCTGATTGTTGACAACAGCCGGAAGCTGGTAGTGCAGCACCAGCTTCTGGCTGGTCAGCTCCCGCACTTCCCGCGACAAATCGGTGCGGGGGGTGGTGCCTTGCATGCTGATAGTAGAGTTGGTGTAGGTATACGGGGCCGTGAAGTAGAGCTGATTGCCCCGGTACTCCTGGAAAGTGCTGGCCGATATTTCCAGGTAGTCACCAGCGGTGCCGGGCTGGTGCTGCTCGACGAGGGCCTGGCCGGTGCTGGCGTCGGTGTTAATGCTGTGCTCAAGCACCAACTGCCAGCGACCGGGTAGGGTTGCGGGTTCCGTCTTTTCCTTCTTGCAACCCATAAGCGTACTTACAGACAGGAAAATGGCGCAGGTAGCCGGGCGAATAAGCGGAGTAGAAAGGGCCATAGCAGGAGGAAGAATGCGGCAGCAAAGAAAGGCGAAAGTCCAGGAAATATAGGCGTTTTTGCAGCGTGCTTCCAGCCCGCCGGGCTGCGGTTTGTATTGCAGATGCGTGGGTTTGTGTAGCTACGGTGGAGCGGCGGGGAGGACCTTTGTAACGGAAAATACGTCATCCTTTTAACCCTTCGTTACGATGAGCAACCTCAAACGAGTATCCCTGGGCAGCCAGGGCCTGGAAGTTCCGGTAGAAGGCCTGGGCTGCATGGGCATGACCAGCGGCGTAGGCGGCATGAGCGTGTACGGCGAGGCCGACGAGCAGGAAAGGCTGGCCACCCTGCACCGCGCCCTGGAGCTGGGCGTGAACCTACTGGACACTGCCGACCTGTATGGTCCCTTGCTCAACGAGCAACTGGTGGGTCGGGCCATTGCCGGCCGCCGCCGGGAGGTTATTCTGGCCACCAAATTCGGCTTTGAAGTGGACGACAGCGGCACCTTCACCGGCCAGCTCAACGGCCACCCGGCCTACGCCCGCAAGTGCCTGGAACGCTCCCTGCGCAACCTCCGCACCGAGTATGTGGACCTCTACTACCTACACCGCCAGGACCCGCAGGTGCCCATCGAGGACAGTATTGGGGAGATGAGCCGCTTTGTGGAGGAAGGCAAAGTGCGCTACTTGGGCGTATCGGAAACGCCGGCCGAAGCGTTGCGCCGGGCCCACGCCGTGCACCCCATTACGGCCCTACAAACCGAATATTCGCTGTTTGACAGGGGTGTGGAGGAAACCGGGGCCTTGCGGGCGGCGCGGGAGCTGGGCATTGGCTTTGTGGCCTACTCGCCGCTGGGCCGGGGCTTTCTGTCGGGCGACATCAAAAGCCCCGATGACTTCGAGGCCAACGACTCGCGCCGGATTTTCCCGCGCTTCCAGGGCGAGAACTTCTACAAAAACCTGGAGCTGGTGCAGAAGCTCGAAACCCTGGCCGCCGCCAAAGGTGTCACGTCGGCGCAGCTGGCGCTGGCCTGGGTGCTGGCGCAGGGCGTGGTGGCTATTCCGGGCACCAAGCGCCGCAAGTACCTGGAGCAAAACGTGGCCGCCGCCCACCTTACCCTCAGCCCCCAGGAGCTGGCCGAGCTGGACGCCGTTGTGCCCGTGGGCAGCGCCGTAGGCGCAGCGTACCCGGAAGGCTTTTAGGGTCTGAATACCTAACCGCGCCGTGAGGCCCCGGTCCGGCGGCTGGAAGCCGTCGGGCCGGTCGACGCGTGCTGACGTTGTTACGTCCTCGTTCGGGTGGCAGCATACGGCAACCGGCCCGACGGCTTGCAGCCGCCGGACCGGCGCTTTACCGCACCAGCCGGCCTATCTTGTCCTTTCCTTGTTCTGATGTAATGAAACCAGCCGCCCCACCTTTCCGCCTGCTTGCCTCGGTGAGCGACTTTACCGAACACTTTGGGTTTCCGGCCCCGGTGCACCCGTTGCTCACGGTTATCGACCTGGCGCAGCACCGCCACCCACCGGTGGTGGGGCCAGCCTTGCGGCAGCTGTATATTATTGCGCTGAAGAAAAACCTGCAGGGCCGGATTCAGTACGGCCACCGGGCCTACGACTTCAATGAGGGCGTGCTGGCGTTTTACGCACCGGGGCAGCTCTGCGAAAACAACGAGTCCATCGACGTATCGGAGTTGAGCGGCTGGATGCTGGTGTTCCACCCCGATTTGCTGCACAAATACCCACTGGGCCGGAAAATTGGCGGCTACGGCTTTTTTTCCTACCAGGTACATGAGGCCCTGCACCTCTCGGCCCGTGAGGAGCAGCTGCTGGAAGGACTGGTGCACACCATCCGGGCGGAGCACGAGCAGCCTATTGATACCTTCAGCCAGGATGTGCTGGTGGCCCAGCTCGACGTGCTGCTGAGCTACGCCAACCGTTTCTACCACCGCCAGTTCCTGACGCGCCGTACCGCCGAGCACGACCTGCTTACCCGCTTTGAAGAGTTGTTGCAGGGGTACTTCCGCCAGGAAAAGGAGCAGCCGCTGCCCACTGTGCAGCACTTCGCCGATGCCCTGCACGTGTCGCCTGCCTACCTCAGCGACATGCTACGCACCCTCACCGGCCAGAACACTCAGCAGCACATCCACCAGGCCCTCATTGAGAAAGCCAAGCTGCTGCTGCTCGGCACTTCGCTCTCGATCAACGAAACGGCCTACCAGCTGGGCTTTGAGTATCCGCAGTATTTCACCCGCCTGTTCAAGAGCAAAACCGGCTTTACCCCGGCCGCTTTTCGCCTGTCGGTGCAGTAAGGTAGTAGCGCGAACTTTGCAGTTCGCGCCCCCGCGCCGATAGAACCGTCCGAACGGCGCGGGGACGCGAACTGCAAAGTTCGCGCTACTGCTGCGCCACTGGCTTCACTTTCAACTTCCTTGCTATGCAATTGACTGATTTTCGCACCTTGGGCCGCTCTGGATTGGTGGTAAGCCCGCTGGCCTTGGGCACTATGACGTTCGGTACCCCGCGCTGGGGCTCATCGGATGAAGAATCGGAAGCCATTTTTCGGGGCTACATAGAAGCCGGCGGCAATTTTATCGATACGGCCAATGTGTACGCCAAGGGCCGGAGCGAGGAGCTGGTGGGCCGCTACGTGGCCGAGGCCAAGCTGCGCGACCAGCTGGTGCTAGCTACCAAATCGGGGTTTCATAGCGGGCAGCCGGGCAACCCCCACGGGGGCGGCAACGGCCGCAAAAACATCCATCAGGCCCTCGAAGCCTCTTTGCGCCGCCTCCAAACCGACTACGTGGACCTGTACTGGCTGCACGTCTGGGATATGGTGACGCCCGTGGAAGAGGTGCTTCAGACCCTCGGCGACCTGGTGCGGGCAGGCAAGATCCGCTACTTCGCCTTCTCCGATATTCCGGCCTGGTACGCCGCTAAAGCCGCTACGCTGGCCACTGCCCACAGCATTCCGGGCCCCATTGCTTTGCAGCTGGAATACTCCTTGGTAGAGCGCAGCATCGAGCACGAGCACGTGCCCGCCGCCCGGGAGTGCGGGCTGGGCATCACGCCCTGGAGCCCGCTGGCGGCGGGCTTTCTGGCTGGTAAATATCAGCGCGCAAGTGGCTCCGAGGCCAAAGCCAGCGGCGAAGGCCGACTAAGCGGCCCCAACCCGTTTCAGGATAGCAAATTCACGGAGCACAACTGGCGGGTGCTGGCGGTAGTGCAGGAAGTAGCCCGGGAGCTACACCGACCCGCCGCCCAAGTGGCACTGGCCTGGGTGCTGGCCCAACCCGGCATCGGCTCCGTTATCCTGGGGGCCAGTAAACTCACCCAGCTGCAGGACAACCTCGCCACCCTCAACCTGCACCTGACGCCCGCGCACCTGCAGCAGCTCAACGCAGCCAGCGCCCCCACGCCGATTTTTCCCTACGGTATCTTCACCCCAGCCATCCGCAAAGGTATTTTTGGCGGAACGTCGGTGCAGGGCTGGCAGTAAGGCCGGGTCGTAATCAGAACGGCTTATTGCATTGACGGTGTACTACCGGCTGTCATTCCTCGGCTCCGCTCGGAATGACGGTCTTTCTGGGCTTTCAACTGCCTTCTGAAAACAAAAACCCGCAGCCTGTGCAGGCTGCGGGTTTTTGTTGAAGCGCTGTGTTGGCTTAGTGGTGGTGGCCGCCTTCCCCGTGCACGTGGCCGTGGTCGAGCTCCTCGCGGGTGGCGTCGCGCACGTCGGCTACTTTACCGTCAAAGTGCATCACCATGCCGGCCAAGGGGTGGTTGAAGTCCATTTTTACGGCCGAGTCGCCAATTTCAACCACTTTGCCCTGCATGTGGTGGCCCTGGTTATCGGCCATGGGCAGGAAGTTGCCGACTTGCAGCATTTCCTCGTCAATCTGGCCGTCGATTTCAAACACGTTTTTCGGAATTTCTACTACCGCTTGCGCGTCGTAGTCGCCGTAGGCTTGCTCGGGGGTGAGGGAGAAGGTGAACGAGTCGCCGGCTTGCTTGCCGCTGAGCTGGCGCTCAAACTCGTCGGGCAGGCCGCTCATGCCATACAGAAACACCATCGGCGCATCTTCCTCCGCCGATTCCACAAGGACTTTCTCTTGGTTTTCGTCCGTTACGCTCAGATCGTAGGTGATGGTAACGACTTTGTTTTCGCTGATTTGGCTCATACACGGGATGGACGCAGCTGGTCCGGGCTGGGTTGGGAAATGAATTGGACGGCTAGTTACGGAAATGGCCCGTAATTCCGGCCGCTCCGTGGTAGCATACTCTTTCAAGTAGGAGAGTGTTTACGGATGCCGGAATTGTGTGGCCGCCGTTAAAGTCGGCGCCACCTGCTGGGCAAGGCTTGGACGACACACGCAGTTACCGGATATTTGAGCGCAATAGTGGCCCAGAAGCGGAGTTTTCCCCGGGCCGGCCAGTATTTGAGCGTGAGGTAATATGAGCACAGCAGTACAGCAACCCCCTACCAGCAGCAGCGTCAGGCCCGATGCTGCGGAGCGCCACCCCCCCAGGCTACGATGGTTGCCTTACGCCGTGGGGGTTGCCCTGCTGCCGCTGGTGTATCTGTTTCTGGTGCACCAGATCGGCTCGTACCCAATTCTGGTATGGGATGAGGGCCGCCTGGCCGTGAATGCCGCCGAAATGGAGCACAACGGCAACTGGCTGGTAACCTACTTCGGGGGGGCGCCGGATATGTGGAATACCAAGCCGCCGTTCATCATCTGGCTGGAAGTGCTTTCCCTGCGCCTGTTTGGCTACTCAGAAACGGCCTTCCGGCTGCCTACCATGCTGGCCTCCGTGGCCACGGCTGGGGTTGTGTACCGGTTCGGGTATCGTCATCTGCACACGTTATTGGGAGCCGCCGCCGCAGTACTGATCCTCATTACCGCTATTGGCTACAACGAGCACCATCGGGCCCGTACTGGCGACTATGATACGCTGCTGACTTTGTGCCTGACGGTGGCCGCGCTAGCCTTTTTTCGGTATCTGGAGGAGCAGAAACGGGTGTATTTCGTGTGGGTAACCGGGGCCCTGATTGTGGCAGCGCTGACTAAAGGGGTAGCGGGGCTATTTTGGGGGCCGGCTTTTGTGCTCTACGCCCTCAGCCAGAAAAAGCTGCTGTGGCTGCTGCGCCGCCCGGAGGTATATGTGGGCGCGCTGGCCACGGTGCTGGTAGTAGGAGGCTATTATCTGGCCCGGGAGCAGTACAATCCGGGCTATCTGCAGGCCGTGTACGACAACGAGCTGGGCGGCAGAATGCTGGGGGTACTAAATGAGCATCAGCACCCCTGGAACTGGTTTCTGGAGGCCATGTACGAGGAGAAATTCATGCCCTGGCTATTGGTGTTTCCCTTCAGCTTGGTGCTACTGTGGCGCTATCCGGCCGGGCGCGTGCAGAGCCGCTTTGCAGTGCTGGTGGGCTTGGTGGTGGTGGTGCACTTGCTGATCATCAGCACCGCCAGCACCAAGCTGGCCTGGTACGATATGCCCGTTTATCCGCTGGCGTCTTTGCTGGTGGGTACCAGCTTGGGCCGGCTAACTCAGCAGAGCCCACACTCGCCGGATGGGCAGCGCGGGGTCTGGCCTGCCGCTTTGCTGGGCCTGGTGCTTCTGCTGGCTACTGTAACCCAGCCCTTCCTGCACACCCTGCGCAAGAACATGGGCATCTATGGCTGGCGGCACGGCGACCCGACGCTGTCCTTCGGTTTCCAGACCCAGGCCACCGCCACGCAGCTGCCCATGGCTACTACCTACACCATGTTTTCGGGCGAGACGTACAACCCCTCCATGTTTTATTACGCGCTGGCCGCACACCGGGAGTACAAGCACACGGTAACCACCAAGCTGGGCAACCAGCTGAATGAGCTACAAGCGGGGGATGTGGTAATGCTCTGCGGCGACCGGGACAAAGCGGCCATAGCCGAGCGGTTCGTCACGTCGGTGCTGGTGCAGGACAACGCCTGTATTACCGTGGAGCTACAGCAGCGTAAGTAGGCCGAAAGCCGCCGCCAGCTATGTATGAATAGTATACGCTATATGTGCCGGATCAGGAAAATGCAGGTGATAGGAACGGTGCTGCTCGGGTTAAGCATGTGGCCCGCTGGGGTACTGGCACAGCGTGCCAGGCCCAAAGCCAGTGCATCCCCAGGCAAGCCCTTTATGCTGCCCGTTTCGCCGGCCACCCAGCGCGTGGCATACCACGACACGGTGCAAGTGCCGGGTGCCTCCGTTGAGCAGCTGCGAAACGCGCTGTACAACACCTTCTTTCGCAACTTTGCCTTTACTGACTACACCTACACCGCTTCTGGCCCGGTTGCATCCATACAGCCCCGGGAGCCCGCCGCGCCCGGCGAAACCGTGACGCTGGGTACTATTACCATGTTCAAGCCTGGCGAGCAGGCGGTGTTTGTGGCCGGCATTACACCGCCCGAAGCCCTGGAGCAGCAGCCGCCGTTTAACCTGGTGCACTTCACGCTCCGGGCGCGTTTCGAGCCGGGGGTGGCGTACCTTACCCTCACGGACTTTTACCAGCGTACCACCACCATGAAACAGGAAATGACCCGCCAGCTGGCTATGGTGGGTACCCTGTCAAAGTCTGATCCTGCGTTGGCCCAGCTGCCGGCGAGTACGCCCGTGGAAACGCTCTACGCGGCCTGGCTACCCGGTTCCAAACCCACCCCGGCTGCGCCTGCTGTTGCGCCCACTCCCGTTAAGCCACCAACTCAGACCGAAGCCCAACGGTTGGCCGAGCACGCCCAGAACGTGCTAAAAGCGCTGCGCTACGCCATGTTCCGGTAGCTTTAGCGGTGTCAGACAACCCTCAGAAGCAGCTAGCTACACCGTAAAAAGTCCGGTGCCTGTGCCTCCTTTTGAAGGGGCGGGCACCGGACTTAAATTTTCGTGCGCTTTCCAGAGCTAAAGAAGGCTTACTGCAGCTCCCAGGCCGTGCGGTAGGCCCCGATGCTTTCCACGTAATCCAGGAAGGCTTTGTAGAACGGGTGCCCGCCCAGGGTGCTGGAGTCGCCCACGAGCAGGAGCTTGCGGCGGGCCCGGGTCATGCCTACGTTCATGCGGCGCACATCCGAGAGGAAGCCGATTTCGCCCTGGGGGTTACTGCGGGTAAGGCTGATAGCAATAATATCCCGCTCCTGGCCCTGAAACGAATCGACGGTGCCGATGCTGAGCATACGGTGCTCCAGCAGGCCCACCAGTTCGTCGTTGTCCTCCACCGCATCCTTGAGGTAGTTGATTTGGGCGCGGTAGGGGGCAATAACGCCGATGGTAAGCAGGTCGTCGGTGTGGTCGGCCTGGTCGTAGGGCTCCAGCAGCTGGGCCAGGCGTTTCAGCAGCAGGTCGGCCTCCTCGGGGTTGGCGGTGGAGCGGCTTTCCTCAATGGTGATTTCCTGGAAGCCGAAGCCGGCCGTATCCAGAAACTCTACGGCCATATCCGGGGCGAAGCGCAGGTCGTAGGCGGGCAGGTCGGCGTGGGCCACGGTGGGCGCGGCTTGCAGGCGGCCCTCGTAGAACTGCTCCGAGCTGAACTCCATAATCTGCTCGTGCATGCGGTACTGCACCTCCAGCATGCGGGCCGTGTCGGGCTGACGCTTAATGCACTTCTCAAACAGCGTTTCGCGCAGACCCTGGGCAGCGGCCTTCTCGCTTTTCACGGTGGGCGGCAGCTGCTGATGGTCGCCGGCCAGCACCACGCGGTTGGCCTTGCTGATGGGAATCCAGCAGCCCGGCTCCAGGGCCTGGGCTGCCTCATCAATGAACACGGTTTCGTAGGTGAGGTGACGGATGGCGCGGTTGCTGGCGCCCACCAGCGTGCAGGTAATCACCTGCACCTGCTCCAGCAGGTCCTCCGTAATATAGCGCTCCAGCTGGTCCGACTCCTGGAGCAAGTCGTGGGCCTGCTGCTTGAGCTGGCGGCGCTGTTCCCGCTCTTCCCAGCCGAAGTGCTTCTTGAATTTGCCGGCCTGCTCCCGGTACTGCTCGGCCGTCTGGCGCATGCTGCGCAGCTCGGCGTAGCTTTTGTGGGCCATAATCTGCGCGTCCAGCGTGTGCTGCAACAGCAGGTCGGAAACCCGGGAAGGGTTGCCCATCCGAATGACGTTTACGCCCCGCTCGGCCAGCTTTTCGGTGAGCAGATCCACGGCCGTGTTGCTGGGGGCGCACACCAGCACCCGCCGCTCCCGCCGAATGGTTTCCAGAATAGCCTGCACCAGCGTGGTGGTTTTGCCGGTGCCGGGCGGGCCGTGGATGATGGCCACATCC
The DNA here is from genome assembly GCF_032464715.1 of Hymenobacter endophyticus. Classification (NCBI taxonomy): domain Bacteria; kingdom Pseudomonadati; phylum Bacteroidota; class Cytophagia; order Cytophagales; family Hymenobacteraceae; genus Hymenobacter; species Hymenobacter endophyticus. The sequence goes on along the minus strand of NZ_JAWDJT010000001.1, from coordinate 5,575 downwards.
TGGGCCGCCAGCACGTGGCGCACGGCCGCCAACTGGCTTTCGTTCAGGGGCGAGGGGTAGTAGAGCGTGGCTTCCGACTCGGGCTTGTAGCGGGCCGGTTTGGCCCCCAGCAGCACGTCGCGCAACTCGGCCAGACGGGTGCCGAAAGCGCCCATCACCTTGCCCAGGGCGTACTCCATTTCGCGGTAGCTCACCTCGTCGAAGGTCAGGTCCACGCCCAGCTTGCCTTCCTCCACCCAGTCGGGCAGATCCTCCTTGGTGGTGGCCAGCAGGATTTTATTGCGCTTTACGCTGGTAATCACGCCCGAAAGGGTAGGACGGTCGGAGCCCGAGCGGCCGGGAATATTGCCGAACAGCGCGGCGTTTTTGCCCACCTGAAACAGGTGCAGCCCGCCCGCGCCCACGGGCCGTTCCAACTCCAGCACCAGCTTGCCGCCGAAGCCAATATCCTCCGAGGTAATCTTGACCGGGTACCAGGTGAGGCCCCGCTTTTGGCGCTCGGCAATGGTGGCCTGGGCGCTCTTGATTTTGAATTGTTCGAGGTCCTCCTGCTGCTCAAGCTTCATGAGGGCCTGCACCTTGCGCAGCTCTTTTTCCAGTGCGTACGGGTCGGTATAGGTAGGTTGTTCAGCCAACGTTGGGGGTTCTTGTGCGAATCGTTGGTAACAACGAAAACAGGGAAAAGGTGGCCAAAGGTCGGGAGGAAACTATGAAAAATACTCCTTGAATAGTCTGTCTGCTCTTTTCCAGTTGTCCTGTTCTTCGCCGTCAGCCTCACCTTCTTGCTGAACCCGTAGTGTGCAGTTATGGCAGAATTTTATAGGCTTGTCCTTAATGCATTGCAGGGTTCGACAGTAATATAAGGCTTGTCTGGCCTGTTGCAGCGTGATTTCATAGTCCTGTAAAGCTTCGTAGATGGTCGAATTTATATCTACTTGACTCACAATGTCGCCAACTGCTAATCTCCTGCCTTCTAATCTTGGCTGGCCCCACAGTACGTTTTCGGTAATAACTATTTCAGGAAATTGCTTGTAATCCGAAGAACTCCATGCCCGTTCAAATTCTTCTCTTGTGATTTCATAGGGAGCAAAACTATCGTCAAGAGGTGCTTCGGAGAGTCCTCCCAATTTATCCTCCACGTATTCCGTATCATATTTCAATACTTGGCCATTTTCAAAGAGTTGGAGTTGCCTAGTGACCCATGATTGGTCATCGGTTTCGAAGTAGAACCAGGAGAATCCCCAACTACCAGTGAGTGCATCTCCAGTAGTTTCCTGCCAATGTCGTTTGTAGTATTTCATTAGACCTGCGTAAACTGCTCCACCACTTCCGCCGCCTGCGGAAACTCTCCCAGAAAGTTAGGGATGCACAACTGGCAATAAAATACCGGCTGGATGGGGTAGGTAAACGGAGAAAGTGGTGCCCATGCCAGGCTGGCTGCGCACTTCGATGCGGCCACCCCCATTCTCGACCATGCGCTTTACCATGTACAGGCCAATGCCAGTACCCTCAACATGGTCGTGCAGGCGCTGAAACATACCGAAAAGCTTGGGCAGTTGGTCCTTCTCCAGCCCCAGGCCGTTGTCCTGCACTTCCAGAACAATCTGCTCAGCGCGCGTGTACGCTTTTATTTCTGCACGGGGCCGCCGGGCCGGATGACGATACTTGAGGGCATTGCTGAGCAGGTTGAACAGCACGGAACGCATGTTTTTCTCGGCAAACACGACGAACGGAACATCGGCTATTGCAACAACAATATCCGCGTCGGATTCGCGTATGAGTGGGGCCATATCCAGGCATACTTCCTGGATAAGGGTACCCAGATTCACGGCGGCGGCGGCCGGAGCGTGCTCTTTCTGGAGCTTGGATACTTCCGTGAGGTGCTCAATAGTGCGTTTAAAGCGCTCCACGGCATCAGTCATGCGGGTAAGGGTTGACCCAACGTACTCGCTCTGAACCACGGGAACGGGCAACTCATTTTGCAGTAGTTGGAGCAATCCTTCCAGGTTACTGATGGGCGATTTTAGGTCGTGCGAGGCCGTATAGATGAAGTTGTCCAGGTCAATGTTGGTGCGGGTGAGCTGGGTATTGCTGGTATTCAGTTCCGCATTGCTGGCCTGGAGCTGCTCGGTGCGTTCCTGCACGCGGGCTTCCAGCTCCTGGTTGAGGCGCTCAACCTGCTGACGGGCCAGCACCTGCTCACTTACATCATAGGAAAAGTTGAGCATTCCGTTTATCTGGCCTTCCGCGTCGCGCAGGGCCACAAATACAAAGTTGTAGTAGACTTGTTCCAGGTGGCCGGTGCGGGTGAAATCTACTCGCACCGGGACTTCAGTTCCGATATAAGGCTCCCCGGTTTGGTAGACCTGATCAAGCACATCCAGAATACCTTGGGTAATGAGCTCGGGCCAGGCCTCGCGGATAGGCAGGCCCAGTAAGGTGCGGCCGGGAGCCAGGGCCTGATAGGCCGGGTTTACCAGGGTAAAGCGTTGGGCGGGGCCTTCGTGTACGGCTACGTGGGCCGGCAGCTGCATCAGTACCTCATGCAGGCGTTGCCGCTGGGCTTCGGCATCGGCGCGGGCCGTTTTTTCGGCCGTCTGGGCCTGACGAAGGGCAATTTCAACGGGTGAGCGAGGCTGGTCGGCCGTATCGGTGAAGCTGACCAGCAAGCCCGCGCCCGAGCGGCGGGCCGCCAACCGGTAGTAGTTATCGTAACCGTCGGCCTGATAATTGATGTTGTATTCGCGGGGCTCACCCGAGACAAAGGCATCCACGTGAAACTGGAAAGTGCCGTGGGCAATGCTATGGGGCCACTGCTGGTTATGCGTTACGGTGGGCACCTCCGGCATCGACATCATGCGCTGGGCCACCGGATTAAGATACTCGAAGGTAAAATCAACGATGTCGCCTGAGCCAGCCGGGTCGTACAGAGGAGTGTAGAAAATGATGCCAGTCAGCGACACGGCAAGTAGGTCCCGCAGGATGGTATCGGGGGGAGCAATAGCGGCGGCGGCGAGCGGAAGCATGAGGAAGGGCAGCGGGTGGAAGGAGTCGGCCGCTATGGTGAATAGCACGCCCGAAGCGGGGGAAGCAAAGGATAGAAAACGTTAAAAGTAGAAGTAAAACGGCTGTCATGGCCTGCCTCCGCTACCGAGGCCTTGCTTACGTGGTTTGTTCGGCCCTCGGGTAAAGATAGATGCTTGTATCAGCGACTTATCGTTGCACCGGTTAGCGAGGGGGAACAATTTCCTAAAGTTACCGCGTAAACCGCTCCACTACCTCCGCTGCCTGCGGAAACTCCCGTAGCAGCGCGGCCCGTTCGGCCAGCTCAAAATCGGCGAAATCGAAGCCGGGGGCCACAGTGCAGCTGACGAGGCCGTAGCCGGGGCGGTGCTTGACCTGGGCCGCAAACCACACGCCCGCCGGAATAACAGCCTGGGGTAACTCGCCAGCGGCGAAGTCGGGGCCGAGGGTGAGGCGGGTGGGCTGGTCGGGCGTGAGCAGGATGATTTCCAGCGCCTGCCCCTGGTGGAAAAACCACAGCTCATCAGATTGGATGCGGTGGAAGTGGGACTTGTCCTCGTTTTCGAGCAGGTAGTAGATGGCCGTGCTGACGCTGCGGGACTGGCCCTCGGCGGTGGTTAGGGTGTGGGCGGAGCGGTAGGTTTCCCGGTAGTAGCCGCCCTCGGGGTGGGGCAGTAGCTGCAGGTCACGGATGATGTCTTGGGCAGTCATGGATGGGTGGAGCAGGCTGGAAGGAGGGAAATTGCTTGCGCTGCTGGCGTGGAGTTATTCTTCGCTTTTGTTGAACTCGCCGATGTGCCAGAGCACGCCGGCGGGGTCATGCACGAAGCCTTCCTTGCCCCAGCCCTCGTGCCGGATGGGCAGTACTCGTACCCCGGGGAAATGGGCGGGCAAGTCCAGGGCCGTCAGGTGCTGCCAGAACAGCTCCACATCTGCCACTTCCAGAAACAGCATGGTATTATCTACCCATTCTGCCGCGTAGTAGTCCTGCAGGTAAAAGCTCACGCCTTCCAGCGTAAACAACGACATGGCCGGCGACAAAACCGTCTCGGTGAAGCCAAAGGCGCTGTAGAAGCGGCGCGAAACCGCAAAGTCTTTGGCTCCAATAAACGGCCGGAGGGAGCGGATAGGTGAGGGCATAGTTTCTGGTAGAGGTTAGGGCAGCCGCAGAACAGCGCCTGGACTATCGGGAGGCAATATGGTGCTTCTCGGCCATTTGAGCTGCCCATCAAACGCAAAAAAGCCCGACAGGCTGGCCGGGCTTTCTTACCTGGGTGCTGACTCTTTACAGCTTGAAAATGGTCGGTAGTCCTTCCTGCAGCGAAGCAGGTGTGCGGCCCAAAGCATCTGCCAAATCAGTGCTGACGGTTGCTTCCTGCCCGTTTTTGATGTCGGTAAGGAAGCCGCTGATACGCTGGATTACTGCTTCAGGCAGGCTCTGGGCGTGTAGCCGTGCGGCAAAGGCTGGCTGCTCGATGGGCGTGTAGACCACGGGCCGGGCCGACAGTTCGCTCAGGGCAGTGGCCACGTCGGCGAAGGAATAGGTAGCGGCTCCGGTGAAGGTGAAGATGCGGTTGTCGCAGCGGCTGTCGGCCAGCACGTTGGCAATGGCCTCGCCCATTTCCTGGCGGAGCGCAAACGCCACGCGTCCCTGCCCGGCCGGCAGCTGAATGCCCCGCTCAAACACCTGCGGGCCCACAAACTGCGGCAGCGTATCCATGTACAGAATGTTGCGGAACAGGATGTAGGGCACGCCGCTGGCCCGGATGTATTCCTCCGTCTGGAAGTGGCGCACCATCAACTCATTGGCTAGCGTGGCGGGGTTTTGCAGGGCCCGGCCGGTGTAGGCCAGGCACGCTACACCGGCCTTTTTGGCGGCGTCCACCACGTTATAGTGCTGCTGCAGGCCATCTTCATCGGCCCCGCCGGAAACCAGCAGCACCTTGCGCACGCCCTGCATGGCCCGTTCCAGGGAGGCCGGGTCACGGTAGTCGCCCACCCGGAGCTGCACGCCCTGCGCTTTCAGGTGGGCGGCTTTGGCTTCGTCGCGCACCAAACCGGCCACCTCGCCGGGGTCGGTTATTTTCAGTAGTTGGTCGAGTACGGCCGCGCCAATGTGGCCGGTAGCGCCGGTTATCAGAATCATACCAGAAGGAAAAGGGGGAGAAGAAAAGCGGGTTGCGCCGCCATGAACTTGTCAGCATCAGCTACTGCCGGTTGCAGTGGACAGCTGATAGTACAAAGGTGGCCAGCTGTCTTCTCCGTATCCAGAGCCAAAAGGCGGGAAGGTTGGGCAAAAAGGCGGAAAGGGGGCTAAATACTAGTTCCCTTCCTCAAATGAGGAGGGGTTAGGGGTGGTTGAAAGACTAGAAACGAGAGTTAGTTACTATTCAACGATTGTCAACCACCCCTAACCCCTCCTCATCTGAGGAGGGGAACTAGGAAGTGTTAACAGTCACGCAGCCAGAGTACGGTTGCGGCAAGATGAACAAAGGCCAGAAAATGGGCATCCAACTTGTCATAGCGCGTGGCCACGCGGCGAAACTGCTTG